>JAJFGN010000048.1 GCA_021776115.1 Kiloniellaceae bacterium | reverse complement strand
CCCGGTCCGAAACACGATCCACGCGAGTAACCCATGGCGAAGAAGAAAACGATCCGGACGATTCCCCAGGAACGGGCCTTCATGCCTGTCCAGGACTCCGAAGCGCGGGTCGCGAACTTCGACGAGGTTACGCACGGCTTCGACCTCGAGAACGCCCTCGTAGAATGCGAGCGCTGCCTGCTATGCCCGGAGCCCGCTTGCGTCGCCGGCTGCCCGGTCGGCATCGATATCCCCGGCTTCATCCTCAAGATAATCGATAAGGACTATCACGGCGCCTACGATATCGTCACCGAAGCGAATCTCCTGCCGGCCATTTGCGGCCGCGTCTGTCCGCAAGAGGACCAGTGCGAAGGCGTCTGCCCGGTCGGCGACACCCTCAAGCCGGTCGCGGTCGGCCGTCTAGAGCGCTGGGTCGGCGACCGCGCGATCGAGGAGGGCTGGCGCAAGCAACCCTACATAGAGCCCAACAGCTTTCGCGTCGGCATCATCGGCTCCGGCCCGGCGGGCATGGCCTGCGCGGCGGACCTGGCCAAGGCCGGCTGCGCGGTCACGGTCTACGAAGCCCTGCACGCGCCGGGCGGGGTTCTGCGCTATGGGATTCCCGAGTTCCGCCTGCCCAACGACGTCGTCGACGAGGAGATTGGGAACCTGATCGACCTCGGCATCGAGATCAAATGCAACACGCTCGTAGGACGGCTGTTCACGATCGAGCAGATGCTCGACGAGATGGGCTACGATGCGGTCTTCATCGGCACCGGCGCGGGTTCGCCGAAGTTCATGGACATCCCGGGCGAATCCCTGAACGGTGTGCTCTCCGCCAACGAATTGCTTACGCGCTGCAACCTAATGGTCGCTGGCCGCTTCCCGGAGTACGACACGCCGCTGCACCTCGGCCGCCGGGTCGCCGTCATCGGCTCCGGCAACACCGCGATGGACGCGTTGCGCGTCGCATTGCGCCTTGGCGCCGAGAAGGTCTCCTGCGTCTACCGGCGGACCGAGGCCGAGAGTCCGGCGCGAGTCGAGGAGCTCCATCACGCCCAGGAGGAAGGCGTCGACTTCCATTGGCTGACCGCGCCGGTGGCGATCCTGGACGACGGCGACGGCAACGTTCGCGCCATGCGCTGCGTGCGCATGGAACTCGGCGAGCCCGACGAATCGGGCCGGCGGCGTCCGGTCCCGATCGAGGGTAGCGAGTTCGAGTTCGAGACCGACATGGTGGTTTACGCCATCGGGACCAACGCGAACCCGATCCTGGGCCAGACCTCGAAGCTCAAACTCAACAAGTGGCACTACATCGAGACTGACGAGAATTTAGCCGCGTCGATGGCCGGGGTCTACGCCGGCGGCGACATTGTTACCGGCGCGGCCACCGTAATCCTGGCCTTGGGCGCCGGTCGCCGGGCCGCGCGCAGCATCAAAGAATACCTGGGTATCCGCGATAGCGATGTCGTCTATCGACCGGAACGGAGCGGCCACCAGGGCGCGCTCTTCGGGATCGACGTGGCCGAGCGGAATTTCGCTAGAGTCCGTTTGGCGTAATCGAAGGAGCACGGTGGCAAGGATGACCACGGACCTCTACCAAGAGATGGACAAGACGCGCGCCCGGCGCACCCGCTCGGGGACCTCTGCCTCGGGTCCGGCGTCGACGGTCGCGCAGACTGCCGGGGTCAAATCAGCGCCGAAGCCCGCGGTGTCCCTCAAGGAGCACATCGTCGAAATCGTCAGCGATTCGGGCGAGGGTGCGCAACGCTGCGGCCAGTCGTTCGGCGCTGTCGCGGCGCGTATAGGCAACGGCATCTGGACGGTCGAGATCATCCCGGCCGAGATCCAACCGCCGGCGCGCAGCATCGCCGGGGCCAGCGGCAATCGCGTCCGCCTGGCGTCGCACCGCGTCACCAACGGCGGGGACGAAGCCGATCTCGTCGTCGCCTTCAACGAACAGGTCCTGCTCAGCCGCGTGCGCGCGGGCGAGATAAAGCCCAACGGAATCGTCCTGCTCGAGAACAAGTGGCGGAACGACGGTAACGCGGCCATCGCCGCCTCCTACGCCCAAGTCTGCGAGGAGCTCTCGTCGGCCGGATACCGGCTCTACGAGATCCCGATGGAGGAAGAATGCGTGAAGTACGTGCCGGACCCGCGGCGCGGCAAGAACATGTTCGCACTCGGCATGCTGTGCAGCATTTACAGCCTCGACCTGGACCTGGCGCGCGAGCAGGTCCGTTTCGTCTTCCGCAAGAAGGATGAGAAGGTTATCGATCTGAACCTAGAGCTTCTCGCCGCCGGCCATGCCTGGGCGGACGCCAATCTCGACCTTAAGTTCGTGATCCCCGCGGTGCGGCCGCGTGAGCCGCAGGTCGTCATGAATGGCAACACGGCACTGGCGCTCGGCGTGGTCGCCTCGGGCATGGAGGTCTGCGCCATGTACCCGATCACGCCGGCTACCTCGGCATCGCACTACCTAAGCGACATCTTCGAGAAGGTCGGTTGCGTGGTGCATCAGGCAGAGGACGAGATCGCCGCCTGCACCTTCGCCATCGGCGCGTCCTACGCGGGCAAGTGCGCGGTCACGATAACCTCGGGCCCAGGCCTGTCGCTGAAGCAGGAGGCCCTGGGCCTCGCGGTCATGAGCGAAATTCCTCTCGTCGTGGTCAACGTGCAGCGCGGTGGGCCGAGCACGGGTCAGCCGACCAAGGTAGAGCAAGGCGACCTCCTGGCGGCCTGCTTCGGCGGCCACGGAGACGCGCCGAAGGTCGTGATGGCCGCCTCGTCCATCGAGGATTGCTTCTATTCCATCGTCATGGCCCGCAAGATCGCCGAGACCTTCAACATGGTGGTCGTGGTTCTGTCGGACGCAAGCCTCGCGACCGCCCAGCAACCCTTCCCGCGGCCCCATTTTAACGAGGACTGGCTGGCCCCGCCGATCAACCAGAGCCCCGTGCCGGACGGCGCGAAGCCCTATGACTGGGACTCGCGCACAGGCCTCGCCTCCCGCTTCATCCCCGGGCAACCTAACGGGATGCACTGTCTGACCGGCCTGGCGCACGACCGCGATAGCCACGTCGCCTATGACCCCGAGGTGAACCAGGAGGGTATCCGGCACCGAAGCTTGAAACTGGCCGCTTTGCAGAAGACCCTGAAGGCGCCGACTCTGTACGGCGACAGCGAAGGCGACCTCTTGCTCGTCGGCTGGGGCAGCACGCGCGGCGCCATCGAGGAAGCCGTCGAGAGGCTCAGGGCCGAAGACCTGCGGGTCTCGTCGATGCATCTCAAGTTCCTCCAGCCCATGGCTTCGGGTATCAGGGAGCTGTTACAGCGCTTCGAAAAGGTTATGGCGATCGAAAACAACTGGTGCGATTCGCTGGACGACGAGCTGATTGCCGAGGATAACCGCCGCTATTCGAACCTCGCCTGGCTCCTACGCGCGCGCTACCTGGTCGACGTCGATTGCTGGGGTGAGGTCCGAGGCCAGCCCCTCAAGCCCGGCGCGATCGTGCGCGCCGCCCGGCGAAAACTTGAACAACGATAAGTGACAACCATGACCGTGCCCCTGACCCAATGCCTGCTGCGGCTCATCGACGAGAACTACACGCTTACCGATTATCAGAGCGATATTGCGCCTCGCTGGTGCACCGGATGCGGCGACAACAGCATCCTAACGGCGGTCCAGCGCCTGTGCCGCGATGAGCAATTGCCGCCCGAGAAGACCGTCGTCGTGTCCGGCATCGGTTGCTCGAGCCGCTTCCCGCACTACATGAACGCCTATGGTTTCCACGGCCTGCACGGCCGCGCCTTGCCGGTCGCCGAGGGCATCAAGCTGCGTCGCCCGGACCTCCACGTCTTCGTCACCACCGGCGACGGCGACTGCTGCAGTATCGGCGCCGCGCACTGGATCCACGCGATCCGTTACAACATGGACATGACCGTGCTGCTGCACGACAACGAGGTCTACGGCCTGACCAAGATGCAGGCCTCGCCGACCTCGCCGCGCGGCCTGAAGAGCAATACGACGCCGCGCGGTGCGTTATTGGACCCACTCAATCCCCTGACCGTGACGCTCGGCGTGCCGAACGTCTCCTTCGTGGCCCAGGCGGTGGACTGGATCCCCGAGGTTCTGTTCAACATCATCGCCCAGGCCTACCGTCACAAGGGTTTCTCCTTCGTGCGTGTGCTGCAGCGCTGTCCGGAGTTCATGGACCATCGCTTCGATCCCTGGGTCCAGGACCCGTCGAAGATGCGCCTTCTGGTTCATGCCGACGGTGTCCAGCTCAAGCCCGACATCTCGCGGATTTACCGGAACCAGGAAACCCATGACCCGACCGACCTGCACCGGGCCCGTGAGGTAGCCTCGCTGACCGAGGAGATTCCGGTCGGCGTGCTGTACCGGAACAGCGCGGTGCCTTGCTACGAAGACCTGCGCGAGGGCGAGCGCCCCAACACGCCGGGCCTGATACGAACGGTGCTCAACGAGGAGTTCGACAAGGTCACGATCTGGCCGGAAGACGGCGGCGCGACGGCACCGGCGGAGTGAAAGCGCCATGACCGCGCCGCGCACGAAAACAGCGTACGAGGGCGACAGCCTCAGGCGACGTAGAGACGTACGGAACGGCAACATGGACCAGGTAGCGCTAGACATCGCCAGCCCCCGCGTGATGGACGCGGACGCCGGCCCTGTAATGATCTCCGCGGGCGATGCGGCATTGCGGCCCGCTTTGTTCGCCCGTTACGGGGACCTTTCGAAGCTCCGCTACGATTTCCCTCTGGTCCTGGTCGACGGCGAAGGCGGCGGCCGGTTCCTGCAATCCCTCACGTCGGTCATGGACGGAATCCTGCGCGAGGTCGCGCCGCCCGAGGCCACCGCCGAGATGCTCCGCCGGCAGGTGTTGCGGCTCGAATGCGAGATCCGCGCCCGAGTTTCGCGCGGCGAGTCGGACACCCTGTCGAGTCTCTGGAAGCGGGCGGCGGCCGATCTGATCGCCGAGAAGGGCGAATCCCTCTTCGGGCCGTTAGCGACCAAACTGGACCAGGCGCGCGAGGCGCTCCATGTCGACGGCGCCGTCATCGACTGCGACGAAAACACGCCGTACAGGGTCTTGGTTCATGTCTGGACCGCGGTCCAGACAAGTAAGGCCAAGGCGTTCCGCAAGAAAGTCGACGCGCTGATCATGAAGCTCTCGGACATCCTCAAGGCCGACTTCATGAAGTCCGACAAGGCGCACACGCGAGAGGCTCTCCAGTCGGCCGTCGGTACGTCCTTCGAGTCGGCGTTCGACTTCGCGGCCATGTCGCGCGTGCTGTCGCGCGGGCCGAGCGAAGACCGGTTATCGGAGGATCGGCGCCGACGCATCCGCGCTGTCCTGCAGGTTCTGCAATCGCAGCGTTTTTACGGACCGGGCCGGGCCTCGGAACGCAGGCCCGATCAGCCGGAGCCCTACAGTTTCGTCTTCGACGGTTGCGCGGCGGCCCTCGACGCCTTCCGCGACCGCCTGCCGGAGATGCTCGATTTCGTCAAGGCGCTCACGATCGCAGAACTGGAAATTCAAAATAAATACCGGACGTCGCTGCATGACCCGGTCTTCGCGCGCTTCGACAAGAGCGATCTCAGCGAAGATCAGCTGGCGCACTTCCCGTCGTACCTCGTGTGCCTGCGTGACGGGCGCACCGACCCCGCCGAGACGGTGCGGGCCTTCGAGACTCTGGCCTCGGGCTTGCCAGTCAAAGTCCTTATCCAGACCGACGACATTCTGGGCACGACCTCACCCGAGCCGCCGCGGTCCTCCTTCGGTGCCGGCAGCGCGCGCCTCGCCGCCATGGCGGTGGGGCTCAACGACACCTACGTTTTCCAGACGGCGAACGCGAACCTCTACCGCGCGCACGACCGCATGGTCACGGGGATGCGTTACGACGGCCCTGCGCTGTTCGCCGTTTATTCCGGTGCGACGCCCAGCACCGCCGGCGTGCCGCCCTACCTGTTGTCCGCCGCGGCAACCGAATCGCGCGCCTTTCCGACCTTCGTATACGACCCCGCGGTCGGCCCCGATCTGGCCACACGCTTCGACATCACCGACAACCCGCAAGCGACCGTCGACTGGCCTGCGCACGATCTGTCATACGAGGACGACGCGCTTCAGCACATCGACGAAAAGATCCCCTTCACCCACGTCGACTTCGCGGCCTGCGACACGCGCTATGCGCGATACTGCGAGCCGGCCCCGCGCGCCAACTGGCGCGACGACATGATCCTGGCCGTCGACTATTTGAAGCTCGCGCCCGAGCGGAGCGTGGAGCACCACCCCTACATCTTGACGATCGACGCCGACAACGCGCTTTACCGGACCGTTGTCGACGACAAGCTGATCGACGCGGCGCGGCACTGCGCCGACGCGTGGCGGCGCTTGCAAGAGCTGGGCGGCGTCAACAATTCTTACGCCAACCGCCTGCTCGCCCGCGAGCGCGCGGCGTGGGAGGAGCAGAAGGCGCAGGAGTTGGCCGAGCTGCGCGCGGCCGAGCCGCCCACGCCCGAGGCCGCCCCGCTCCCGGAGGCAGCCGTCCCACCGGTCCCTGCCCCCGCCGCCGCGGCGGAGCCGGCCGAGGCCGAGGAGTCGGTCAATCCCGACGAAGCCTGGATCGAAACCGCCCGCTGCACGACCTGCAACGAATGCACCCAGATCAACAACAAGATGTTCGCCTACAACGAGAACATGCAGGCCTACATCGCCGATCTGAACGCGGGTACCTACCGGCAATTGGTCGAGGCGACCGAAAGCTGCCAGGTAAGCATCATCCACCCCGGCAAGCCGCGCGATCTGACCGAGCCCAACCTCGAAGACCTCATCGCGCGCGCAGAGTCCTTCATCTGACACTCTGTTCCGGCGCGATGCCGATCTCAATAATAACCCAGCATGAACGGGCTCTCCGGGCGATCGTTAAACATTAGCATCAAGCAGTCGCGCATGCCGATAGACATGACCGGATCCGCCGCTCACAGACGTTGGTCAAGATGTACATACGGTCGCGCTTGATGACCGGTATAAAGCTGCCGAGGCCGATCGATTTTCTGTTGCGGGTCCTTGATCATTTCCTTCCACTGCGAGACCCAACCCGCGGTACGCCCGAGGGCGAAAATCGGCGTGAACATGCTGGTCGGAAACCCAAACGCCTTCAGCGTGATGCCGGAGTAGAAGTCTACGTTCGGGAACAGCTTTCGCTCGACGAAATATTCGTCCTCGAGCGCGATCTTCTCCAGTTCCATCGCGAGATCCAGCAGCGGCTCGTCTTTGATGCCGACCTCTTCCAAGACTTCGTGGGTTGACGTGCGCAGGATCGTCGCGCGCGGATCGTAGTTCTTGTACACCCGGTGGCCGAATCCCATGAGGCGGAAGGGATCGTTCTTGTCCTTCGCCCGTTTGATGAATTCAGGGATGTGGTCCTTCGTGCCGATCTCCTGCAACATGGTCAGCACGGCCTGATTGGCGCCGCCGTGGGCCGGACCCCAGAGCGAGGCGATGCCGGCGGCGATACAGGCGAAGGGGTTGGCACCGCTCGAGCTTGCCATGCGCACCGTCGAGGTCGAGGCATTCTGCTCGTGGTCGGCGTGTAGAATGAAAATCCGGTCCATGGCGCGCACCAGGGCCGGGCTGATCTTGTAATCCTCGCTGGGCACCGAGAAGGTCATGTGCAGGAAGTTGCCGGCATAGGAGAGATCGTTGCGCGGATAGACGAAAGGCTGGCCGACCGAATATTTGTACGCCATTGCGGCAATGGTCGGCATCTTGGCGATCAATTGATGAGTTGCGAGTCGCCGTTTCTGCACATCGTGGAAGTCGGTGCTATCGGGGTAGAAGGCGCTAAGCGCACCGACCACGCCGACCATAACCGCCATGGGATGAGCGTCGCGCCGGAAGCCGCGATAGAAGTACTGCAGCTGCTCGTGCAGCATGGTGTGGTAGGTGATGTCGTGCTCGAACTCGGCCTTTTGCCCGGCATTCGGCAGCTCGCCATAAAGCAACAGGTGACACACCTCCAAATAGTCGCTGTGCTCGGCTAGGTCCTCGATCGCATATCCGCGGTGACGCAGAATCCCTTTCTCACCGTCGAGGAAGGTTATTTGGGAATCGCAGCTCCCCGTTGAGGTGTAGCCCGGGTCATAGGTGAAATAGCCGGTGTCCCGGTAAAGGCGCTGTACATCGATGACCTTGGGTCCCTCGGACCCCTGCAATACCGGCAGGTCATACTGCTTTCCTGTCGCGTGATCGATCAGCGTTACGTGTCCGCATTTGCTCGGATCGCCAAGCGTCGCTCTTGTGTCTACCGTGTCCATGTCAACCTCCATTCCCGGTCCCTATTCGAGACACTCTCATAAGGCATCGAATGGATTTGGCTGCAATGACATGCGTCAATACGGCTGGATATGTTCGGAAACGTGCCGATTTGCCTACCCCGAATTTCGCGCGGCAACCCGAATTTCGCGCGGCAAATCGTATCGGTTTCGAGTGCCGCCCGGAACGTCCGCTTCCGTTTCGAAACTCCAACTTGCTTAGGATTTGATGCTGTGAATCCGTGTTTCCAGTGATTTCAGGAGGGCGGGTCGATGATGGGGTGGCTGGCGACGGATCATAGGCTGCTTTTCTATGAGCATCGTCTCGACAGTCTGGTTCCTTCAGATCACTTGGTGCGCAAGCTCGATGCGGTTGTGGATCTAGACTGGGTACGCGATGAACTGGCGTCGTACTACAGCCACACTGGCTTGCTAATATATAGGATTTTTTCGCTATGGAGGGCCAAAATTATCGATTCTTTTCCGGAGGTTGACGCAGGTGAACCGCCTCGTCGTGGTCAACTGAGATTGCACTGGTTCGACAAACGGACGGACCATACCGCGAAGTCTTTTTCACCCATGCTGGTGGTATGCCAAAACGCGCTTTGATGCGTTGTTTCGGCCGGAATGCTAACCTGTATCGTGCGGTGGAAAAGTGCCCCGCCCCGCGTAATGTCGGCGAGGGGCAGAGATACGAGGCGGTTACCTTTAAAGTCGGCCCACAATGACTGTGGCCTGGCGCCAAGTCCGGCGTGTGAAGCCGGTAGCCACGCATTTGTCTTTGGGCTGCAGAAGCTAGTGAAAATTCCGGCCTTTCGGCAATATGGCCGCAACGCGGCTCATTTTCTCGACAGCATGAACGATGGCGGTATCGCGTGAGTCCGAGCCTGGGCGTTTGACTTCATTCGACCGGCCATATGGTTCTATAAATTGATTTGTATCGATAAGCGTTTGCAGTTCGGCGCTCAAATCCGTCAGTTCACGCGCGATCACGTGCATGACCGATTGCTCCCGCTGCAATATGCCTTTCACACCGAGAAAACGTGCTGTCATCACCGTTCTGCGGTTCGTCTCAAAAACTTTGGGCCAGATGATCACATTGGCTACCCCGGTTTCGTCTTCCAAGGTTGCAAAGATCACGCCGCTCGCGGTTCCGGGCCGCTGCCGGACAAGGACGAGACCGGCGATGGACACGGTCCTGTCCGCAGGATGAGCCGCCAGCCTCCTTGCGGGTGTAACACCTCGCGCCCGCAGTTTTTCTCGCGCGAAAGAGACCGGATGCGCCTTGAGGGAAAGTTTCAGGGAGGCATAATCTTCCATCACGTGCTCGCCCAATGTCATGGACGGTAACGCGATCTCCGCCTCTTTTTGCAAGGCTATAAAATGCTCATCGAGCGCATGGGCATAGAGCGGCAAATCCTCGACGGCGCTCCGCTCGCCCGTGGGCGCACCTAAGCCTTGCACCGCCCATAGAGCGTCGCGCCGATTGAGACCGAGCGAGCGGAAAGTGTCGCCACGCGCCAAGCATTCGATCGACCGAACCGGAACCGAGGTGCGGAAATAAAGGTCGCGCACGCTATCGAAGCCCTTACCGCGCACCGCCATAATACGTTCTGCATCCTCTTGTTTGAAGCCTTTTACCTGCCGGAATCCGAGGCGTAGCGCGTGACTGCCGCCGCCTTCACCGGTTATCGCCTTGTGATCACCGATGGCCTCCAATGTATGGTCCCAATCGGAGAAATTGATATCGACTTCGCGCGTTTCTCCACAGTGGTCGCGAAAGTCTCGGACGATGGACGACGACGAATAAAAGCCCATCGGTTGCGAGTTCAGAAGCGCACAAGCGAATACATCCGGGTAAAAGCACTTGAGCCAGCTTGAGACATAGGCAAGTAGTGCGAACGACGCCGAATGGCTCTCGGGAAAGCCATAATCGCTAAAGCCTTCAATCTGTTTGAAACATCGCTCGGCAAAGTCCTCCGCGTATCTATTGCCGATCATGCCCTTGATGAACTTTTCCCGGAAATCCCCGATTTGCCCCGTGCGCCGGAAGGTTGCCATCGCCTTGCGCAGCCTATCCGCTTCGCCCGGCGAAAACTTTGCCCCCACAATTGCGATCTTCATGGCTTGCTCTTGAAAGAGCGGGACGCCAAGGGTTTTACCGAGCACTTCGCGCAGCTCGGAAGATGGAAAATCGACTTCTTCCAGGCCTTGGCGGCGGCGCAGATAGGGATGCACCATATCGCCCTGAATAGGCCCGGGCCGCACGATGGCGATTTCTATGACAAGATCGTAAAACTTGCGTGGCCTTAAGCGCGGCAGCATGGACATTTGCGCGCGGCTTTCAATCTGAAACACACCGAGGGTATCTGCCTCGCAGATCATGTCATAAACACGCTCGTCTTCAGCCGGAACGGTGGCCAGGCCGTACGCCTTGCCGTAGTGTTTCTCTATGAGCGCGAAGGCTTTACGAATGCAGGTAAGCATCCCTAATGCGAGAATGTCGATTTTGAGGATATTGAGCGCATCGAGATCGTCCTTGTCCCACTCGACATAAGTTCGGTCTTTCATCGCCGCATTTGCGATGGGCATGACCTCTTCGAGCGGCCCTTTGGTGATGACAAAGCCGCCGACATGCTGTGAAAGATGGCGCGGGAAGCCGATCAATTCGTGGGTCAGCTTCAAGGTTTGCGAGAGGGTGGCGTCGCTTGGGTCTAGGCCCAATTCCTTGACCCGCTCCCGATCCACTCCATTCGATGACCGCCCCCAAATGGCCCCCGAAAGCGCGCTCACCGTATCGAGGGAAAGTCCCATCGCTTTCCCGACCTCGCGAATGGCGCTTCGGGTTCGGTAGGTTATAACCGTTGCCGCGATCCCGGCCCGGTGCCGCCCGTACTTTTCGTAGACGTACTGAATAACTTCTTCACGCCGCTCATGCTCGAAATCGACATCTATATCGGGCGGTTCTTTGCGTTCAGCCGAGACAAAACGCTCGAAAAGGAGATCGATTTTCGTGGGATCGACAGAGGTAATGCCAAGGCAGAAGCATACGGAAGAATTGGCAGCCGAACCGCGCCCTTGGCACAAGATTCCGCGCGATCTCGCAAACCGTACGATATCATCGACCGTCAGAAAATAGGGCGCGTATTTGAGTCCATCGATCAGCTCTAATTCATACTCAACGGCCGCGCGCACCTTCTCCGGCACGCCGCCGGGAAAACGCCGTTTCGCTCCGAGCCAGGTCAAACGCTCTAATTCCGCTTGCGGCGTCTTGCTTTCGCCCGCCGGTTCATCCGGGTACTCATAAGCAAGTTCATCGAGCGAAAACCGGCACCGCTCCGCGATCTCCAACGTGCGGGCAACGGCGCCCTCATATCCCTTGAAAATGCGGACGATTTCTTCCGGAGATTTCAAATGCCGCTCGGCATTAACGTTCAAGCGAAGGCCCGCCTCTTGGATCGTGCAATGCTCACGAATACAAGTCAGAACATCTTGTAGCGGGCGGCGATTGGGCGCGTGATAGTGAACATCATTGGTTGCCACCATCGGAGTTTTGCAACGCAGGGACAGAGATTCGAGCCTTTCGAGCCGCACATCGTCATTGCCATGATACGTGCGTGTCGCGGCCAGATAGGTGTCGCCCGCAAATTTTTCGTGTAGCCATCGAAGTGCGGTTTCAAAGCCTGCCCCCGGTTCATACGGCGGCAGCGCGACAAAGACGTGACCCGATTCAAGATCAAGAAGATCTTCGATCGTGAGTACACATTGGCCTTTCTCTGCCCGCCGATTTCCCTTGGTGAGGAGTTTCGTCATCCGGCCATAGGCATCGCGATCTTCGGGAAAGCAGAGAGTTTCAAAACCACCTTCGAGAACGAGCCGCGTCCCAACTAATAGCTGAATACCGACCTTTTTCGCCGCGACATATGCGCGGACAATGCCGGCGACGCTATTTCTATCCGCGATCGCAATGGCGCGGTAGCCAAGCAGCGCGGCGGTTGTCACCAATTCGTCCGGGTGCGAAGCGCCCCGCAGGAAGCTGAAATTGCTGGTGACGGCCAGTTCCGCATATTCTGCGTTCATGCGAAGAATCCATGCATGAACCAGCTCGGCGTCTCTCGCCGCTCATATAGGCCTTGCCGATACAGCCAGAAGCGATAGCCGTCCTTATCCTCAATACGGAAATAATCCCGCGTCGGCTCGACCTCTTTCGGGATCTTGCCCCACCACTCGGGCGCGATGCGCTCCGGTCCTTCCGCCCGGATGACGCGATGCGTCACTCGCCGCCATTCAAAACGGATCGGTGGGCCGTCTGGAACTTCGGCGACGGCGACGATCGGCTCAGGGCGCGGCAACAGCGCAATGGGGCGGCCTAAATAGAAACCACCCTGTAAGCGCCGCAGAAATTCCGGCCAGTTCTCCGTCTCTGGGGATCTCGCCGTTACTGGAACCAATCTCTCGGAGCGTTCGGGGACGTGGCTTTCGTTGGGCACAAAGCGCCCGACATTTTCAAAGCCAAGCCGATTGCCGTACCGGTCGAGAAGTAGATGAAATTCCGCTTCTGTACCGCGCGGCCGCTTGCGGTCGAGGCCCGGTTGCTCGGCGGTTACGGCCTCGGTTTCAAAGGCATTGAGCACGACTTGCTCTATGCCGAATCCCGCATCGTAGCTCTCATTCAGTTTTTCGAGCTTCTCTTGAAAAAGCCGCACGATATGGCCGGGCTCATTGCAGAGCGTGCTTGTATGGATACGGAGCGATTTCACATCGCCATCCACACGGTATAGGGAAAGATCAAAACGCCGTGCACCGGACGCTGAATTCTTCAGCATGTTCGCCAAGGGATTCGCGAGATCGACGAGGCAGTTTTGCGCTTGTTCCAAGAGCAAGATCGGTTCTAGAAACTTCCGATACGTTCGATAGTCGGGCGGTTCCGCGACCGGCGACAAGCTTTCCGACATATGCCCCAAAGCTTGATCTAGGCGCTTAATGAGATCGGTCCCATAGCGCGCCGCCAATGGCGCGCGCGGCTTGCCGATCAATGCACCGATAGTTTTGAGGCCCACTTGCTCAAGCCGGTCCGATACGTCATGACCGACGCGCAATGCGATAATAGGCAGCGTTGAAAGCATTGCTGCCGTTTCCGCATCGTTCACGATGATCCGCGCGCCGTCGCCGTACCGGCTCATGGCCCACGCCGCGCCGATAGTCTTGGCAATACCAAGCCTCGATCGAAATCCAAACTTTCTCAGACGAGCCGACATATCACGGGCAAGCGCGTCTTCGCCCCCAAAGAGATGTGCGCAGCCCGATATGTCGATGAGAATGCCTTCCGGCGCATCGCTCGCAACCCACGGGCTATAACGAATGCACCAGCGCGCAAGCCGGTCGAGATCGGCTTCGTCGCTTGCTGGATCGTAGTCCGCAACATTCAGGACCGGACACAGCGCGCGCGCGTCCGCTAGAAGCTGATCGGTCATCACGCCCGCACGCTTCGCAGTATCATTCGAGGCCATAACTCTAACGCCGCCTTGGGCCTTGGCGGTGAGTGCAAAGGGGCGCTGCGGGCTGATTTCAACCGGTTTGTCGGAAGGCGCCCGCTGACCGGATTGGCGGTAGGCCCGTTCTATCGGCCAGTTGGGCAGCCAAATCGAAACGTAGCGTTTCATGGTCCCACGCGACATGCCATGCACATGGTTTCGCCCCTCTACATTTTGTCATGTCGAGCCGCCATTGCGCTTTGCCGAGGCGCGGCAGAAAGGCCCGGCGTATTCGCGGCGCTATGCTTTTTGCACTTGAAATGCGCCAGCGCGTGTCCGCGACGGTGGCTCCATTGGCCCAATGGGGACGCACCATAAACGCGGTCACGCCGCTTTCCTTTGCGCGCAATGCGAGTCGTCGGCTCGCCGTAAAATCGTAAAGTTTTTCCGACCACAGAACGCCGATGACGCCTGCGACATAAGCGCAATCGAGCGCTTCCTCTATGGCCCAAAGAAGGTCTTGCTCCTTACGAAGGATAATTTTGGTGACCCGTCCGGGGTCGATTCCAAACCCGGTAAGACCGGGCGCATGGAGGTGTAGCCGGTCCGGGTCGCGCAACTGGCACCAGATCACGGGGCCCGCCTTTTCCGCTGAAAGCCGGGCGCAAAGCGCCAGCGCAACCCCAAGCGAAGCCGCGCGGTCTCGATAGGTGGCGCCCTGAATTTCATGGAGCGCGCCGGCCGCGAAACCTGAAGACGGCAGATATTGGTCGATTTCATCGCAACCCGTCGCGAAATTTAAGCCATTCGCGGGCGCAATTTGACGCTCAAGGGCTGAAATTCGCCGTTTTAGATCTTCGATCGCGATGGCGGACATGGGGGCTCACGTTGGCTCTTTTATAATGTTCTTGGTTTGTTCTAAAATACTCAATGAGCCGCGAGAGTCAAGAAATTCGGTTGTATGCGGGTATCTCGCTCGTAAATTGAACACCATAAGATCTGGAGTCGGCATCAGCACTCCGGTTATGTCCGGGTCCGTCGTTCTCAAACTCTTTTTCTTCTTGGGGGTTCTCGTCGCGATCCATGTCGCGACGCTGCTTGGGCCGTTCGTCTTGCTATCGCCGTGCCATTTGTCCGCCATTATATTCAGCGAGTACACCGCCCAAAGGCCCGCCGGGTGAAGCTGCGGGAAAGATCTAGCCGCGCACGCCGGCGAATTCGGCGCCGGCCGTTTCTGTCGTTAGAGTTCCGTCTATTTCAGCGAGCAAAACCTCGCGGCAAATATCGGCCTGCAGATACAAGATCTCTATATCGGGCCCAAAGTACTTTATCAGAAGATCGCGTACTTCAGGGTAGTCGCTTGTATTTCGTATATAGGCTTTGAATACTGCGTTCGCTCCGGCAATTGGAAAGTATAGCCGGGATCTATCTTCGGCGGCTTGAACCAAGTTTTCGATGTTTCGCAGGGTTTCTTGGACCTGTTGCTTGAGCTGGCCGGCGTGGCGCGATTCGTGCCCCGTGATGCTGGCCGTTCCCGATACGAACAAGTTCGCGCGGTGACCCCATTTCGTGACTAGGCTGCGCGAGAATGACGGGCTGCGCGGGCCGTATTGCTGTGGATAGAGAAAGGCACTCACCTGATTGGGGTTCTCAACCGTCAATCCAGGCGCTTTGCCTGCCAGAAAATAAACACAAAGGCCGCCGGTTTGCGACCCTACGCAGCTCGCGGCGGGATAAGCCGCGCCGATGTCTGCTGAGTAACTTCTGAAGGCTTCGTACCTTCCGATACAAAACTGGCGATACCGTTCCAGACCATCTTGCTCTCCATGGATGTCCCGGATGACATTCCAGACTCTTAACAGGTGAGGGTAACCTCTCTGTTGAATTAGACCCAATAACCGCTTGTAGAGGAGTTCGGCCTGTACGACGAGGGGCGTAGAGTCGTCCCCCTCAAGCTGAAAGCCGGCAAAAAACAGGTCTTCAGTGAAGGCAATTTCAACACCGGGTTCATCGTAGTCGAAGCGGACCTGGGCCCCGGTGTATAAGATCTCAACTTTGCTTGACCCCGTCATGGGCCTGAGCTGACTGCGAATTTGTGGCCAGGGCCGCTCAGGAAGGGGAAAGTCGCCATGGATGATCGCGGCAACCGGATGGACCGTTTGAGTCCAAGCGGTCTCTAAATAGGATTCCGGGGACAAATAAGCGACGCGCACCAACCGGACGGCGGTGAGGTCGGCCGGTGCGAACGGCCCTTCAACAAACTCAATGCGATCTATCGGACTGGAATCCATGGGTTACCTGTCGTCGACTGGGTTGTCCGTGGAACGATGCGCGGTTGCCGCCTCACAATCTTATGCGCCATCCCGTACTTTTTGGCGCATAAGATTGTGAGGCGGCAACCGGGGCGGCGAGAACACCCCGCCGGTTTTCAATACCGGCGTATTCAACCCTGCGGCCATTGTTGCCGATGCCTTTCTAGCCGCGCATGCACGTTGCGGTCAACGCGGGAGCCGGGTGGGCCGCGGGTAAGCCCGGAAAGTGGACCGGCCCTTCCCCGTTTTCGACCGCCAATCAGACCTGCCCACTAGGTGCGGCGAGGGTAGGTTGAATGGCGGACTTTTACTTCCGGGCGAATTTTCTGGGCTCTCGCGCTGCTGGGCGCTAGCCTCCTAGCTTGCGTAATCTGATCCTGTCCGAATGCTTGACGGGGTGTTCGTTTCTCGCCTAACGAGGGTGCAAGTTATGAGCGAATCCAAGAGATTTTCCGGTGTTCTGTCGCCTGTGGTGACGCCCTTTGGGGCCGATCTGCGGCCCGATGCCTCGCGCCTCGCCCGGCATTGCCGCTGGCTTCTGTCGCAGAATTGCGGTCTGGCGGTCTTCGGTACCAACAGCGAAGCCAACTCGCTTTCGGTCGAGGAAAAGATCGAACTTTTGGACGCCCTGGTGGAGGCAGGGGTCGATCCGGCGCGCATGATGCCGGGAACCGGCGCTTGCGCCTTGCCCGATACCGTCCGTCTGACTGCGCACGCGGTCAAGCGCGGTTGTGCCGGCACCCTGATGCTGCCGCCGTTTTACTACAAGGATGTGAGCGAGGAGGGGTTGTTCCGCAGCTACGCCGAGGTGATCGAGCGGGTCGGCGACGCGCGCCTGCGCATCTATCTCTATCACATTCCGCCGATCGCGCAGGTGCCGATCACCTTCGACCTGATCGAGCGCCTGATCGCGGCCTATCCAGACACCGTGGTCGGAATCAAGGATAGCTCCGGCGATTGGAGCAACACCGAGGGTATGCTGAAGCGCTTTCCCGGCTTCACGGTTTTCGCGGGCAGCGAATCCTTCTTGTTGCGCACCCTGCGTGGCGGCGGCGCGGGGTGTATCTCGGCGACCGCGAACATTAATCCGGCCGCGATCCATCGGCTTTATGCTGAGTGGCAATCGCCGCAGGCTGAGGCCTTGCAGGCAGACCTCGACGAGCTACGCGGTGTCCTGCAGAAATATCCCATGATTCCGGCGCTGAAGGAGACCGTGGCGCATTATTCGGGCGATGCCGATTGGCGCCGCCTGCGCCCGCCCTTGGTGGCGCTTAGCGAGGCGCAACGCCGGGACCTTCTGGCGGCCTTGTCCGGGCGTGGTTTCGCTATGCCGGGGCTGGCGGCGCTCGAAGAAGCATAAGCGCGACCCGCTTCCCGTTTCTCCCTGTTGATCCTTGGTCTGGCGGCTTATGCTGGGCCGGCGCGCAATCTGACCGTCGAGGATATCCCCGCGTGAACAACCATGACTTGGCGATTGTCCGGCAAAGCATCGTCTTCGGCGACCTCGGAGAGGAGCCTCTGCGGCGCCTGTTGCGTCAAGCCGTCATCGTGGAACATGGGCGCGGCGAGACTTTGTTCAGACAGGGAGAGCCCGCCACCCATTTCTTTTTTGTTATCGATGGCTGGGTGAAAGTCTACCGCCTGACCCGGGCCGGCGACGAAACCGTGGTCGGTGTCTTCACTCGGGGGCAAAGCTTCGCCGAGGCGGCCGCCTTTATCCAAGGCGAATACCCGGCCGGCGCGGAATCCGTCGCCGAATGCCGGGTGATGCGGGTCCCAACCCGCGATCTGGTCTCGCTCTTGCATGAGTCTCCCGATTTAGCGCTGGCCATGCTGGCATCGACGTCGCGCCATCTCCACGGCTTGGTGCAGCAGATTGAGCAACTTAAGGCGCGCACGGGCACCCAGCGGGTGGCGGAATTCCTGGGCGAGCTCTGCCCGGTCGCAGAAGGCGCCTGCACCATTGGCTTGCCTTACGATAAGACGCTGATCGCCGGGCGTTTGGGCATGAAACCGGAAAGTCTCTCGCGGGCCTTCGCCCGGCTTCGCCCCTTGGGCGTGATCATCGATCACAATATGGCCGCGATCCGCGATGTGGCCGCCTTGCGCGATTTCATCGATGAAGAACAGCCCGATTTCGGCAGTGAGCTGGATCATGGCTAGCGATCGCCTAGGCATCGCACTCGACGCCATCGATGCGGCCAATGGGCAGGATCCGAATCGAATCGAATTCGAGGGCGCCGTGCATCCGGCCGAGCTCGTCTACGGTCAGCGTATGTCGCGGACCTTACTGCGGCTTTATCCCGAGGCTTCCGAGCATTTGCGGATCGCGGCGCGCGGCCAGCACATCGAACGATGGACCAGCCCGCGCGGCTCGTTTCCGCAAGGCCGTGAGGGCTACCTACGCTGGCGCAACGAGCTAAAGCGCACGCACGCCCGGCGCGTGGGCGAAATTATGACCGGCGCGGGCTATCCCGCGGAAGATGTCGCGCATGTCGAGTCCCTGATCCGTAAACATCGTCTAAAACGCGATCCGGAGGCTCAAGCCCTGGAGGATGTCGTCTGCGTCGTGTTTCTGGAAGACTACTTCGCCGATTTCGCGGTTAAGCACGAAGATGCCAAGGTAATCGATATTCTGCGTAAGACTTGGCCCAAGATGTCGCCGCACGGCCACGAGGCGGCCCTGCGATTGAACCTCCCGGCCAAGGCCCGCACGCTGGTCGAAACAGCCTTGGCTGGGTAACTGCCGCACCGGTCCCCGGCCCCCGATTGATCGAAATCAAGGTGTGAGCCGGGGGCTCCGGCATAGTCCTGACGCAATATCTTGGTTTGCGAAGGGGCGCTGTCGATGAGATATGGGCGAATCGGTGCGGTCGTGGCGGTGATTTTTGCTATCCTGGCCGGCGAATGGCTGTGGCTGAAATCCGAATCCAATCCACCCAGGGGCGATGGCGAACCGGTCATCACGACCCGCGCGGCGGCGCCCGGCGGGCCGTTTTCCTTGATCGATCATGCCGGACTGCCGGTGACCGAGCGGGCCTACAGGGGTAAATACCTCTTGATGGTGTTCGGTTACACCAACTGCCCGGACGTCTGCCCGACCACGCTAAATTCGATTGCGGCGACGATGGAGCTTCTGGGCCCTGACGCCGAGGCGATCCAACCCTTGTTCGTGACCGTGGATCCGGACCGCGACACGCCGGAGGTTTTAGCCGAGTATGTGGCGGCTTTTCACCCTCGCATGATCGGCCTGACCGGCAGCGCCGAACAGATTCGGCAGGTCGCGCAGGCTTATCGCGTCTATTATTCGAAGGTCGAGACCGGCGACGACACCTACCCCGTCGATCACAGCGCCTATGTCTACTTTGCCGGCCCGGACGGCGCGGTCCTGACCTACCTGAAGCATGACGCGGCGCCGGAGGCCATGGCCGCGGCGATCGAAAAGGCCATGGCGGCGGCCATGGAGAAGGCCACGACGCGCCCGACCTCGGCGGCGCAGCCGGCCCAGAGCGCCGCGATACCGCCCAAGACGTGAGCGGCGCATGGAGCTGATCTACCTCGGGATTGTTGCGGTCGGCCTGTATTTCCTCTCCGATGTCCTGTTGCGCGGCGTGGAAGCTTTGCTCGGCCGCCGCTTGGAACAGCGCTCGATCGTGTTCTTCGGCCTTATTCTTGTCCTCTCCTTGTCGGTCTTCGCCTTGATCCGCCAATTTCTTGGCGAATGATGTCGATCGCCCCTTGGCACAACCGGGCTTGATCTAAGTCAAGGACACGCGCGCGCAGACCGAATGAAATCCAAGCTTCGAACGAAGACATAGCGCGGCCACGGGAAACTGGCCGCGCAGGTGATAGAGGGGGCGAGTATGGCACCAAGCGACACACAAAACGGCGACGGCCAAGTGGCGGAGAATGGCGGAACCCGCGGCGAACGGGTGCCGGCCATGCAGCGGTTGCTCGACAATCCCTTCTTGCTGCTGTTCCTCGGGGTCGTGGTGCCGACCGTGTTCTACGTAATCTGGGGGATCATGGAAATTACCCAGATTCCGATCGCGAAATAGCCAAGGGGGCGCTCGATCCATGGCGATACATGCCGTAAAGGGAAATTGGTGGAACGAACCCCTGCATCGGATGGAGATCATATGGATCTCCATCGCCTTCGTTTGGGGCCTGGTTATGTTCTCCGCGATGATCTACTGGCACATCGCGGGTCAGCAGAACCTATCGAACGAGGCTTACCGGATCGATCCCGAGGTTTTCGCCGCGCGCGCGGAGGCCATGGCCGACCAATATACGATCGGCGAGGAAGGCGATACCGGCGTCCCCATTGTCCAACCGCCACCCGGCAGCGACGTCTACTTGATCGCGCGCTTGTGGGAATGGTGGCCGGTGCTCCAGTTTGAAAAAGATCAGAGCTACCGCCTGCACCTGTCCTCGATGGATTGGCAGCACGGGTTTTCGTTGCAGCCGACCAACATCAATATCCAGGTTCACCCGAATTACGATCTGGTGTTGACCATCACGCCCACCGAGGCCGGCGAGTTTTTCGTCGTGTGTAACGAATTCTGCGGCATCGGCCATCACACCATGGTCGGTAAAATCCGCGTCGTCGATAAAAAGTAGAGGCAGATATGAGCGTTGGCGCATTGGAAGGCGCTCTGGCGTGGCCAGAGGAGAAATACCGGATCTGCGGCGATACCGGCTTGCGCGTTTATGCCAAGGCGGAAACCCTGATCAAGGTCAACGCCGTCGTTGGCGTGGTGTTCTTGGCGGTGGGCGGCCTGTTCGGCTTGCTGGTTGCCTTAACCCGTTGGCCGGCGGTCCATCTGCTTCCGGCGGAATGGTTCTATACCTTGCTTACCGCGCATGGCGCAGCGGTTCTGCTGTTCTGGATCATCTTTTTCGAAATGGCGATCCTCTATTTCGCCTCGGCGATCCTACTGAACTGCCGGCTGGCAGCGCCGAAGTTCGCGTGGCTCGGCTTCATCTTGATGGTTGTCGGTTCGCTGATGGCGACGGTCGCCGTGCTGCAAGGCGAATCGAGCGTCATGTTCACCTCCTACGTGCCCATGAAGGCGGCGCCGCACTTCTATCTCGGCTTGATTCTCTTCGCGGTCGGCGCCTTGTTCGGATGCATGGTTTTCTTCGGCACGCTGGTCATCGCCAAGGAGGAGAAAACCTATGAGGGATCCGTCCCGCTGGTCACCTTCGGCGCGATCACGGCGGCGATCATCGCGGTCTTCACCATCGCTTCCGGCGCGATCATCCTGATACCGACATTCCTTTGGTCGATCGGTTACATCGCTAACATCGACTCGTTGACATATAAGCTCGTGTGGTGGGCCATGGGCCATTCCTCGCAGCAGATCAACGTCTCCGCCCAAGTCGCGATCTGGTATGCGATCGCGGCCCTGGTGCTGGGCGCAAAGCCTTTGTCGGAAAAGGTCAGCCGGAGCGCTTTCCTGCTCTACATCCTGTTCCTGCAACTGGCCAGCGCCCACCACTTGCTGGCCGAGCCGGGCATAAGCTCCGAGTGGAAAGTGTTCAACACCAGCTATGCAATCTATCTGGCGGTCTTGGGCAGCATGATTCACGGTATGAGCCTGCCCGGCGCGATCGAAGCGGCGCAGCGCCGGCGCGGCTTCACCAAGGGGATTTTCGGCTGGCTGCGCCAGGCGCCCTGGGACAACCCCGCATTCTCCGGCATGTTCATATCGCTGGTTTTGTTCGGCTTCCTGGGCGGCATCTCCGGCGTCGTTCTGGGCACCGAGCAGATCAATTTGCTGCTGCACAACACCCTCTACGTGCCCGGTCACTTCCACGCCACCGTGGTCGCGGGGACAACGCTTGCCTTCATGGCGATCACCTATCTCGTCGTGCCTCTAATCTTCCGGCGCGAGTTGATTTTGCCCGCGGTCGCCAAGTGGCAACCCTATATATTCGGGATCGGTGTCGCCGGAATTTCGCTGTTCATGATGGGCGCGGGGACGCTGGGCGTGGCGCGCCGGCATTGGGATATCACGTTCAGCGATTCGGTCTTCACCTTCGACTACCCCGGCACCGCCTTTTTGATGATGGGCCTGAATGGAATCTCCGCGATCCTGGCGGCCATTGGCGGCTTGATGTATGTTGTCGTCGTGGTCGGGTCGATCCTGTTTGGCAAGGTGCGCGACGAGGCCGCGATCAAGGCCAACCCCATTGTGGCGCCGGGCGCGGCGGTTTCATCCTACGGCGGCGAAGGCACCTTGAAGCTGCCCGGAACCATCGTCTTGGTCTCGGTCTTCTTTCTGGCCTTCGTCCTCTACTACTTCATCAACTGGAAGTTCCTGTCAGAGGTTTGGCCGCTAAGCTGAGCCCGGCGTTCAAGAAAGCGGCGAGGAAAAGATGGGTGCGGCGGTTGCACAGGTTTGGTCGGTCTTCAAGCTCCGTATCGGGCTGGCGATCATGCTGTGCGCGCTCGGCGGCTTGGCGGTGACGCCGGGACCGGGCCTCGAGGCTTGGAAGATCGTTGTGCTGGCCCTGGCGGTTCTGATGTCGGCGGCCAGTGCCGGGGCCTTCAACCAGTATGTCGAGCGCGATCTGGATGCGCGCATGGCCCGGACCCGCAATCGCCCCTTCGTGACCGGCGTCTTCAAGGCCGGGCCGCTTTGGCTGGGGATCATTCTGGGCACTCTGGCGCTGGCGGTGGCGGTGGCGGCCTGGACCTTCAACGCCGCGGTGGCCTTGCACGTTTTTCTTGGCGCCTTTACCTATGGCGTCGTTTACACGATCTGGCTGAAGAATCGGACCTGGCTCAACATCGTGCTCGGTGGCCTGGCCGGCAGTTTCGCGGTCCTGGCCGGCGCTTCGGCGGTGAACCCCGAGCTTTCCGCCGCGCCGATCGTGCTTGCGGTTGTGCTTTTCCTCTGGACGCCGCCGCATTTCTGGAGCCTGGCGACTGCCTTGCACAAGGAATACGCGGCCGCCCGCGTGCCCATGCTGCCGGTAGTCGTCGGCGACGCCCTGGCGGCCAAGGTCATTTTGGCCCACACCGTGGTCCTGGTTCTGCTCTCTCTGGTGCCCGCCGTGCTTGGGATGGGATGGATCTATTTGGCGGGGGCGGCGATCGGCGGCGGCTACTTTGTCCTGAAGTCGGTCAGGCTGGTCATTGACCCCGGGCCCAAAGCCGCGATGACGAATTTCTTCGCGTCGCTGGTACAGCTCGGCCTGCTTCTCTTCGCCGCGATCGCGGACCGCGCGATCCTGGGTTAGGAGGCGGGGTGCTCCGCCATATCAAGTGCGCCTCCTTGGCCGCTGCCCTTCTTTTCTGGACTAGCTTGGGTCAAGGCGCGATCGCGAAGTCGAGCGACGACGCGGACGTCGCGTTCGATCCCGAGGCCGCGATTGCGCACAGCCAGGCGGCCATCGGGCGCGCGCTGGGGGAGCACACCTTCCTGGATACCCAGCGCCGCGAGGTCCGCCTAAGCGGCTACCGGGGTAAGCCGCTGGTCGTGAACATGGTCTTCACGGCTTGTTCGGAATCATGTCCCGTGGTCGTGCAGACTCTCCACGAAGCCGTTGAGGTCGCGCAAGATGCGGTCGGCGAGAACGCCTTCTCTGTCGTCACGATCGGATTCGACGCGCGCGACGATACGCCGGAGCGGATGCGCGCTTTCGCCCGTGGTCAGGGCGTCGATCTGCCCAACTGGAAATTCCTGAGCGGAGATCAAGCGTCGATCGATCGTTTGATCGAGACCTTGGGGTTCATTTATTTTCCCTCGCCACGCGGCTTCGATCACCTGGCCCAGACCACCGTGATCGACGCGGATGGACGCGTCTACCGCCAGGTCTATGGCGCGCAGTTCGGCGCGCCGGCCCTGGTCGAGCCGCTGTTGGAGCTTGTGTTCGGCCGCTCCGCGGGGGCTAGCCCGGTGGCGAAACTGGTCGACCGGATACGCTTGTTCTGCACCTATTACGACCCGGCGAGCGAGCGCTACCGTTTCGACTATTCTATCTTCATCGCTCTCGCTGTCGGCAGCGCCAGTCTGCTCGGCCTGAGCGTGATCCTAGCGCGCGCCTGGTGGCGCTCGCGGCCCGGCCGGGGCCACGCTTGATCCACGTTCGCAGCCGTCGGTTCCGATGAAAATGGATGCAGTTCCCTATCCTGGCGGCCGGTCCGTGAGCTTGGTGCAGAGCGGCCTGCGCCGGATGTTCGAGATCGTCGAAGCTTGGTTGGACCGGATCTTCGGGCCGGCCTGGAACCCCCTCTATCAACTCGGCGCCCTCGGCTTCTTCTACTACTGGGTGGTCGCGATTAGTGGGATCTACGTCTACGTTCTGTTCGACACCGGCACGACCGAGGCTTACGACTCGGTGCAATACATGACCGTCGACCAGTGGTATCTAGGCGGTGTCATGCGCAGCCTGCATCGCTATGCCTCCGACGGCATGATTCTGATGATGGTTGTCCACATGCTGCGCGAGTTCGCGCTCGACCGGTATCGCGGGGCGCGCTGGTTTACCTGGGTTACGGGCACGCCGATCCTATGGCTGGTTTTCGTCGCGGGCATCAGCGGCTACTGGATGGTGTGGGACCAACTCGCACAATACATCGCCATCGCTAGTACCGAGTGGTTCGATTGGCTGGGCATTTTCGGCGAGTCGATCGCGCGTAATTTCCTGGCTCCCCATTCGCTCGACGATCGGTTTTTCACGCTCCTGACCTTCATTCACATCGTCGCGCCGTTGCTGCTGCTCCTGGTCCTGTGGATTCACCTGCAGCGGGTCACTAAGCCGCGGATCAACCCCAAGCGCGGCCTTGCTGCCGGCACTTTCCTGATGTTGGTGGCGTTGTCTTTCGTCAAGCCGGCGGTCAGTCACCCGCCGGCCGATCTCGCGGCCGTGCCGGGCGTGCTCAATCTCGACTGGTTTTACCTGTCCGCTTACCCCCTGATGGACACTTTCTCGTATGGCGCGGTTTGGGCCTTCGCCGCCATATTGTCTTTCATGCTGTTCGCCTTGCCGTGGCTGCCGCCGGTGCGCCGCCCCGCTGCGGCCGTTGTCGATCTGGATAATTGCAACGGCTGCGAGCGCTGCGCCAACGACTGTCCTTTCAACGCGATCCTCATGCGTCCGCGCAGCGACACCCTGCCGTTCGAGCAGGAGGCCAGTGTCGACGCCTCGCTGTGTGTTGCCTGCGGCATCTGCGCTGGGTCGTGCCCGACATCGACACCGTTCCGCCGGGCCAGCGACCTGATCCCGGGAATCGATCTGCCCGATCGCTCGTTGCGCGTGCTGCGCGACCGGCTCGAGGTTGCGGCGGCGGGCTTGGCTGGCGATGCCAGAGTGATCGTCTTCGGTTGCGACCACGCTGCGCGTCTCGATACTTTGGCATCGAACCGCATCGGCACTTTAAGCTTGCCGTGCATCGCGGCGCTGCCGCCCTCGTTCATAGATTACGTGCTGAGCCGCGATCTGGCGGACGGGGTGGTCATCACTGGTTGCCGCGACGGGGAGTGCTTCAACCGCTATGGCGTGGCATGGATGGAGGCGCGCATGGCCGGCACGCGCGATCCCTACCTGCGCCCGAGGGTCCCGCGCGAACGCATTCTCACCGCCTGGGCGGCAGGCGCAGACCGGGCGGCGCTGGCCAAGGCTATCGAGGGGTTTCGGACCCGTCTGGCGGCCCAGCCAGCCAGTCCGCCCAGTCCCAGAACGCCGCGCGCCAAGATCGACGGGACCAACACACATGCTTAAGGTCTTCCGATTTCTAGGGCAGGGTGTGGTCTATGCATTGATCGCGGTCTTGCTCGGCTTTTTTGCCGACACGCCGGCTTACCGGCATTTCGACGACGACAAGGCGCAACTGACACTTAGCGTGGCGCATAGCGGCCAACATGCCGGTACCTGCCGCCGTCTCACCGCGAAGGAGATCGCGGCGCTGCCGCCGAACATGCGCAAGCCCTTGGATTGTCCGCGCGAACGCCTGCCCGTGCTGGTCGAAGTCGATCTCGACGGTCAAACCATCGTGCGTGAGTCGATTCCGCCCTCCGGCCTGTTCGGGGACGGGCCGTCGCAGATATACGAGAATTTTGTGATACCGAGCGGGTCCCATAGACTGTCCGCGCGTCTGCGCGACAGCAACCGGGCCCAGGGTTTCGATTACCAGCGCGAGCTTGAGGTTGAGATCGCGCCGCGCCAAAGGTTCGTGATCGAATTCCGGTCCGAAACCGGCGGCTTCCGTTTCCCGGCAGCCGCTGGGCCTCGCGGCTAGGAGGGAATGCGATGGTCTTAGTCGAATGGCGCGAGGAATTCCGTATCGGGATTGCCTCCGTCGATCACGAGCACCGGGAGCTGATCCAGCTTCTCAACGATCTTCACGCTCGCCTTGGCGGCGAGACCGAGAAAGGTGCGGTCGCGGCGTTTCTGGGCGAGGTCAATGCCAAGATCTCGGCTCACTTCGCGTTGGAGGAAAGGATCATGCGCGAGCGCGGCTACGACGACTACGCCGATCACAAGGCGGACCACGAACGCCTGCTCGACGGTATCCGCGACATCATGGACGACTACGAATGCGGCGCCTACCTCGATTACGGCGAGGCGCTATCGACACACCTGCGCGATTGGTTTAGCGAGCATTTCAAGACCAGGGACGCGCGCCTGCACAAGATGCTGGGCTAGCGGGAGCAGATCATGATGGGTAAGTGATCCCCGGCCGTTCAGATGCTCACTTGGATGAGAGACGCGTCGTGAATGAAGAAGTTCGTGTGAAACTGCCAGGTTTGACGCATGACCTTCTAGAGAAACTCGAGCAACGCCTCGGAAGGCTGCATGCGAGACAGCGGCTCGGAATTGAGAGGGACTACGAGGCGCACATATTCGGCCATGGCATCAACTTCTTTCATATCGAGAACTGGTATTCGATCCATTCCGTGATTCGAAACACGCTCAAGCTGACGGGGCTTTACTGGCGTGGGCGCCGGAACGCCGAAAATATCCAAGTTCGGCACCACAATGTGAAACTGCCCGGGCTTCCAGCGTCGTTCGACGGCTTCACCATACTTCATCTCAGCGACATGCATGTGGACATTAGTCAAGGCGCCATGCGGCGCTTAATCGAGCATCTTCCAAGTATACACTATGATATCTGCGTCCTTACGGGTGACTTCAGAGGAAACACATTCGGGCCGTTCGGTCCTACCCTTGAAGGTTTGGCGCGAGTGCGGGCGCACCTCAAGGGTTCGCTTTACGGTGTCCTGGGAAACCACGACACGGTCTGCATGGTTCCCGGTATGGAACAAATGGGCATCCGAATGTTGCTCAACGAGTCCGAGACGATCGTTCGCGGAACCCAGTGCATTCATTTGGCCGGGATTGACGACGCCCACTACTATCGCGTCGACAACATGGAAAAGACCGCATCCCGGTTTCCTCATAACGAGGTTTCCATTCTGCTGTCCCATACGCCGGAGATATACCGGCAGGCTGCCCATGCCGGCTTCAATTTGATGCTAAGCGGTCACACACATGGAGGCCAAATCTGTCTTCCCGGTTCTATCCCGATCACGTTGGATTCTGTCTTGCCTAGGCACATGGGGTCTGGAGCGTGGAAGTATCATGACATGGTTGGATACACCTCGGCCGGCGCCGGAACGGTCATCGTTCCCGTGCGGCTCAACTGTCCGCCGGAAATGACCCTGCATCACTTGCGGTGCTCTTGATCGCACGACGATCGTTAGAGCCCTTTCCGACCTTATTGGCCCATCAAATGGCTCAATAAGGTCGGAATGGGCTCTAGTGTCCTGATCGCGAAATTTGTTAGATCATGTAGATCATGTTTGGCAGGCTTTGGAGGACATGATCGATGGGCAAGCCAGCGGTGGCAATCGAATTGTCGGCTGGGGAACGACGGGAACTGGAGAGCCTGGCGGG
>JAJFGN010000047.1 GCA_021776115.1 Kiloniellaceae bacterium | reverse complement strand
ATTGCCGGCACCAGCGGCAGGTAGACCGCGGGATGGCCGTAAAACCAAAACATCCAGAGAAAGGTTGTCGTACTGCCGCCGCGCGCCGTATCGAACAGGGCCGTTGCGCCGAGCCAATCGGTCAGCAGGAACAGGCCGACCAGGCTGAGCATCGGCGTTGACAGCAGAAGCAGAGCCGCCTCGGAGAGCATGGCCCAGCCCATAAGCGGCATCGCCGTCCACCGGCCGCGCCAGGCGAGCACATTACGCAGCAGAACGAGGCCGGCCAGGAATTCCGATACCCCGACCAGGATGATCGCCAGATAGCCGAGCCAGACCAAGTTGCCACCGACGCGCAGGCTCATCGGCGCATAAAAGGTCCAGGTGAAGTCAGGCCGGCCGACGATCAGAAGGCCGGCCGCCAGGATCAGGGTCCAAAAACTGCCATGCGCGGCGCCGGGCCAAAGCAGCCGGTCGGTCTGCATCGTCTTCGGCAGCATGTAGTAGCAGAGCGAGATGACGATCGGAATAACGAAGCCGAAGACCATAAGCATGCCGTGCAGCGTCATCAGCCCCATGTAAGGGCGGGCGCCGAAGAATTGGATATCCGGTGCGGTCAGCTCCGCCCTGAAGGTGAGCGCGAAGAGCCCGCCCAGCGCCAGCATAATCAACGACGTAAGGATGCCCTTGAGCGCGATCGCACGACAGTCGTCCGAAAAGAGAAGTTCGCGAAGACTCCATTCGCCGATCAGGTTCCGAGGTTCCCAATGCGGTGTCTTAAGGTCGCCGCGCGTGCCAGTCAGTGTCGCTTCCATCGTTCCAGTTCCTCTTCCCCTTGATGGGTGCAGCCTAGGGTCATCCGTGATCAGCGCCCGTCGACTTCTTTTCCGTGCCGTCGCCGACGACCAGCCACGCCTTCATCTGTGCGTGACCCAGGCCGCAGTAGTTCAGGCATTGAATGAGGTATTTGCCCGGCTTTTCGGGCGCGCGGATCCAGATCGACTGCACTTTGCCCGGTTCCAACTCCGTGGTCATGCGCGCGGCTGGGATGTTGAAACCGTGAATCACATCGTTCGCGAGAATGGAAAACAGGACCTTCTCGCCCGGCATCACGCGCACCGCATTGCGACTGGCGGCGCCTTGCTCGTCTAGGAAGACAAAGCCCCACTGGAAGGCAAAAGCCCGGATACGCCGATCGAACGCGCCGGCTTCGACCGGTCCGGCTACATTGCCGGAAAGGTAGTCCGCCGCCGGCAATTCGGCTTCGTAGGCAGCGAAGGTTCGTGCGCTGTTGGAGTCGGCGTACACAACCAGGACCCCGAGTACGGCCACGAAGCCGATTTCCATCCGGTACTTGAGCCGCCAACGCTGCGGCAAAAATAGGGCCATGAACAGGGCCCCAATTCCCACGAAGGCGAGGGCCAGGGTAATGCCGATCATAATGGTTTGATCGGCCATTAGTCCGAGAGCATTCTGCATGAGCGATTACTTCCTATAACTCCGGACCCCGCTGCGGCCCGTCGGCGGTTTGGCGCCGAGCCGAGGGTCCGCCGCGACATCCCGGATGCAGGTTCCAACGGTCCGTCGGTTCCGGGCAGGCGATCGCACCCGCTGCCGAAAGGCAGTGGTCTATGAAGGAAGCTTTATCTAGGCGGGGGCGGGTGCAGGCCCGGCGCGGCCTCATCCGCCTCGACGTCTTCAACCGCCGCGAGCCTCTCGCGGCTTTGCAACCAATCGCGAACGCCGCTTGGCGCCGTGAGCGGCGGCTGGGCCACCGCCACGGCGCAGAGAATCTTACAGAGCATCGAATTCACGTCGCCGCTTGGCAAGGGCCGGTGCGCGGGCACATGCCCGGGATGTGCGGCGCGCGGCGACCCGATGCCGTCGACAGCCTGGGTTGAGCTTGCCTCGGTCTTGGCTTGCGTGGAATCGGCGTAGGCGTGCGCTGCTCGCTCCACGGCGCCTAACGTCAGGATTGCCACGACCAGACCTAGAATACTCAAGAAACGCATCGACTCCCACTGCGCGATCGAAGGGCCGGGCGATTTTGATACCGGCGCTAGGGGTGACGCAAGCGCTTTCTGCCGTGCCGTCTTGCTGAACCGCATAAGGAGGAAGCTGTAGCGTCTCCAAGATCAGATAAGCCGGGAGCCAAAAGAACGGCTGAGCGCAGCGCGTCGGGGTCTATCCCTTGGCGGCGCGATCCAGCGCAGGCGCCAGAGCTTCGATGATGTCGTCCAGGACCCCGGCCTCGCTTTGGGCATAGCTGGCGGCGGCCTCAATCATGGCGTGGCGCGCCGGTTCATCGTCCAGCAGCGCCGCAACGGCCTTGGCTAGTTCGGCAGAGTCCCTGACCGGACGCAGGGCTCCGGCCTCGGCCATCTCTTTGCTCACGCGCAAAAAGTTCGTGGTATGCGGTCCACACAGAATGGCGCAGCTTAACTTGGCCGGTTCCAGGATGTTCTGCCCGCCTTTGGGAACCAAAGACCCGCCGACAAAAACCACGTCGGCGAGCCGGTATGCGAGGCCAAGCTCGCCGAGCGTGTCGGCTAGGTAGACGTCCGTGTCGGGTGCGACTGTCTCGCCCGCGGCGCGCCGGGCCACACGCAGGCCTCTCGCAGCGAGCATTTCGGCGATTTCCGGGCCTCGGCCGGGGTGGCGCGGCGCCAGCAGGGTGAGAAGGCCCGGATGAGTCTTGGATAAGGCTTCGTGCGCCGCCGCGACCAGGATCTCCTCGCCGGGGTGGGTCGAGGCGGCCAGCCAGCGCGGCCGCGCGCCAAGCGCGGTCTGCAGCGTGGCAAGCTCCGACGGGTCGGCGGCCAGCGGCGGGGCAGCGAATTTCAGGTTGCCGCAGCGTTGCGCGTGAGCCGCGCCGAGCGTGTGCAAGTGCCGCAGGTCTTCGCGCGACTGCGCCAGAACGATTGAGAAGAGGTTCAGAAGATGCGCGATTGTTGGGCGAACCCGGCGCCACTGCGCGAAGGATTTGGCCGACATGCGGCCATTAACCAGGACCAGCTCGACGCCTTGTGCGCGCGCGGCGTGCAACATGTTCGGCCAGAACTCCGATTCGATCACGATGCCAAGCGCTGGGCGCCAGTACGTCATGAAGCGGCGTACCGGCCCAGGCAGGTCGACCGGCACAAACTGATGAAGAACGCCCGCTGGTAGGCGATGCGCCATGAGCTTGGCCGAGGTGACGGTTCCCGTGGTCACGAGGATATTAAGCTCGGGCCAGCGCGCCCTGATCTGCTCTATCAGGGGCAGGGCAGAGAGCGATTCACCGACACTGGCCCCGTGGATCCAGACGAGCGGCCCATCGGGGCGTGCAATGCCAGCCTGGCCCAGACGCTCACCGAAGCGGGCCGCGTCCTCGCGCCCGCGTGCCAGGCGCTTGCGCAGAAAGCGCAGGACCAAAGGTGTCGCCACGCGCGCGGTACCGCGATAGAGGGCGAATACACCGGTTGCGAAAACGCGGCTCATCGCGGCGTGTCCTGCTTCTGGGCGGTGAAGGTCGCCTTCATGGCATTGCCCATGCTTGTAGGAGCGCGCCAACCCAAGCGCTCGCGTATGTCACGGTCGTCGGCGACCAAGTCGCCGGTCAGGCTGTCCGCCGCCGGGCCCTTGCCTAACGCGTGCCCGAGACTTCGCAAGAGGGCAGGCGGGCAGGGCAGAAGCCGCACCGGTTTACCCATGGCGCGGCCGATGGCGCGCACGAAATCCGGCGTGGACACGGGCGGGCCATCGCTAACCTCGAAGACGCCGCCGGGCGCCCTGGGATGCTCCAGGCAGGCGGTGATCGCGCTGCACAGGTTGCCGACATGAATAAAGCTGCGTTGGTTGTGTATGGAGCCAAGCGGCAAGGGAATGCCTTTGGACACCGCGTGGACCAGGAGGGCGAAGTTGGCCGCGGCGTCGGGTCCGTAGACCAGGGGTGGACGCAGGACAACAATTTCCATGCCGGTCTCGCGCGCAATTCTGCTCAAAGCATGCTCAGCCTCCAGCTTGGTGATGTCGTAGGGCTCAGGTTGCCTGACGCCGGGGCCGCTCCGCTCGGCGTCGGCGGCCTTGATGGAGCTAAGGAATACCAACCGCTTCACCCCGGCTTCGGCGGCCTGCCGTGCTAAAGTCTCGCTGGCCGTGACGTTGGCCCGGCGATAGGCGGCCAGCGGGTCGGCGCCCTGGTCACCTGGAAGGTGCACGCGCGCCGCCGCATGAACCACCGCGTCGACGCCTTTCAACAGCGGACGCCAGTCTACGCGGTCGCTGATATCGCCGCTTGCCTGGTATTCGATTCCCGCTTCCGGCGGCGGTGGGTTGCTCCGCACTGTCCCGCGTACGCGGTATCCGGCGTCCGCGAGGGTGCGGCACAAATGCCGCCCCACGAAGCCGCGTGCGCCGGTCACGAGGATTAACCGGGGTTGCACTGGGCTTGCTCGCTATTTCCGGCCCGTGGCGCTCGCCCTCCCGTTTCATGCAGAAGCGCGCCGTACAAATTCAAGGTCTCGTCGATCACCCGGTCAAGAGAGAACTCCGCCTCGACGATTTCACGTCCGCGCAGGCCGAAACGGCGACGCAGCGCGGCATCGCTGATCAGTCGATGCAGGGCGTCCGCGAGGGCGGCGGGGTCGCGTGGCGGGACCAGGAGCGCGTTGACCCCGTCACGCGCGATCTCCCGGCACCCGGGCACGTCGCTGGAGACAATGGGGCGGGCGCAGGCGGCGGCCTCGATCAAGGATTTAGGCAAGCCTTCGCGGTAGGACGGCAGACACACGATGTGCGCCTGCTCGAGAACGGCCGCCATGTCGTCGCGAAAGCCCCACCACTCGATCGTTCCCTCATCTTGCCAGGATTGCAGACGGATCGTCGGGATTGCGGTGGGATTGCCGTCGTCGGTATCGCCGACCAGAACGAAGCGCGCCGTCACGCCCTGGGCTCGCAAGCGCCGCGCGGCCTCGACGAACTCGCTAACCCCCTTGTCCCACAACATGCGCGCCGGCAAGACGACGACGGGGTCACCTTCGGGTTCTTGCCTCGGCGTAAAGTGCGCCGTGTCGACACCCGAACCCTTGATGAGGACGCAGTCCTTTTCGGCAGTCAAGCCTTGGGTCAGAAACGCCTCCCGGTCGTCCGGATTCTGAAAAATCACGCGGGCGCCGCGTCGCTTTAGCGCCCAGCGGTATCCGGTCTTAACCGCGGACCGCAGCAGCGCCGACTTCCAGCCGCGCCTGATGAAGACATAACCCAGGCCGGTGACCGCGCTGACAACGGCAGGCGCTCCGGCCAAGCGCGCCGCGATCCCGCCATAGAGCACCGGCTTGACGGTCACGTGATGAATCAACCCCGGCCGCAAACGGCGGTAGAGGCGGTACAGCGCCCAGACTGTGCCCACCTCGGCCACGGGATTGAGCCCGCGCCGGCTGAGTGGAACGGGGTGATGCGTGAATCCATGGCCGCAAATACGCGCCACGGCCTCGCCCGGCGCGGTCGCGATATGAACGTCATAGCCAGCATCCCGCGCCGCCTGGGCGACCGGCAAGCGATGCGAGAGGAAAAAACCGGCGTCGTTAACCGTGAACAACAGCTTGGGACGATTTTGCGCTGTTTGCCTTGTCATGCTTTCGCTTTTGCGCTTCGTGCCAAGCCTGAAATACCAAAACGTCCCACAAGTAGTAATGCCAGTCCGCGCGCCCGGAAAGATGCTCAGCCCAAAGTTGACGGATCGGCTCGGGCCTAAAGAAACCTTCGCGGCGCAAGCGGGCTTCGTCAAGCAGTGCCTCGGCCCAGTCGCGCAAGGGGCCGCGCAACCAATGGTCTATCGGGACCCCAAAGCCCATCTTCGGCCGCTCGATCATCTTTCGCGGCACATAACGCTCCAACACCTGGCGCAGCGCCCACTTGCCCTGCCCCCCGCGCACCTTCATGTGCATGGGCAGGCGCCAAGCAAATTCGACCACCCGATGATCGAGCAGGGGAACGCGCGCTTCCAGGCTGACCGCCATGCTCGCCCGGTCGACCTTGGTCAGGATGTCGTCGGGCAGATAGTTGACCGTATCCAGATACATCATGCGCTCAGTGAAGGAATCCAGCTGGGCCCAACGCGCCGGATCGGTCAGAATCGTCGTCGGTTCCGCCGACTCCAGCACCACGCTGGCGGGATCGCTCCAGTGGGAGAGGAGCCGCATGTACAGCGCCTCTTGCCCGTTCGTGCTCAGGATCCGGGCCAGCTTGTGCAGCTTTTCGCCGGCCCGCTGCTGGCGCAGACGGCCGGGCATGATCGGGTCCACTATGTCGAACAGGCGTTGCCAGGTCTGTGGCGCCGCGCTGGTCAAGGCTTTCGACAGTACATGCCGCCCCGGCGCCGGAAGCCATCCGACCTTGCGCCAGATGGCTTCGGCCCAAAAATACCGGTTGTAACCCCCGAAAAGTTCGTCTCCGCCGTCGCCCGACAGGCTGACGGTCACCTTGCTGCGCGCCAACTGGGAAACCAGGAAGGTCGGAATTTGCGATGAATCGGCGAAAGGCTCGTCGTAAAGTTCGGGCAGGCTCGGAATCACGTCCTGCGCTTCCTGCGGCGTCACGTATAGTTCCGTATGGTCCGTGCCCAAGTGGGCCGCGACAGCCTTGGCGTGTTCGGCTTCGTTGAACCCGGCCTCGTGAAAGCCGATGCTGAAAGTCTTTACCGGCCGGGCCGACTGCGCCTGCATCAAGGCCACAACGGTCGAGGAATCGATCCCGCCAGAGAGGAATGCGCCAAGCGGCACGTCGGAAACCGTGCGGCTATCCACGGCCGCGCGCAGGCAGGTATCCAAGGCCTCCACCGCCTCGGCATCGCTCCCGGAAAACGGTTCGGCGCTGCCCCGTTCAGCTACTTCGCGTGCCGACCAATAAGGCTCGAAATGACGGGCCAGGGCTTCCAAGCCCGGGTCCCGGCTTTGCAAGCTCGGCGTCAGGCGCAGGATTGTTGCGGCTGGCAGCTTGTATATACCTTTGTAAATTGAATAGGGGGCCGGGATATAGTTGTGGCGTAGCGATAGGGCGAGGGCGCCCCGGTCGATCTCGGGTGCGAAACCGTGCCAAGCGGCAAGCGCATTCATCTCCGAACCGAACAGGAAAGTTTCCCCGGCCCAACCGAAATAGAGCGGTTTCTCGCCCAAGCGGTCGCGCGCCAGGAACAGCGTTCTCTCGGCTTGGTCCCAAAGTGCGAACGCGAACATGCCGTTGCACCGCTTTAGCGCGCCGGCCACACCCCAGGCGTCCACCGCGGCCAGCAGAACCTCGGTATCCGAGTGCCCGCGAAACGACGCGCCGCGCGCTTCCAGTTCACCGCGCAGCTCCTGAAAATTATAAATTTCGCCGTTATAGCAAATGACATAGCGGCCATCGTGCGACGCCATCGGCTGGTGGCCGGCAGGGGAGAGGTCGATAATCGAAAGCCGCCGATGACCGAAGGCGACGCCGTTTTCCACGTCGATCCAGGTGCCGCCATCATCCGGACCGCGGTGCAGTAAGGCATCCGACATGGCCCGCGCCACCGCGCGCAGGCCGTCGCCGCCAAGCTGCCGCCTTATGTCGATAAGACCCGCGATGCCGCACATAACGCTATAGCCTTTGTTGCCTTATCCGTTTCGATACTTGCCAGTCTAGGCGCTCAAAGTTGCCAGTACCGAATTCGCGCCGGTAGCTCCATACCTCGCCACATCCCCTTTATATCGGCCAGGAGTCCGTTTGGCTTGAGCAAATGAGTCAAGGCCTCGCCGGTCAAACTTCCATAGGCGGAATGAGCTACCGCGCCGATGACGCAGTCGTAGCCACCGCCGGCAGACAAACTGGTCAGGAGTTCGATCCCGTAATGCTCGCGGGCTTCTTGCGGGTCGGCCATGGGATCGTGGATGTCGACATGATGCCCGTCCTGGCGCAGGCGCGCGGCCAGGTCGACAACCTTGGTGTTACGCAGGTCCGGTACATCCTCTTTAAAGGTCAGGCCCAGAACCAGGAACCGAAGGGCCGCATTGGACTGGCTACCCAATGCGAGCTGCCGCAGGATTTCCCCAGCGACGAAGCCGGCCATGTCGTCATTGACCTTGCGTCCGGCCAGGATGACATTCGGGGTTATTCCCATCTGCTGGGCGCAGTACGCAAGGTAGAAGGGGTCGACACCGATACAGTGGCCACCAACCAGGCCAGGCCTGAAGTTTAGAAAGTTCCATTTCGTCCCCGAAGCTTCGAGCACGTCGTGTACCGATAGACCGAGCGCCGTGAATATCGTCGCGATCTCATTTACAAAGGCGATGTTGATGTCGCGTTGCGCGTTCTCGATTACCTTCGATGCCTCGGCGGTCTTGATGTCGCGCGCGATGAAGGCGCCGCCGCTGGTGATACTGCCGTAGACCTCGGCCAGCACCTTGGCGACTTCCGGCGTTTGTCCGGCCACGACTTTGGTGATGCGGTCGACCGTGTGTTGCCGGTCGCCCGGGTTGATGCGCTCCGGCGAGTACCCCAGGAAGAAATCCTGGCCGCAAGCCATGCCCGACGCCTTGGCCAAGAGCGGGCCGCAGATATCCTCGGTCACGCCGGGGTAGACCGTGCTTTCGAAGACGACAATAGCGCCTTTGGCCATAACGGCCCCGACGGTCCGGCATGCGGCTTCAACCGGGCCTAGATCCGGGAGGTTATCCGCGGTGACCGGGGTTGGCACGGTGACCATGTAGATATCGAACCCGGCAAGATCCTTGGTTTCAGCGGTGAACGCGGTTGTCACCGAGCGCAGGACGCCGTCCTCGACCTCTCCGGTACGGTCGTGGCCCGACCTGATTTCCTCAATGCGCCGCGAATCGATATCGAAACCCGTGACCTGGTAGCGGCGCGACAGGGCGACTGCGAGGGGAAGACCGACATAGCCAAGGCCAATGACCGCGATCTTGGGTCGAGTATTCATGAATCCGCCATTTTTCGATGATTATCGCGCAAGCTCTCCCCGCGCGGCATTTTTGTCAATCGCTTGATAACAATACTATCGTTGTGTTTGTCCTAACACGGTCGCTTCTAGGGTGCCGATCACTTGAGCCGGGCGGCGCGACGCGCTAATACCAAGGATCGCTGATAATGACCCATAGAGACGGCTTACCAAGGTTTTCGGCCAGGAGCGTGCGCCGTGGCGATGCGGGGCATCGCGAGGTGCGCGCGACGCCGTCCGAAAGCCTTGGTAAGCCGCCGTTCCGGTCGCGTAGGCGGCGCGCCGGAGGGCGTCGGAAAGCCTTGACGATGCACCGCGTCGCCTGCGGTTTTTCTCCTACCCGACGGACCGCCTACGCGATCTCTATGGGTCATTATCAACGATCCTTGGTATAAGACGGGCGATCCATGGCCCCTAAATCCTCAAATTTCGCGAGAATATCCGCCCCATGACCACTCTCGTTACCGGCGCGGCCGGCTTTATCGGATTTCATGTCACTTCCGCGCTTTTGGACCGTGGCGAGCAAGTTATCGGGATCGATGACCTTAACGGGTATTACGACCCCAAGCTCAAGGAAGCCCGACTCGCCCAGTTGCAGGGCCGCAATGGCTTTTCATTCCACAAGATCGACATCTCGGACAAGGACGCGATGCTGGCGTTGGCCGAGGCGGAGCAGGGTATTGGCGGGGTCGTCCACCTAGCGGCGCAAGCCGGCGTCCGCTATTCGCTGGAGAACCCCTACGCCTACGTCCAAACCAACGTCATGGGCCATCTGACGGTCATGGAGGCATGCCGGCGCCTGCCTAAACTGCGCCATATAGTTTATGCCAGTTCGTCGTCGGTCTATGGCGGCAACACCAAGATGCCGTTCTCGGTCGAGGATCCGGTCGAGCGCCCGGTCTCACTCTATGCCGCGACCAAGCGGGCCGACGAGCTGATGGGGTATTGCTACGGCCATCTTTACGGGCTGCCGATGACAGGCTTGCGGTTTTTTACCGTCTACGGCCCCTGGGGACGGCCCGATATGTCGGCTTATATTTTCGCCAAGGCGATATTCGAGGGCCAGCCAATTCGCGTCTTCAATCACGGCGATATGCGGCGCGATTTCACCTATGTCGGCGACATTGTCGCCGGTGTCGTGGCCGCCCTGGACCGCCCGCCCAAGGCGGCCGACGGCGCCGGCGTCCCACACAAGGTCTATAACCTTGGCAACCATCGCTCCGAACGATTGATGGATTTCATCCAGGTTCTAGAAAAGGCCTGCGGGCGCGAGGCAGTCAAGATCTTCGAGGATATGCAGCCGGGAGATGTGCCAGAGACCTTCGCCGACATCGAGGCTTCACGCCGGGATCTGGGATTTGAGCCACGCACGAGCATCGAGGAAGGATTGCCGCGATTCGTCGCCTGGTTGCGCGACTATAACAACTACTAAAGGGCCTTTTCTGCGGGTACGCGCTTCGCGGCCGGGGCGGTTAGGGAGACCGCCAGAGCGGTTGACACCAAGAGAGCCAACCATTGATTCTGCCAGAAACCGTAAGAAGTACAGGATACGGCCAAAACCGCGATATAGGTGGCCTGACCCAGGATTCGCTCCCGCTTAGGTAGGTTCTCCAGACGCTGGATCAGGATCCAGGCAATGGCCAAGATGATCAGCGCCCCCACGATCCCAAGCTCTAGCAGAACCTGCAGTGGCGCGTTATGTGGATGCAGGGCGATCGGGGACCGGCCGCTCGCTTCGTCTTCGGCGGCGAGCCGTTTCATATAGCGCGCCGCGTCGAAGCCCCAACCAAGCACAGGCTTTTCGACGATGCGCTGGACCGTGAAGTGCCAGATCTCGACCCGGTGCGCGGCCGACAGGGGCAGCCATTCGGCGTCCTGCAAATTCGTCTCATAAAATTTTTGCCCGGCGAGCGGACTCACGACCATGGCGCCCAGGGTTGCCAGAACGAGCACGATCCGCCCGGCCCTGCCGTGAGTTCCGGCGACAATGGCCGTTATAGCGGCGCCAATCAGGCCAAAAACAGCGGCCTGGCTGCTCAGGAGCACAAGCGCAGCGAGCACGGCGACCGGTAGGCAAAGCATTGCTGCAGTGCCGGCGCGCCGCCACAGGAAGACACAAGCCGGCCAGCACAATATAGCCACAGCGGTGGCGCCCCGGTTCAGCAGACTCTCGGCGTTCGCGGCCCATTTTTCTGGAGTTGTGGCCCAATCCGCTGGCTCGTGAAGCAAGCCCATAAGCGGGTATTCTAGGGCTACTTCCAGGTACAAAATTATCAGTGCCAGCACGATACCTGCCAGTAACCAGTTGCCGGCCCGGCTTCTCGCCGATTCATCGAGATGACGCTGGGCCGCGTGAAGGAATAAGCCGGCCGCGAGGAGGATAGCGATGCGCGCCGCCAGCAAGAGCGAGCGTGGCGGATCGAAGCCCCAGAGAGAGGCTAGCGCGCAGAACACGATTAGGCCCCCCAGTGCGGCGGTCAGGCCCCAGTCGGGGCGCGGCCAGCGGTTTTTCTCCATGGTGCGCCAGATCGTGACCGCCAGCAGTGCGGCCGTAACCAGGAGCAGGGGTACGACGCTCTGCGATGCGAGGACGCTGTTGATCGGTACAAGGAAGAAAAAGGCGCAGAACACCTTATGCCAGCGCGTATCCGTGGCGCCGCTGGCGGCGTGTGCCCCGGATATGGCCCGTCCCTTCTCGGCTGATCTTGCCGGGGTGTCGGCGTCGCCTATCATCCTAACCTCACAACCGGCGTACCCCGCGCCGCGGAACTGAACGGCGGCAATAAAGAGGCCTGGCGGGGTTCAGGCATTCGTTGACAAAGAGCCAATCGCCAAGGTTGAATCTCGTGACGCTCGGGGAGACATGCCGCAGGGCAGGCTCTTAAGACCTGCCGATCCCGCGCTGGATAACAATTCAGGAGGCACAAATCCATGAAAAATAGGCGTGTAGCGAGATTTTCCCGCCGTTCGTTCCTGGCAGGGACCGGGGCCGTTGCGGCCGGGTTGTCGGTTGGCCCGAGGTTTGCCTGGGGAGCGGAAGAGCCAAAGCTGAACTTCTACAACTGGGACACCTACATCGGCGAGAACACGCTCGGCGATTTCAAGGACGCCGCCGGCATCGAGGTCACGATGGACCTGTTCGCCGATAACGACGAGTTGTTTGCCAAGCTGAAAGAGGGCAACCCCGGTTACGATCTGATCGTGCCGACGAACGATTACGTCGAGCGCATGATCAAGGCGAAAATGCTAAGCCCCTTGGACCACAGCAAGATTCCCAACTTCAGGAAGAACATTTCCAAAGCGTTTCAGGACGCGGCATTCGATCCGGGCCGCAAGTTCTCCATGCCCTACATGTGGGGTACTCAAGGTATCGGATATCGTAAATCGAAGGTCGATGGGGTTCCCGATAGCTGGAAGTGGGTCCTGGATTCGGATAAGTATTCCGGCCGTATCGCACTCCTCAGCGGCAGTAACGCGTCGATCGGCATGGCGCTGAAATATCTTGGGTACTCCTACAACTCGACCGACCCGAAAGAGATCAAGGCGGCGGAAGAGCTGGTCATCAAGCAGAAGCCGCACATCAAGGTTTTTGCTGACGACAATGGCCAAGACCTGCTGCTGTCCGGCGAAGTTGACCTGACCATGGAGTGGAATGGCGATATTCTCCAAGTAATGGAAGAAGACGATGATCTCGCCTATGTTGTACCCAAGGAAGGCAGTATCGTCTGGCAGGACACGCTCGCGATCCCAACCGGCGCGCCGCATCCGGAAAACGCGCACAAGTTCATCAACTTCATCCTCGACGCCAAGGCTGGTGCGGCGATCGCCGATTTCATTCAGTACGCGACTCCGAACGAGGCCGCGCGGAAACTGCTGCCGGACGACTATAGCAAGAACCCGGCGATCTTCCCGACCGAGGAGACCTTGGCGCGCTGCGAGCCCGAAGTCTACAAGGGCGAAGCGGCGCAACGTTTGCGCGACGAAGCCTTGACGCGAATTCTCGCCGCCTAGGATCCGGTGCGTTCCATTGTTCACGGGGCGGTCCGGCCTGATCCGAACCGCCCCGTCGCTCTCGTAAAATGCCTCGCAGCACCGGCCGCGCGGAGAGTTCTGTTGGATGGATAGCTGGCGTAAGAATCCGCTTGTCTTCTGGGTCCTGAACCTCTCGCCAAGTGCGTGGCTCATCGCGTTTTTCATCGTGCCGCTGGCGCTGGTTTGGGTGCTTTCTTTCGGTGAGAAGCGCGGTCTTCTCGACGTTGCGATCACAGGGACCCTCGACAACTACGCGCGGGCCTTGCAGCCGCTGTATCTGGAAATTTTCTGGAAATCGATCTGGATGGCGGCGGCGGCGACCCTAGTGTGTTTGATCGCAGGCTATCCCGTCGCTTTCGCCATCGCCTTCGCGCCAAATCGTTGGAAACCTTATCTGCTGCTCGCGCTGATGGTGCCGTTCTGGATTAATATTTTGATCCGAACCTATGCCTTGATCGCGGTTTTTCGAACGCGCGGTTACGTCAACTTTACCCTGGAGTGGATATGGGACCAGGCGCATAGCCTGCTGGCCTTTCTTGGACTGGGCGGATACGAACTGATCGGCGCCCGCTTCGTACCGCTGGAGCTGCTTTACAACAACTTCGCGGTTAGCCTGGGCATCGTCTATGCTTTCTTTCCTTTCATGGTCTTGCCGCTCTACGCGAATATAGAAAAGCTCGACCGCTCGTACATGGAGGCTAGCCTCGATCTGGGTGCCGGACACTGGCGGACCTTTTTTTCGGTCGTCTTTCCCCTAACCTGGCACGGTGCGCTTTCCGGGGTCATTATCGTCTTTATTCCAGCTCTGGGCGCTTTCTTCATCCCCGACCTGCTAGGCGGGACCGACAGCCAGTTGATCGGCAACGTGATTGAGCGCCAGTTCAAGGCGGCCAACGACTGGCCCTTCGGCGCCGCGCTATCGTTCCTGCTGATGTATGCGACCTTTGGGGCGTTGGCGTTGCGCGCGATCGTGGCCGGCCGTAAGCAGGGCCTGGAGGTTTAACGATGACCGTGGATACGAAAGACGTGCCCACGGGTCTTCGATGGCGACGGGCGCCCCGGCGCGCCCCGCTTGGGCCGTTGGACTATACCCGGCGCTGGTGGATGCGGCTTCTCGTAGCGGTCACGTTCCTGCTGCTCTACGCACCGATCCTTACGCTGGTCGCGTTTAGCTTCAACGACAGCCGCCGCAACATCGTGTGGCGCGGTTTTACACTGAAGTACTACGAGAAGGCCTGGAACAACGATAGCCTCATCGATGCCTTCACCAACTCGCTCAGCATCGCCGTCATCAACACGGCCGTGGCGACTGTCTTAGGCGTGTTGGCGGCGATTTTTCTTTGGCGCTTTAGGTTTCCCGGAAAGGCCGCTTACGAGGGCTTTATGGTCCTGCCGATCGTAATCCCGGAAATTTGCATGGGTGTGGCCATGATGGCCTTCTTCGCGCGTGTGGGTTGGCCCACCGACTTACCCTGGCCCTTCAATCTCACCAGCATAACCATCGCGCATATAGCCTTCTCGTTCCCCTTTGTCGCGGTCATCGTGCGGGCCCGGCTGGTTGGTTTCAACCGTGAACTCGAAGACGCCGCCAAGGACCTGGGCGCCAGCGACTGGCGGGCGCTGAAGGATATTGTTTTGCCCTACCTGAAACCGGGTATCGTCGCCGGCGCCTTGATAGCCTTTACCTTGTCGCTTGACGATTTCGTCATCACTTTTTTTACCGCCGGTCCGGATACCATCACCTTACCCGTCAAGATATTTTCCATGGTCCGCTTTAGCGTGACGCCCGAGGTGAATGCGGCCTCGACCGTTCTCATCGTCATCACCGTCATCGCCACCGCGCTCGCCATGCGCTTTCAGGCGCCCGTACGCAAGCTAGACAGTAACGAGGGGTAATCGTGCATGGCGGAACCGCCGGCGATCATATCCGTTCAGGGAGTGTCCAAGCGCTTTGGCGGGATCACGGCCGTCGACCGGGTATCCTTGGATATCCGCCAGAACGAGTTTTTTGCGCTGTTGGGCCCCTCCGGCTGCGGCAAGACCACATTGTTGCGCATGTTGGCTGGATTCGAGACGCCGGACGAAGGTGGGGTCCTAATCGACGGTCAGGACATGACCGATGTTCCGCCGAACCGGCGGCCCGTCAACATGGTGTTCCAATCTTACGCCGTGTTTCCGCACATGAGCGTGTTCGACAACGTGGCCTATGGATTGCGGGTCGCGAACACGCCGTCCGGAGAAATCGGCGAGCGTGTGCACGAAGCCTTGGCGATGGTGCGTCTGAGCGAGCAGGCCGAGCGCAAACCGGATCAACTGTCGGGCGGTCAGCGGCAGCGCGTGGCGCTTGCCCGGGCGCTGGTCAAACGACCCAAGGTGCTCCTGCTCGACGAACCCCTGTCGGCCCTCGATGCCAAGCTGCGGGAGGCCATGCAGCTCGAGCTCGTACGGCTTCAGCACACGGTCGGTATTACCTTCATCATCGTGACCCACGATCAACATGAGGCCCTATCCATGGCCAACCGGATCGCGGTTATGGAAGCCGGGCAGGTGCGTCAGGTCGATGGACCGGCCCAGCTCTACGAATTTCCTGGTAGCCGATTCGTGGCCGATTTTATCGGTAAGATGAATCTATTTCCCGCACGGGTCGTGGATAGAAAAGGCACAGAATTGATGGTTGAAGTGGAGGGGTTGGGTCGCCTAACGCTGCCCGGCCAAGCACCGCATTTGGGAGGACCTTGCGGGGTTGAGGTGCCCGTTGGCCAGGACGTCGGTATTGCGGTGCGGCCTGAAAAGGTGCATATCCACAGCGACGGCGTGCCGGATGGGCGAATCGCGTTACGTGGCCGGGTCAGCGAAGTCGCCTATTTCGGCGACGCCAGCCACGTCTACCTCCGTCTCGATAGCGGCCAGGTGATCAGCGCCAATATCCGTAACGAGACCCGAACGTCCGATCCCTCGGTTCGCGCCGGCGAGGTACTCTGGTGTTCTTGGGATCCCAAGGATACCTTGATTCTGGATCGCTAACTCCGGACCCTAACCGGCAAGCCACAAAATTGACTTGTAAAATTAGTAGTTTAACCACACTTCCCTGGCTGGATCGACGGGTCTTGGTAAATCCGTTATGCTCTTGCTCGGGAATTTGTTAACATTCTCTAAACTGTCGGCGCGCAGAATTGGCGCTGTGGCCCGGAAGAGGCCTGAAAGTGCGATTGTCAGGATACGTGCGATGTTATGCCGTCTTTGGATAACGGCGCTGGTTTCGCTTGGATTGGGCGCCTGCGCCGATCTAGCGTTGCTGCAGCGCTCGGACGCGCCAGCCGAGGCGGGCGTGCTGGAGTCGGCTGACCTGTCTCCGGCCGAGGACCCTGCGGCGGGTCAGATAATGTGGGGATTGGACTACGACGAAGTACTGAAATCGCAGGCTGCCGTTGCCCGCCCACCCATGCCGCGGCGCAAGCCCAATCGGAGCGAACCGGCGGCCGTAGCCGAACCCGACCCGGACTTGCTGGTCGGCTTGGATTTCGAGGCGACCAAGGCACTGCTCGGCGATCCGGCCTTGAAGATGGAGCAGCCGCCGGCCAAGGTTTGGGCCTACAATGGCGGCTCGTGCATGTTCAGCGTGTTTTTCTATCCGAGCATGGATGACAGCGTGTTCCGCGTTCTGACCTATGAGGTGACCGGCAAAGAGCCGGAGTTACCGATACAAACTGCCAGTGGTACGAGCGATACCGGCACGGCCAAGATCCGCGATCGCGGCAGTCCGGTGCTGCGCCGCTGTTTTGCTGACTTGTTGCAAGAAAGGGACTTACAAGATGCGGGGTAATCGGTGATGTCGTTGGCCGCCAGTGTGCAAGAGCCGCAGTCGGCGCGTGTGGTCATCGTTGACGATGACGATCTGTTCCGCGAGTCTTTGGGCCTGAACCTTGCCGAGGAAGGCTATGACGTTGTCGACTTTCCGGACGGTGAAAGCGTCCTGACGTTCTTCGACGAAGGAAATCCCGCCGATGCCGTTCTTTTGGATTGGCGCATGCCTGGCCTGGATGGTCTCGGTGTCCTGCGCCGGTTGCGGGAGACGCGGGTCGAAACCCCGGTAATTTTCCTGACCATGCTTAGCGACGAGATTTACGAAGAGGCGGCCCTGAAATGGGGTGCGGTCGATTTCATAGACAAGTCGCGCCGGCTACAGATCATTTTGGGCAGGCTCAAGCTGATCACCGACGGGGCCAAGGCCACGGTGGGGACCGGCGCCAATAGCGCGGGCGAGGTCGATGCCTCGGGCAACGTGCGGCGCGGGCCGCTTGAGTTAAGGCTAGGTATTCACCGCGCCTACTGGCAAGGCGGGCAGGTCGATCTCACACTCAGCGAGTTCGCCATCATTCGCTTTATGGTGACTCAATCGGGCCGAGACGTCACCTACCGGCAAATCTACGACATCGTCCGCGGTAAGGATTTCGTGGCGGGCTTCGGGACCGACGGATACCGGGCCAATGTGCGTTCCTTCATCAAGCGAATTCGTAAGAAGTTCCGCGATGTCGATGCGGACTTCGACCGGATCGACAACTACCCCGGCTTTGGCTATCGCTGGCGGGACGAACCGGGTGAGGTTGGCGCCGGTGCAGATGCCAGTGCGGGTGGGCCGGCAGGGCAAGCGGGAGCGTGGAACGAGGCTGAGTAAGAATGGCGCGAGTCGAGCAGGTTACCAAGCTCGCCAACGCTAGCTCCGCCCGTCGCAAGAAATTCCGTCCGCTGGGCGGCGCCTCCCGATCTCTGGTTGGCAAGCTGGTTTTGCTTCTGCTGGTCTTTATGACCGTGCCGGTGATCCTGTACTCGGAATTTCGCCAGGCCGACTCGGAAAAAAGACGACTACTGCTGGAAAGCGTGCGCGCTCAGGGCCGCTTGATCGCGGAAGGGCTGCGTCCTTTACTTTCGCGGGAGGACCCGTCCCCGCTGCCGGATTTGAATGCCGCGGTCAAACCTCTGGCGACCGACTATGCGGGTATCAAGGTGCTGTTCCGCCCGGCCAGCGAGCACGGACTGGAAGATTTTTTCTTTGTCGCCTCGGAACCGCCAGTCCCCGCGGCCACCCTTCAGGCAGAGCGCGATCGGCTAATCGAACGCGGGGTTCTGGATAAACTGGTTCAGTCCTGCCAGGTGCAAGTGCCGATCGCGTTACGCCACCTGCAGGATAGCGGCACAGAGGAACTTCTGACCTCGATCACGCCGGTTACGACCAAAGCCGGTTGCTGGGCCGTGATCACAACCCACACCTCGACTGAAATGCTGGGCACGGCCATCGATCAGCCTTACTGGATGACCATTGAGGTGCGGATTGCGTCGGCCATTTATTTGGGCATGGCGATCTTCACATTCGGCCTGTTTTATTCAATATGGCGCAGCATTATGCGATTTCGCGATATGGCGCGCGGCATCGGTGAGGGGCGCAGCTCCGGCAGGGGCTTTGCTGCCGAGAACGAGGTGCCGGAACTGTCGGAGGTTGCCGAGGAATTCGACCGCATGACTGGGGCGCTGCGCGATTCGGCGGAAAGTCTGCGGCGCGCGGCGGAAGATAACGCGCACGCCTTTAAAACCCCGATCGCGATTATGCGTCAGTCCTTAACACCACTGCACCGATTTATTCCGGCCGATAACCCGCGCGGGAAAAGGGCGCTGGAGGTCATCGATGAGTCCGTAGATCGTCTGGACTATTTGGTTGCCAGCGCCCGCCGTCTCGATCAGGCGACTGCTGAATTGCTCGATGCCACGCGCGAAAAGATCAATATCTCGCGCTTGCTCGAGCGTATGCTCGGCGCCTATGCGGACAGTCTGGCCAGCCGGCAACTGACATTGTCCATGAGTATCCAGCCGGAGATCGTCATTCGAGCCGGCCAAGATCTTATGGAAACGGTGATCGAGAACGTCATCGACAATGCGGTCGAGATATCTCCCATTGGCGGAGAGATCAGGGTCGATTTGCGGCGCGCCAAGGGCGGCGCCGTCCTCATCGTGCGTGACCGAGGTCCCGGTGTCGCACCAGAAGATGTGGAACGGATTTTCGAGCGCTATATTTCCCTCCGCGGCCGCCAGAAGGAAGAAAAGGATGAAACGGCCGGTCCGTCGGCGCGCCATTTCGGCATTGGCCTGTGGATTGTCCGGCGAAACCTACAATCGATTGGCGGTCAGGTTTGGGCCGAGAACCGCCCGGCCGGCGGCTTGGCCATCGTCATGGGCCTGCCCCTCGCATCTTAGGGCGGGGTAGGGGCCGCGCCCCTCGAGCTCCCCCGCCGGTCGGTTTACGCGGCGCCATTTGCAGGGCACACTTCCGAGGTCAAGCCAAGGTCGGCTGTTCTTTTAGACTTGTTGTAGCAGGTCGTGAGCGGCTCGCCGGAACGCCATCGGAGAGGAACCTGTCATGGCCGCATCATCCAGGAAAGTGATCATCACCTGTGCTGTCACAGGTTCGATTCACACCCCGACGATGTCACCGCACCTGCCGCTAACCCCCGACGAGATCGCCGAGCAATCGGTGGCCGCCGCCGAGGCCGGCGCCGCGATTATCCATCTGCACGCCCGCGATCCAATCGACGGCCGGCCAACCCCCGACCCCGATGTCTTCATGCGGTTCCTGCCCCGGATCAAGCAGCAATGCGACGCTGTTGTAAATATCACCACCGGCGGCGGGCAAGGCATGAGCGTGGCCGAGCGCATCGCGGCGGCCTTGCATGCGAAACCCGAGATGGCGTCGCTCAACATGGGATCGATCAATTTCGGGCTTTACCCGATGCTGAACCGGTATCCGGATTTCAAACACGATTGGGAGCGGCCCTTTCTCGAAGGTTCGCGCGACGCGATATTCCGCAACACTTTTGCCGATATCGAGCGCATTCTGAAAGATCTCGGCGAAGGCTGCGGAACCCGGTTCGAATTCGAGTGCTATGATGTGGGGCACCTCTATAATCTGGCACACTTCCTTGATCGCGGTCTGGTAAAGCCGCCGCTCTTTGTGCAAACCATTTTCGGAATCCTGGGTGGGATTGGGCCGGATCAGGAGAATGTCATGCACATGCGTCGGATCGCCAACAAGCTGTTCGGTGCCGACTATCAGTGGTCGATCCTGGCGGCCGGGCGCCACCAAATGCCGTTTTGCACCTTTGCGGCGACCATGGGCGCCAATGTGCGCGTCGGCTTGGAAGACAGTCTTTATCTCGGTAAGGGTGAATTGGCCCCATCGAATGCGGCGCAGGTTGCCAAAATCCGACGCATTTTGGAAGAGTTGTCGCTGGAAGTCGCAACGCCGAGTGAGGCGCGGGAGATGCTGAAGCTCAAGGGCGGCGACCAGGTGGCATTCTAGAGCTTTGTTGGGAGGCATGAGTCATGACAAAATTCGCAAACGAACGGATCGTCTACTTCAATGGCGAATACATTCCCGAAAGCCAGGCACTGGTTCCTTATCGCGAGCGCAGCTTTCTATTCGGCGATGGCGCCTTCGATATGACCCGGACGTTCAAGCACCGGATCTTCAAGCTGGAGGATCATATCGAGCGTTTCTACCGCTCGATGCGAGCCCTAAGGCTCGACCCCGGCATGAAACCCGGCGAAATGATCGCCATCACCGAGAGAGTGGTCGAGGAGAACCTCCACCTTCTTGGTGGCGACGAGGACTACTGGGTGGGACAGCGCGTGACCCGCGGCGTGCTCAAGGCCGAGGGCGACAACTGGGATCATTACGGGCCGACCGTCATTGTGGAATGCTCGCCAATGCCGGTGGCGGAGCGCGCGCACTACTATCGCGATGGCGTACCGGTTGTCGTTCCTTCGGTGCGCAGGACATCGCCAGATGCGTTAACGCCACGCACCAAAACCCACAACTACCTCAATCTGATCATGGGCGATCTGGAAGTCCGCGCCCAGAACCCGAATGGTTGGGCCATTCTGCTCGATCGTAACGGCAACCTGTGCGAGGGAATGGGCAGCAACATTTTCATCGTGCGCGGCGGTGAGTTATTGACGCCGAAAGAAAATTACGTCTTGCCGGGCGTTAGCCGCCAGACGGCCATCGACCTGGCCATCGAGTTGGGGATTCCGTTTCGCGAGGCCGACCTCGACCTATTCGATGGCTATAATGCGGATGAGGCCTTCATCACCTCGACCAGCCTGTGTATATGCCCGATCACCAGCATCAACGGCGTGACGATCGGTGAGGGCGATGTCTATGGCCCTATCACCAAACGCTTGATCGACGCCTATGCCGGTCTTGTGGACTGCGATTTCGTTCAGCAATACCTAAGCAAGCTGCAATAGATGACACCCGCCGACTTTCGGCGAACCAGTGAGTCGAAAGCCTCCTCATGGCCCTGATTGAATTGAGAAAGCCCTACCTGCTTTTTGTGGGCGCGGCCGGGAGCCCGCTCGATGCGAAGACGGCGGCCGGCGTGGCCTATTGGCGCCCAGAGAATTGCCGGGCGCAGCTTCGATTGAGCGAAAAGGCCGTCGATCTCGGGTTTCCGGATATGACCGTGAAGGACGCGGCGGCGGCCGGTTGTACGACCTTCGTCATGGGTCTCGCGCCCGTCGGCGGGAAGCTCCCCGATAGCTGGATTTCCTTGTGTGTTGAGGTGCTTGAATCGGGAATGGACATAGCCAGCGGATTGCACGCGCGTTTGGCCGAAGTTCCGGCAATTGCCGAAGCCGCCGAGCGATCCGGATGCCGCGTGTTCGACGTCCGCGAACCGCCTCCAGACTTACCCTGCGGCACGGGCCGCAAGCGATCCGGCAAGCGTCTGCTGACCGTCGGCACGGATTGTTGTGTAGGTAAGATGTTCTCGGCCCTTGCGATCGACGCCGAGCTTCGCCGGCGCGGTGTGAAGTCGACGTTTCGCGCGACCGGCCAGACCGGGATTCTGATCCAGGGCTCCGGACTGGCGGTCGATGCGGTCGTGTCCGACTTCCTGTCGGGTGCGGTCGAGGTGCTCGCACCTGAAAACGAGGCGGATCATTGGGATGTGATCGAGGGGCAGGGCTCGCTTTTTCACCCGGCCTACGCCGCTGTCAGCCTAGGATTGCTGCACGGCGCCCAAGCCGACACGCTGGTCCTGTGCCATGAGCTTGGCCGCACGGACATTGACGGCGATTACGACGACTACCCGATACCGGACTTGGAAGAGGTTATCGCGACAAATCTCACCCTGGCGCGCCGCACAAATAGGAATGCCACTTTGGCGGGCTTTTCGGTCAATTCGTCCAATCTCGGCGAGGCGCAGGCGATGGCGGCGATGGCGGAACTTGAAGACCTTCACAATGTTCCCGTCGTCGATCCGGTCCGCACCGGTGTGGCCAAACTGGTCGATAATCTGAAGTAGAGAATGATGAGGCATCTGACGGTCAGCGCGGAACAATGGCCGCTTCGTGAGACATTTGTCATCTCCCGTCTGGTTCAGGAGCATGGCGAAGTCGTCGTCGTGGAGATCGAACAGGATGGAGCGGTTGGCCGCGGCGAGTGCGAGCGCGCCGACGCCTTTGCGCCCGACCGCACGCCGGTTGTCGACGAAATCGAGGCGATCCGCAATCGGATCGAATCGGGCATTGATCGGGACGAGCTACAGGCGTTGTTGCCGTCGGGGCCGGCGCGGAACGCTGTTGACTGCGCCCTCTGGGACCTGGAGGCCAAACTCGCCGGCAGGCCCATCTCGCGTCTGGTGGGACTCGACGGGCCGCTCGAACCGGCGACCACCGTGTTTACAATTTCTCTCGGGTCGCCTGAGAAGATGGCGTCGGACGCCAAGGCGAATCGGCACCGTCCAGTGCTTAAACTCAAACTGGGCCGCGAGGGCGACCCCGACCGCGTCGCCGCGGTCCGCGAAGCCGCGCCCGCCGCACGGATTTCGGTCGACGCCAATACCGGATGGAGCGAGGTGCAGTTCCGGGACTACTTGCCGAAGCTGGCGGCGCTTGGGGTCGAGCTTGTCGAGCAACCCTTCGCGCCGGGTCAGGATGCGATACTGGAAGGCTTCAAAAGCTCGATCCCGCTCGCGGCGGACGAGTCCTGTCTGGACCGGGCTTCGCTTTCGCAACTTGCCGGGAAGTACGACTACGTGAACGTCAAGCTCGACAAGGCCGGAGGGCTGACCGAGGCGTTGGCGCTTGTTCGCGAGGCCAAGTCACTGGGGTTCGGCATTATGGTCGGCTGCAATATCGGAACCTCGCTTGCCATGGCGCCGGGGATGGTCGTTGCGCAATTCGCGAGTTTCGTCGATCTGGACGGACCGCTGTTACTTGCCAAGGACCGCGAGCCGGGCTTGCGTTATGAAGGTAGTACGATCCTGCCGCCCGATCCGGCGCTGTGGGGCTAGTCGGCATTTCTCACCCTGGTGACGGCCTGCTTCGCGTTTTAGGGTCACGACCCGAAGGGCTAGGGTGCAGACGAGCCAATCTGGGAAAACTCGATCTAGATTCGGGTGCCGCGAATCCAGCTCTCACACACGGCGGCTTTCGCCGCGAAATTACCGGTTCCAAACAGGCCCCCACGTTTCGCGTGGTTGGGGCGCTGCGCCCATTCGAATGCGAATTCGCCCGGCGATCTCAAACGCTCCACGATCTCCTTGGCCTCGCGGCCGTGAAAACTCGGCTGGTCGGATGTGTAGTAAAGCTTGCCGATCCGCAAGTAGCGTAGCGACGCCGGGGAATTGTCGTGACCCACGATCACCGTCCAGACCGCAGTCCTCGCGCCGTTTTCCTGGGCCAGACGGGCGGTTACATCCCTGCCGCGGGAGACGACCAGGCAGATCCTATCTCCGGTCGCGGAGTCGACGTCCTGCTCGACCGCCCACGACATGGGGATCGTTGCGACTTGGCGCGCGTCGCCAAGCGCGTCGAACCCTTGCGCCGCCGCCGCCAGGATCGACGTTACCGTCAGCGCCGCCCTCAAAGGCGCGCGTTGGCCGGCGCTTCGCAGGCTCGTATCAGCTTGCTGAACCGGCGGGTGCGGCGCGGCGTCGTTCCAACTGATCGAGGGGGTAATTTCGCGCCGAAGCTTGCGCAGGAAGGCGCGGGCAAAATCGTTATAGTCGTTTGCAATTTCTAGGAAGGCGCCCGGGCCAGCGATGACTTTGTCGCGGTAATACCTATCCAGTTTGTAGGTGTCGATGAGGATCGGTAATCCGTTGATCGCGATCCCCAGGGATCTTGCCTGTTGCCGCGCGGCCGAGGGCAGCGAGCCGACATTGTCGCGGCCATCGCCCGAAATATCTATCTTCAACTGCCGCCCGGCGAACGCGTTCCCGGTAATGAGGCGAACACCGAATTCAATGGCCGTGCCAATGCTGGTGAATTTGCGGATCGGACTGCGCTCGAGAGCCTCCACCTCGTTGGCAAACGACAAGACCGTGGCTGGATCGCCCAGCAGTTGCCAGGGGATTATGCGTTGCTTGTCGACCTCCTCGCTCCACTGGAAGAGCGTCACGGCCACACCGTTCTGCTGCCCGATGAGGTCAATAATCTCAGGGTTTCGAAAGGCGCTGGCTATCCCGGTCATTTGCAAATCGTACTCTGCGTCGTCGACACTTCGCGAAATATCGACGGCGAGAACAAGTTCGATTGAAACGGGGATTTCTGCTCGAGCGGTTTCAGTTCGTAAAAGCGTCATGATCGCCAAAATGGCCATGGCGGCCCTTAGGAGGGATCGCGTTAAGAGCCCGGAACCGATTGGGACGATCTTTCCTTGTGTCATCGGATCCCCTTGGTGAGCTGTCATCGCCGATGGGGTCGGGCGCCGTTTACCGCAGGCGTTGCGGTGCCAAGGCGGACTCGCGCAGGCCTTGCTCCGTGAGATCGTCCGGCAGGGCGCCCGATACAATCAGGGCCGCCGTCGCGCGGGCCATCGCGGGCGCCGTCTGGATGCCGTAACCGCCCTGACCGGCCAGCCAAAAGAACCCATCGGCCTCGCCATCCATGCCCACCACAGGTGTGTTGTCGGCGACGAAACTGCGCAGCCCGGACCATTCATGCTTGATGCGTGGGACTGTGAGAGTGGTCGCCTCTTGGACGCGCTCGACCGCGAGCGCCACGTCGATCTCATCCGGGCGCGAGTCGCACGGCGGTGACGGCGTTTCGTCGGCGGGCGACACGAGGATCTGCCCCGCCTCCGGCTTGAAATAAAACTGCTCATCGATGTCGATGGTCAAAGGCCAGGCGGAGATATCGAGTTCCGGCGGCGGGTCGATTGTGACGGCGGTGCGCCGCTTCGGTACCAGCCCAATCGGACGCACGCCGGCGAGACCGGCGACCGCATCGCACCAGGCACCGGCCGCGTTGACAATGACGGGGGCAGAGAAAGAGCCGGCAGGCGTCTCCGCCACCCACATGCGGTGCGACCTGGAAAGCGCCGTCATCTCCGCGTCCGTCGCCACCTTGCCGCCGCGCCGGCGTAAATCCCTTAGGTAGCCTTGATGGAGCGCATGGACATCGATGTCCATGGCGTCCGGCTCGATCACGCTCGCCGCCACGTAGGCTTCTTTCAAGGCCGGCACGATCTCCAGGGTCCGATCTGCCGACAGACGCTCGACACTGGGTGTCAGGCGGCGGACTTTATCTTCGAAGCGGGCAAGTGCATCCAACTGATCCTCACGCGCTATGTAGAGTGCCGGCCTCGCGGAAAGGAGTGGATGCTCAGTGAACCCCTTAGGTGGCGTGAAAAAGAACGCACGGCTCGCGCGCGTAAGGCGCCGAACCACGCTGTTTCCATAGGTTTCCAGGAATTGGGCGGCCGAGCGCCCGGTGGTGTGATAACCCGGCTGGCTTTCTTGCTCCAGCACAATGACAGTGCCCGAGGCGGCCAGTTCGTACGCCGCCGATGCGCCGGCGATCCCGGCTCCTACGACAAGAAAATCACAGCGTTCCATCGACCGGCTCTACCAAACCTTCGGTACGTGCCATGGGCACATTGACTATTTCGTATCGTAAAACTATTTTCCGATATGGAAAAAGCGTTTTTTCCAACATGGAACATGTGGGCCTTAGAAACGCCTTGGGCGTGGTGGGGTCTATCCACTAGCTGGGTCTAAGCGCCATGGCCAAAGGGATGAAGTCAGGATTGAGCGACCGCTTGCGACAACTACGCAAGCAAAACGGCTGGACCCTGAACCAAGTCAGCGAGATGACCGCCTTGGCCACATCGACGTTGTCGAAGGTTGAGAACAACCAGACGTCCTTGACCTATGACAATCTACTAAAACTTGCCGATGGCCTCGGCGTGGACATGGCAGAGCTCTTCACGACCGAAGAGGTTCGGCCCATCAGCGGCCGGCGCACGATCACCCGTCACGGCGAAACTCGGCCGCAATCGACGCCGAATTACGACTATCATTATCATTCCGCGGACCTGCTGCGTAAGCGCATGGTGCCCATAGTCGTTCAGATCAAGACGCGCAGCATAGAGGAGTTCGGAGATCTTCTCCGGCATTCCGGGGAAGAGTTTATCTATGTTTTAGAGGGCGCAGTTGAGATTCACACCGCATTTTACGAGCCGGTTGTGCTCAAAGCCGGCGAAAGCATCTATCTCGACAGCAGCATGGGCCATGCCTACATTTCGGTCGGGGATGGCGAGGCAAAGATACTCGGTGTTTGCTCGGGGCCGGCCGCCAACCATAGCAATGCTGTCATGGCCCCAGTCGCGGGGAATCGGCAGAAAAAGAGGAAATCCAAGAGATCCCATTAGAGGATTGTTCTGGAATCGCCGGCCCGAATCCCCCCTTGCAGCCTGATCTTTGCCTCACCGATATTCCGCTCGATGCCGGATTTCCCTTCCATTTGGGCCGTTACTTTGATAATACGAAAATTCATAGCGCTCATGAAATATGATCTTGGTGCGGTTGCGGTTTAAGCGAGACAGCAAGTCTCCCATATAGCCCGCGCTGTAAATCCGAAGGGAGGATTACAATGAAGAGTTGGCGCATTTCCGTAGTGGGTCTTGCCGCTGCGACAGCCATATCGGCGATTTCGTTTTCTGGAACTGCTGCGGTAGCGGCCAGTTGCCCAATTAAGATCGGCGGGCTAGCCCCGCTTTCGGCACCTGGCGCCGTCGGTGGCGGTGAGGCTATGCGCGACGCCATGTTGTTTGCCGAGCGGGACATCAACGCCGGCGGCGGTGTCTTGGGCTGCGACGTTAAGGTGATTATCGCCGATACCGAAGGTTTGCCGGAAAAGGCGTCGGCCATCATGGAGAAGCTGATCACGCAGGATGGCGTCGTTGCCGTTGGCGGTGCTTATCATAGCTCGGTCGGCGTCGCCGCGAAGGACGTCTCCAATGCACGTGGAATTCCAACGGTGTTCGCCGAAACCTGGAACGACACGATTACCGGCGACAAGCAGAAGTACATCTTCCGTATCGCGCCCCTGAGCTCCTGGGCCTCGGCCACACTGTGGCAGGCCGCGCTTCTGGTGCCGAACGTCAAGAAGGTCGCCATTCTGACCGAGAACACCGACTACGGTATCCCTGCCGCCGAAGAGACCACCAAGGGTCTGAAGTCAGGCGGCGTCGAGGCCGTGACCTTCGGTATCGATATCGGCACGCAGGATTATTCCGGTATTGTCGAGCGCATTAAGGCGGAGAACCCCGATTACATCATCGTTCTGGCCACGGGCGAGGCTGGTTATAATTTCGCTCAGCAGGCGGCGGATGCCGGTATTGGCCCTCAGGATTTGCCTTTCCAAGCCGGACAGGTAGCGCTTGAGAGCAAGGCCTGGTGGGAGAATGTGCCAGACGGCAACATGGCGTTCGTGCAGCGCATTGGAACTCCGGTAAACCTGTGGAACGAGAAAGCTCTGAAGTTGAACAAGGACTACAAGGCCAAGACCGGCAAAGGCGCTATCGAGAGCTACGCGCTGGAGGCTTACGATTCGATCACGATTCTTGCGCAGGCAATCATCGAAGCCAAATCGACCGACGGTGACAAGATCGTCACCGCGCTCGAAAACATCTCCTTTGAGGGCACATTGGGGCGGATCTACTTCCCCTACGGTACCCAGAAAGATCCCAGCGTCGACGGCAAGGGTGATGAGTGGTGGCATCAGTGGCCCGATCCTGCCCTGACCATGATCCAGTACCAGAAGGAAGGTCAGGACTCGACGGAGTCGCCGATCGTCTGGCCGGATGCCTACAAGACCGGTCCCGCGATCTACGTTAAAAAGTAGGCGCTTCGCGGAAACCGTATGACGCAACTGCCGGCGGCGATCGGGATGTCCGATTTGTCGCCGGCAGATTTTTTTTAGTCAACGGTTCACGGTCAAAGCTCAGGCGAGGTGGTGCGTGGAATTCTCTCACATCTTCTGGACGGTGTTGGCCTGGATGATCTTCTGGGCCGTGGTCGGCAGTTTTGTGACCCGTCGGGTTTACCTTCACCGGGATCTTGACACTTCTAGCGCCGCCTTCGTCGGCTCCATGCTGGGCGCCGCGACGGGGCCTTTCGGTCTGGCGCCGTTGTGGATGAACACGCCGGAAATCACCAGACGCCTTATGGTCCTTCCGGCCCTCGGGGCGGTTATGGTGATCGCCGCCGCCTTTGCCTTTGCCGATCCGAGCAATAATTGCGTTTCGAACGGTTCGTTCGTTGCGTCCCAAATCGTCAACGGCCTGATTCTCGGGATTATCTACGGCTTCATGGCTCTTGGCTTGACGCTGATCTTTTCGATCTTGGGCGTGGTCAGCTTCGCGCACGGCGAATTCTACATGATCGGCGGGATGGTGACCTATTTCGTGACCACCGTCTGGTTCCCCGGTATCAACCCTATTGTCGGCATCTTGGCGGCCTGCCTCGTCACCTTCGTCTTGGGGGCCTTGTTCGAGCGGATGTTCTTGACGCCCATGTACGAAGGCAAGATCGAACGGCCAGTCGAGTACGGCATTCTCGTGACCTTCGGTTTGGCTTTCACCCTGCAGTATTTCATCCAGGCGACCGTCGGCGCGAACCCCGTTAAGGCGAAGCGCTTCGTGGACTTTCCCCGGATTCGCTTACCCTCGGTAGAAGACCCCTGGCTGATCAAAACCAGCCGCGGAAACATGGAGCTTTTCGATACCGTCTCAATATCGAACCCGCGCTTCATGGCCGCGGTGGCCTGTGTCTTGGTGCTGCTGTCCTTGCTCTACTTCCTGCATCGCACCTGGACCGGTAAGGCGTTGCGCGCGGTTAGCCTGGATCGCGAGGCGGCGGCTATCGCCGGCATCAATCCGGACCGGATGAACATGCTGGCGTTTGCGCTTGGCGGCATGATCGCGGCGCTTGCCGGCGCCATGCTGGTGCAGGCGTTCTCCTGGCTGCCGCAGGTCGGCGCCATCCCGGCAATGCGCTCCTTCGTTATTGTGGTTCTGGGCGGCCTCGGGTCGCTACCCGGCGCCTTCCTGGGGGGAATCATCGTCGGCCTGGTCGAGTCCGCCGGCACCGGCTGTGTGCCCGATGCCCAGAAGGCGGCATCCTATATCCCCGCCTATGGCATGATGGTTTTGACCCTGACCTTGCTGCTACGGCCGACCGGGCTTTTTGGCCGCCGGTTCTCCGGCGGCGCACACGGGAAGCTCTGATGAGCAAACAGCACACACCGCAACTAGCCGGGCTTGTCTTGATCGCGTTTTTCGCGATCTTTCCGTTTGTCTACAGCGCCAACGACTACCCCTACATCATGCACCTGTTGATCACCGGGTTTTTCTACGCGATCCTCGCGTCAAGCTGGTCGATGCTGGCCGGTTACGCCGGACAGTTCTCATTCGGGCACATGGGGTTTACGGGAATCGGCGCCTACACAACGGCGCTTTTCATCCACTACATCTATATTTCGCCGGAAGCGACCAACCTGTGCACCGAGTATGCGATCGGCGATCAATTTCTGATCTTCGTCAATCCCATCGGGATCACGTCGTCGACTCTGACGCAGGATTGCCTACGTCAGGCACTCGAGATTTGGGACGGTAGCGTTCAGGTGACGGCGATGCCGGTTTGGCTCGGCATTGCTTTGGGAACGATCATGGGCGGCATCTTCGGCCTCCTGATCGGGCTCTTGGTGCTGCCCCTGCGCGCGGCTTACCTGGCCTTGTTCACGCTTGGGTTTTCGGAGATCCTGCGCGCCACGATCTCTGCCGAACTCGCGATTACGCGGGGCCAGGCGGGGATCGAGCTACCCCACCTGTTCGAGAATGGCTTGACGCTCTTCGGCCGCACTTTCGACAAGACCGACAAGCTGCCGCCTTACTTCGTGATGTTCTTCCTGCTGCTGACTTGCCTTGGTATTCTCGCTTGGCTCTCAAAGTCCAAGTTCGGCCTCTTCGTCAGAGCGTTGCGAGAGGACCAGGACGCGGCGGCGGCGCTTGGGGTCAATACCACGCGATACAAGGTCCTGGTTTTTGTCATCACGTCCATGATGGCCGCCGCGGCCGGCGCCATGATGGCGCATTACATCGGCATCATTACCCCGAACAATTTGATGATTTTGCAGATGAGCCTGGTCGTCGCCATGGCGGTGATCGGCGGTGTCGAAAACTTCGTTGCCGCGGCGATCGGTGCGATCATCATCGAATTTACCCTGGAGCTGCTGCGCAACAGTTTCGAGGTCGGGCCGTTCGTCGTCGACATGACGATCTGGCGTCTCGTGATCTTCGGTATCCTCCTGATGGTGACCCTGCGGTTCTCACGCAATGGCATCATCTCGCCGATGATCGATTACTTCTTCCGCGGCCATGTGGCGAAGGAAACGGTGGCGAAGCGTGCCACGGGAACCTCGCCATGACCAATCTCGTGGTCAAGGATCTGAATAAGCGTTTCGGCGGCCTTCACGTTCTCAAGGGTGTCTCCTTCGAGGTCGATGGGCCCGAGTTGATCGGTTTGATCGGGCCCAACGGCGCGGGCAAGACCACGCTGACCAACATTTTGGATGGGGCGATCAAGCCCAACAGCGGCACCGTCTACCTCAACGGACACCGCACCGATCAGCTTCAACCCTACGAGGTCGCCCGGGCGGGTCTGGGGCGGACGTTTCAGGTGACTCGGTCGTTTCGCCGCATGACGGTGCTCGAAAACATGTTCGTGCCAGCACTGGCCTTGGACCGGGGACATAACCGGGCGGAGATCAACCAGAAAGCGCTGGAGGTTCTCGAATTCCTGACCATTGACCATCTGCGCAACGAGTATGCCCAGGCCCTCTCGGGCGGGCAGCAAAAGCTGCTGGAACTCGGGCGCCTTTTGATGCTCGATCCTGAAATCGTGATTCTCGATGAGCCCTTCGCGGGCGTCCATCCGCGTCTGATGGAGGTCATCTACCGCTATATCGAGCGGGTGAACGGGGCCGGTAAGGCGATCATTCTGATTAGCCACCAGATGGATTCGATCTTTACCCTTTGCCGGCGCCTATTGGTATTGAACTACGGCGATTTGATCGCCGACGGCGTACCCGACGACGTCAAGCGCGACCCCGCCGTGATCGAGGCGTACCTCGGCGCCGAGGAAGGGGAACCGGATGCCGGGCAAGAGGGCCGGGTGCAGCCATGAATGGAATTGCCGATGTTCCGGTGGTGCTCGAGATCCGTGGGCTCGATGTGGGCTACTACAAAGATTTGAACATCCTGCAGGATCTAAACATTAAGGCGCGCAAGAATCAGATCACGGCGATCCTCGGCGCCAACGGGGTCGGTAAGTCGACCGCGCTCAAGGCGGTATTCGGCTTCCTGCGTCCCAACGCGGGCGAGGTCTTGCTGGACGGCGAGAGCATTATCGATGTGCCGACCTACAACAGGATTCTCAAGGGGTTGGCTTATATCCCGCAGAAACCGGGCGTGTTCAAAGACATGAGCGTGGAGGAAAACCTGGAACTTGGCGGCTGGACCTTCCGGCGCGACAAGAAGCAGGTGCGCGATAAGATCGAGGCTAACTACGAACGGTTTCCGGTGCTGCGGGAGAAGCGAAAGCAGATTACGGGCGAGTTATCGGGCGGTCAGCAGCGCATGGTCGAGATTGGCCGCACCTTGATGGCTGATCCCAAGGTGCTCTTGATCGACGAACCCACGGCGGGCCTGTCGAAGATGCTGGCTCAGGAAGTCTACGAGATGCTTGCGGCTCTGACCTCAAGGGACAATCTTACAATTCTCATCGTCGATCAGGAAATCCGCCAGGCCTTGAAGATTTCCGATTACGTTTACGTCCTGGAACTCGGACGAAACAAGTTCGAGGGCGTCGCGTCGGAGTTCGACGATCTCGAAAAGGCGTTTTGGGTCGGGTGAAGAATTAATCGGCTTGTTTGAACCACGGATAGACGCGGCGGCGCAGAGATCACCCAAGATACGGTCTGACTGTACTGCCGATTCACACTGAGATTCCGCGATGTCGAGGACAGTCTCACCGAACGCGGTTTAGGTATTTCCTACGAGAGCATCCGGTGCCGGGTTCTGAAGTTCGGAACCGCCATGCCAGAAATATCGCGCGCCGCGTGGTACCTATGTGCTACCTGCGCCTTATCGTAAGCGCCGCGCGATATTTCTAAGCCATTGAAATAATGGTGCCCAGGGGCGGAATCGAACCACCGACACCGTGATTTTCAGTGAAAGTGTATAGCTTTTCTTTGGCTTTCAGACACGTGCTCGACTGACATTTTTTACCCGATATATTAGATAGATAGGCTTACATGTCCTTTCACGAGACAACGCGCTATTTCAAGCTAAAGTGTTGCCTAGCGTTGCCTCGGAGGGCATGTGACTATGCGAAAGAAGCTCACCGCGACCAGCGTCAACCGCCTCCCCGTTCCGCCATCCGGGCAGAAGGAATACCCCGATCCCGATCTCCCCGGCTTCGCGCTCCGCGTCACGTCCAAGGGCGTGCGGTCCTTCGTCATGGATTACCGGCCGAAGTCGGGACCGCACAGGGGTAAGCTCACCCGCTGGACGATTGGCCGGCTGGGCGAGTTGAGCCTTGCGGAGGCTCGGCAGACCGCCAGGGACGCCCGGATCGCCATTCGGGACCGAGGAGCCGACCCGGCGCGTGACAGCCGCTACAACGAGCCCGAGGACGGCCCGGAGAGCTATGAAAAGGCCGTCGAGGATTATTACGCGAAATATCAGGTCGGAAAGAAAGGCAACCGCACGGCACACACGACCAAGCGACTTCTGCGCAACGGCGGGGCCGACTGGCTGCACAAGCCCCTCGCGGAGATCACCCGCCAAGATATCCACGACGTGCTGGACAGGATCATGGCGGAGAAGAAGCCGTATCTGGCCAATCGGACGCACGCGGCCTTTCGGACATTCTTCAAGTGGTGCGCCGGCCGCGACAAGATCGCTTTCAGCCCCTGCGAGGGCGTCGAGCGTCCATTCGATGGGGAGAAGCCGCGCGAGCGGCACTACTCGGACAAAGAAATCAAGGTGCTCTGGCACGGCGTGGACAAGCTCGGCGCATACCTCGCCGCCTTTGTGAAGCTGGCCCTTCTTACGGGCAAGCGACGCGGCGAGATAGCTGGGCTGACGTGGAATGAGTTGGACTTAGAGGAAGGCTTCTGGACGCTTCCGCCCGAGCGCTCCAAGAATGTGCGCGAGCATCGGATGCCGCTGTCCGATCTGGCGGTTCGCATCCTCAAAGGTCTGCCGCGCGTCAAAGACAACTCGCTAGTTTTCCCAAGCCGCAAGACCGGCCGGCCGATGAACGGCTGGAACAAGTTCCAGTTGGCCGTAGAGGATGCCTGCAAGCCCGAGGACGGCGACAATTCACAAGTTGCGGGCTTCACCTTCCACGCCGCCCGCCACACGCTCAAGACCCGCCTGGGCGCCCTCGGTATCCCACCGCACGTCAAGGACAAGGTACTGCATCACGCACCGCCGAAGACAGCCGGTGAGGCCTATGACCATTACGATTACCAGAAAGAACAGCGCGAAGCCCTGGAGGCATGGGCCGATCGCGTGAAGACCGTTGTCTGGCCGGAGGGCGTGGAGGCGCTGCATGGTTGACCGCGCCGAGATTCTTGCCGATGCCCTTGAACAACTCAGCCTTATGATCGAACCAGAGGTGTCGAGGGCGCGACGCAGCACGATCGCACTAACCACGCGATAAGCTTCTGTTCAACCTGGGCGAGCCGTTAGTTAAACTCGGTCGAGCCCTGGCCGCCCTTGGCGATCAGGCTTTCGGTATGGCGGTCGGCCGCGTAGTCGACGAGGGATAGGCGGTCAGGGCGACAAGCTTGTGTTTCATGGTGATGATCTGACCGAGATGGGCATGGAACAGACCGTCATATCGCGCTCTTGATGGTTGTTTCGGTCGCGTTCGAATCCCCGAATCGAAGCTTTCAGGGAATCATTAATCGACCAGAAAGTAGATCTAAAATCACAAGAAAATGGCCGCTAAAACCCATAATTCGTGTAAATTCGACTACTCTATATCAGCGAAAACGCTATGAAATTCAAAGACAGGTCGAGTTTTTCATCAAGAAAACTCTTCGGGCGGGACGGTAGCCGATGGTCAAAGGGTTTTCGATATTGTTCTACTCCCATCACTCGCGTTCTTAAAATGAGTGAAAGGGTATCTAATGTCTCGCAAGCATTCGCAGGACCACCAGACTTCTGGCATCGATTTGAGGACGGCCATGCGTGTCCGGGAACAACTCGGCGGCGTTTCCGAGGTCACGCTTTGGCGCTTCCAGCGCGATCCAAAATTAGGTTTCCCGACGCCGGTTCGCATTAATGCGCGGTTGTACTTCAAGGCCGATGAAATCGACGCCTGGATCGAGTCCCACCAGCACACTCCCGACGGGGAGGCGGCGTGAGCAGCAATGCAAAGCCGAAGCCGCCCGGCCCCGGGGCAAACCAGGGCGCGGACGGCGGGAACGTTGCGGTATTGGGATACCGCCAAACATATACCCCGCTGCCCGGCAAATCAAGAGCTTGACTTTCATTACCTTGGCTATCTTGCCGACCTTGTGATCGCACGCGCCTGGATGGCGCGCGCTACACGACGCGCCCTCATGGGGTTGCGGCCATGAGCGGGCGTGATCCCTTCACAATCGACTTGGCCTGCGGTTCCTTCATTGCCGTTCACTGGTTTGGCGTTAGTTGTCCCGTGCCTCTCGGCGCCGAAAGCGCCGCCGCATGAGCCGCCGTGATACCGAGAACATCTTTCTCCGGCTCAACGACCGCTGGGCGCTTTCGTATGACAGGCTTCAGTGGCTCGTGATGCAGCGAAAGGGAAAGAGGCGACGGCAATCCGTTTCCTTCATTGCGTCCGAAAAACGGGCGTGAGTTCAATCGATCGTCGCAACACATACCTTTTAGTTAGGATGTGGAGCGATCACCATGAGGAAGAAGTCTCGGAGATAGAAGACCTGGAGCCCATGATTGCAAAATGGCCGGTTACCTAGATTAACGTCGATGGCTTGGCCGATTTAGATCTAATCCGCCGCCTGGGTGAGATGTTTGGACTCCACCGGCTCCGCGCTGGAGGATGTCGTCAATGTGCATCAGCGGCCCAAGGTCGAGGAGTATGAGGACCATTCCTTTATCGTCACGCGCATGATCCAAAGTGACCAAGCGCCGACAACGGAACAGGTCTCTATGTTCTTAGGTGAGCGCTTCCTCCTGACATTTCAGGAACAGCCGGGTGACTGCTTCAATTTGGTCCGCGATCGTCTTCGTAAGCACCGTGGACAGATCCGCGAACGGAAGGCGGATTACCTCGTCTATGCCCTGTTGGATGCAGTCATCGACGGCTATTTTCCAGTGTTCGAGGATTTTGGGGAGCGTCTCGAGACCTTAGAGAACCTCGTAATGGGCCAGCCGTCTCGGGACCTGGTCGCCCAAATCCACGGCATGAAACGCAATCTCCTGGCGTTGCGGCGGGCGATCTGGCCGCAAAGGGAGATGGTGAACGCCCTGATGCGAGAGTCCTTGACGCATATATCCGACGAGACACGACCTTACCTGCGCGATTGCTACGACCACACGATTCAGCTTATGGATGTGGTCGAGACCTACCGCGAGATCGCATCGGGACTTGCCGACGTCTATCTCTCTAGTACCAGCGCCCGCATGAACGAGGTTATGAAGGTTCTAACCATCATCGCCACCATCTTTATGCCGCTCGGTTTCATTGCTAGCCTGTACGGTATGAATTTCGACGCCAAGGCTTCGCCCTGGAATATGCCGGAACTTGAGTGGTACTGGGGCTATCCCTTTGCTCTCGTGCTCATGTCGGTTGTGGCGCTTGGATTTCTCGCCTATTTCCGGCGCAAGGGATGGATCGGCGGCGGCGGCGATAGTCGCGAGCAGCATGACCAACGCCAGGAATAGATCCGCGGGAAGCTATTATTCCTTGGATGCCGCCGGTATCCTGGACTCGCACGCAGCACCCAAACAAGGGACACCGGCCGGCTCGATATCCCTTCCGCGTCCCTTGGGAGAGCAAGCTTATGCCGATCTGTGAAGCCGACCCCTGGCGCATGCAGTATTTCGAGGATGTCGCCTGTCCGGAGGACATCCGCATCCCGACTGAGGACGGAGACGCTTGGTCATGGTTTCCCAGGTACAAGTGGGTCTATAACAAGCTTTCGATCGTCGAGAGCCAAGGCCTGCCCTGTGGCCCACATGGGCTCGATCCGCCAGACTTTCCGGTTTTCAGCAAGCCGATCTACAATATGCGCGGCATGGGTGCGGGCACCCGCGTCATGCGGACACTGAAGGAATACAAGCACAACCAGCGCCCAAGTCACTTTTGGATGCCGCTGTTCGAAGGCGAGCACGTCAGCAGCGACGCCGCCGTGGTCGACGGCGAGGTCAAGTGGTGGCGGCACGTCATCGGAAAGCCATTGGAAGGCGGCATGTTCGACTCCTGGATTGTGCTGGCAGACTCACGGCCCGAAATCGAGAGTTACTGCGCCGAGTGGACCCGCAAGAACCTGGCCGGCTACACCGGCATGCTCAATATCGAAACCATCGGGGCGCAGATCATCGAGGCCCACTTACGCTTTTCCGACCAATGGCCAGACCTTTACGGTGCGGGCTGGACCGATGCGCTGGTAAGGCTATATGCCAAGGGCTCTTGGGATTTTGACGACAGCGACCGCCGCGAGGGTTATAGCGTGGTGCTTTTCGGTGCGCATGGTGTGCAATATGTCCACCCGCCCAGGGACCTCGTCGACGAGTTGCGCCAGACGCCCCAGGTATCGAGCATTCAGATCACCTTCCACGAAGACCGGCCGCCGGCCCAGCACTCCATGCCGCCGGGCGGCTTCCGCCTTGGCATCGTCAACTGCTGGAACCTTGAGACCGGCTTCACTGTGCGCGACAAGCTGGCGCTCGCCTTCTGGTCGACACAGCAGCTCTTGCCCCGGCGCGGCCGCAGGCCGAAAGTGAATGCCACAGCTTGATGAGACCCGGCCCGCCAACTGCTCTCTCCAAGAGCGCCTTCTCATAAGAGAACCCGATGGACGAAGCCAGCCTGGTCCAGGTACGAGAGATCGAGAACGTTTGGATTCCCATGTCCGACGGCTGCCGGATCGCCGCGCGGATCTGGATGCCCATAACCGCCAAGGCCGAGCCGGTACCGGCCATCCTGGAGTACATTCCCTACCGCAAACGCGACTTCATGCGGGTGCGCGACGAGCCGATCCATGGCTACTTCGCCATGAACGGCTATGCTGCAGTGCGGGTCGACTTGCGCGGCTCAGGCGATTCAGAGGGCCTGATGCACGACGAGTACACCTTGCAAGAGCACAAGGACGCGCTGGAAATTATCGCCTGGATCGCGGCGCAAAGCTGGTGTTCGGGCGCGGTCGGGATGATGGGCATCTCGTGGGGCGGCTTCAACGCACTGCAGGTCGCGGCGCTGCACCCGCCGGCGCTCAAGGCGGTCATCACGCTTTGCTCGACCGACGACCGCTATGCCGATGACGCTCACTACATGGGTGGATGTCTCCTCAACGAAAATATGCAGTGGGGCTCGATCCTGACGCTCTATTCCGCCCTGCCGCCGGACCCGCAAATCGTCGGCGAGCGCTGGCGCGAGATGTGGCTTGAGCGGCTCGAGGCGCTGAAGCCGTTCCCGGCGCTTTGGATGCGGCACCAGTGGCGCGACGATTATTGGAAGCACGGTTCGGTCTGCGAGGACTACGGCGCCATCGAATGTCCGGTCTATGCGATTGGCGGCTGGGCCGACGGCTATTCGAACGCCGTGCCGCGCTTGATGGCCAATCTGACCGGCCCCAAGAAAGGCCTGATCGGCCCCTGGGCCCACGTCTTTCCGCATGACGGTGTGCCGGGGCCCGCGATCGGCTTCCTGCAGGAGGCGGTGCGCTGGTGGGACCAGTGGCTCAAGAGCCGGGAAACCGGGATCATGGACGAACCCGCCTTCCGGATCTGGATGCAGGAGAGCGTGGCGCCGCAGCCGCAATACGAAACCTGGCCGGGTCGCTGGATCGCGGAGGAAGCCTGGCCGAGCGAGCGAATCCAGCCGCTCCGCCTCTACCTGAATCCCGGCCACCTCTGGTTCGACGAGGCGACGCCCGGCGAGCTTTCGTTCTCGTCGCCGCAGACCACGGGCCTACGCGGCGGCGAGTGGTGCGGCTTCGGTGCCGAAGGGGAGATGCCGCGCGACCAACGTACCGACGACGGCGGGTCGCTGGTCTTCGACAGTGATCCGCTGGACGACCGGATGGAGATCCTCGGGGCGCCGGTGATTACCCTTGAGCTGCGCTGCGACAAGCCGGTCGCTCTACTAGCGGCGCGACTCTGCGACGTAGCGCCCGACGGTTCCACACTCAGGGTCAGCTACGGCCTGCTCAACTTGACGCACCGTGGTGGCCACGAGACGCCGGAGCCGCTTGCGCCCGGTCAATGGACCCGCGTGCGCCTGCAACTCAACGACATCGCCCACGCCTTTCCGTCGGGCCATCGGATCCGATTGTCATTGTCCAGCAGCTATTGGCCGATCGCCTGGCCGTCGCCCGAGGCGGCGGTGATCGGCGTGCGCTTGGGGCAGAGCGCGCTCGAGTTGCCGGTACGACCGCCGCGCCCCGAGGACGAGGCGCTGCGGCCCTTCGAAGTGCCGGAGGCAGCGCCGGGTATCACCCACAAGAAGCTGCGGCAATTGGCCATGCGGCGCCGGCTGGAGACCGATCTGACGACCAACGAGGTGGTCTATACGCTGCACAGCGACGCCGGAGAATTCGGCGGCGCCTCTCTGGCGCGCCTCGAGGAGATCGACCTCGACCTCGGCTACACCCTGCTCAAGCGCTACCGGATCATCGAGAACGATCCGCTCTCGGCGCAGGCCGATTTCGACCAGACCACGCTGCTGCGCCGCGGGGACTGGTCAGTGCGGATCGAATGCCGGACCCGCTTGTCGGCGACCGTCCAGGCCTTCCAATTCACCGGCGATCTGGTGGTCTACGAGGGCGACGAGACGATTGCGCGGCGTGACTGGGCCATCGCGATTCCGCGCGGGCTGGTGTGAGCGCTTAACCCGCGTGCTTCTCGCGGGCGATCGCGGCTTCCAGGATCAGGCGCAGCATGTCGCGGTATTCGATCCCCGCGAAACCCGCCATGAAGGCCAGCTTGCCATCGTTGGCCCAGGCCGGGTTCGGGTTAACCTCCATGAGCTTCGGCTCGCCGTCGGCGGCAACTCGGAAATCGAAGCGACCGTAGTCGCGCAGGCCCAGCCGCCGGAACAGGATTCTGGTCCAGCTCTCTAGCTGGCTCTCAACATCGGCGGCAAGCGTGGCGCGCTTGAACTTGATCTCGGTCCAATAGGGCGAATCAGGAATCGCCTTTGATTCGAAGGACAGGATCGGGTTCAGGCCTGAGGGCAGGCGCGAGTAGTCGACTTCGAGCGGCGGCAGCACGCGTAGGCCGGTCTCGGGATTGCCGATCAGGCCGACGCCGTACTCGGCTCCCGGCAGATATTCTTGCATGAGCGCGTCTCGACCCGGCAGGGTGGCGCGCAGCCATTCCAGGTAGTCGAGCGCCTCCCGGCGGTCATGTACGACGGCATCCTTGGTGATGCCGACGCTGCCATCCGCCGTGTTCGGCTTGATCAATGCCGGGTACAGGTCGGGCAGGGTGTCGAGCGGCATGTCCGCCGGGATGTAAGCCTCCCGGGGGACCGGCACGCCGAGCGATTGGGCGGTCAGGCGCACGATAGCCTTGTCGTAACATATGACCATGGCCGCCGGCGGCGCCCCGACATAGGGAATTCCCATCAATTCCAAGCGGGCCGGCAGGTGCAACTCCTGAGTCGGCACGTTGAAAAGGCCGGTATCGCAGAAGTTGACGATCATGTCGGGTCGCTCCGCCGCCAAGCGCTCGAAAAGACCGGCATGCTCCGTGTGGACGCGGAATTTGTAGCCCGTGAGGCTCCCGAATGCCTCGACCATCGCCGTGTGGGTCACCATGTCTTCTTCGTGATACCGACCATCTCGCTTCGTCGGGTCGGGAAGGGAATGGTCGCCGGTGATGACGGCAATCCGGCTGAATTGATCAGTCATCGATCAAGGTGTTTCCGCACATCGTCCCCCCGGTATCGCCGCGTCTCTCTAGCCAATATGGACAAGAAAGACTTGCACTGACCAGCCGAATTTAACGGCATGGCCAACCTCGAGACAGCTCTGTGAGATTTGACGATGGCCCACTGAGTCGCGGTTATCCGCCATGCGAAGCAAGAAGGGGCACAAAGGACTTGCAAAGGCTCCATCAACGAGGCTGGCTTAGGAGGATGGGCGGTATCGAGGACGGGCCGTGGCGGCATTCGAGGCCATGCGCGGTGGTCTGCGGCCATTTAGCCTAGCATCGCGGGCCGTCGCCGATGGCCGAGCAAAGAATTTAGTTGAGGAGTCCATGGTTCCTTTCGCAATAGCCGGCGTCCAGATTCATGTACCCGCGATGAAGAGCAACATCGAGACGGTGATCCATAAGCTGGACATCACGATGGCGCGCTTCCCGTGGGTCCAGATGGTTTTGTTCAGCGAGTTGGCTCTCTGCGGCCCAGTGCCGAAAGATCCGGTGACTTTGCCGGGCGAGGCCGAACATGCGCTGCAGGCGGCCGCCGCCAAGCACGGCGTGTGGCTGATCCCCGGTTCCATCTTCGAGAAGGGGGCGGACGGTAAGCTGTACAACACGGCGCTGGTGATCAACCCGCAGGGCGAGGTGATCGCCCGCTACCGCAAGATGTTTCCGTTTCGGCCTTATGAGGCGCATGTGGCGGCCGGGACGGAATTCTGCATCTTCGACGTGCCCGAGGTCGGCCGGTTCGGTCTGTCCATTTGCTATGATATCTGGTTCCCGGAGACGACGCGCACCTTGACCGCCGCGGGCGTCGAGGTGTTGCTGCACCCGGTGCTGACGTCGACCATCGACCGCCACGTGGAAATGGCCATCGCCCGGGCGACTGCGGCGCAGTTTCAATGCTACGTCTTCGATATCAATGGCCTGGACGCCGGTGGCGTCGGCCAATCGTGCGTCATCGATCCGGCAGGGACCGTGCTCTATGAGGCGGCGGGCCAGGAGGAAGTGATCCCCATCGAGGTCGACCTGCGATATGTGCGGCGGCAGCGTGAAACCGGGGTGCGTGGTCTTGGCCAAGTCTTGAAAGGCTTCCGCGACCGGGATGTGGATTTCCGCGTTTACGATCGCGCCGCCGGGGTGGATGCGTATCTGCATACGCTTGGGCCCTTGGAGATGCCGAGCCGCGGCAGCCGCGCCGGACTAGACGCGGCGATACCGGGTTCGGCCAGCACACCAGGCGAAGCAGCGGTACCAGCCGGTGTCGCCGCACCAGCGGGAGGGAAGGTCTCACACGGCTGAGACGCCCTGTCTCGTGGGTGGGGCGGTAACAAGGAGACGAACAATCGGAGGGAGGTGGCATTGACCGGATCCGGCAAGAAGCAGTCGCAGCATTCGCTGAGCGACTACTACAGCGCCACCCAGCTGAGAAGCGATCGCTGGACCTCTCTCAAATCGACCGCGGCCGCGCTCGCAAATTCCAAACATGGCGGCCGCAACCACGCGCCGCTGACCGAAAAAGCCCGCGTCATCCTGGAAAGCCTGGAGCCCATCGAGATTTATTGGGCATTTCCCGGCAAACGCGGCATGGCCCATCTGCGAAGGTTGCTTATCGAGGGCGACGTAGACGGCTTCGCGCGCACGGTCACACGCACCGTGCGGGCCCTGCTATCCGGATCCTATCGCGGCAAGATCGGCCCCTTGATGGCGGAGCCCGATGGCGAAAGCGGGCCTGAGGACGAGGTCGCTGAGACGCAAGAGGAGCGGGCCCGCAACCGGCCCTATTTCGAGGTCCTAATCGTCGACGATATCACCATGGCGCAGGAGGAGGCGCAGTGCCGGGCGCTGCGCGAGATGCGTCGGGCCGATGACCTGTTCGTCTACGAGCCGGTGGTGGTTCCAAGCCTGGAAGACGCCCTCATCTCTGTGTTGTTGAATCACAATATCCAGTCCGTCGTTGTGCGCTACGACTTCCAGTTGAAGTCGGAAAACAACCTCAAAATCCTGCACCGCTACCTTACGCGGGTGGGCGACGACGAAGATATCGAGGACATCGATTTTGGCGACTACGGACCAGAGCTTTGCCGCCTTCTGCGCAAGGTGCGGCCGGAGCTGGATGTATTCCTGGTGACCGACCGCTCGGTCGAGGATATCGCCGGGCGCGATCTGGGTGGTTGCCTGCGCGTCTTCTATAACCAGGAAGACTATGTCGAGCTGCATTTGAACCTCCTGCGCGGCGTGAACGCCCGCTATCAGACGCCGTTCTTCACGGCATTGAAGGAATATTCGAAACAGCCGACCGGCGTCTTTCACGCCTTGCCCATCAGCCGCGGCAAGTCCATCGCCCGCTCGCATTGGATTCGCGATATGGGCGATTTCTATGGCATGAACATCTTCCTCGCCGAGACCTCGGCCACCTCGGGCGGGTTGGACTCTCTGCTCGAACCGCACGGGCCCATCAAGAAGGCGCAGGAGTTGGCGGCGCGTGCCTTCGGGGCCAAGCGCACGTATTTCGCCACCAACGGCACCTCCACCTGCAACAAGGTTGTCGTTCAGGCGATCATACGGCCGGGCGACATCGTGCTGGTCGATCGCGACTGCCACAAATCGCACCACTACGGCATGGTGTTGGCGGGCGCTCAGGTGATCTATCTGGATAGCTATCCGCTGCACCAATACTCGATGTATGGCGCCGTGCCCCTGGCGTCGATCAAGCGGCAATTGCTTGAGCTACGCCGCGCCGGCAAGTTGGACCGAGTGCGCATGCTGCTGCTGACCAACTGCACCTTCGACGGCATCGTCTACAACGTCGAGCGGTTCATGGAAGAATGCCTGGCGATCAAGCCGGACCTGGTGTTCTTGTGGGACGAGGCATGGTTCGCCTTCGCCCGCTTCGGCCCCACGTATCGGCAGCGCACCGGCATGCACGCGGCGCAGACTCTGCGCGAGCGCTACCGCGACCCGGCCTACCGCAAGGAATTCGAGGCGCAGCAGAAGACCCTTAAGGATGCCGACGACGAGAAACTCATCGCCGCCCGTCTGCTGCCCGATCCGGACAAGGTGCGTATCCGCGTCTATGCCACCCAATCGACGCACAAGACCCTGACGGCGCTGCGCCAAGGGTCCATGATTCACGTGGCCGACCAGGATTTTAGAGGCGAGGTAGAGCAGGCCTTCCACGAGGCCTACATGACACATACCTCGACGTCGCCGAATTATCAGATCATCGCCTCGCTCGATGTCGGCCGCCGGCAGGTGGAGCTTGAGGGCTTCGAGCTGATCCAAAAACAGGTCGAGGCCGCCATGACCATGCGCAAGGCGATCAACTCTCACCCCCTGCTGAAGAAGTACTTTAAGGTGCTCACGGTCGGCGACATGATCCCCGCCGAATACCGGGATTCGGGTATCACCTCGTACTGGGACCCGGAGCACGGCTGGAACGATATCTGGGATGCTTGGGCGCAAGACGAGTTCGCCCTGGACGCGACGCGCGTATCCTTGACCGTTGGCGGCACCGGTCTGGATGGCGATTCCTTCAAGAACGACATCCTCATGGATCGCTTTGGTATTCAGATCAACAAGACCTCGCGCAATACGGTCTTGTTCATGACCCACATCGGTACAACCCGGTCCTCGGTCGCGTATTTGATCGAGGTGCTGGTGCGAGTCGCTCAAGATTTGGACAGCGAGCAAGAAGATGCCAGCGCCATGGAGCGCAAGTCATTCCAGCGGAAGGTCAAATCGCTGATGGAGGACTTGCCGCCTTTACCCGATTTCAGCCGGTTCCACGACGCGTTTCGGCCGGGCAAAGACACGGACACGCCGGAGGGTGATCTGCGGGCTGCCTACTTCCTCGCCTACGAAGAATCGAAGTGTGAGTACTTCCCGATCGAGACGCGGGCGATCGAGACGGAAATCGGCAAGGGGCGGGAGCTTGTCTCCACGTCGTTCATCATTCCGTATCCGCCGGGCTTTCCGATCCTGGTGCCGGGGCAAGTTATTTCGGAGGAAATCATCGCCTTCATGCGCGCCTTGGATGTGAAGGAAATTCACGGTTACCGCGCGGACCTGGGAATGCGCGTATTTACCGAGGAGGCGCTGAATGCACTGTCCGATAACATGCGCACCGCCGCCGAATAGGGCACACAAACAAAGAAGTTGGGAGGTACTGGGATGGCTGGCAAGAAAAAGAAAAAGCTGAAGAACATCTCTGAAATCCGCCGGTTTTTTCACCGCAACGAAACACCGATCTATTTTATCAGCGCCACCAACTTCAATCTGCTCGGCATGGACGAGTGGGTGAAGAATTTCAAGTATATAAACTACCTCGATTGCTACGATGGGCGCCATCCCAATGTCTTTATGCCGTCGCCCGGGCCGCACCCCGAGTTTGAAAGCATCGAGGACATCAACAACTACCTTTTGCAGCATAAGGAGGTCATCGATTACATCAAAGGCCGCGGCAAGCGGCCGAAAGCTGTCTTCCTAATGTTCGACGGGCAGACTGAAAAGTTGGCACGCGAACTGGGCCTGCAGGTCTGGTTTCCCAAGGCGCGAACTCGCAACAAGCTGGACAACAAGATCGCCACCGTCCGTGTCGGCGACAAGGCCGGTGTGCGCAGTGTCCCCAACGTACTTGCCCGGGTGACCAGCTATGAAGACATGCGCAAGAAATCGCGCAAGCTGGGCGAGAAACTGGTGATCCAGACCGCGTATGGCGACTCCGGCCATACGACCTTCTTCATCTCCAGCGAGCGCGACTGGAAACGCCATGCCGACGAGATCGTTAACGCCGGTGAGGTGAAGATCATGAAGCAGATCAAGTGCCGCCAGGCCGCCATCGAGGCGTGCACCACTAAGGCCGGCACCATCGTCGGACCGCTGATGACGGAGATCGTCGGCTTCAAGGAGTTGACCCCCTACAAGGGCGGCTGGGCCGGCAACGAAATATTCGCCGATTCGTTTACGCCCAAGTTGCGCGAGCAGGCGCGCGACAAGACGTTCAAGTTCGGCGAGCAGTTGCGCCGGGAAGGTTATCGCGGCTATTTCGAGCTGGATTTCCTCATCGACAATGAGACCGAGGAAATGTGGCTAGGCGAGCTGAATCCCCGCGTCACCGGCGCTAGCTCCATGACCAACCACGCCGCCTTCGCCCACGCGGATGCGCCGCTTTTCCTGTTCCACCTGCTGGAATTCAGCGGTGTGGATTTCGATTTCGATGTGAAGGGCTTGAACGACCGCTGGGCGGATCCGGATAACATCGATAGCTGGAGCCAACTGATCATCAAGCACACCGAAGAGACCGTAGATATCGTGGCCCATGCGCCGGCCAGCGGTATCTGGCATTTGGAGAACGACGGCACGGTCTCCTATTCACGCTTCGATTATCACCGGCGGGCGGTGGAAAGCGAACAGGAAGCCTTTTTCTTGCGCATCAGTGGCCCCGGCGACTATCGTTACGAAGGCGCCGATCTGGGCATCCTGATTACCCGCGGCCGCCTGATGAGTAAGAATTTCCAGCTTAACGATCGGGCAAAGATGTGGATCAAAGGTATCCGGGGCTGTTTTGTCGGCCGGCCGCTAGAGTCCGGGGCAACGGTCCCCGGTCCCGTGCTACAGCCGGGTGCGTTCAAGATTTATTAAGCTCGTGATCGTCTAGGTAGGCCGAACCGACCACTTTTTGCGCGGGGCACGAGTTTCGTGGAGCTCCAATTTAGTGCTATTGCCGAAGATCGCCCCGGCCCGAAGTGGGGCACTGTGTTCCATGAGCATTGGCCGGCGTACCGCCACTGGTTCCTCAGCGAGGGGATCGAGGCACGGCCGACCTACCGCGAGTGCCGCGCCAAGCTGGCCAAGTTCATGCCCGAGATCCTGCCCACCTATGACCGAATGTGCGCGATGGCGGGCGGTGGCGACACGGCAGCTCGGTTTCTTAGCCTCTATCGCCCGCCGGCGTACATCACCGGGTGCAGCCAGGCAGTATGGCCCGGCGATGAGCCGATCCTCATCCGCAACTACGACTACAGTCCGGCCCTGTGCGAAGGCGTCATCATGCTCAGCCGTTGGAACGGCCGCGCAGTTCTTGCCATGATCGACTGCCTGTGGGGTGCCCTCGACGGCATCAACGAAGCAGGGCTGGCGATCAGCCTGACCTTCGGTGGCCGCCGCGTCGTCGGCGACGGCTTCGGCATCCCCTTGATCATCCGCTATATCCTGGAGTTCTGCGACACCACATCGGACGCGGCGAAGGTATTGCGGCGCGTGCCGAGCCACATGGCTTACAATGTGACCATGGTGGATAAGTCCGGTGCCTTCGCGACCGCGCTCCTCTCGCCCGATGGCGAGACGCAGATCACCCAACTACCGATCGCCGCGAACCACCAGCTTCACATCGACTGGCACCGCTTCGCCCGGGCCACGGCGACGCTGGAGCGGGAGAGATTTCTCTATTTCCGTTTGCAGGACCAGTCCATGACACCGGAGCGGCTGACCGAGTGCTTTCTGCGGCCGCCACTCTATACCACCGCCTACGGGCGCGGTTTCGGCACCGTCTATACGGCCGTCTACCGGCCCGACTTGGGGTCGGCCCGCTATCACTGGCCGGACGGAAGTTGGGAGCAATCGATCGACGGCTTTGCCGAGGGCCTGCGTCGGCAGCGCTTCTACCCGGACGAGCCGGTCCCGCAAGCGGTCTCTTAGACCGCTCGCTACGACGCCATCTTTCGATGCCCAATACGCCTTCACAGGCGGTCTGCTAAAGAACGAGAATGCCAAGATGAAACCGAAAACTAAAGCCACCTAAACCCGACCCGCAGCGGCGGTGCTTATCAGATAGTTACCCCACCTGTAGATCCTATCTAAGCCGTTGAGAAATCGTAATATCTCGGCGGTACCAGCCCCGCTGCCGAGAAAACTGCACAAAGCCCAAATCCTGCCCGGGATTTGCTCTCTCAACTCATATCTCAGTGGCAAGTTTTAGATTACCGAAGCCCGTGTACTGCATCCGTGGTTGCGCGCCCCCGCAACCAAATATCAATGACTTACAAAGCCTCCCGCAAGGGAGGCTTTTCTGTGTCCGCATAGTGTTCGGAAAGTACCCATCAAAAAAAACGCCTATCTCTTCTGCGTTAACGCAGGTTGACCGGTTCCAACGAATTTGAGTCACGAGGTAAGGGAGTTCTCCATGGAATGAGGCCTTTCGATGAGGCGACGGTTCACGGAAACGCCCCAGGAATTTGCATCATCTCTCGCAGTAGGCAAAACCGGCAACCAAGACCTCAACCTGAATGACCGAACCCGGGAGGGGCGGCCAAATCGCAAGACATCCATGTACCGGGGCTTGCCCTCCCAAGAATCTGTCACTTAGAGTGGCTTCTCAGATGTACGAAACCTGAGGTGGTCCAAGTTGCGTTCAGTTCGAGTGTCCGCAATAAGAGGCTCTTCCGGGAGGTGTGCTGCCTCAACATTCGGATTCAGGCCTCATAATGGTGGCGTAATTCGAATCCCAACCGCTTAGGATCAGAGAAATCCATGTGTCTTTCAGCGCCTGTCAGTTTCGCCGCCAGCGGTTTTCTGGTTGTCGGCGGAGCCTTTGCCAGTTGGAAGGCCTGGAACATCAACACGCGGTATCTGCCAGTCGCGTTGATGCCGCTCTTTGCGGGCGCCCAGCAATTCTTGGAGGGTAGCGTCTGGGTGGGAATTAACAGCAACGACCCCTTCACGGTCCTGTGGGGCGCGTCGGGATTCATCTTCTTCACATGGTTCATGTGGCCGATATGGATTCCCTTCTCGGTCTATGTGCTGGAGCCACCCGACAGCCCGCGCAAGACCCTGTTCCTCATCTTCGCGCTGATCGGCGCTGCTTTTGGAATAGCGCTCTATGTCCCGCATGTGCTGAACCCCGACTGGGTCAGTGTGACGATCAATCGGGATTCGCTGGCCTATGAAGGCACCATGTTGCTCGACTACTTGATGCCGCGCTGGACGACCAACGTGATCTACTTGACCCTGATCATCGTGCCACCGCTGATGTCGAGATACCTGCATGTTAAATATTTTGGCCTCACCCTCATTGCGGTGGTCACGGTCGACATTCTGCTGCTGCGCTATGCCTATATCTCGTTTTTCTGCCTGCTCGCCGGGCTTGGAACCCTGCACCTGATCTACATCATCCTGCGCAACAAATGCGCCCGGGAATGCCCCATGCTGTTCGCCTAGAGATAGCCGGATGATTTGTGGTCGGCGCGCGCCATGGCAGAGCGCAGTCGACTTCAAGATCTTCATCCATCTCGCTCATGCAATACGGATGCGCTAAATGTCGATTCAACCTAGTGCAGCGGCGCCAGCCATTAAGGAAACACGCCGTTGCTACCTCGGCGCTTTTATTCCGACGTCTCCTGGCCTTGTGCCGTGGCGCGTGACCAGGCCGACCCCGAGGATTGTGAGCGCGATGCCGACTAGTTGCGGCCAGCCCAGGGTCTCGCCGTAAAACAGCGCGCCCATCGTCAGGCCGAAGATCGGGATCAGGAAGCTGAACGCGTTCGCCCGGTTGAGCGGCACCTTCTCCAGCACGGAGCACCACAGCCAGTAGACGAGCGCCGATCCGAACAGGCTGAGCCCAACGAGGGCCCCGATGAAAGTAAACGACCATTGGATCGTCGTCGGATCCTCCATGGCCCAGGCGCCGAACACGAGTGGAATGCTGCCGATCAGCATCTGAAGGCCCATGGCCATGAGGGCATCGACGTTGCCCGCAATCCGCTTGATCAGCACGTTGCTGACCGTGATGCCGAGCGCCGCCAGGAGGATATAGGCGACGCCGAGGATGTAGTTGTCCTGCCCGCCGGAGAAGAGGCGCGGCGAGGTGATGACGAGAATCCCGACAAAACCCAGGATCAGCCCTGCTTTGCCGCGCGCTGTGAGCCGTTCGTTAAGGACGATGCCCGCCAGCACGGCCGCCAATAGCGGCTGGGTGTTGGCGATCACCGTGGCAATGCCCGGAGAGACGAACTCCGCAGCATGAAACATGCCCAGAAACCCAAGGCTGGTGGCCCCCAGGCCGACGATGGTCACCATCGCCCAGACCCGGCGTTCCTTGGGCAGGGGCCGGCGCAGCGCAAACGCCAGGACGGTCAGCGTCAAGCCCGCCAAGATCGCACGCAGGGCGGCGAAGGTCAGATGGGGGGCGAACTCGAGACCGGCGGTTATCAGAGGGAAGCACGCGGCCCAAAGCAACATCACCAGAATGACTTGCGCAATCGTCGCGATGGTCACCCGTCCAGCACCTCATTCTCTTCCCAATGCGTGACAATTCGTTCACGAACGGTCACCGCTTGCAGTTCAGTAGTGCACGAGACCCTTGGAAAAACTTGGCGATGCAATAGCATGGACAGCGTCAAAAGTAATTCATTGGATATCCAGGCGCCGCGATCATGATTTCCGAGACCTATGTCTGGCTGGTCTGGTCGAGCGCCTTCCTGCTCCCCTGGGCCGTTGCCTACGTTGCCTTTCCCGCCCATAGGCGGGCAATGATCTGGGCAAGCCTCTTCACCGCGCCGTTCGGCCTCACCGAACCGCTGTTCGTACCGGAGTACTGGAGCCCCCCGAGCCTTTTCGATCTCGCTCAGCGCACGGGCTTCGACATCGAGAGTCTGATCTTCACCTTCGGCATCGGCGGGATCGGAGCCGTGCTCTACAATCTAGTGACGCGACAGCGGTTTCGGCCGACGTCTCGGGAGGAGATGAAGCGCCCACGGCACAGATTCCATCACTGGGCGCTGGCGGCACCGTTCTTGTCCTTTCCGATCTTCTATTTCTTTCCGTGGAACCCGATCTACCCCTCAATCCTTGCCATGGTGGTCGGCACCATTGCGACGGTGATCTGCCGGCCGGAATTGGGCCGGAAGACTTGGATCGGCGGCCTTCTGTTCCTGGCCTATTACGTGGTCTTCCTTCGCGGGCTCGAATGGACGGCGCCGGGCTATATCGCCCGAGTGTGGAACCTTGAGGCTCTGTCCGGTCTGGGCCTTTTCGGTATGCCTCTGGAGGAACTCCTCTTCGCCATCGCCTTTGGCGCCTATTGGTCGGGGGTCTACGATCATTTCACCTGGAAAACGACGATCCCGGCGAGCGGCCCGCAGGACGCCCCGGACGGCGACCGGAGTTGAGTTGGCCGCCGCCATCCGGTTTCGCGGTGCCCGGACAATCGGGCACCCTAATGCTCGGCGCCGGAAAATCTGCCGTCGCAATGGGTTCGTGCCCACGGCTCCAGTCGGTCCAAAACGGCGGCCCGTGCCGAGCGGAGACGGGACCTCGCCGTCCGCGGGCTGATCCCGAGACACCAGGCAATACAGGCAGCGCACTGACCGTTGACCTCCGCGCGCCAGAGGACCTCGGCCAATTCGGAGGGCAAGGTAGCAAGGAGCCGGCAGAGGCAGCGTTTGATAAGGTCATCGAGCTCTCGGTCAGCGATTGCTTCGCGGTCCGGGCGGCATTGGCAGCCCAACCTATCGCATCGGCAACGACGCTTGCCCGGCGTCCTGGGCACCCCGTTTCCGTTCTCGCCGCATGGCGCGAAAGATTGGTTTAAGGCGCACTTTCCCCCGAAATCATGATTCATGGTGCGCTTACCGATCCTGGTGGCGCGAGGATTAGAATCGAATCCATTGACTTCTCGGGCTCGGGTTTAGATCCGTCGCCCGGGATACGTCCTGGTATGGTTATAGACGCGGAACACGCGACTTTGTTACAGGCAGGGGTAGGCAGGCGAGGTCAGGCGCTTGGCTTGGCCGCCGCTTCGATCCGGCACAAGGCGAACGACAGTTCACGAGACGCTCGGCACGGCCTCTTCGGCCCGACCGCCGGGTCGCTTCGGCTGACCACAGTCGCAGTCGAGGCAGCCATGTTTGGCGCAGACCCCGCACGACACCAGCAGACTGTGTTTCATGGCCTGGCGCGCCCGGTGCAGCCGCACTCTCACATTATTCGGCGCGAGCCCCAGATCGCGAGCGACTTCCCGGGGTGGCGCTCCCCGCAAATCCACGCGCTGGAGGATTTCGGCATAGTCTGCCTTCAATGTAGGCAAGAGCTTCTCGAGGCACATGCAGATCGCGCTCTCCAACTCCGCGTCCCGTCCTTCGTTGGACAGGATCTCCATCTGGGCATAGTCGGCTTCCTGGCGTCGGCGCGTGGTTTCGCGGCGATAGTGGTCAACCAAAGTCGTCCGTAACACCCTATAAAGCCAAGCGACCACGCTTTCGCTCTTTTGGAGTTCGGAACCTTTGCCGACCGCGCGCAGGTAGAACTGCTGCAATACGTCCTCCGCGGTGTCCGTGTCGCCAACACGGCGGACGAGAAACCGCAGGAAATCGCGGTGGTTCTCTATCAGCGCGGCCTCGACGGTCCCCTGCACGGGTCTCAAGGCCCTATCGGCATCATCCGTCATCGGACCCGTCGTTGTCTCAAGCTTACTTGCGCTCATCGCCATGACTTCTTCAGTGGATGTATTCTGTAGCATCGTCGATCGCGCTTCGCGGGTCAATCGACCGGCGCTACCCCATCCGGCCCCCCAATGTGACGTCACGAATCTCGGCGCTACGGACGATCGAGGTAGGATTGCGCCGAGAGTTCCAGCAATCGCCGTATCTCGATCCGGGCCGCCCGGAGACGGGATTCTACCGTCCCAACAGTGATTCCAAGCAATGCCGCGATGGTTTCGCAAGATTGTCCGAGAAGCTCCGCACGCCGGAAAACCTCGGTTCAAACGGCAATGAGCCGTTGCTGGTCAATAGAGCTGGCAGCTGCCTGATGGCGAGCCCGTTCATAGACAAAGCAATCGTGCTCGGTGCAATTCCTGCAGGATTGGAACAACGCCCGCCTCAGCGCCCGGCGGGCCCGGTGTAATCTCACCTTCATATTGTTGGCGGCGATCCCCAGGTCGCCGGCGACTTTACCGGGCGGCGCTCCGCGAAGGTCAACCCGCCGCAGCGCCTCCGAATACTCCGGCTTCAACATCGGGAGAACCTTGTGCAGGCATGCGCAGATCCAGTCCTCTGGGTCTGTGTCCCAGCGCTCCTGGCCCAGGGTCTGCACCAGGGCATAGCCGGCTTCCCGGGTCCGGCCGGCCGTTTCCCTGCGGTAACGGTCCACGAGCGTTGTCCGGAGCACCGTATAGAGCCGGGCGACCACGCTTTCGGCCTTTTTCAGTTCCGAGCCTCGGCTGACCACGCGGAGGTAGAACTGTTGCAGGACCTCCGCCGCCGTGTCCCTGTCTCCGATACGGCGAACTAGGAACGCAGGAACTCGCGGTGGTTTTCGAGCAGCATGGCCTCGACGGCAGGATGCATTGGCCTCAATGAACTCGCCAGTTCGGCATTCGGCTCATTTGGCTCGGCGTTCCTTGCATGCGCAGCCATCGGGGTCTTCCTTGCGGCAAAGCGTTGTGGTCTTGTCTCCGCCCTGTAACGAAGTGTCTCTCCAACCGTCTTCTGAATGAGTAGCGGGCCATCAATCTGCCCGGTATGAGCCTGGCGGGCCTTGATCTGGACCAAGCGTTTTACGCAGGCCCAGGGCGCGCGCTTCGGCCGCGTTAGACGAGTTGTATTTCGGGACGTTGCGATGGCATTTTTCGCGCTGTACGCCCGGAACCTACGAGGAACGCCCGCGAGTTTTCGTTTGGAACCCGATGAAAGGATAAAGTCCGATGTCTCTAAAACAAGTTGTTCTCTGCGCCCCCGTCCGCACGGCGATCGGCACTTATGGCGGGTCCTTGAAGGACCTACCGGCAACCGAGCTCGGCGCGACGGCGATCCGCGCGGCGGTCGCGCGATCTGGCCTCGATCCGTCAGCTATCCAGACCGTGGTCATGGGGCAGGTGGTCCAAGCGGGCGCCAAGATGAACCCGGCGCGCCAGGCGGCGGTCGGCGCCGGCATTCCCGTTGACGTGCCGGCCATGACCGTGAATCGCGTGTGCGGCTCGGGTGCCCAGGCCATCGCCTCGGCGGCGCAGGAGGTCATGCTCGGCCATATCGACTGTGCCATCGCCGGCGGCATGGAAAACATGGACCAGGCACCCTACCTCGTGCAGCGGGGGCGCTGGGGCTACCGCATGGGCGATGCGCAGATGTACGACAGCATGCTCCACGACGGACTGAACGATGCTTTTTCCGGCAAGCATTCCGGCTGGCACACGGAAGATCTGGTGAAACAAGCCCAGATCACGCGTAAGGATCAGGATCGCTGGGCCGAGCGCTCCCAGCAGCGCTTCTCCGAGGCCCAGGCGGCCGGCAAGTTCAAGGACGAGATCGTTCCGGTGGAGATCAAGACCCGCAAGGGGACGACCACTTTCGACACCGACGAGAACAACCGGCCCGATACCACCCTGGACGGCCTGAGCAAGCTCCGGCCCGCCTTCCGCGAGGACGGCACGATCACCGCCGGCAATGCGCCGGGGCTCAACAGCGGCGCGGCGGCGATGATTGTCACCGAAGCGGCGTGGGCGGAGAAAAACGGCCTCGAGCCCATGGCCAGGCTGGTTTCCTACGGCGTCGGCGCGGTCGAGCCAGGCTTGTTCGGCCTCGGTCCCGTGCCCGCCGTTCATCAGGCGCTTGAGCGCGCGGGCTGGAGCGCCAGCGACCTCGGCCGGGTCGAGATCAACGAGGCCTTCGCCGCCATTGCCGTCGCGTTGGTACGCGAAATCGGGCTTGAGGAAGACATCGTCAATGTCGAAGGCGGCGCCATCGCCCACGGCCATCCGATCGGGGCCACGGGGGCCGTCCTTACGACACGGCTATTGCATGCAATGAAGCGCGACGAAATTGAGCGCGGTCTGGTGACGCTATGCATTGGCGGCGGGCAGGGCATCGCGCTGGCCCTCGAACGGGTCGGGTGAGGTTCGTGCAATCGTTCGCCGACGTTGACCAGAATTGCCCTGCCTTGTTTGTTGCCTGACCAGGAACGGCTCGAACGATAGACGGGCAATTCGTTCCCATGTCCGGGCGCATGCGTTGGCCCGCGGGCCTGCGGCATCGGCTTGTCGGAAGACCCGGATCGGGCGCCTCTCTTGACGTTGCCGCGGCGGGCGCGCGTGAGACCTAGGGCGCTGACGTAGACGCAGGATTCACGGAGGTGCTCGGCTGTGCGAAGCAGGGTTTATGGCACAGGATGTTTGCGTGGTCGTAGGTGGGCATCGGAAGAGCGCGACCATGCCGGCCGCTGCATGCCGGTTCCTCTACGACTGTGAGGGGTGCGGCACCGTGCTTCGTCCAAAAAACAGGGGTTTGCCGCGTATTCTGTTTTTACGGGACTGTCCCGTGTCGCCCTATTCAGAAAATGCAGCGGAAGGGCTAGAAAGCCGTTTCTCGGTGGGCTCTCGCCTTGTAACCGCCCATTCGCGAGCCACGGCCCAGGTGGCGAGCAACACGCCAGCGGCCGCAACATAGACGCGCACCGGCTCGAAGTACGTGAGTAGGAGGTCTCCACCGAATAGAAGCAGGAGGATCTTGTTGCAGACGGGACAGGCAACGCCGATGAAGCCGAGAACGCTGCCGGCGCCGGCGGTCTTTATCGAGCAAAACGGTCTTCGGATAACGACATACACGCCAAGCAGCAGCGAGAGCATCGCCAGAAGCGCGATTTCCCAGTTTCCGGTCGGCGTCATTCGAACGAATAAGGGATTTTCCCAGAGTGCCGCTACGGTGCCGAGCGCGACGAAGGAACCGAGGGCGGTCGCGAGGCCCTTCAAGATTCGGGATAAACTAAGGTTCGGTGTCATGACTCGGAGGATAGGCCTTTCGTGTTAAAAAACCCTCCCGGCTAAAGCGGTGGATTCGCAGTCAGCCACCGTCAGGTGGGTGTAGGACCGACAGCAACGGTCACCAAGGGACCGGGTTCGCGCGGTGGCCTTGTGTCGGTAAGTTTAGTCTTGCGCCGGAATATGTAAACCGCAGATCCCAGCTCTGGCGGTAATACTAACCGGCTAAGTGCCTCATCTTCCTCGAAGGCAAAAGTGGATTGACGATTATAGTCGCGCCAATTCCCGGCCGCGAACCGGTGACGGCTGCCGATGGCGATATAGATCTGAACGCTGCGGGTCTTGAAGACCTGGTGTTCAAAGTCGTTGCTGGCGGGGGCCCAGGAGCAGATCACCACCTCGGGGGCGTAGGCTTTTAGCGCCTCTCGCGCTTCGCGCTTGACGACCCAGTCGGGGTATTGCATGGCGTGCTTCCAACTACAGTTGTCAGTCGCTGTTATTTGGACGCCCTGGATCTTCAGGAATCGCGTCAATGTCCCGTCGCCCGCGGCGATCTCAAGGCAAGATCTGGAGCCTATCAGTACGGCCAACTTTTCGATAAGCGGCCGGGAATAAAAGCAATAAATTCCCTGAGACTCCGCTAGGGGCATGAGCCGCTTCTTCTGCCAGACAAGGGGCCAGATCAAGCGAAACCAGAACAGCGATGCCGGCTTACGTTCCAACCCTCGCGCGAACAGAAGCCCCTTGATGATGTAGCCATTCAACCAGTTGAATCTAACGACACCTTTCCTGATTCCCGAGGCAGCGATCAAGCCGTAATTCTTGATCGCCATTTGAGCCATGCGATCGCGAATGTATTTCGACAGAGCGGGATCCAATGCTTTTCGGGCTCTTGGTTTCCCATGGGCAGGATTTGGTCGTGTCGATGCGGGCGTTGCGGAGTTATTCAGGCGCTTTGGCGGTTCTCCCGGCCTGCTCCGCTCGTAAGCGGTCGAAATTTCTCCCTGCACGATCACCCACTCGTCCGGGTATTTTGCGCGAAGCTCACTGAGAGTCGGCATTGTTTTCAGCCACTTCCAAACCTTCTTGGGATTGTTATTGGACATTCCCCCGATTACCTCCAGGTCTGCGTCGCCTCAATTCGTCTCTCCCAAAAGGCCCTCGCTCGGGCGGTGGCATCCGATCGTTCAGCCCGAATTTGCCGGTGCGATGTAATGAGTCAGGAATTGCACCGCTTCCGGTGAATCCCATTTCACCGCTCCGACGATATAACCGACCACCAAACCACCCCGATCGATGAGATAGGTGATCGGAAGGCCATAGAGGGGGAATGCATCCTCCGCCCGTCCGGTGAAATCTTGGTAAACGCCGAGATTCCTCAGCCCCAGGCGCCTCACGAAGGAGACGGGCAAATCGATGCCGCCGTCATCGATCGACAACGCGACGACCGCGAAAGAATCGTTCCCGAGGAGCGCTTGAAGGCGGTTGAGAGCGGGGAGCTCGTCGATGCACGGAGGGCACCACGTGGCCCAGAAATTCAACAGAACCAGCTTGCCGCGAAAGCGGCCGAGATCGCGGACGCTGCCGCTCTCGGCAAGGATTGGTATCATCGGCGCGGGTTTCTGCCGCTTCAAATGTATGAACTGATTTCGCGCGTTCCGAAGCGCCGTGGGGTGATCGATTCCGTGAGCGAACACCTCGGACGGTGCGAGCGCCAGGAGGAGCAATATGGCAAAAAGACCGATCAATCTTCCTGTGCCTGCTGGACCTTGGCGCGTTGAGACATCCTGGCGGGACCATCGGCATATCGACGGGCCTAACGGCCAGTGCGTCGCGGATTTCGCTACTGCTCTCAACATCTCGTATGTCTCATGCCTTCGCCTCGCGACCGCAAACCCAGCGTCCGCGGAGGCCGCGCTCACGAAATATCCGTTACTTTAACCCGAACACTGCGCGCCCGCCCGTTGCGGACGACCGTCAGTTCGACCTCGTTTCCAATGCCGGCCTCCTCGAGGGTGGCGGCAAACTTCGCAATGCTCGGCACCCCGCGCCCGTTCACCTCGGTGATGACGTCTCCTAGCCGGCCGCTTTGCCGATCAAGTCCGACGAGACCGGCGCCAGAGGCGGCGGAGCCGGGGAAAACCTCGGCAATGACGATCCCGGGAAGTCCGAGCCGGGCGCTGGTTTCTTCGTCGACGATCGCGATGCCGATGCCGGGCCGGGGAAACTTACCGTCCTTGATCAGTCGAGGCACGACCCGGTTGACGACGTCCACCGGCACCGCGAAGCCGACGCCGGCCGAGTTGCCCGATCCGGAGACGATCGCGGTGTTGACGCCGATCAGCCGGCCCGCCGAATCGAGCAAGGGGCCGCCCGAGTTGCCCGGATTGATCGCCGCGTCCGTCTGGATCGCGCCGTGGATCTCCCGGCCGGAGGCCGTGGGCAGGTGCCGGTCGAGCGCGCTGATGACACCCGTGGAGAGGGACCGGCTGAGCCCGAAGGGATTGCCGATGGCGAAGACGGCCTGCCCGATCTTGAGGTCCGCAGAATTGCCGACGGGAATTGGCGATAGATCCATTCGGGCGGTCGACAGCTTCAGCACTGCGAGATCATAGTCCGGCGCCGCGCCAAGCAACGTGGCCGGTATGGCCTCGCCGGAATTGAGCCGCACCGCAATTCGCTCGGCTCCCTGCACTACATGGAAATTTGTTACGATGTGCCCCGCACTGTCCCAGACGAAGCCGGAGCCGGCGCCACTTCGCTGTGCGGTCGCGCCGAACGGGTTTTCAGCGATGGTTTGCGTAAAGATATAGGCCACGGCGGGCGCCGCGGCGTCGAAGAGTTCCGTGGTAACGCGCTCGAAGTTCGCCAAGTCTCCGCGTGGGGTCACCGTCCGAGGCTCGTCCGCCGTCAAAAGTATCTCTCGGACATAGGGACCCCCGGCCCAGATCGTGGCGATCAACAGGGCCCAAATAATCAACAGGCCTTTAACTCGGTTACTCATGATCTTTCCCTCAATCGATTCCAAAGTTGGACACTGGGGGGCTTCGTTACCGGTGCGGATGTTGGCCGGTCATGCGACCCGCGCGGTCTGCGCGGACGAGAGGTCGGCCGGCGTCATGTAGTCCCGGGTCAAGGGCGCCGCATCCTGTCGCTTTGCAAGTTGAATTTGAAAAACGACGTGGCCGTTGTGCCGGAAAGCAAGCTCGCTTGCGGCGAGGTAGAAGCGCCACATGCGACAGAAGCGCTCATCGTAGATCTTCCGAACCTGCTCCAGGTTGGCTTCGAAGCGGGCGCGCCAAGCCTTCAAGGTTTCCGCGTAATGCAGCCGTAGTACCTCGATGTCGGTGACATAGAGGTCGGCGCGCTCGATGGCAGGCAGTATCTCCGACAAGGCAGGGCAATAGCCGCCTGGAAAGATGTACTTGGCGAGCCAGGCGTTGTTGGCGCTCGGACCGTCGATCTGGCCGATGGTGTGGATCAGTGCCACGCCATCCTCGGCCAGACTGTCGCGGAGCTTGCCGAAGAACTCCCGGTAGTGCGGAACGCCGACATGCTCGAACATGCCCACGGACACGATCCGGTCGAACGTGTTGGTCACCTTTCGGTAGTCCTCGAGACGGAACTGGACCGCTTCGGATGCTTTGGCCGCCCAGGCCCTTTCGCGGGCCAGCTTGTGTTGCTCTTCGGACAGGGTGACGCCCGTGACGCGCACGCCGTAGTTACGGTGCAGATCGAGCGCAAGTCCGCCCCAACCGCAGCCGATATCGAGCACG
>JAJFGN010000046.1 GCA_021776115.1 Kiloniellaceae bacterium | reverse complement strand
CTGCGTGACAGCGGCAAAAAAGCCAAGGTCGCCCTCACCGCCGTCATGCGAAAGCTCGTCGTCCTCGCCAACACACTGCTCAAAGAAGACCGATTGTGGGTCAGTCTTCGCTCTTGACACGAAACACAGATGCTCACCCTAGCCCTCTCCCGGCGGGAGAAGGAACACTATAGCCCTCTCCCCGAGGGAGAGGGAGGGACCCGCGCAGCGGGAGGGTGAGGGCTTTTCGTTTCGTCGGCGCCGTGCCTAATCCAAACGAGGAAGAACCAAACCCCCCTCACCCTAGCCCTCTCCCGGCGGGAGAGGGAACGCGCCGGCGCCCGTCTTCCACAGCCTTTGTGTTGCGCGGGGCCGGGCGGGCGTTAGGCTCGCATCCGAGGCGATGACACCCTTTGGAGCGAAGCCCCGTGAGACTCTCCGGTAGCCCCTGCAACCGATCCTCGATCCATCCGGTGGAAATTCCCGGAGAATCCAAAAAAATATTTCCCTGTTCTCAGGGAATAACAGGGAATTCGCCGGGCAGGTTTAGCTGCGCCGCACCATGACTTCGGCGCCGCGCGCCTCCGGCTCCAGGTCGGTCATCTCGGCCGGGAAGCCGGGTGCGCGCAAGGTCGTGCCGCAGGCGTCTTCCAGGCGCTTGACGATCATGGACGACCAGGCGCGGGCGCCGAAGCGTTCCTGCCCGTCCTTGAAGATGCCCGAAACCAGGGGCGAGATTTCGAGCGGCACGTTTGCGCGTTCCGCCACGGCCTCGAACAGGCCCATGTCCTTCAACACCAGATCCATGGTGAAGTTGATGTTGTAACTGCCGTTCAGGATTACCTGGCTTTCGGTCTCGTGCACGAAGGAGTTGCCGGAGGAAACCCGGATCGCCTCGAACGCGGTGGCCAGGTCCATGCCCGCCTGCTTGGATACCGTCAACGCCTCGCCCAGCGCCGCCAGGTGGACCGAGGCCAGGTAGTTGGTCACCACCTTCAGGACCGAGGCGGAGCCCAGCGGCCCGGTGTGCAAAATCCGCCGCCCCATGACCGTGAGCGCGGGCAAGGCGGTCTCGAAACCTTCTCGGGTGCCGCCGGCGAAGATCGCGATGTTGCCGGTCGCCGCCCGGTGACAGCCGCCCGAGACCGGCGCGTCCAGGGCCGTCGCGCCCTTGGCCTCCACCAACGCACCCAGGCGTTTCACCTCGGCCTCGTCGGTGGTGCTCATCTCGAGCCAGAGCTTGCCCGGCGCCAAACCGGCGAGCACGCCGTCCGCGTCCTCCATGACGGCGGCGCTGATCGCGGGCGACGGCAGGCAGGTGATAATGAGATCGGCGTCTTGCGCCAGGGCCTTGGGCGTCTCGGCCCAGTGCGCGCCCCGGTCCAGAAAGGCTTGCGCCGCCGCGCGGTCGAGGTCGCGCAGAGTCAGATCGAAGCCGTTGCGCAAAAGGCTCCCCGCCAGCTTACCGCCGACATTGCCCAGGCCGATAAAACCGATCTTCATGCGATGTGCTCCAAACTTCTAAACCGCGCCCCGCCCTCTCATGGCGGGAGAGGATCGCGCGGCATGCCAACCGAAACCCCAATCGACTTCGACCGCCAAATGTGCCACCGTTTTCGGCCAACTCAAGGCGTTATCCGAGAAATCTCGGTTTATCGCGACTTCCGAAATCGGGCCAAGTTCCAGTGATCGGGGTAAGAAATCATGACAACGTCGGCGGCCACCGGTGCTAGGCGTGAACCGTCGGCGCCGCATTGGCTGGCTAGCTTGCCGATCGGTCGCTGGTATCGGATCTCCGGTGACCATCCCGATCTGGGACTACCTGTTACGGCCAAGGGAACCCGCACCCTCCAGGATGGCGATCCGGCCATGGATGAGCGCCTGAATCCCGCGCGGGGTTGGGAAATGAAACTGCGGCGATTGGCTGGCGGATACGCGATGGCGCCGTGGAGCGGACGCTGTGGTTTCAGTTCGATAACCGAGGCTTGGAACGGCGCGGTATTCGCCGGCCATTATGGGAACAGCGGGTCGATGATCGTGTTCGGCGGCGGGCACAACGATTATTTCGGGTCGGATGTGCATGCGTTCGATCTAGGCACCCGTGAGTGGAACCGAATTTCCGACGGTTATGTATCTGGCGAGCCCAGTGCATACGGTCAGGAAGCCATCTACCCGAATACCTCGTATCCCGACGGGTCGCCTTTGCCTCCGCACACCTATGAATACGTCCAGTACGATCCGGTGGGAAACGACTATCTGCTGCTCAAGGGTCAGCTGGAGCTTGGACCCAATGTGACCCCGGCGCCGGTTCCGCATATGTTCAACTTGGACACCTTGAGCTGGCGGCGCGGACCGAGACATCCATCGGCGGTTCTGAATTCGGGCGGATGGACGACGTGGGATGCCGCCCGTCGTATCTTGTGGGGCAATTCAGGCACCGACGGCAATGCCTTCATCGGTTTTTGTCCGGACGGCGACAACGGTGACGGGACCTTCGGCTCGTGGGGCATGCTCTTCCCAAACAAGATGCCAGGTAAGGCTGACCACAACGCGATGACGATAGACCCAACCCGGGACATCATTGCGGTTCTGGTCCATGACCTCGATGCCCTGCACGCCATCGACCCTACCGATCCCGAGAAAGCCAGTGTGCGACTCTTGTCGCGGGGTCCTAAACCTTCGATTAAGCCCTATTCCGCCATTGCTTATGCGCCTAATTTAGACGCCTTCATCACCGCCTCCGCGATCGATAGTCCGAATGTTTTTTCCATCGAAGCGCCCGAGGGCTCCACCTGGTCCCACTTGACATCGCGCGCTTGGTCTTGGCGCAACATCCTAGAGCCGAGCAACACGTTAGATCCCGTGGCGGATGCCGCGGCGCGTTCCCGTCATCAAGTCAACCGGCACCATACTTTTGGACGATTCCGTGTGGCAACATATCGGTCCACGGATTTAGCCATACTCGTTCGTCACATCGATTCGCCCGTATACGTCATGAAGCTTTCATGAACCGGTTCAAAACACGATGACGTTGCGCAGCGCCTCGCCGCGTTCGACGGCGGCGACCGCCTCGTTGATCTGCTCCAGCGGGTAACGCCCGGTGATCAGCTCGTCCAGCTTTAGCTTGCCCGCTCGATAGAGCCCGACCAGCTCCGGGATATCGGTCTCGATGCGGGCCGCGCCCATCTTGCTGCCCAGGATGCTCTTGCTGTCGGCGGCGAAGACGCCGGGATCGTAGGCGCTGGAAACCCCGCTCGGCGGCATGCCGACGATGACCGCCGCCCCGCCCCGGCCCAGAAGCTCCGGCGCTTGGTCGAGCGCGGCCTTGGCGCCCACGGTGACGAAAACGTAATCGGCGCCCCGCCCCTCGGTCAGCGCGAAGACCCGGTCGCGCGCATCCTCCTTGAGAGGGTTGATGCCGTGGGTCGCGCCGAAGGCCTTGGCCGCCTCCAGCTTGGCGTCCGAGATATCGACGACGATGACCGGCGCCGCCTCGCGGTATGCGGCGGCCTGGATGCTGTTGAGCCCGACGCCGCCGGCCCCGATCACGACCGCGCTCGATCCCTTGCGCAGCTTCGCGGTGTTGGCCACCGCGCCGAAACCGGTGATCACCCCGCAGGCCAGAAGCGACGCGCTGTCCAGCGGCACCGCCTTGGGAATCGTCACGATCTGCGAAGCGTGAACGGTCACGTATTCGGCAAAGGCCCCGGTGCGCATGGCCTGATGCAGCGGCGCGCCATCGTTCCCCGTCAAGGGCCCGGTCTCGTCGAGGGGAAACCGCGTCTCGCATTGAACCTCGACTCCGCGCGCGCAGTGCCTGCAGGCGCCGCAGGAGCGGATCAAGGTGACCACGACATGATCGCCGGGCTGGACGTTCGATACACCGGGTCCGGCCTCCTCGACCACGCCGGCGGCCTCGTGCCCGTAAACGGCGGGCAGGGTCCCGCCCCACTCGCCGCGCATGAAGGAGATGTCGCTATGGCAGATCGCGCAAGCCGACAGCTTGACCGTCACCTCGCCCGCGCGCGGCGCGGCCAGCACGATATCCTCGATGGTCAGCGGCTCTCCGAACGCCCGGCATACGGCTGCTTTCACGCACACGATCCTTCTGCTTGCGGCAAGGCGATTGTGCCTTGCGGCTCCCAGCGCGATTCGCCGCTATCCGACGAAAATTTGCAAGAAAAAGGATGAGGGTGCAGCTAGTCCGCGAGCACCAGCTCGACCCCGCCGCGTTCCAGGGCCTCGCCCAAATCGCCCGGCGGCGTGCGGTCCGCGATCAGCACGTCGACCGCCGAGAAGTCGCAGACCTTGACCAGGGCCGCGCGGCCGAACTTGGAGTGGTCGGTCACGATGATCCCGGTCTCGCCGCGCGTCAGCACGGTGCGGGCGAACTCCGCCTCCTCCAGGCTGTAATCCATGGGCCCGGTCGCGGCGTCGATCGCGCCGATCGAGATAAAGGCATGGCGGACCTTAAAGTGCGAGATGAACTCGATGGCCGAGCGGCCGAAGGCCGCGCCGTTGTCGCCATGCAACTCGCCGCCTGCCATGTAGACCGTGTTGCCGTTGACCGTCGCGAGCGTGCGGGCGATGTCGGAGGAATTGGTCACGACCGTCAGGCCGTGCTTCTTCAAGAGTTCGCGGCCGAGCAAACTCGTGGTCGTACCGGTATCGAGCATGACCGAATCGCCGTCTTCGATCCGGCGCGCGGCCTGCACCGCGATCGCGCGCTTGGCCTCCGCGTTCTCGCGCATGCGCCGCTCGAACGGCGCCTCGCCGACCTGGTAGGGCAGCGTCACCGCGCCATGCATCTTGAGCAGCTCGCCCAGTTGGTTGAGCGGCTTCACGTCGCGGCGGATGGTCTCCAAGGAAACATCCAGCCGCGCGGCGAGACCTGCGATGGTGCAGGTCCCCTCCTCGCGCACGATCCTCAAGATCTCCGAATGCCGTTTTGAATGACGCATGACCGATCCGCTTCGCGGCTTTTTGTGGTTTTTGACCGTTATAGAGTGGCAAAATACCAGCTTATGGACAAGCGCTGCCTCAAATCATCAGTAAATTCCCACATTCAACAGCCCGGGCACGTTGACAGGCCTTGCCTGAAGCGCAACACTTGCCGGGCCAAATCGACCGCCGGTCCCGTGCTGCGCACCGGACCGGCGAAACACGCGTAATTCCGGCTAAGACGGGAGCGCGCATAACAGAGGAGGAATTCCATGTCTTACCGGGGCCGACTATTCGGACTCTTGGCGGGCGCAGCGGCGCTGATCGCGGCCGGCGCGTTGGCGCCACAGGCCCAAGCGGAAGTCGAGTCGAAAGACCCGATCAAGCTGACCTTGCACGACTGGACCGGCCAGTTCATCACCACCAAGATCATGGGCGAGGTCCTGAAAAAGGCCGGCTATAATATTGAGTATGTCCAGGCCGACTACCTAGCCCAATTCGCCGGACTGAAGACCGGCGACCTGCACGTCGCGATGGAGATTTGGGAAACCACCGGCCGCGACGCCATGGACGAGGCCACTGCCACCGGCAAGGTCGAGAACCTTGGCGAGACCGGGCTGCAAGCCATCGAGGAGTGGTGGTACCCCGCTTACATGAAAGACAAGTGCCCAGGCCTGCCGGACTGGAAGGCGCTTGCCAAGTGCTCCGAGGCGTTTTCGGTCCCCGAAACCGCGCCAAAGGGCCGCTATCTCGGCGGGCCGGTTACCTGGGGCGGATTCGACGACGAACGGGTCGAGGCGCTCGGCATCGATTTCGAGGTCGTGCACGCCGGCACCGATGCCGCGCTCTTCGCCGAACTTGAGTCCGCTTATCAGCGCAAGGCGCCGGTCCTGCTGTGGGTCTATGCGCCGCACTGGGCGCCGGTGAAGTACAAGGGCGAATGGGTCGATTTCCCCAAGTACACTTCCGAATGCTACAACGACGCGTCTTGGGGCATGAACAAGAGCGCGAAGTACGACTGCGGTAAGCCGCGCGGGCCGATTTGGAAGGTCTCCTGGGCCGGCGTGAAGGACAAGTGGCCGGGCGCGTATAAGACCATCAAGAATTCCAATCTCAACAACGACGAGATGGGCGCCATGGTCTCGGCCGTTGACCTGGACGGAAAAGATCTGGACGGCGTGGTCGCCGATTGGATCGCCAATAACGAAGGCCGCTGGAAAAAGTGGCTGCCGTGATCGTTTCGGTTATCTGAAGGGCGGGCGGGTCTGGTACCCGCCCCTCCTCGCCACCTAATCGTCATACCTGACGCCGGTATCGCTGGCTAGTTCATAGGGTCGCAATGACCGAGACCCGCTCTAAACTTATCTGTAGGTCGGTCTGGAAGCTGTTCGGCAACGGCGCCGAGGCGTTCTTGCGCGCCAACCCGGACGCCGCCTCCGCGCCCACCAAGATCGCCGAAGCCGGCCTGATCGGCGCGGTGCGCGATGTCAGCCTGGAGGTCCGCGAGGGCGAAATTTTCGTCATCATGGGTTTGTCGGGCTCGGGCAAATCGACGCTCGTACGCTGCATGTCGCGCCTGATCGGTCCGACGGCGGGAGAGATCCTTTTCGACGGACAGGATCTGCTCAAGGCGAGCGCGAAAGAAATGATTGAGATTCGCCGCCATCGTATGGGCATGGTGTTTCAGCACTTCGCCTTGCTGCCGCATCTGACCGTTCTAGGTAACGTCGCCTTTCCGCTCGAAGTGCAGGGCGCGTCGCGGCAGGACCGCGAGGCGCGCGCGCGCGACGTGATCGACCTGGTTGGTCTGGGCGGACGCGAAGGCTACTACCCGCGCGAGCTTTCCGGCGGCCAACAACAGCGTGTCGGTATTGCCCGGTCGCTGGCGGTGGAACCGGAACTTTGGTTCCTGGACGAACCCTTCTCCGCGCTCGACCCGCTGATCCGCCGCGAAATGCAGGACGAGTTCCTGCGCCTTCAGCAAATGCTGAAGAAGACCATTGTCTTTATCACCCACGACTTCGACGAGGCGATCCGCCTGGCCGACCGCATCGCGATCATGAAGGATGGGGCGGTCGATCAGATCGGCGCGCCGGAAGACTTGGTGATGCGTCCCGCGACGCCCTATGTCGCGGAGTTCACGCGCGACGTTTCGCGCGCCAAGGCCCTGTCGGTCGGCAGCATCATGCGGCCGCTGGGCAATGCCGGCGCGCGCGGCGACTACGCGGGCGAATTGACGGCGGATCAAAAGATCGCGCAGGTCGCGCCATTGTTGCGCGCGGCCGGGCAGCCCTTCGCGGTGGTAAACGGAACCGGCGAGGTGATCGGCGAATTGGTCCGCGACGATGTAGTCGACATATTGATGGACGGGTAACGCCGTGAGTCATACCGCCGCCCATCCAGACCTCGCAGCCCCCCCAACGCCGCTATGGCGACGACCCATGGCGCTGGTGTGGGTGGCGGCCCTGGCGCTTGCGATTCTGCTCTGGGCAATAGGCAGCGATGTCGCGCCCTGGGCCATGAAATACCCGCGCGACTTAATCATACCGCTCAAGTTCTGGATCTCGGACTTGATGGCCTGGCTGGTCGAAGACGCGACTTTCGGCCTGTTCACTTTCACCGAACTGACACGCGGTATCTCATGGTTGATAGAGCGGCCCTATAGACTGGCGCTCGGCTTGTTATCCCACGGCCTGCTCAGGGGCCAAGGCTCGGACGCGGTACAGATTCTCCCGCCTTTGTCCTGGATCGCAATCGTCGCCACGGTGGTGGCGCTTGGCCGCTACACCAAGGACTGGGCGCTCGCCGCGCTGGCCGGCGGTTGTTTCCTGTATCTCGCCATCTTCGGGCAGTGGCAAAGCGCCATGATTACCCTGGCCTCGATTCTGATCGCGGTGCCGTTCGGCGTCGCCGGCGGCCTCTTTGTCGGCTTGGCGGGCTATCGCTGGCGAACGGTTGAGCGGGTTATCCGCCCGGTACTGGATTTGATGCAGACGGTGCCGGTCTTCGCGTATCTGGTGCCGATCCTGTTTCTGTTCGGCTTCGGTCCGGTGTCGGCCATCGTCGCCACCATCATCTACGCGATGCCGCCCATGGTCCGCATTACCATCCTGGCGCTGCGCGGCGTGCCGGACGACACGGTCGATTTGGGCAACATGGTCGGGTGCAGCCAGCGCCAGATGACTTGGAAGGTGTTGGTGCCCACCGCCATGCCCGGCCTCATGGTCGGCGTCAATCAGGTCATCATGCTGTCACTGAACATGGTCATCATCGCCTCGATGATCGGCGCCGGCGGTCTCGGCTTCGAGGTCTTGGCCTCGCTGCGCCGGCTCGACATCGGCGCCGGCATCGAGTCCGGCGTGGCGATCGTGGTCCTGGCGATCGCGCTCGATCGCCTCTCGCAAGCTTTGGCGAACAAAATTCCGCCGGAACATAGTGAGGCCGAAGCGCGGCGGCCGCTCTGGCGCCGCTACAGCTACACCAGCGCTTGCCTCGCCATCGTCATGGTAACGGGCTTGTTGGGTCTGTTCGCCGGGTGGGTGCAAAGCTATCCCGAGGCCTGGGCGGTCACGACCGGTAGCGTTTGGGAGAACCTGGTCACCTGGATCAACATCAACTTCTTCGACGAACTGGAAGCAGTAAAAACCGCGATCCTGCTAAACGTCCTGATCCCCTTCAAGCGCTTCTTGCTTGGCCTGCCTTGGATCGCGGTGGTGGGTTTGCTGGCGGTCGCGGGCTGGGCTTTGGGCGGTTGGCGCCTGGCGTTGCTGTGCGCGGCGCTCAGCCTGTTCAACGTGGCAGTCGGCCTGTGGGCCAAGTCTATGATCACGGTCTACCTCTGCGGTATCTCGGTGATCTTCGCCTGCCTGATCGGCATCCCCATTGGCATCGTCGCGGCGGAACGCGAGCGTTTGTGGAGCGGCGTCAAGGTCGTCATCGACACTCTGCAGACCTTGCCGTCTTTCGTTTATCTGATGCCGGTCGTCATGCTGTTCAGGGTCGGCGATTTCGCCGCCATGATCGCGGTTGTCGCCTATGCCCTGGCCCCGGCCATTCGCTATACCGCGCACGGCATTCGGCAGGTCGATCCGCAATTGGTCGAGGCGGGGATCGTCTCCGGCTGCACCCGGATTCAGATCCTGACCAAGATCAAACTCAAACTCGCGCTGCCGGAAATCATGCTCGGCATCAATCAGACCATCATGCTGGCCCTGTCCATGCTGGTGATCACCGCCCTGGTCGGCACCCGCGATCTCGGTCAGGAGGTTTACATCGCGCTGACCAAGGCCGACACCGGGCGCGGCATCACGGCCGGGCTTAGCGTCGCCTTCATCGCGATCATCGCGGACCGTTTGATCACCGCCGGGGCCAAGCGCGCCAAGACGCGTTTGGGATTGGAATGAAAGGTAACCCCTTGAGCGACGCCATGCAGAAAGTAGCGGCCTTGTCCATCTGGCGCGGTCCGGTCGCGCCCGAGCCCTTGGGCGGCGGCATTACCAATCAGAACTTCACGGTTGCCGACGAGGCCGAGAAGTTCGTCGTGCGCGTGGGCAACGATATCCCGCAGCACCAAGTCATGCGTTTCAACGAGCGCGCCGCCTCCCAGGCCGCCCACGCGGCGGGCCTGTCGCCCGAGGTTGTCCACACCGAGGCCGGCATCCTGGTCTTACGTTTTGTCGAGGGCAAGACCTTGTCCGAGGCGGACGTGCGCGAAGCTGTGGCATTGGAGAAAATACTTCCGCTGATCCGGCGCTGCCACACCGAGATGCCCAAGCACGTGCGCGGTCCGGTTCTGATGTTCTGGGTCTTTCATGTCCTTCGCGACTATGCCCACACCCTGCGCGAAGGCGATAGCCGCCACCTGCCGCGTATCGCCGGCTTGATGGACACGGCCAAGGAATTGGAAGCAACCGTGGGGCCGGTCGAGATCGTCTTCGGTCACAACGATCTTTTGGCGGGCAACTTTATCGACGATGGGGATCGCATGTGGCTGATCGATTGGGATTACGCCGGTTTCAATTCGCCGCTCTTCGACCTTGCCAACTTGGCGACCAACAATGAGCTGGCGCCCATACAGGAAGAATGGCTGCTCACTACCTACTTCGGCCGCGCGCCCGGGGCCGAGCTGTGGCGGCGCTATGGCGCGATGAAGTGCGCCTCTCTTCTGCGCGAGACCATGTGGAGCATGGTTTCGGAGATTCATTCCACCCTCGACTTCGACTATGCCGGGTACACCGCCATGAACCTCGAACGCTTCGAGCGCGCGCTCGCGGCCAACACCAAGGATCGCTGATCGCATGGCAAAGCTTCCGGACCGCGCGCAAATCGTCGTCATCGGGGGCGGCATCGTCGGATGCTCGACCGCCTATCATCTGGCGCGCGATCACAAGGCCGATGTCGTCCTGCTGGAGAGCGGCCGCCTGACCAACGGAGCGACCTGGCACGCCGCCGGGCTGGTCGGGCAACTGCGCACCTCGGCCAGTATTACCCAGGTCTTGAAATACTCCGTCGATCTCTACACCAAACTGGAAGAGGAAACCGGCCTCGCGACCGGCTGGAAACAGAACGGCGGACTGCGCCTGGCTTGCAACGAGGAGCGCTGGACCGAGATCAAACGTCAGGCAACCACGGCCCGCAGCTTCGGCCTCGAGATGCACCTGCTCTCGCCGGGCGAGGCGAAAAAGCTGTGGCCCTTGATGGAAACCAAGGATCTGGTCGGCGCGGCGTTCCTGCCCAGCGACGGCCAGGCCTCGCCCTCCGATATCACGCAGTCCCTGGCCAAAGGCGCGCGTATGCACGGCGCCCGCGTTCACGAGGAGGTCGCGGTCACCGGCTTCGTTATCGAGGACGGCCGCATCGCCGGCGTGCGCACCTCGCAAGGCGATATCGCCTGCGAGAAGGCGGTTATCTGTTGCGGCATGTGGTCGCCCCAGGTCGGGGCCTTGGCCGGCGTGAGCGTGCCGCTACAGGCCGTGCAACACCAGTACATGATCACGGAAACGGTCGCGGGCGTGACGCCCGACATGCCGACCCTGCGCGATCCCGACCGCCTGATCTACCTCAAGGAAGAGGTCGGCGGCCTGGTCATGGGCGGCTACGAACAGAACCCGATCCCCTGGGCGCCGGAAGAAATACCCAAGGACTTTTCGTTCCAGTTGCTCGATTCCGATTGGAATCATTTCGAGCCCTTGATGGAGCAAGCCCTGGCGCGGGTTCCGGCGCTCGAGACCGCCGGGGTCAAGCAACTTCTGAACGGACCGGAAGGCTTCACCCCCGACGGCAACTACATTATGGGCGAAGCGCCGGAGGTCAGAAATCTCTTCGTCGGCTGCGGCTTCAACGCCTTCGGCATCGCCGCGGGCGGCGGCGCCGGATGGTCGCTGGCGGAATGGATCGTCCACGGCGAGCAACCGCTCGACCTGTGGGGCGTGGACATTCGCCGCTTCGCCGAGATGCACCGGGATAGGTCTTGGGTTCGCGAACGCACGCTCGAAGCCTATGGCAAGCACTACACGGTCGCCTTTCCGCACGAGGAATATGAAAGCGGCCGGCCGCTTATCGTCTCGCCGCTCTACGACCGGCTGAAGACATGGCGCGCCTGCTTTGGATCGAAACTGGGTTGGGAGCGGCCCAACTGGTTCGCGCCCGAGGGTGTGGAGCCGCTCGACGTTTATTCCATGGGCCGGCAGAACTGGTTTGCCCATGTCGCGGAGGAACACCGGGCCTGCCGCGAGCGGGTCGCGCTCTTCGACCAATCTTCCTTCGCGAAGTTCGAGCTGCAGGGCCTGGATGCCGAGGCCGCGCTGTCGTGGATCTGCGCCAACAACGTGGCGGTCCCCGTCGGGCGCGTCGTTTACACCCAGATGCTCAACACCCGCGGCGGCATCGAGTGCGACCTGACCGTCGTGCGCCTGGCGCCGGATCGCTATTACATCGTGACCGGCACCGGGTTCCGGACTCACGACGCCGCTTGGATCCGGGACCACATCGGCGCCGGTCTGCGCGCCGAGCTTATCGACGTGACGCAAGACTTCGGCACGTTATCCCTGTTCGGCCCGCGCGCGCGCGACGTGCTGGAGAAGATCACCGAGGCCGATGTCTCCCATGAAGCTTTCCCCTTCGCCCATATGCGCGAAATCGGCCTGGCCGGACATAGGGTGCGGGCTCTGCGCCTCACCTACGTCGGGGAATTGGGTTGGGAGATGCACATGCCGATCGCGGCGCTGGGCCCAGCTTTCGACGCGGTGATGGCCGCGGGCGCCCCCTTCGGCATCGCGCCCGCCGGGTACCGCGCCATCGAATCCCTGCGCCTTGAGAAAGGTTACCGGGCCTGGGGCGCCGATATCACCCCGAACGACTCGCCGGTCGAGGCCGGGCTGGGCTGGGCGGTGAAGCTAAAATCGGACACTCCCTTCCTAGGCCGGGCGGCGGCTGAAAAGGCGGCCAATACGCAGCCGCGCAAGAAGCTCGCCTGCTTCACCCTGGATGACCCGGAGATTGTGCTGGTCGGCCGCGAGACCATCCTGCGCGACGGCGAGCCGGCCGGTTACCTGACCAGCGCGGGCTTCGGGCATACGGTTGGAAAGCCCATCGGTTACGGTTATGTCCGCAAGGCGCAAGGCGTCACCAAGGATTATCTGCGCGCCGGAAATTACGAGCTTGTCGTGGCCAGCGAAAAGGTGCCGGCCCGCCTGCACTTGGGCCCGCTCTACGACCCGGAAATGAAAAGGATCAAATCCTAACCGCCTCCGTCTAAGGCAACAGAAGGTTCCCCGCCATGTCCTTCAAGGCCGATCGCCACGCCAGGGTCGTCATCATCGGCGGCGGCGTCCTTGGCTGCTCCCTCGCCTATCACCTGGCGCGCGCCGGGGAAGCGGAGGTTCTGCTGCTTGAAAAGGCGCAGATCACCAACGGCTGCACCTGGCACGCCGCCGGGCTGGTGGGGCAACTTCGCGGCAAGCGCAACCTGACCCGCTTGATGCAGGATTCGGTCGCGGTCTTCGACCGTCTCGAATCCGAAACCGGCCAGGCCATCGACTGGCGCAAGGTCGGCTCCCTGCGCCTGGCTTCGTCGCCGGCGCGTTGGAGCGAAATCCGCCGCGCCATGACCCAAGCGCGCGGCTTCGGTTTCGAATGCCATAGTCTCAGCCCGGCGGAAGCCAAGCGGCGATTTCCGTATATCGAATTGGATGGCGTGGTCGGGGCCGCCTTTATCCCCTCGGACGGCTATGTCGATCCCTATGCGCTGACCCAAGCTTTCGCCAAGGGCGCACGGGCAAAGGGCGCCCGGATCGAAGAAGGCGTTTGCGTGCGCGACATCGTGCGCGAGGGGCGGCGCGCCGTCGGGGTCGTGACCGAGGGCGGCACCATCGGTTGCGATATCCTGGTCAACTGCGCGGGCCTCTGGGCCAAGCGGATCGGCGAGATGGCGGGCGTGGCCTTGGCCGCCGGAGTCGTCGAGCATCAGTATTTCGTGACCGAGAAGACGCTCGACTTCGAGCCCGACTTGCCGACCCTGCGCGACCCGGACAAGAACTTTTATCTGAAGCCGGACGTCGGCGCCTTCGCGATCGGCGGTTGGGAAGACGGCACCAAGGGATGCTGGCGCGGCCGGCCGCCGTTCGAGTTCGGGCGCGAACTCCTCGACGCCAACATGGACCGCTTGGAGCTTTTCGCCCTGCCCTGCGCCGAACGCCTGCCGGTCCTCAACGACACCGGCATACAGAGCGTCATCAACGGTCCGATCCCGGTTTCCGCCGACGGCGAACCGATCATGGGCCTGGCGCCGGAGTTGGATAATTTCTATGTCGCCTGCGGCTTCACCGCGGGTATCGCGGCCTCGGGCGGGGCCGGGCACACCATGGCCAACTGGATCCTGCACGGCGATCCGGGCATGGACCTTTGGCCCTTCGACGTGCGCCGCTTCGGCGCGCCGCACGCCAACGCGCGCTATTTGGAGGCCCGCGCGATCGAAGCCTACGGCAACTATTACAAGATCCACTGGCCGGGCGAGGAAAGCCGCGCCGGGCGCGGCCTGCGGCGCAGCCCACTTTACCAGCGCCTTAAGGCGCATGGCGCGGTTTACGGCGCCAAGTTCGGCTGGGAGCGGCCCAATTGCTTTACCTGGCACGGCCGAGAAGATATCGAGCGGCCCAGCTTCGAGGACAAGCCCGGCTGGTTCGACACGGTCGGCGCGGAGGCGCACGCGATTCGCGAGCGCGTGGCCCTGATCGATCAAAGCTCCTTCGCCAAGTTCGAAATCCAGGGGCCGGGCGCGGCCAGATTCCTCCAGGGTCTGGCCGCGAATAATCTTTCGAGCCCGCCGGGACGCTGCGTCTATACGCAGCTTTGCAACGCTAAGGGTGGGATCGAAGCGGACCTGACGATCATGAAGCTGGCCGAAGATCGCTTCTATATCGTCACGGGCTCAGGCTTCGGGGTGCGCGACGGTCACTGGATCCGCACCCACATGCCCGACGACGGCTCGGTCCAGATGCGCGATGCGACGGCCGAGCGCGCGGTCATAAACATCTGCGGTCCGCACGCGCGCGAGGTGCTGCAAGCGGTCACCGACGAGGATGTATCGAACGCGGCGCTGCCGTTCCTCTCGGTCGCCGAGATCGGGATTGGCTATGCGGCGGTTCGCGCGGCCCGCGTCGGCTATGTCGGGGAGTTGGGCTGGGAGCTGCATATTCCGGTCGAGTACGCCGCGCATGTATACGAGACCCTGATGCAAGCCGGTCAGGACTTCGGCATCGCGAATGCGGGTTACCGCGCCATCGAATCGTGCCGCCTGGAGAAAGGTTATCTCTACTGGTCCGCCGACATAGGTCCCGACGACTCGCCCTATGAAGCGGGCCTCGGTTTTTGCGCCGCCCTCGACAAGGGCGACTTTCTGGGCCGCGAGGCCTTGGCGGCGATCAAGGACAAAGGCGTCGAACGGAAATTATGTTCTTTCACGGTCGAAGGCTTCGCCCCGTTTCATGGCGGCGAGGCGATACTCAAAGACGGCACGGTGGTCGGGCAGACGACGAGCGCGGGCTTCGGTCACGTCTTGAGCAAGTCGATCGCCTTCGGTTATCTACCGCGCGACTTGGCCAAGGAGCCGAGCTTCGAGATCGAAGCCTTCGGCACGACCTATACAGCGGTGCGCGGTCCACGTTGTCACTACGACCCAGACAACGCGCGCCTGAAGGCGTAACCGATCGGGGAGGCAAGCATGAGCAACGACGATATCGCACGCGCGAGAGAGACGATCGCGTTGCTACCGCCGTTCAAGAACATGGACCCTGCAAACGTGTCGGTGGCGCGGCTTGGCGGTTTGACCAACCTGGTGTTCCGCGTCGAGCACGGCGGCGAGCGTTTGTGCCTTCGCCTGCCGGGCCAGGGCACGGAAGAATACATCGACCGCGAGGTCGAAGCGCACAACGCGCGTGTCGCCGCCGAGGCGGGTGTCAGTGCCGAAGTCCTTTATGCCGACGCGGCCAGCGGTGTCATGGTCACCCGCTTTCTGGAGGGGGCAGAAACCATGGCGCCGGAGACGTTCCGCGCCAAGCCGGGCGCGCCGGCGCGCGCCGCCAAGGCTTTCCAGCGGCTGCACACCAGCGGGCGCAATTTCGAATTCCGATTCGAACTCTTCGCCATGATCGACGACTACCTGAAGATCCTATCGTCCAAGACCGTCGATTTCCCGCCCGGCTATCACGAGGTTCTGGCGGAAGCCGAGGCCGTGCGCGAGGCCCTGGCCGCGCGGCCCGGTATCCTGGCGCCCTGTCACTGCGATCCGCTATGCGAGAATTTCCTCGATACCGGAGCGCGCATGTGGATCGTCGATTGGGAATATTCCGGCATGAACGATCCCATGTGGGATCTGGGCGACCTCTCGGTCGAGGCCGGTTTCGAGGCCGCCCACGACGAGGCCATGATGAACGCCTATTTCCCCGGCGGCGCGGGCGACGCCGAGTGGGGCCGCATGGTCATCTATAAGGCCATGTGCGATTTGCTGTGGACCCTCTGGGGTTTAATTCAGCACGCCAACGACAATCCGGCCGAAGATTTCTGGGCCTACGCGACCGGCCGCTTCGCCCGCTGCAAGACCCTCATGGCGACCCCAGACTTCACCGGGCACCTACGCGCGGTGCGGCAGGGATAGCTTTTAATGGCCCGTCGCCGAGGTCTCCAACTCGGCCCTAAGAAAAAATCTTCATATCTTGCATCCAACGCCGCCTGGGTGGCGTAGGGGTCCATGTAAGCCGGTGTTATTGCGGCGCGGCGTCATGGGACGCGGCCGGGACGCCTTGGGAGGCCTCTTCGTGCCTCCATGACCACTTCATTGGAGAGCCATTCCATGTCCGATATCGTCGATACCCCGAACACCCTTATTGAGCCCTCGCGCCGGTTCTTCGTGACCGGCCTCGGCAAGTCCGTCTTGTCCGCCTCCGCCGTCGCCCTGCTGGTCGGTTGCGAGAGCATGGCCAAGACCGCGGCCCGCACCACGGCCGCCGATCCGGCCGCCGACGCCGGCATCCTCAACGTCGCCCTGGGCCTCGAGCACGAGGCGATCAACGCCTATCAGCTTGGCGCCGAAAGCGGCCTGCTTCAGAAAGGTGTCTTACCGGTCGCTGTCCTGTTCCAGAGCCACCATAAAGAGCATCGCGACGCGATCGTGGCGACCATTCGCAAGCTTGGCGGTGCGCCGGTTGAGCCCAAGATGATCGGGGACTACGCGAAGGACTTGCAGGCCGATCGCCTGAAGAACCAAACCGATGTGCTGATGCTTGCCGCCCGCCTCGAGCAAGGTGCGGCCAACGCCTATCTGGGTGTGATCCCCGCCTTCGGCGATCCCGATCTAGCGCAGGTCTCGGGCCGGTTAGCCGCCGACGAGACCATGCATTGGACGGTACTGGCCAACGCCCTGGGGCAACCGGTTCCGCAGATGGCGCTCAGCTTCGGCGCCTAACTCGTACGGGGAAGCATAGGTCTCCCCCTGCCCGGCCCGGGTATCCAGATCCCCCTCCCCTGGACCCGGGCCGGTGCGACTTGGAGTCGTAGGATGAGATTGTTCCGTTTCTTTTGCGAATTCGCGATTCACATAACGGTGCTGGGCCTACTCTCGGTCAGCGCACCCGCGAGCGAGCAGCGTGCCGCGACGCCCGTCGTGCAAGGTGACCCTGCGCGGGGACAGCGTCTATACCAAAGTCGGTGTATGGGGTGCCACTCCCTCGATTCCAACCGCGTCGGCCCGATGCATCGCGGCGTCATTGGCCGAGAGGCCGGTGACGTGGCGGGGTACGCCTATTCCCGCGCGTTGAGAAATTCTTCGGTCGTCTGGAACGACGATACCCTCGATTTGTGGCTGCAAGATCCAGAGGGCCTCATCGAGGGCCAGCGCATGAATTTTCGGGTTAAGAAACCTCAAGATCGCAGCGATATCATCTCCTACCTCAAGCAAGAGAGCCAAGGATAGGCCATTTGACGAAGATCAAGCCTGGGCTTCCCGTTTCCGCGCCTCTCCCGCGCCAAGAGAACCGCCGCCTGTCTAGCGCGCGATCCCGAAATCTTTACATGACGTCCGTTCGGCCGTCGTTGTATAGTTCTGGCCGCGCGGCCAGGGAGAATAATCGGACGATGGCGACCGCAGTCGGCGTTGCCGAACTAGATACTCTTAACGAACTGCTGATCGCCTCCGCCCAGGGGGATCGCTCGGCGTTCACGCGCTTGTATAAGCTATCGGCCCCGATGATGTTCGCGATCGCGCTACGCACCGTGCGCCAGCGCGACCTGGCCGAGGATATCCTTCAAGACGCCTTTGTCACGATATGGAGTAAGGCGGCGCAGTTCGATCCGGCGCGCGGGCAACCCATGGCCTGGATGATCACCATTGTCCGGCGCAAGGCGATCGATAAGCTGCGTGCCAAAGCGCGGCAGCCCAACGAATCCGCAAATCTAGACGACTTGGCCGAAGTCTTGCCGGACCCGGCGACTGGCGGCGCATCCTTTGCCAGCGCGGCGGCCGCGGCGCTGGAACAATGCCTGGGACGCTTAAAGGCAGAGCCGCAGAAGGCGATTCGCTTGGCGTACTTTTATGGATTGACCCACGAAGAGCTGGCGGATCAAATGAAGTCACCGCTCGGCACCACGAAGAGCTGGGTTCGGCGCGGCCTTTTGCAAATCAAGGAGTGCCTCGACCAATGACCGCCGCCGATATGCAGCGTCGCGCAGGCGAATACGTTCTGGGAACGCTCGCCCCCGACGCCCGCCAGCGATTTGTCGCGGAGATGTTGCAAGACCCCGGGCTGCAAGATCTGGTGGCTCAGTGGGAACAGCGGCTTGCGCCCCTAGAGCAGGGCGCTACACCGATCGAGCCGCCGGACGAGGTATGGAGTCGGATTGAAGCGGCCATCGATGTCACGCCCTGGAGCGACATCAAGGTGTCGATCCGCGCGAACGAGGGTGTCTGGGTGGAGATCCTGCCGGGCGTCGAGAAAAAACAGCTCTTGATCGACCGGAAATTGGGGACGGAATCGTATCTTTTGCGCATGGCGCCGGGCGCCGAATTACTGCCGCATCAACACACCAAAACCGAAGAATGCTATATGATTGCCGGAGACGCGACGATCGGCGAGGAGCACTATGAACAGGGTGATTACCTCGCGATTCCCGCCGGCACTTCGCACCCAATGATTTTCAGCCAGGGCGGCGCTCTAATGTACATCAGCGGCGAGATCCTCGGATCGTAAGCTAACTGGACGCCGCCCGTCGCGCGGCTTTCCATCTTCGATTTCCTTCTCTCTTTTTAGCGAGCGAAGCACGCTGGCCTCGGGCACCGATCATCGGTATCGGCGCCTGCGCCACGACTTCGCGATTTTCTCAAAAAGATCCTCCACGACTGCATCCAAGCTCCCTGCGCCCGACGTAAGGCGGGGTATGTCGGATAGCGGCACTGCCGCTCAACGAGTTGGTTACCGGATACAACAGGGCATCGTGCGGCTTGACGATTGGGTCTTCACACAGACCTAAAGGCCATCATGACCTTCGTTGCCGGGACGGCTCAATCATCCGATGACGACCGGATCCGCCGGTCGCTCGAGTGCAACGAACGGAGTAGTTAACGATGCGCCTCAATAAATCTGTCCTTCGCGTCCTGGGAGGAGCCGCCTTGTTGGCAGCCACGCCTCTTGCGCCGCTATACGCGTCCAGCCACATGGATGCGCCCCTGATCACCCTGGACGATGCAGCCAACACGACCGACGTGTATGCTTTCGTCAGTCAGGATGAGGGATCTCAAACCCAGTACCTCAGCACAGCCTTGGCCGTTTATCCCTTTGAGGAACCCGGCATCGGCCCCAACAACTACCGCTTCGACGACCGCGTGCGCTACGAGATTCACGTAGCCCTCGGTGAGGACATCGCGGAAGGCCGCAAGTCCATCAGCTATCAGTTCGATTTCGAAACCCGGTTCCAGAACCGCAATACGATCCTGCAAGCTTACACGGGCGTGATCGGCACCGATCTCGACGGGGAAGGCTTCTCACCGTTCCAGAACCTGCGACAGACCTACACCATCACCAAGGTCGATCACCGCACCGGCGAGAGGACCGTCCTCGGCACCGGCGTGCAGGTACCGCCGAACAACCAGGGCTTCGTGACGCCGCTGTACAACCAGGGCAACGACGGCGACATGCCGGCCAAGGAAGGCGTGAACAGCATCGACAACCTCGACTTCTACACCCGTAACGCAATCGCCAATCTTCCCGGCGGATACCAAGTTTTCGCCGGTCAGCGCGATGACGGTTTCTACGCCGACATCCAGTCGATCTTCGATCTGGACTTCGCCTTCGGCGGCGCCGACGAGTTCAACCCGAGCCCCGCCAAATCCTTCGACAGTCAGGGCGGCTTTAACGTTCACACGATCGTTCTAAACGTCCCCATGAGTGAACTGGGTGAAGAGAAGATTGCCGGCGTTTATGCCACGACCTCGCGCCAGCAGAAGACCAAGCTGGAGAAGAAGCCGGCTAAGAAATTTGCTGGGTACGATGGCGATGATGACTACAATGACGATGCCGATGAAGATAATGGCGACGACTCCCGCGGCATGGCTTTCGAGCGTACTTCGGGCCGCTACATTCAAGTCGCTCGCCAGGGCAACCCGTTGTTCAACGAGGCCTTGATTTCGATCGCCCGCAAGGACCTCTACAACCGCGTGAAGCCGACTCGCGACGAAGAGCTCTTCCTCGACTTCGCCGCGAACCCCGAGCTGACCGCCGCGCTAGGCGGCACCACGCCGCTGACCGACGTCAATGGCAACTCGCTGATCGTCGGCATCTACATCCCGGACCTGATCAAGGTCGATCTGACCACCGGGCCGGCGCGCCTGGCGGGCCAGGACGGCTTCAATCGGCTCGGTGTCTTCGGCGGCGACGTCCTGAAGAGTGAATTTCAGGATCCCTTCGGCAACGGCGGTTTCATCCCCGGCGGCTGGCCGAATGGCCGGCGCTTCGGCGACGATGTCGACGACATTGCTCTCCTGGCTCTGGGCGCTCCGCCCCTAGTCCGGGGTCAGCCGGTCACGCCGGCCGACGACACTATTCAGGCGGACTTCGACGGTGTGTCGGCTAACGACATTACCTACAACGATGTCTTCCCCTATGCCGCAACACCGCTGAACGGCCGCAACCACGGCCATCACGGCGACCCAGCCAAGACCGGAGACGACCTCTAAGTCCCGGAGTTAATGAGGGGCGGGCTCATCGCGGGCCCGCCCCACCTTTTTTGAGTTCCGCGGCAACAACCTTGTTGCCGATGGAAGGAGAGGATCGAACACATGCAGCGCCAAGTAAGAAGACCTAGCACCACCCGCACCCTCTGCGTGGCCTTTGTGTTTTGCGCGGGCTTCGTTGGCGGCAAAGTTGGTGCCGAACCCTATATCCCCTTCCACGACGACGTGGTTCTGGAAAAACTTCCAACACCCGGAAAGGAAGCGTTGCGCACGCTCCAAAAATTGCGCGCGCAACTCAACAAAGATCGCGAGAACCTACGCTTAGCCCTCTCCCTCGCCCGCCGCTACATGGACTTGGGCCGCGCCGAGGCCGACCCGCGCTACTACGGCTATGCCGAGGCGGCGCTAAGACCCTGGTGGGATCTTGATGAGCCACCGGTCGAGGTTCTGGTCTTGCGCGCGGGACTGCACCAAAGCCGGCATGATTTCGATACCGCGCTGGAAGATCTGGCCCGCGTCTTGAAAGCGCAACCGGATCATGCGCAAGCCCTACTCACCCGGGCCTTCGTCCTTCAGGTAAAGGGCCGCAACGGCGAGGCGCTGCAAAGCTGCCGCCGCTTGCCCAAGAATCTTCATCCCCTAATCACGGCGACCTGTGTCGGCCGCGTCATGAGCCTGACCGGTCAGGCCGCTCAGGGCCAAGATCGCCTGAAGCAAAGCATCGCGGCGGAAGCGAACGATGACCGCTTGCGGCTTTGGGCTTTGACAAACCTGGGGGAGATCGCGGCGCGTATCGGGGACAACGAAGAAGCCGAACGGCGTTTCCGCGCGGCGCTCGACCTCGGGCGGCGCGATGTCTATTTGCTCGGCGCCTATGCCGACCTCCTGCTGGAGCAAGACCGCGTGGAGGAAGCGCGAGCGTTGCTCGACGGCGAGACCCGTATCGATGCCTTGCTGTTGCGCCTCGCCATCGCCGAAGACCGTTTAGGCCGCGACACAGCCAACGAATACCGCGCCATGCTCGAGGCGCGTTTTGACGCAAGCAATCGGCGCGGCAGCACCCTGCACCAGCGCGAGGAAGCGCGGTTCCATCTCGAAGTCCTCAGGCAACCCGAGTCCGCCCTGCGCTTGGCGGAAGCGAATTGGGCGGTTCAGAAGGAACCGCAAGACACGGCCCTGGTTCTACAAGCCGCACTCGCCGCCGGAGCGCCGGAGCGCGCTGGGCCGGTCCTGAAGTGGGTTACGGAAACAGGGCTCGAAGACGTGTCGATTCGTGCTCTGATACGACAGCTGGATAAGGGGTAGGAAAATGTCCCAAATGATACGCGCGGTATTTTTCGCGCTCCTAATCCTCAGCCCGGTAACTGCCGAGGCCCACAAGCCGAGCGACAGCACATTGAGCCTGAGCATTGAAAACGGCGCGATCCAAGGCCGCTGGGACATCGCGCTCCGCGATCTGGACTATGCCATCGGCTTGGACGGCGACGGCGACGGCGCAATCACTTGGGGCGAACTGCGCGCGCGGCACGACGTCGTCGCGGCCTATGCCTTGGCGCGTCTGGTGCTGCGCGCCGACGAAAGGGCATGCCCGGCAAAGGCGACAAATCACCTGGTGGAAGAACGAAGCGACGGCACCTACAGCGTGATGCAGTTCACCGCCGACTGCATGGGAGCCTTCGAGGACTTGGAACTGCGCTACTCCCTCTTCTTCGATCTCGACGCGCAACATCGCGGGTTGCTTCAAGTCGATTGGAACGGCGCGACCTCGGCCAGCATTCTCAGCCCATCGCGCCCAAGTTGGAGCACGCAAGATGGCGATGACAGCGCCTGGAGGCAGGCCGCTGTCTACGCGCAGGAAGGTGTCTGGCACATCTGGATCGGCTTCGACCATGTCTTGTTTCTGATCTCGCTGCTACTGCCCGCGGTTTTGCGCCGGGCTGACGGCGGTGGATGGCAGCCCCAGAAACCGCGCGGCGCCCTTTCCGAAGTGGTGAAGGTGGTCACCGCCTTCACCGTCGCCCACTCCATCACCTTGGGCCTCGCCAGCGCCGGTTGGCTGGACTTACCGGCGCGCCTGATCGAGCCCGCGATCGCCGCCTCAATCGTGCTCGCCGCGCTCAACAACATCTTCCCTCTGGTCACACGTGGGATTTGGCTGGTCGCCTTCGGTTTTGGGTTGGTTCACGGCGTTGGCTTCGCGGGAGCGCTTAGCGATCTCGGTCTACCGGCCAAGGGTTTGTTGCTGTCCTTATTCAGCTTCAACGCGGGCGTTGAACTCGGACAACTTGCCATCGTCGCGGTGTTCCTGCCGCTCGCGCTCTGGGCCGCGCGCACGCCTTTCTACCTGCCGGTCGCGCTTCGCTTTGGATCCTTTGCCATCGCCGCCGTCGCCTCCGTTTGGTTTGTCGAGCGGGCCTTCAGCCTCAGCTGGCCGGTTTCCTAACTCTTCGAGATGCCCGCAGTATCGCCCTCGATCAGAATGGCCCGGAAGTCGTTGACGTTCGTGCGGGTGGGGCCGGTGACAATCAGATCGTCGAGCCTGGAGAAAAAGCTGTAACCGTCGTTGTCGGCCAGACGGGCGCGCGCATCGAGACCTAAACCCCGGGCGCGGGCCAGGCTGCCGGGACCGAGTATCGCGCCGGCATTGTCTTCGGTGCCATCGATGCCGTCGGTGTCGCAAGCCAAGGCGTGGATACCGGCCGCACCGTCCAGGGCCACGGCGAGAGCCAACAGAAATTCCAGGTTGCGCCCACCACGGCCCTCACCACGCACCGTGACCGTCGTCTCGCCGCCCGAGAGCAACACGGCGGGCGCGGACGCGGGCTGCCCGTGACGGGCGACCTGGCGCGCGATGCCCGCGTGCATGAGCGCGACCTCGCGCGCTTCACCTTCGATGCTGTCGCCAAGAATAACCGGGGCGATACCGGCCTCGCGCGCGACCCGCGCCGCCGCTTCGAGCGATTGTTGCGGGGTCGCGATCAGCTTCGTCTCTATGCGGGCGAAACGTGGATCACCAGGCTTTGGCGTCTCCTCCCGGCCCGCTTGTAAGTGCCTGACAACCTCAAGCGGTTGATCGATGCCATAGGACTCCAAAACCGCCAGGGCATCGCCGAAGCTCGTCGGGTCGGGCACCGTGGGTCCCGAGGCGATCGCCGAAAGATCGTCGCCCGGCACATCCGATATCGCCAGGGTCGCGACCCGCGCGGGCGCGCAGGCGGCGGCCAGGCGGCCGCCCTTGATGGCGGAGAGGTGTTTGCGGACGCAGTTGATCTCGCCGATCGTCGCGCCCGAACGCAAAAGCAGCGATGTCACGCGCCGCTTGTCCTCGAGCGTTAGCCCGGCCGCCGGCGCGGCCATCAAGGCGGAGCCACCGCCCGAGATAAGGCACAAGACCAAATCGTCGGCGGTAAGCCCGCCGACCATCTTCAAAATCCGAGACGAGGCTTCGCGCCCCGCGCTGTCGGGAACCGGGTGGGACGCCTCGACAACCTCGATCCGCCGGCACGGCGCGGTATGGCCATAGCGGGTCACGACCAGACCTTCCAGGGGCCCCGTCCAGTGGTCCTCCACCGCCTTGGCCATCGCCGCCGCCGCCTTTCCGGCCCCCACCACGAGGGTCCGCCCCTTGGGCGGGTCCGGCAGGTTCGGCGGCACGCAGCGCGCCGGGTCGGCCGCCGCGACCGCCGCCTCGAAAAGGGTTTTCAGAAACACCTTGGGTTCAAGTGTCATTGAGTGTCCGACTTAAAATGAATTGCTCGGTTTCAGTGATTTGCCGAAGTCCACCTACACTTCCATTGTCACCCTCGGGCTTGACCCGAAGGCCCATCGGCGAGCGAGTCTCCGGCTTCGATGGATTGCCGGGCCTGTCCTCGGGCCACGACCCGTGGATCAAGTCCGGCAATGACACCCTGAGGAAAGGAATATAGCAATCAACGGTAAGACGGAACAAAGCGGATGTTCGCCGAAGCTTTGCGCTTGCGGATGAACGGCTATCATTTATGTAAGGTGGGACCTTCAATTTTCTCCGGCGGCCGCTTTCCCCGTTCCCCCGGGTCCTGGGTCGAAATCCGCTTGAGATCCAAACAGCGAGGCTGTCATGAAACTCGATCCTGTCCTGACCCAGGAGCTTCCCAACTTCGTCACCCATTTGGAATGCTCCATGACCGGTCAGCGCTACGAGGCCGGCCGGGTGCAGGGACTTTCCGAAGCCGGAAAGCCGCTTCTGGTGCGCTACGATCTGGAGGCCCTCGCCAAGGCGGTGTCGAAGGAGGTGCTGGCCACCCGGACAACCGGCTTCTGGCGCTACCGGGAATTCCTGCCCGTGCGCGAGGCGGCGCATGTGGTCAGCCTCGGCGAGGTCGTGACCCCGCTGATCCCCCTCGCGCATCTGAGCGACGGCCAGGTGATCGTGAAGGACGAGGGGCGCTTACCGACCGGCTCGTTCAAGGCGCGCGGCCTGGCCCTCGCGGTCGCGATGGCGAAAGAGCTGGGCCTGGCGCATTTGGCCATGCCGACGAACGGCAACGCCGGCGCGGCCATGGCGGCCTATGCCAGCCAGGCGGGCCTGCGCACGACCATCTTCTGTCCCGATGACACGCCGGAAATCAACGTCTCCGAGATCGAGCTTCAGGGCGCGGCGGTATACAAGGTCAACGGCCTGATCAACGACTGCGGCAAGATCGTCGGCGCGGGCAAGGAATCGCCGGGCTGGTTCGATGTCTCGACCTTGAAGGAGCCCTACCGGATCGAGGGCAAGAAGACCATGGGCCTGGAACTGGCCGAGCAGTTCGGCTGGGAGTTGCCGGACGTGATCTTCTATCCGACTGGCGGCGGCACCGGCCTGATCGGCATGTGGAAGGCGTTCGACGAGTTGGAGGCGATCGGCTGGATCGGGTCCAAGCGGCCGCGCATGGTGGCCGTGCAGGCGACCGGGTGCGCCCCCATCGTCAAGGCCTACGAGGCCGGGGAGGAACATGCGCCGCTTTGGGAGAACGCCCATACCGTGGCGGCCGGCATCCGGGTGCCGATCGCGGTTGGCGACTTTCTGATCTTGCGCGCGGTGCGCGCCTCCAAGGGTTTCGCCATCGCGGTTCCCGACGAGGCGATCCTGGCGGCGCTGCGTGAAGTCGCCTCGAAGGAAGGTCTGCTGCTGTGCCCGGAGGGGGCCGCGACCTATGCCGCCTACAAGGCCGCCCTCGCGGACGGCCGCGTGAAATCGGATGAGACGGCGGTGTTGTTCAACTGCGCCACCGGCCTCAAGTACCCCCTGCCCGCGGTTGACCGGCATATCGACAAGGATCGGCTGCCGGACCTGGCAACCCTCTGATTCTCGGTGTCAATCCCTGTCTGGAACACCCTGATACTCAGTCCTTTTAGCGTGCGGAAACCGCCTTTTTCGGGCTATACTAAGGGTTAAATCAAAACCAGGGGAGCATTGGGAAATACATGGCGATCCAGCACCCTTACCTGCTGTTTCTCGGCGACGCCGGGGATCCGCTGGCGGCCAAGACGGCTCAGGGCATCGCGCATTGGCGGCCGGAGTGGTGCGTCGGGCAATTGCGCCTCGAGGGCTGCAAGGCCGATCTGGGCCTGACCGACATGACCCTCGAAGACGCGGCCGCTGCCGGGGCCAAGACCCTGGTGGTGGGCGTCGCGAACCGGGGCGGCGTGATTTCCGAGGCCTGGATGGGCTTACTTGAGAGCGCCCTTATCCTGGGTTTCGATCTGGCCGCCGGGCTGCATAACCGCTTGGCCGACGTGCCGAGCCTGGCCGCGATCGCGGCCCAGCATAACCGCCGCCTCTTCGACGTACGCCATCCCAACCGAAGCTTCGAGGTCGGCAACGGCCGCAAGCGCAGCGGCAAGCGGCTTTTGACCGTGGGCACCGACTGCTCGGTGGGCAAGATGTACACGAGCCTGGCCCTAGAGCGGGAAATGCGTGCACGCGGTATGAAGGCGGAGCTGCGCGCCACAGGGCAGACCGGAATCTTGATCGCCGGGTCGGGGATTTCCGTCGACGCGGTCGTGGCCGACTTCATCTCCGGCGCGATTGAGTGGCTTTCGCCCGCGAACGAGCCGGATCATTGGGATCTGATCGAGGGGCAAGGCTCGCTGTTTCATGCGTCTTTTGCCGGGGTCAGCCTGGGCCTGCTGCACGGCGCGCAAGCCGACGCCCTGGTCCTTTGCCACGAGCCGACCCGGCGCCATATGCGCGGATTGCCGGAGTATCCCGTACCTGAGCTGACGGTGTGCATCGAGGCGAACCTGGCGGCGGCCCGGCTCACCAATCCGGCCGCGCGCTTCGTCGGGGTGTCCGTCAACACCTCGCACATGGCGGCGGACGAAGCCGAGCCTCTGCTGCGCCATATTGAGCGGCACCTGAATTTGCCCGCCGTGGATGCCTTCAAGGACGGTGTCGCCCCGATTCTAGACAGACTGGATTAAAATCATGCCCTCTGGGGGAAGCCCGCATTTGCGGCTAAGGGTTCGCCGCGAAGCTTGGCCGATCCGCGGCACCTTCGCCATCTCGCGCGGCAGCTCGAACGAGACGGTGGTCGTCGTTGCCGAGCTTTCGGCCCCCAGTGACGCGAACAACGAGATCGTGGGCCGGGGGGAATGCGTGCCCTATGCCCGCTACGGCGAAACCGTGGAAGACGTCATCGCGGCCATCGAAGCGATGGCGCCGCAACTGGCCAAAGGATTGGATCGACTCGGCCTGCAACACGCTTTGCCGCCCGGCGCCGCGCGTAACGCCCTGGACTGCGCCTTTTGGGACCTGGAGGCCAAGCAATCGGGGCACCGGGTATGGCAGCTTGCCGGCTTGTCGCCGCCGGAGCCCCTGATCACCGCCTACACCCTGTCGCTCGATAGCCCGGAGGCCATGGGCCGCTCGGCATCGGAAAACGCGCACCGGCCGCTTCTGAAGTTGAAGCTCGCCGGTCGCGACGATTTGGCGCGGGTCGAGGCGGTACGCGCGAACGCCCCTGAAACACGGTTGATCGTCGATGCGAACGAGGCTTGGACCACTGCGGACTACGTCGAGCTGGCGCCGCGCCTGGCCGTGCTGGGCGTGGATCTGATCGAGCAACCCCTGCCCGCCGGTCAGGACGCGGCCTTGTCGACCATGCAGCGGCCGGTCCCGGTTTGCGCCGATGAATCCTGCCACGACACCGCGTCTCTGGCCCAAATTGCGGGCTGCTACGACGCGGTCAATATCAAGCTGGACAAGACCGGCGGGCTGAGCGAAGCGCTCAGGCTCAAAGAAAGCGCCCAAGCGCAGGGTTACAAGATCATGGTCGGCTGCATGATCGCGACCTCCCTATCCATGGCGCCCGCCACTCTGGTCGCGCAAGGCGCGGCGGTCGTCGACCTGGATGGACCGCTGCTGCTCGAACGCGACCGGGAGGACGGTCTGGAATTCACCGGAAGCACAATCCAACCGTTCAGCGCCGCCCTCTGGGGGTAAACGCCGATCGGCATTCTCTTATCCGAAATGGCGCGCCTTACGTCCGCCCCGGCGGCGCGGGCGGTGCGCGGAGTCCGGCCGGCACATATGCGTGTCGAGCCGCTTTTGCGAGTAGCTGACGGTCTCGCGCAGCAGGCGCACCAACTCGCCGCAAGCGCCCTCGGGCGTTGGGCCATCCTGCAAGCCGTATTTCTCCAACAAACCGCGCGCGGCCGCCGCCGGGTCGATATCGTCGCCCAGGCGCAGGGTCCAGCCGAGCAGAGCGTCCTGCGCCGGGTCGGTAAAATCCGCGCCCATGTTGAGGATCTCGCCGATAATGCCGCCCGGGTCCTCGGGGCAATGATATTTCGATGTATAGGTAATCGGCACGGTTAGCTCTCAGCACCGGCGCAGTAAGTTGAGCCGGCAGGGTTGGTCGAAGTGGAAGGCGCCGTCGCGTTCCTCGGCATTTTCCAGGAACGCCGCGCGTAATTCCTGTTCCTGGGACTCGACCTTCGACCGGCGGCGTTCATCGACCGCGATCACATGGTCGCGGAACTGCGCGTAGCTGTCGTACTTGACCGGCGCCAGATAAGTTGTCTCTTGCTCTGCCTTGAACAAGGGACCCTGGGCCGCCGACTGCAGGGCATCGTAGGCCTTGGCGCGCACCACGGTTTCGTCGTCGATCAAGCGGCCAGCCCGGAAATTAGCGCCCTCGGCGACCGGCTCCGAGATATACAAAAGACCATCCGGTTTCAGGACCCGCGCGGCCTCCGCCAAGGCCTTCGCTTGCAGCTCAATCGGCACGTGATGCAGCGAGTTGAAGAAGACCGCAATGTCGAGCGAGGCGTCGGCCAGGGGCAGGTCTTCCGCGCCGGCCTGCAAATACGCCTCGCCGCCCGCCGGCTCCGCCGCCCGGGCCCGTTCGATCTGACCCGGCGAAGGCTCTATGCCGGTGACCCGCGCGCCCAGCCGCGTCATCAGACGCACCAAGCCGCCATCGCCGCAGCCGATATCGACCACCCGCGCGCCCTTAAGGGTCAGGGTCTCCTCGATCATCTCCCGGTGCTTACGGCGCGGCGGAACGGGCATGGTTGAACTCGACAAATTCTTTCTCACCACAAAGACGCTAAGACCCTAAGGAACGCGAAGAAGCCGATAAAAGCAATTCACAAGATCAGGCGTCTAATTCCATCCTTTATCAGGGGAACGTTGAAATTGATCAAGAACCCAAGCTCCTTATTCGCCAATCTCAGATACGTAAGAAGCTGAGCATCATAGACTGGGAGCATCCTTTCCACCGCCTTGAATTCCAGAATGATCCGATCTTGGACCAAGAGGTCCAATCGCAGTCCAGCATCCAGTCGCATGCCCTCATATGTAATCGGCACAGCGACCTGCTGTTGAACTGAGATATGCCGACACTCAAGCTCTCGGACCATACAAGCTTGATAGACCGATTCGAGTAATCATGGACCAAGCGTCGAGTGCACCTTGAACGCCGAATCGACAATACTCGTGGCTAACCGTTCGGTCTCGTCTGATAACCGTTTCATGCTGGGACCCTTCGAGGCATCTTTGCGTCTTCGCGTCTTTGCGGTGGAATCTCTTGGCTTGGCATGATTTAGCCGGACCAGTCTGCCCGCTCTTGCAGGGCGGTGACAATCGGTTAGGCTCGACGCCATGGCCGATCTTGGCGAGCAGGACTTTCCGGACATACGCCAAGGCGTGCGGGCCTTGTGCGCGGGCTATCCCGGCGCCTATTGGCGCGCGCTGGATCGGAAGCGCGCTTATCCCACGGCTTTCGTCGAGGCGCTCACCGAGGCCGGCTATCTGGCGGCCCTGATCCCCGAGGATTACGGCGGCAGCGGCCTGCCGCTCTCCGCCGCCGCCGCGATCCTGGAGGAAATTCACGCCAGCGGCGGCAACGGCGGCGCCTGCCATGCCCAGATGTACACCATGGGCACGATCCTGCGTCACGGCAGCGAGGCCCAAAAGAAGAGATGGCTGCCGGAGATCGCCGCCGGACACCTGCGCCTTCAAGCCTTCGGCGTGAGCGAGCCTTCCAGCGGCACCGACACCCTGAGTCTGACCACGGCGGCGCGGCGCACGGGCGAGCATTACATTGTAAACGGCCAGAAGGTTTGGACCAGCCGGGCCGAGCATTCCGACCTCATGCTGTTGCTCGTGCGCACCACGGCGAAAGACGAGGTGAAGCGCAAGGGCGAGGGCCTCTCGGTCTTGGTCGTGGATTTGCGCGAGGCGACCCAAGGGGAAAAACCACCGGTGGTCATCCGGCCGATCCGCACCATGCTCAACCACGCCACCACCGAGGTCTTCATCAACGACCTGCGGGTCCCGGCCGGGAACCTGATCGGCGAGGAAGGCCGGGGCTTCCGCTACGTCCTGGACGGCATGAATGCCGAGCGCATCCTGATCGCGGCCGAGTGCCTGGGCGACGCGCGTTGGTTCATTGACAAGGCGCGCTCCTACGCCTGCGAGCGCCGTGTCTTCGGCCGCGCCATCGGCCAGAACCAGGGGGTTCAGTTTCCCATTGCGCGCGCTTACGCCCAGGCCCAGGCCGCGACCCTCATGGTGCGCCAGGCGGCGGCGCTGTTCGAGGCCGGACGTCCCTGCGGCGCCGAGGCCAACATGGCCAAGATGTTGGCGTCCGAAGCGTCTTGGGTGGCGGCGGAAACCTGCCTGCAAACCCACGGCGGCTACGGCTTCGCCGAGGAATACGACGTCGAGCGCAAATACCGCGAGGCGCGGCTGTATCAGGTCGCGCCGATTTCGACCAACCTGATCCTGGCCTATATCGCCGAGCATGTGCTGGGCCTGCCAAGGTCTTATTGATGGGGACATCGCTCGAAGGCCTCCTCGTCGTCTCGCTGGAACAGGCGGTGGCCGCCCCCTATTGCTCGGCCCGGCTGGCCGATGCGGGGGCGCGGGTTATTAAGGTGGAGCGGCCGGAGGGCGATTTCGCGCGCGGGTACGACCGTGTGGCGAAGGGCCAGAGCGCGTACTTCGTCTGGCTGAACCGGGGCAAGGAATCGATCGCGCTCGACATCAAGAATGCGGACGACAAGGCCCTGCTGGCGAGCATGATCGCCCGCGCGGATATCTTCATCCAGAACCTCGCGCCCGGCGCCACGGCGCGTGCAGGTTTCGATAGCGCCGATTTGCGCGCCCAGCATCCAAGCCTCATCACGGTCGACATCAGCGGCTACGGCGAGGACGGACCCTATGCCAAGATGAAGGCTTACGACCTGCTGGTGCAGGCGGAAACCGGCTTGGCGGCGGTGACAGGCCGGCCGGAGGGACCGGGCCGGGTCGGGGTCTCGGTCTGCGACATCGGGGCCGGCATGTACGCCTACATGGCGGTGCTGGAGGCCCTGATCGCGCGCGGAAGGGATGGGCGTGGCCGTAGCGTCGCCGTATCGCTGTTCGACGCCCTGGCCGACTGGATGAACGTGCCCTATCTGCACCAGGTTTATGGCGACGGCGCGCCCGAGCGGGTCGGCCTCAACCACCCCTCCATCGCACCCTACGGGGTCTACGCGGCCGGCGGCGGGGAAATGACTAAAGATGGGGGCGAGGTTGTGATCGCGATCCAAAACGATCGCGAATGGGTCCGGCTTTGCGCCGAGGTGTTTCAGCGCCCCGAAATGACTCGCGATCCGCGCTTCGCGGATAACCCGGCGCGCGTGGCCAACCGCCCGGCTCTGGACGCGGAGATTGCGGCGGTTCTGGCGCCCCTGACCCGCGAGCTCTTGATCGATCGCCTAAGGGCGGCGGAGATTGCTTTTGGCGCGGTGAACTCGGTCGCGGACCTGGCCGCGCACCCGCAGTTGCGCCGAACGACAGTGGAAACCCCGGGCGGCAAGGTCGAGGTGATCGCGCCCCCCGCGCGCGTCACCGAGGAAGCTGAAGACTTTGGCCCGGTCCCGGACCTCGACCGGCACGGCGCCGCGATCCGGCGGGAGTTCGCGTCATGACCGCATGCGGCGACGCGGACGCGTGGCAAGACTGGATCGGGCGCGAACAGACGCGCGGCGACACCCTCGACCTGAACCGCGCCCGTGCCATGCAGGTGACCCTGGACGATCCAAGGGCAACGCTGGAAGCAGGCGACGCCCTGCCGCCGCTGTGGCATTGGCTGTATTTCTGGTCGGCCACGCCGGGGGCGGCACTGGGTCCCGACGGCCATGCGGCGCGCGGCGGGTTCCTGCCGCCGATCGAGTTGCCCCGGCGCATGTGGGCCGGCAGCAGACTCGCCTTTCACCGGGACCTGCCTCTGGGCGCACGAGCTACACGCCGCTCGCGCATCTCCGACATCCGTTTCAAAGAAGGGCGCAGCGGGCAGCTCGCTTTTGTGACCCTGCGCCACGAGCTAAGCGCGCAAGGCACGCTGTGTATTACCGACGAACACGACATCGTCTATCGCGAAGCCGCCGGGCCGGAAAGTAAACCGGACCCTGACGAGGACGCGCCGCCGGAGGCGACCTGGACCCGCGAGGTGCGTCCCGACCCGATCCTGTTATTCCGGTACTCGGCGCTCACCTTCAACGGCCATCGCATTCACTACGACCACCCCTATACCACCGGGGTAGAGGGATACCCGGGGTTGATCGTGCATGGACCGCTTCTCGCCACCTTGATGGTCGAGCTTATTCGCACCGCGATGCCACAGGCGCGAATCGCTCGCTTCCAGTTCCGCGCGTTGAGCCCGATCTTCGATACCGCGCCCTTCTGCGTGGCCGGAAAACTGAACGGGGACAAGCAAGTCGCCGATCTGTGGGTCGCCAATCCGAACGGCAAGCTCGCCATGCGCGGACGGGCCGACTTGGCTTGACGGCGCGCGGTGAGTAACGCTCAATGAGGGCATGAACCAAGCACATAGCGATATCCTGGACCTGATCGCGCGGGGCGACATGGCCGGGCTTCAAGCGGCCCTGGCCGCGGGCGCCGATGCCAGGGCGCGCGACCCTTGGGGTGTGACCGCGTTGATGCGCGCCGCCGCCTTGGGCAAGAAGGAGACGGTCGATCTCCTGCTGGAACACGGCGCCGAAGCGGACCAGACCAGCGATGCCGGAAATACCGCTCTCATGACCGCCGCCGCGCGCGGCCATGTGGAGGTCGCCGCGCGCTTGCTGGACGCCGGTAGCACCCCGGTCCATCAGAACAAGTGGGGCGTCTCAGCCTACGACTGGGCCAAGTGGCCGAGCAACAGCGACGAGATCCTCAGCTTGCTGCATGCCCGGAGCCAATGAAGGAAATCTGGCCATGAAAATCGACGGCGGATGCCACTGCGGGTTTATCAAGTACGAGGCCGAAGTCAATCCGGAGAAGGTTATTGTCTGCCACTGCACGGATTGTCAGACGCTTTCCGGCGCCCCGTTCCGATCCGTCGTGTTTGCCCCGGAAGAGCACTTCAAGCTGACCTCGGGCAAGCCCAAGGTTTATGTCAAGATCGCTGACAGCGGGAACGAACGCGAGCAGACATTCTGCCCCGAGTGCGGCGCGCCGATTTACGCCTCGTCGGTTGGCGGCCACCCCAGAAACCTTGGGATCCGGGTCGGATCGATCCGGCAACGCGATCAGTTGGTGCCGAAGTCGCAATACTTTTGCAAATCGGCCCAGACCTGGTTGAGCGTTCTAGAATCCCTGCCCCAAGCCTAATACCAAAGGTCATTGATAATGACCTTTGGTATTAAGTCCGCGGAGGTTTGCGATCCCGCCTCTCCGCTTGCGCGGCGCGCCGGCGATCGTTGAAGAGGGTGCGGTAAACCTTGACCCGGTAAGGGCCGCTCAGGGTCGGGGTATTCGAGTGGTAGTTCCCGACCGCACGGGTCCAGGAACCCCAGCTATCCTTCAGGGTGACCAAAAGGCGGGCGGCGGCCTCGACATTCGTGGCCGGGTCGAAAGCAGCCTCCAGGTTGTCGAAGGCATCCGGGTGGTATCGCAGGTTGATCTGCATACAGCCAACATCGATGTTGCGGACACCGCGCGCCTGTAGGGCTTCAACCTCGGCAATAGCCGCCCCCTTATTGGGCAGATATCGCCCCCGCCCCTCGGCCATCACGGTCCAAGGCCAGGCAAGAACTTCCCCTCCGGCCCCTCCCGGTAAATCCCGGAAACGACCGGTCTCCACCTTCGCGATAGCGCGCAGCAAGCCCCCCGGCAAGCGGTGGTTCCGCTCGGCCAACGCCGCATACTTGGCGCAAAGGCCCCATGGAGACAGCGTGCCGCCGGCACTGGCCGGCGGCGGCCCTGCCAACCATGCTAGGGCAACAGTGAGTATCCACACGATCGAAGATGTTGTGCGTATCTGCATCGCTACAATTTTATGCAGGCGCCGTGCCAAGATGCGCCCGCCGGACTAATTCCAAGGAGCGCCGATCATCCCGCTGGGCGCTTGTCACAGAAAGGACACGCGCCAAAGACCGGTAGCCGTGCCCCCATGGTGCGGCTATGGCGGATTAACCAATAATTTCCTAACCGCCAAAAACCACTCGCAAAGCCAAGGGCTTGGCCTTCGGCACCGACAATAAAATCGGGCCGAAATTAACTACGAGACAATTTTTGTTAAAATTGGAGCGGCCTCAAACCCGCAGAAAGCCTAGCATCCTGAAATGGTCCGTTAACTTTTGTGTGGTCATATGACAGCAACCGGCAAGACAGGCAAAGCGGGAACGTTGGCCCCATTTGCGCCGTACTAATAAAAGTCGGACGAATGTGCGGAGAAAAAGTGTGATGCGGGACTGGGCTTCTAGGCCAAGTAGAAAAAGATTGATGGCCGTCGCCGTCGCCTGCGGGCTTGGCCTAGGCGCCAGCTTTACGGCCACTGGTGCCATGGCCGCCGACCCACGGCTAGAAGTCTACCCGGCCTCCGCGGATCCGCCGCAAGCTGCAGCACGCATGGTTCAGGACCTGGGCCAGCAGACGGCCAACGTCCTGGCATCGAAGAAGGCGCAGAAACCCGCTCAGCGTCGCGCCCTCTTGCGCAAGCTGGTGAGGCAGGGTTTCGACCTGGAGCTGACCAGCCAGTTTGTCCTGGGTAAGTATTGGAACCGCGCCAGCGTGGACCAGCGCACAGAATTCATGGACCTCTTCACCGAGTATCTCCTGAACAGCTACGCGCGCCATCTGGCCTCCTTTCAGGCCGATACGCTCAGCGTCGTCGCCAGTAACCCGGTCGGCGAGGACGATATCCTGGTTGAGACCAACGTCAGCGGAGCCGACGGCCAAGCGGCGCCGGTTTGGCGTGTGCGCGCCGTTGACGGCCAATACAAGATTATCGACGTCACGGTCGACGGGGTCAGTTTGGCCCTGACACAGCGCCGGGAATTTGCCTCGGTCGTCAACCGGGTCGGGCTTGAAGGCCTGCTGAAGATGTTGCGCGACAAACTGGAGGCTCAGGCCAAGACAACCGACCTGCAGAACGGCCGGCCGTCTCATGCGTCCCTGTTGGGCAGCATCCTGACATCGCCGAACGCCAGCCGGCTGGACATCTTCGTCGCTGGAAAATAACCGGCCGGGTTTTTTACCGGCTCTTCAGCCCAAAATTATCGCGCAAGGCGGCCGTCGTCGCGTCCGTCACGTAGTAGATGCCGTCCTCAATCGCCGAGTGGTCCTTGTTCCACTTGGTCGCCTTGAAGTCCCAGCCAATCAGGTGAAGCCGCTTTTCCGGGTCGTGGATCATGCGGCGCAGGCGCCGGCTGAGCACCGCCTGAAAATGCGATAGGACCCTCATGTCGGCGTCCTCGGTCGCGGCCAACAGCTCTTTCTGGGTCACGCGCCCGCCCTTCTTAGCGAAGAGTTCCAGGCGCACGCGATGGTGTTCGGGTAAGCCGTGCATGAGCCGCGTCGCGAGATCCGGCGTGAGGTTGAACGGCTCCTTCCAGAGCAGGTTCTCGCGCTTCTTTTCGGGTGCTGGCGGGGTCAGGAAACCGCTCCCAGCCAGAGTCTCAATGATTTCTCGTTTCGTGCCGGCGGAAAGGCGGCGAAACTCGGATTGCTCGATGACGATTCGCATGATCGGTCTCCAGTTTAGGCGTCGATACGGTTCACCCAAAATGCGCAACGTGCATGCTCCGTATCGACTCTAGGATCGCAGATCGAAGAGCAATTCGCCACCCGGCAAGAGCAGGAAAATACTTGGGGCCCGGATCGACCTTGACCCAAATCAATGCGGTTCGATCCGGAGCAACCGATCCTGCACTCGCGGAACCTGTCCGGCGGTGAGCAAGAAGAGCTGACACGGCAGATTTTGCACGACCTGGATCGCGAGGTGCCGAATGCGGAAACCTGCTGAACCGGCCATGGCCGCCATTGCCGTGGCGATCTGTTTTTTCGCGGTGGCCGGTGCCGCACGTGCCGCCGATCCGCAAGACGGCTACCGCCTAGCAAAACAATGGTGCTCGAGTTGCCATATCGTCGCTCCAGGGCAATCGGGCAGCGATGCGGCGCCTCCTTTCGAGTCGATCGCCAACGGCCCGAACTTTACTGAAGACAGCATCCGGGCCTGGCTAGCGGATCCCCATCCGCCGATGCCGGACCTGCACTTGAGCCGCGACGAAGTCGACTGGATCGTCGCGTACCTGCGAAGTCTTCAACGAAAATAAGCGCCCGCGCCGCGCGTGATCAGACCCTCAGGTCGAGGGTGTCCGGGCGTATCCAGTTCATCAGAGCCCGGAACGGAACCAGCATGGCCATGGCCATGGCCAGTTTGGCGCCGTAGTCGCCCAAGGCCCATGTGGTCCAGGGTAAGCCGGACCCCGCGAAAGCCAGCGCGAAGAACAGGGCCGTATCGAGGGCCGAGGCGAGAATCGAGGAGACGAAGGGCGCGTGCCACCAGACCGCGCGACGCAGGCGATCGAAGATCGCGATGTCCAAGAGTTGCGCCAGAAGGAAGGCAAGGCCTGAGGCGGCCGCGATGCGCGGACCGGCAGCCGCAACCGACAAGACCACTGCCACAGCGAAACCGGCGTAGACGACCTGGCGCGCGGCCTTGGCGCCCAAAGCGCGGTTAGTCAGGTCGGTGACCAGGAATGAAATCGGATACGTCAGAGCGCCCCAGGTCAGCCAATCGTTGATCGGGTACTGCACGGCGACGTTCGAGGCGGTGACGATGATCGTCATCGCCACGATACCCAGGATCACGCCACGGGTTACTAAGTGTTTCAATATGCTGAGCCTATAGGGCTGCGTACCGGATGTAGCGACGATGTCCTATCGCAACCTCACAGTCGCGTCGAGTCCCGAGTGCCGGCCAGGATACCGGACACAGCAGGATGGCCTCTCTTTAGGCTTCATTTAGGCTCCAAGAACCGCGTGACAAATACCCACAGCATATAGACGGCATAGTTGCAATCCCCGCAACATATATGGTATACACCTATATCTAGTGCTGTATTTGGGGGCAAACACATGACTTGGACTGACGAGCGAATCACCGAACTGGCGCGGCTGTGGGAATCTGGACAAAGCGCGTCGGCAATCGGACGCATTCTTGGGGTCTCAAAAAACGCCGTCGTCGGCAAGGCCCACCGCATGCGCCTCGCTTCGCGGCCCTCGCCAATCCGTCAGGAACGCCGGGCACCGTCGCGCCGCCGCCTTCCGATCCTGACCAAGCCAGTCGACCAGTCGATTCCCGCCGTCGCGGCGCCGATTATCGAGCCGACGCCCGAGCCACGGCCCGCGGTCAGCAAAGACCATCGGGGCGCCAAATGCCTTTGGCCAATTGGCGATCCCCGGCAATCCGAATTCCATTTTTGCGACGCGCGAGCGATCGAAGGCAAGCCCTATTGCGCGGATCATTGCGCCCGCGCCTATATCACGCGCCCCGCACGCGGCGAAGATCGCGCCGCGTAAAGATCCCGCGCTAGCGGCCTCTACCGCGTCCTCTATCGAGCCTGCCGTTTAGTGCGCTTTCGGGGGGATAGATCGCGCCGTCCGGTTCCTCCTCCGGACTGGCGCGGTTTGTTTGCCTATCCCACCATACTAGACAATGCATCTGCTGCCGCCGCGTCGCGAGTCGCCGACGGCGTCAAATCCGCCATCCGCATTTCGGATCGCCGCGTGAACGCCCCCGAAAAATAGATTGTGGCGCGGCCACACCGCGATTTCCCCGCCACGCCCCTCAAGGACCGCCAAGGCCTCCGCGCTATAACCCTCCTCCAGGCTGGCCGTGCCGGCTTCAACGTGCAGACGCGGCGCCGCAATAGCCTCGGCCAAGGGCAGGTTTCTATCTAAGAGATTAACCAGAACCTGAAGAATCGCCGTTCGTATCCTGTTCGATCCGCCGGATCCCAGAGCTATGACAGAGCCCCTGGCGCCCTCTGCAATGCTGGGGCACATCATGGATGTCATGCGCTGCCCCTCGCGCCAGGCATGAAATCCAGAGGGATTCAGGTCCGCCTCGCCCAGCATGTTGTTCATCATGATCCCGGTGCCAGGCACGACATGGCCGCATCCCTCGCCGTTGGACACGCTGAGCGCCGCGACGTTGCCCTCGGCGTCGACCACGGAGATGTGGGTCGTGCCGCGCATCGCAGCGGGCCGATCCTTGATCTCGCTGGCATACCGCGTCAGCAACGCCGGATCCAACAGGTCCGCCGCCGCATCTCGAGACGAATCGGCAAGCGCTTCTTCCAGGCCGCCTTCAACTCGTGCCCGGTTCGTCAGCGCCATGACATCCGCCAAGCGCGCGAGCCGCTCGGCCTCGCCTTGCTTATCGCCGGCTGAATCCGGCGCGGCCAATAAGGCCAGCGCGAACGCGATCAGAATTCCACCCGACGAGGGCGGCGGATTGAGAAACACACGGGTATCGCGATAGGAACGTTCCAGAGGCACGCGTAACGCGACACGGTAAGCGCTCAGATCCTCTGCGGTCAGGTGACCGCCCTTGGTGACACAGTCTTCAAGCAAGCGTTGCGCGATCTCGCCCTCGTAGAACAAGGCATCGCCCTCTCGCGCCAAGGCCTCCAGGGTATCCGCGAGGTCCGGAAGCGACAATACCTCGCCCTCAACGAGCAAACGGCCATCCGCGTTGCAATAGTGGGTCCGAGACTCAGGCTGCGCGGTCAGGATCGACCCCACCACTTGGAACAGATAGGCGTCGATACCGCGCAAGGTAACGCCCCCCCGCGCGAGCCGAACAGCCGGCTCGATCAGACGGGTCATAGGCAGGCTGCCCAGATCGCTGTGCACTCGAAACAAGCCCTTGACCAAGCCCGGCGTCGCGATCGCGCCCTGGCCAATATGGAATTCCTGAGTCGCGGTGCCGAAATCAGCCTCGATGGGGTAGAAATCTATGTCACCTAGCGGGCGGCGAGTCCGGGGTGTGTCTACGAAGAAGTCGTATAGGGCCGCGGCTCCTTCCGCGCGGCGCGCGAGCAAGAACCCGCCCCCACCCAGCGAGCATAGGACCGGTTCCACCGCGCAAGCAGCACAAACGGCCGCCAGGGCCGCGTCGAACGCGTTGCCGCCGTCGGCCAGGATCTCCTGCGCCGCGGCGGCGGTGGCCGGGTGCCCGGCGGCGACCGCGCCCCGCGCTTTCACGGCCGGACCGACGCCTGATAGGGCATTCTGGTGAGTTGCATAGCCCGGCTTCTTGCCACGGCTGCCATGCCAGGTAAAGTCCGCGGCCGGGACCCTAGGTTAGTTTCTGGGTGCCCCTTGCGTACCCTGAAAGTTCAGTGGATTTTCGCTTGGCTGCGCTTTTTCCGCTGGTGGTGGCGGCGGTGCGGCATAAAAAACCTTCTCGCGATCGTCCAAAGAATCTTCAAACGGTTTGCGCATCTGGACCGGCGTTCCCGTATCCTGGGATTCTCTCTCCGCACCTTGTAATTGGCGGGCGAGTTGCTCATTCCAAGGCAAGGCATAGGCACGAGGCTCCTCTACTCCAGGGATCCCAAGCCATAGGTAGATCGCCTTGTCTTCTTCCATGCGCGCGCCCAGGACCGTCGCCTCGGCCAAATCCGTGCGCGCAAGTTCCAGTCCAACCGGTTTTGGCCGGCTCAGCATTTCCGACAATCCAAAATATCCGGCCGGCAAGAAAACCACCGTGACACCTAGCGCACTGAGCTTGATCCAAATTCGCCGCGGCGCCCACAACGCCACCGTGGTCAAGAGCGCAGCGAGACCGCCCAAAACGCCGAAGAGTACCAGAAGCTCATTCATCAGGACTTCTTCCGCGAGCGCAAAGGCTTGGGAAGATCGTGAACGCTTCCCGAGACCAATTTGCCGTCGGCCTGGAGCTCAAAGCGGAACGCAGTGGTTTCCTGACCCTGATGGCTCATGAGAAGCTTGGTGTTGAGGATTCGCTTGGCCGCAACCTGGGGCGATGTCTTGACGCTAACTGAAACCGCTACGGGAAGCGGCAGTTGGTTGGACATATCGCGGTACAGGTGAACATTGACAACATACTCACCGGCCTCGATTCCCCGGCTGTATGAAACTTCGTAGTTGACGTTGGTCACATCGGACTGCCCACCCAGATCGTCGCGCAGAAGATTGAACAGCACACCGCCCTTGTTGGAATAGCCGACCGGTACATCGCCCGGCGCTTGAACCCAAAGGTCGACATCGGCGTCAACTTTCTCCGACCAACTGAGCTCGACGATCACGTTGCCCGGCGCGGGCATTCCTTCATGTGCGGTCGCCGGCGGGTTCAGGTGCGGCAGCAGCAACAGAACCATGGCCACAAAACCGGCCAAGGCCAGGAATATGACGTCCCTGAAAACCGTGTTGGTGCCGTCGTCGTCTAGATCGTCAAGCGGGTGCATTTTCCTCCCCGAACTCCAAAAGCCCTGAGATGAGTTTGACAGTGCCGCCAACCAGGAGTTGGTAGTTGGCCATGAGCCACACATTAAGGACCGAGCCGACCAAGGTGGTGTATAGCGCCGTCGACATCCCCGCGATAAGAGTCGATACCATTGGCGTGATCGCCTTAACATCGGCAGCCTGATCCGGCTTGACACCGGATAACGCGATAATGAAACCGACCACGGTTCCAATCAGGCCCAACAGCACGAGACTGGCCGCAACGTTGCGCACGATCGCGATACGCTGCGTCAACTTCAGACGCAGGGCGGCCGCGAGGATACCCCGGCTATCGCCGTTGTGGCCGCGGATCTTGGCCAGATAAGCCGAGGCTTTGGATCGCACAAGCGGATCAAAGGATTTGATCTGATTTAGCTCGCGGCTCGTGTTCCATACCTTGGCGCCACAGATAGCCAAACCGCCCAGAAATACGAGCGAGATGACAACGCTCAAATAGGTTTGGTCGGAGACAAACACGAGCTCGACCAATCCTTGAACGTAGGCGGCGCCAAGTAGCGCGAAGCCGACGACGTTGATTAAGGCGAATCGCAGGACCAGCACATAGTGAAACTGGGCGGCTTGTCCTCCCGCCGATCTGTTCGCGAGCCAGGCAAGACGTTGGGAATCGCTTGGGTCCGCTTCAGCGGCCGGGCCGGATCTGTCGCGCGTGACCGCCGGATTGCGTGAAGCTTGCTCCATTTCCGAAGCCACAACTGGAATCGCCATCGGCTATCCGCTCCTGTGTTGCGAGAACCGCGGAGCCATGACTGCAAGCTCAGACGATTCTTGTGTCTCTCAAGCCCACTCTTCACGATACCCAACTCCACCGGAAAGATACCGTGTGAGGGCGACAGTCAACTATGGAGGGTCTAGGTAAACAGGCGATTAACCTTGCCGGGCGGTAACCGAGTTCCTTAACAAGAAACTAACGGCAAGGTGCGGGTGCGCAATCGCCTTAGTGAGCCATCAGGACTGGAATTTCAGCCGTAGCCAGGATGTGGGAGGTCGCGCCGCCGAAAATCATTTGCCGCAAGCGGCTGTGCGTATAGGCGCCTTTTACCAGGAGGTCCGCGCCGAGAGATTTCGCTTCGGCCAGTACCGCGGCCCCGCCGCCACCGCTATCCGCGGGTAACTCACGCAACTGAGCAGAGATCCCGTTGTGCTTGAGGTATTTCGCCATCGCCCCCGCGTTCGGACCAGGCACCATCACCCCTTCCACGGAAACAACAACGACCCTTTTTGCCTGCATCAAGAAGGGTTGGGCAAAGGCTACGGCACGCGCCGTTTCGGTGCTACCGTTCCAGTGGATAACGATCGTATCGCCCAAGCTTGCCGGCGGCGTGGGCGGTGCGATCAGAATCGGCCGGCCGCTCTCGAAGAGAACGGATTCCAAGGTACTCATGGCCGGGACGCTTTGGCCCGCGACCGGCCGGCCGACAACCGTCATGTCGAACACGCGTGCGTACATGCCCACGGCTTGATCGCCCGGTTCGCCGACCTCCGTCCAAACTGCGTCCGTAGCTCCGCCCTCCGCCACGCCGCACTCGCGCACGAAGGCGTCAAACACCGCATGAACCTGGCTGGCGCGCTGCTGATCTTCCTGCTCGAAACTTTGCATGAGGTCGGGCGTCGCCGCCGCATATCCGCCGATATCGGCAACGACGACCCCGGGCAGGGAGCGGCGCACGTAAAGCGCCTCAATCGTGCCGGCGAATCTCTGCGCCACCAGCCACGCCGTGCGAAGCATCGCGGTGGCCGCGCCGCTGTCTTCCAACGGCACAAGGATGGTTTTCATGGTCATGGAAACACCGCCTCCCCTATAGCGACCTTACGCGTATTCAAGGTAGCCGAAAGGCGGTGAGTTTGCCACTAGAGCATGATCCGTTGATATTGAATCATTTGACCGGTATTTCGCGTCTGGTTGCACTTGCCCCGCAGGAACGCTTGCCTGGAGCCGCCGCTGTGCTTATCTCACAAGCATGAAGGGACGCACGATTATTGTCGGCTTGCTGGCGGCGCTCCTGCTTTCCGCGTGTGCCGCGCGGCCAACACCCTACATGCCGCGCGACGGCGCATTCGGCTATGCTCAAACGCAGATTGACAGTCAAACCTGGAGAGTGCTGTTCGCCGGCAATCCGGACACACCGCGCGAAACCGTGGAAAACTACCTACTCTACCGCGCGGCCGAGGTCATGCTGTTTGGCAATCACGAGCAATTCATTGTCCTCGAGAAGGAAATCGAGCGCACGCGCGATTACCGCCCCTTTGGCCCTTACCCATATCGCTTCGGGCACCGCGGCCGGCGATTGCACACCTATCCATATTACGCGTACGAGGCGCCGTATTATTATGCCTTGGATAGCTACAGGGCCTTCGCGACCATACGAACCTATTTGGATGGGCCGGCCCCGGCCGGCCTTCAGGTCTACTCCGCCCGCGATTTGATCGCGCGGCTGGGACCTAGCGTAATCTTGCCCGAATAACACCCAGGGTCGCTGGCGATGGCCGGGACCTCGCCTGGCGCCCCGGCCATTGAATAAAAAGGGATCGCCTCAGTTACCCGTGCTCATATGTCTGGTCACGCGGGGAGTGTGACCGTCCGTGTGAGCACTGTAGAAGCGATCCAGAGTTCCTATCAAAACTTTAGCCCCGCGGCCCGCCTATGCGGCGGCCCGCGCAACTCCCATGAAGCCCATGCCGCTTCGGGAGATCCGCCCCGCGACTGCTTGTTCAACCCCGTGATATTTCCTGTGGCACCCATTCTTAGCGATGCGAGCGCCTTGCCGAAAAATTAAGCAATTCTTGGGCCAACTATTTTTTTCCTTAATTTTTAGGGACTTAGCATCTCTCCGATATAGATTTGCATCCTAGATTGTTAAGGTTTCTGACATACGTGTGCGTGCCGGTTTGTAAGAAGAATCTCAATTTATCAATGACTTAGCATTTATTTGCCAAGCTTTATCGATTTTGGATAGGGGTATGAAATGTAACGAATCGTGACACTTTTCGGCGTTAGGCGATCCATCGTGCTAGCGCCTGGTTTAGACTTTGTGGGCGCAGGACGATTTGGCTATGATCCGGCGCTTCCCCGAGCCCCGGAGGGCGGGGAGCAGCTATTACAATGAAGACTCGCCGGCGGCGCCGGCACGGTTAGCGGTTCGAAGCGAACGAACCTTGAGGAGTGAATGGCGAAAGAAGACCTATTGGAGTTTCAAGGCACGGTTATGGAACTGCTGCCGAACGCGATGTTTCGCGTGAAGCTGGATAACGAGCACGAAGTTCTGGCCCACACGGCAGGCAAAATGCGTAAGCATCGAATTCGCGTGCTGGCCGGCGATCGCGTCAATGTCGAGATGACGCCCTACGACTTGACCAAAGGCCGTATTACCTTCCGCTTCAAGTAAGACCGGAATGCCATCGGTGGCCGCCTCAGATTCAGGCCTGTCACGCAGCCCGGTCCCCTTGGTGCTAGCATCCGCCTCGCCCCGGCGGCTAGAGCTTCTGCGCCAGATCGGGATCGAGCCGGCGGCGGTCGACCCAGCCGAGATCGATGAGTCCCCGCGCCCACGAGAGCTGCCCGCCGCCTACACCCGGCGCGTGGCGGCGGCAAAGGCCGATGCGGTCGCGCCGCGTCATGCGAGCGCCTTTATCTTGGCCGCCGATACCGTAGTCGCCGTCGGCCGTCGAATTCTGCCCAAGGCCGAGGACGTGGAAAGTGCCCGGCGCTGCCTGACTCTATTGTCGGGGCGGCGCCACCGGGTTCTGGGGGGAGTCGTCGTCATCGCCCCGGACGGACGCCGGGCCGAACGCCTGGTCACGACGGTCGTCGCCTTTAAGCGCCTTAGCCGGGCCGAAACCGACGCCTATCTCGGGTGCGGGGAATGGCGTGGCAAGGCCGGAGGTTATGCAATTCAAGGCCGGGCCGGGGCGCTCGTCCAATGGATCCGGGGCTCCTACCCCAACGTGGTCGGCTTACCGATAGCAGAAGTCGCGGCGCTGCTCGAGGGCCTGGGATACGTGCCGCCGGACCAAACGCCGTGACACGGATAGTGGCGATTAGCGCGATGCCCGGCGAAGTACGAGCCGCTTGGCTCGATAACGGCCGTCTGCGCGGCCTCGCGATTCAGCGTGACGATAAACCGGCCTGCGCCGACAATCTCTACCTCGGACGGGTGGCCAGCCTGGATACATCTCTCGATGCGGCCTTTGTCGATATCGGACAAGCGCGTCCCGGGTTCCTGCCCCGTGCCGAAGGCCCCAGGGGCATGAGCGCCGGGGATAGCCTAGTCGTCCGAGTCAAGCGGGAACCGCTTGAAGACAAAGGTGCACGCCTCACCGCTCTGCGTACGGACCTGCCGCCAGACCTGGCCCAAACTGCGGCAAGCGTTGAGCCCCCGGCCTTGCTGCGCGATGCGGCCGATCCCTTGGCCGCGTTGCGCGACAGCGGCGATATCCCCGATGAAATCGTTATCGACGACGAGACTTGGCACGCACGCGCCAAGACCGTCTTTGCCGGGCGGCCGGAGCTTCTGGCGCGGCTGCGGCTCGACCTCACGCCCCAGGCCTTGTTCGAGCGTCTGGACCTGGAGGCGGCTATCGAAGCCCTGCTGCGGCCGCAGGCCGCGCTGCCGTCTGGCGGCAATTTGCTCGTCGAGCCGGTACGCACGCTGACCGCGATCGACGTGAACGCGGCCGGACACGGCGCCGGCGGGGCCGGAGGCCAAGCCTTGGCCGTCAACCTTGAGGCCGCCGCCGCGATCCCCGAACAGGCGCGCCTGCGCAACCTTTCCGGCCTGATCGTCATAGATTTCCTCACCCTTAACGATCCCAAGGCGCGGCAAAAGGTCACCGACGTCTTAAAGCAAGGGTTTCGCGCCGACCCGAACCCGGTGCGTATCCAAGCCATGCGGCCCTCGGGCCTGGTCGAGATGACGCGCCGCCGCGCGCGGCCGCCCCTGCACGAGATCTTGACCGAGCCCTGCGGCTTTGGCGGGAGCGGGCGGGTCAGAAACGCCGAGACGCTAGGTTTCGATGCTTTACGTCAGGTCCGCGCGGCCGCCACCGGCCGGCCGGTCCGCCGCCTTGGCCTACGCGCCGCGCCGCCAGTCGCGGCGGCTCTATCGGGTCCCTGCGCCGCCGCACGCGCGATTCTGGAAGCCGGCCTCGGCCGGGTGCTGGACATCGAAATCGATGCCGCTCAAGACAGCTTCCAGATCGTGCTAGATTAGCCGCCATGGACCAAACGCCAATTCAGGGGCCGCGCTGCCCCATCTGCGCCAAGCCCAGTGTGCACGAAACCCGCCCCTTCTGTTCGCGGCGCTGTGCCGATATCGACCTGGGCCGCTGGTTGAAGGGCACCTACCGCGTGCCGACGGAGGAGACGCCGGACCCGGAGACCGAGGCCAACGGGCAAGGAAACGAGGACGATGCCTAGCGGCGGCCGGGTACGGTCCTGCTGCCGTTTGTTGGCGACGGCGGTCCTGGCACTCGGATTAATCGGCTTCGGTTATCGTGCCGCCCTGGCGTTTCGCGCAGATGTCCTCGACTCCGTGGTCAGCGTCCTGCCGCTTTGGCCGGGCCATGCGCAAGGCGGGCAACCGCAAGTACCGCCCGGCAGCGCGCCGGAGGGAACCGCGGTTGCGATCCTGCCGGGCGGCTATCTCGTCACCGCCCTGCACGTGGTCGCGCGTGCGACCGCGATCACTCTGCGCCTGCCCGACGGCCGCCACATCGCGGCCGAGTTAGCGGGCATCGACCGCGCGAGCGATCTGGCTCTCCTCAAAGCCGCTGTCGATTTGCCGCTTTTGCCCGACGCGCCAGAGCCGGCCCTGGGGGCGCCGGTCTGCGCCGTCGGCAACCAGTTCGGGCTCGGGCTTTCGGTGACCTGCGGCGTGGTTTCGGCCCTGCACCGCACGGGCACCGGCTTCAACGCGATCGAGGACTTCGTGCAGACCGACGCCAGCGCCAACCCCGGCGTCTCCGGCGGCGCCCTGGTCGACGCCGAGGGCCGGCTGGTGGGCATCCTCTCCGCCATCTTCACCAAGGAGTCCGACGCCGACATCGGGATCAACTTCGCGGCCTCGATCGCACTGGTGCGCCGGGTCGCCGAAGACCTGGCCGCGCACGGACAAGTCAGATGGGTCGAGAGCGGCCTGCGCGTCGCGGATCTGGACGCGGACGAGCGCAACCGCCTAGTCGGCGCGCGCGTAACCCACGTCAGCCCGAAGAGCGCCGCCGCCGGTGCCGGGCTGCGTGTCGGCGACATTGTTTCCAGGGTCGCGGAGCGGCCGGTGAAGCGGGCCAGCGACGTGACCGGCGCCCTGGCGCTCGCCCGGCCCGGCGCCCAACTGAAGCTCGAAATTCTGAGGGACGGCGCCCCAAAGCGGGTCGTGCTGGACCTGCCGCTCTGAACGTGCCGGGATTGCCCCGGGGCTGGACAGTGCCCCGGAGTTTCCCTATAAGCGCTCGGCGTCCCGAGGTCCTCGCGAGGTCCTCATCCGGTGCCCGTGCCCAGGTAGCTCAGTTGGTAGAGCACGTGACTGAAAATCACGGTGTCGGTGGTTCGATTCCGCCCCTGGGCACCATTCTTTTCAGAGGGTTAGGTTATATGGCCTAGCCTTTTTGCATTTACAAGGCAACGCGCAAGGCAACAAAATTGTCGTCGAACGCGAATGAACAGCTTTGATGCGCGCAAACCATTCAGAGGGCGGCACAACGACTTTGAAATGCGAAGGCAAAGTGGCTGATTTCATCAGTATGCGCAGACGGCCCTCTGGACGAGTCTTTAAATTTGGTTGCGGGGGCTCGCAACCGACGATATCAGCAGGGCCTTTTCCAGGCAGCTGCATGATGGTCCAGCATCAGACAAGGAGAATATGCTACATTCCCATTGGGGCCCGCGACCGCCGGAACCTGCCGATCAGATTCTTGCTCGGTTCTGCTGCGCAGTACGAACCGTACGATTTGCGACCCCACTCTCGAAATCGTCGGGTCCCACCTGTCAGCGCCAGCCAGACCCCGGCACAACCTATGTCGACCTTTTCTCCGTACCTCAATACGGATCGCAAGATGGGCTCGGAGGCAAGATATGACCCGGTTGACCATTAGTAGAGCGGCGAAAGCGGCGAACGTTAATGTGGAGACTATCCGCTGCTATGAGCGCAAGAGGCTGACTGAATGGTCGCCGATTAATTCATTACGCTTGTAGAACACGATCCCAGGATCTCTGAGATGAGAACCGAAGTGCGGTTGAAGGTAACATTAACGTCTGTGGGAAAGGAGTGTTCCTCAGCATTGCCTAGAATCACTTTGCTTCTTTGGAGCTCAGGAATGAACGGATCAAGATCAATCCGACGCCGAGAATGATTGCCGAATCCGCGAGGTTGAACGCCGGCCAGTGATACTGACCAACATAGAAATCGAGAAAATCGGTGACGGCCCCGTCACGCAGCCGGTCGAGGAGGTTTCCGACGGCGCCGCCAATAATGGCGGTAAGCGCCGATGCCTCCCAAATATCCTGCGTTCTCCAAAGCCAGATTACGAGAAACGCGACGATGGCAAGCGTCAACACTGACAAAGCCACTGGACCCGAGGATCCGAGGTTGCCCAGAAACCCGAAGCTGACGCCGGGATTGAACCCCAACACGAGGTTGAAGAACGGCGTGACAGGAATGACGCGCGGCGGGTCCATCACGACGTCGGCCATGAACCACTTGGAAGCCTGATCGAGGCCGGCGACGAGAAAGCTGGCGAAGAGCGCAAGCCCGAAAAGCCGAGGCCTGGAAGATCGCGCGGCAAGAAACGTCATAGCTCAGCCTCTCTCGGGCCCTTCAAAGGAAAACATTCACTGTCGTCGCGCCCAGGAAATGGGGCCGCAAGGATTACAGCTATCGCCAAACCGATCATTGCTGCGCGGTTCGACCCGGTCCGCGTGGTGGGCACGCGCTTCTCGATCGTCTTGTTCCATAGGCACTTTCCTTGGCTCACCCCGGCTTTAGTAACTTCCAGTGCTCGCGGCTGCGGCCGGTTGGGTTATCGCTGTCCAAGGTTTCCGTTCACCGGATGAAGCGTCCGCCAGGACTGCCCGAAGCTTCGCCTTCGCCTGCTCGAAGCGCGCCAACTCCTCGCCTCGAAGGATTCGTCGGGGAGGTAATTCCAACTTCATCGGGTCGACTTGTTGGCCCTTCCGCAGGACTTCGTAGTGAAGGTTCGGACCCGTGGCGAGGCCCGTCGCCCCGACAAAACCGATCACATCGCCTTGCCGGACCCGCGCGCCAGGCCGGAGTCCCTCGCCATAGCGGCTGAGATGGGCATAGGCCGTGGCGTAGGTCGAACCGTGTTTGATCTCGACGTACTTCCCGAAGCTGCCGTTGCGACCTCGGCGGACGACCGCGCCATCGCCGGCGGCGAGCACCGGCGTACCGCGCGGCGCGGTATAGTCGAGGCCCCGATGCATGCGGGTATAGCCAAGAACAGGGTGGTCGCGCCTCCCGAACAGCGAGGAGAGCCGCCCACCATCGACCGGCGTCTTCATCAGGCTGGTCTCGATGCTCGCCCCCTTGTCATCGAAGAAGCCGGTGTATCCGTCGGCCGTGGTGTAACGCAAAATGCGGAGATCCCGCTCGGAAGAACCGATGGCTGCATAGACAAGATCGCCCGGATGGCGGCCTTGCCCCATGCCGTCCTCAAAAACCTCGAAAGCGAGCTGGAACGTGTCGCCGTCCCGGATATCACGCTGGAAGTCAAGCCCGTAGCTCAATGTTCCATAGGTCTGCGTCAGAACCGCGGTCGGGACCTCGGTGGCCCGGGCCGCTTCGTACAGGCTCGATCGTATCGTGCCCGCTCTCGACATGAGCTTACGTGTGTGGGGAATAGTCGACGTGCGCGTCGCGAAAGCCTCCCCCGTCAGATGCTCGACCGAAACCAAACGATCGGTTTCCGGAACGAGTTCGAGTCGCTTTAGAGAGGGCCCGTCCTCGGTGTCGTCATGCTCGCCTATGAAAAGGCTGAGCGCCTGGCCTGCCCTCAAGTCCCTGGGATCGTAGGCCTTTTGCAGGGATTCGCTCGCCGCGTACGCTTCCCGCTGAGACAGTCCGGCCCGCAGAAGCACCTCAATAAGCGTATCGCCCTCTTCGAGGGTGACGGCCCTTTCCCGCGGTACAGGCTCCTCACGAGCGTTAGACTCCAGATTCGTGCCCTGGGGCATCGGAGGCGTGGCGGGTGAAATGGCCGCGAGTGCGACGGCACCCTCAACTTCCGGCACACCTATCGAAGGACCGTCATAGAGCGCGCCATAGTTCATCATCCCGACCGCCGCGGCGACAAAAATCGCAAGCCCTGTGCCACCGAGCATAAGTAACTTCCTCCTCATTTGTTTTCGGTTCCCATCGTTCTCTTCCTCGTCGAATCGTCATGGCGCGGGTGGATCGGCCCTCGCAGGGTAAACATCGGGTTATCTTCAGGATCCCATCATCTGGTTAACGACGCCTATACCGATCGCCGCAGCAAAGACAGCGGTCACAAAAACGGCAAATCCGAGCGCCATGATCCGGTTCTTTCCGGCCGCGCCCTGGATCAACTCGGTTGCCGTCATTGGCGGTTCGTTGTGCCCGTATCCCCGCCGGCGCAGCACCGCGCTACGGCGCTGTTCTTCCTTGGTTTCGTGGCGCCCCAGCATGTGAACCACGATCAAGACCGCCACGACGCCCATCATGCTGCTTGGAATCCAGATGAATGCGCCGCCCAAGAGCTCGTCCCCAAGGGCGGAAAGGCCCCATAGACGGCCGAGCTCCGCGTAGGCGGAATAGAGAACGGGCTGTTTGAACGCGAGGTAGGAGCCGATCACGATGTTCGACAGGATCATGACCCACAGCATCATCAGGCGCACGCCGTAACGGGTGCCCAGAGGTGCCGGGCGGGTGTCGAAGACGCGCCAAAAAAAGACGAGACCGGTGAACAGGATCGATGCGTGCATAAGGTAATGGACATTGTCGTTGAGGATCGCGAGGTCGTGGTACCTTGGAATCTGCCAAAAATAGAGCGCGCCGATGAACAGGGCCGTAGCGACCGCCGGGTATGAGACGACAGCGAAGAGGCCTCTGACAAGTCGGCTCGTGATCACGGGGATGAGAAGGCGGCGTTGCACCGTTTCCGGCATGCCGGCGACGAGCACCCCTTGAGGCGCGGCGAGGAACAGCAGAATCGGCCCGATCATGCGGAGCAGCAGGTGCTGAACCTGGTGGATCAGGAACACCCGCTCCGCAATGGGGTCAATGGGCGACTGGAGCGCCAGGAATATCGCGGCGAGCCCGGCGAAGAAGGACACGTGACGCCAGACACGCATGCGGTCCGTCTTGTGCCTGAGGCGCCAGAGACCGCCCGTGTAGAGACTTGCGATAAGAAGCGTCCCGAGCGTGATATCCGGCGTCAGATTCCAGGCCGTCCAGGGATCGACGCCATCATTCAAAACGCCGTGCGCAGAAGCCGCCGTCACCTTTGCCATGGTCAAGGCAATGAAGGCGGCGACTCCTGATGCTATCGGCACGACGATCGCAGGGGCGCCAAGGGTAAACACAAGATTCTTTCTCACTATCCGGTTGACTGTCCTGCAGTCGGCGTTACAGCCCAGTCGTGTTCTCTGTTCATAGTAATCCGTTTCGGCGTTAAGCCGCCGCACAGGCTTGGCGGCCAAAGTCACGCAGACCGGCAGCTTTAGAGCCCATCGCCTAGCGTTCACCAAGAGCAAGCCTGATCTTCGGTACGGCGATTTCGCGCGGCTCGTGATAGTCAATCGTGCTCCGGAACTTTCCGGTTGCATCGAACAGGATTACCGAGGCCGTATGATCCATCGTGTAGCCGTCGTCATCGAGCGACACCTTCTTGTATGTCACCCGGAACGCGTCGGCTGCTTGAGCCAAGTCTTCCGGCGAACCGGTCCACCCGCGGATTTGCGGATGGAAAGCGGCTACGTACTCAGCCATCGCCTCCGGCGTATCGCGCTCGGGATCGACCGAGATGAAGACGACGTTCAGGCGTTCGGCATCGGACCCCAAATCGTCGAGCCATCCCGAGATGTCAGCCAGTGTCGTCGGACAGACATCCGGGCAGAAGGTGAATCCGAAGAACACCATGCTGGAACGGCCGAGCAGGTCCTCCGGTCCCACCGGCGCGCCCTCATGATCGACCATGCTGAAGGACATGTCCCCGATCGGCGATGGTATCGCCGCGGCCTTGCCTGCCGCTCGCTCTGCGCCCGGCCCATCGACTTGCCACCAACCGAGTCCAATCGCCGCTGTTAGGCTAAGGACGGCGGCAAGCGCAAATAAACCAGCTCTACGAAACATGCGCGGCAAGGGCGTCATTCGGGTCGCGTCGCGCCAGGCCCGTAGATCGGCGCGGTGATCGTGATCTCACCCGCGCGCTCGAACTTGAGCGTGACCTCAATGCTTTTGCCTTTCACCAGCGGCGCTTGAAGTTTCATCATCATGATGTGCAGTCCGCCGGGTGCCAGCGAAACCTCGCCGCCGGCCGGGATCTCAACCGGACCGGCCGGCCCCATGCGCATGACGCCGCTGTCGTTCGTCATGGCATGAACCTCGGCCTTGCCAGACAGGGGCGTACGCACCGCGAGCAGAGTATCGCTCTCCTCGCCCTCGTTGCGGATTGTGAGGTAGGCGGCGGCCGGGCGGCTCGTCCCAATCGAGGCCCGCGCCCAGGGTCGTTCGATCACCAGGTCACCGAGCCGCGCCTGTTCCTGGGCCAAACTCGGGCCAGTCAAAATGAAGATCGTGACCACCATGCTGAAAATGCTCGAATATTTCATATCTGTCCTTTGCCTTTCAGTTTCCGCCGAAGACTATCCGCAATATCTTCGCTGGTTGCGCTATAGGAATAGGGCTTCACGAAACGGCCTTCCGGATCGATAAGATAGATGGATGTCGTGTGCTCCATCGTATAGCCGTTCGGAGAGGACGCATCCTCCACGCGCTCGTAGTAGACGCGGAAGTTTTTCGCGGCGGCGGCGACCGCTTCGGTCGCGCCTGTGAGCCCCACGATTCGAGGGTGAAACGCGGATACGAACTCCGCCATCGCCTCCGGCGTATCGCGCTCAGGATCAATCGAAATAAAAAGCGGCTGGACCGCTTCTCCTTCGGGCCCGAGCTCATCCATAACCTGCGCAATCGTTGCAAGCCCGGTCGGACAGACGTCTGGGCAGTGGGTGAAGCCGAAAAAGACCAGCAGCCATCGGCCACGATAGGTCGCGTCACTTGCGGTCGCGCCGGTGTGCGTTGAGAGCGTGAAGTTAGCGACGATTGAGCTCGCCATTTCCTGCGCCGTCGGATTCGGATCAGGTCGGGTTCGGTGCCACAGCTCAAACCCGCCAAGACCGACCCCGGCGAGAAGAATGACGCCCCAGAGGATGTGGCGGACGGTTCGCAGCCTCGAGAGGCTCCGCCTCATCGGTTCGCTCTCCGGCGGGCCGTCGCGGTCGACCTGACCGTTAGCGTCAATACCGCCCGTAGACATTTACCGAACCATCCGTGTCAAACAGCATCACGTCATACCTATCCGGTGCACCGCCCTCCATGCCAGGCGATCCGACGGGCATGCCTGGAACGGCAAGTCCTTTCGCGTTTGGGCGCTGGGCGAGCAGCCGCTCGATGTCCTTGGCCGGCACATGGCCCTCGAGGACGTAGCCCTCCACCATCGCCGTGTGGCAGGACTGCAAACCTTCGGGAACCCCGGCCAGCTTCTTGATCGCGTCGAGGTTTTCCATGTTCTTGGTCGTAACGGTGTGACCTTTGGCTTGCAGATGATCGGCCCACTTGGAGCAACAGCCGCACGAGGGCGACTTGTAGACGGTGATGTCCGCTGCAAGGGCCGGCGCGGAAAGCGTGGTCCCGACGATGCCGGCGGCAAGGGCGACGGACAGCAAGAGCGGCCTGACGCTCCGCGTTTTCCGGTGAAACTTTTGCTTCGTCATTTCATTCCTCCGCCTCAGTAGTCAATGGGTTCATACGTTGTTCGCCACTGAACGGACATGGCTGTGTACGCCCAGTCGATCGATGTGGCTTTGATCTTGGTTTGCTGCAAAAAAGCATCCGAACCCGCAATTCAGCTCCTATCTTGTCTGCGCCTCGTCAAGCGCCGCCAGCACGCCGCTTTTCGACAGTATTTCGGGAAGCGTCACGCCCCTCGGCGCACCGGGGCCGTAGACCGCGTTGAAGGGGATGCCGTAGCGTTCGAAACGGGCCAGGTAGGCGGCGATTCGGTCGTCGGGCAGCGTCCAGTCCGCCTGCATGGCGACGACGTTCTTCTCCTTCAGGCGCTCGACGATCGATGTATTGGACAGGACCAGCCGCTTGTTCGCCTTGCAGGTGATGCACCATTCCGCGGTCACGTCCACGAAGACGGTCTTGCCTTGCGCGACCAGGGTCGGAATCGTCTTCTCGTCGAACGGACGCCACAGGCCGTCCAGCGTCTCCCGCGCACCGTTAACCCCTGCCTGCGGCGCGGCCTGTATCGACAACTGCGGAGTCAGCAAGGCCAGGAGCGCGAGAAGGGAGACGCTTGCCAAGGCGGCTCTCGGCTTCGGCGACCCGCGCGACAGGAGGTAGAGAACCGCGCCGATGGCCGTGGTGATCCCGCCCACCAGCGCCGTGGTTTCCCACCCGATCTCGGCGGCGAGAACGGTCAGGAGCCATATCCCGGTGCCGGCCAGCGCGAAGCCGAGCACGCGTCTCAGGATGATCATCCAACGGCCGGGTCTGGGCAGCTTGGTGACGAGCCGAGGGAATGCCGCGACCACGAGATAGGGTGCCGCAAGTCCGACGCCGAGCGCGGAGAAGATCACGAGTATCTCCGCCGGTCCCCGCGCCAGGGCGAACCCCACGGCCGTGCCCAGGAAAGGTGCCGAGCAGGGCGTTGCCAATAGGGTCGCGAAAGCGCCGGTCAGAAAGTTCCCGGTCAGGCCGGTCCGTTTCGCCGACATGCTCTCGCTCGTGTCCATTGCCCACCGCGGGAGGCGGGCGTCAAAGAAACCCCAGAGATTGCAGGCGAACAGCGTCACCAGGATCGTCATGGCGACAAGGAACCAGGGCGACTGGAACTGGATTCCCCAACCGACCGTGGCGCCGGCGGCCTTCAGGCCGATCAGCGCGCCGGCCAGCACAAGGAACGACGCCTGAATGCCCGCCGCGGAGGCGAGGAAACTGAGCCGCACCGGCCCGCCGTCGCGACCGCCGTGACCGACGGCACCCAGCAACTTGATGGACAAGACGGGGAGCACGCAGGGCATCAGGTTGAGGATCAAGCCGCCCAAGAGGGCCAGCCCGATCACGGGCCAGATGGAGATTTGCCCCGAATTTCCTTCGAGTGCGCGGGAGATGCCGGGCGGGATGTCGATGGCGCCAGCAGCGGGGGTGGCGCGGAACTCGGCCGCGAGTGGAGGGGCGACGAAAGTGAGGGTGAGGAGCGAATCCGTCAGGTCGTGTTTCGCGAACCTCAGGCCCGAGACCGGCACGTCAAGAATCGCCTTGCGGCCGCCGCCTTCGACTTGGACCGAGGGTTCGGAGAAGACGATCCCTTCCGGTCCCTCGACGAACACATCGGGACTTGTCAGAGGATCGGCGGAGGCGATCGAGACGCGCAGCACCGCCTCGTCCAGGTTCGACGCGACCGGACCGAACAGCCTCGCGCTTTCCAGCGTGAGCCCGACGCCTGCACCTGGTCCCGGCACCTTTGCGAGGAACTGGCTAATCAGATGCGCTTCCGGGCCCGGAGACGCCGGGCCCGCCGCCAGCGTGAGTTCGAGATTTTCCTGGATCGGGATGCAGATCTCCTTGCACGTCAGGTAGTCCACGGCGACCCTCGCCACCGTCCGGGCCCCGTCGCGCTTCAGCCCTACCGTGAGCGGCAAGACAACCTCGTCCCGATAGCCCAGCGTATTGAACCCGAGGATCTGAAACCGCTCCGGCGCGGGCCAGGCGATCGTCACCCTGTCGATGTTGTCGGAACCGGACCAGTCCAGCCTCGGCGGGTAGCCGGCGTCGCCCGCCGACCGCCAGTACACTTTCCAGCCGTCCTTCATACGGAAATGCAGGCCGAGGCCGATTTCCTGGGAGGAGCCCACAGTATCCGATGCCGAGACCAAGCGGACGGCGGTGTAATCGGTCTCGGCCCAGGCGGACGCCGACTGAGCCCACCCCTGCCCCGACCAGGCACCGACAGCGGCCAATACCAGCAGCCCTGCGCAAACGAAACGCTTTATGGCGCTCGAACCGGTCATCTTCGCTCCACTAACCGACCATCGCGTTCATGACCAAGGCGGCTGCGATCAGGATCGCGGCAAGGGCGACGATAATCCCGAAGGCCATCAGCACTTTCCGTTCGTCATCCATACCGTTTCTTCTCCGCCAGGTTTCGCTGTCCGCGCAGTATCGGCGATTGGTGACGGCAACCGTACCCTGTGCGGAAAACCCATCGCCGCGAACCACCCCGCGTCGTTGCCAATCAATGCCCATGCAAGACGCGTTCGGCCGCGGCACGCTCCGCAGCCTCCGCCAGGTGTCGCGTCCCCTCTCCCGTGGGCCCTTGACGCAGCAGCCTGAGGGCGTTGGCCACCACCAGGAGCGAGGCGCCGACGTCGGCCGCGATGGCGCCCCACAGGGTGGCGAAGCCGGCGAAGGTCAGGACGACGAAGATAGCCTTGACGCCGAGCGAGAAGACGATGTTCTCGCGGATGATGGCGAGTGTCCGCCTGGAATGGCCGACGAGCCACGGCAGCTTGGCCAGGTCGTCGGTCATCAACGCGATGTCCGCGGTCTCGATAGCCGCGTCGCTGCCCATGGCGCCCATGGCGATGCCGAAGCTCGCCCGCGCCATCGCCGGGGCGTCGTTGACGCCGTCGCCCACCATGGCAACGGTGCCGTATTTTGCGACGAGTCTCTCAACCGCCGCGACCTTGTCCTCGGGCAGCAGCTCGGCGTGGACCTCGTCGATGCCGACCTCGCGCGCGATCGCCTCGCCGGTCGCGCGGTTGTCGCCGGTCAGCATGATCAGGTGGGCAATCCCGCGTGCCCTGAGGGCATCGATCACGCCGCGGGCGGCCGGGCGGACCGTGTCGGCCACGGCGATCAGCCCGCAGACGTGGGTCTCGTTGCCGATCACCACGACCGTTCGGCCCTCGCGCTCGAGCGCCTCGGCCCGCTCGCTGATCTCCGGCGTCTCCTGGCCGCGCTCCAGAAGGTACCGGTGCGAGCCGAGCCAGAACTCCTCGCCCCTGAATAGGCCGGTGACACCCTTGCCGGGAAGAACCTGAGCGCCCTCGGCGGGTCTCGCGTCAACATCGATTTGCCCGGCGTAATCAAGAATCGCCTGCGCCAGCGGGTGCGTACTGCGCGCCTCGAGCGCGGCAGCCCGCTCCAGGAGCTCGCCCTCCGTATGTCCGTTGAGCGGGACCACGCCGACCACGGCCGGCTCTCCGCGCGTCAGCGTGCCGGTCTTGTCGAAGGCGATCGCCTTGAGGTGGGCCGGCTGCTCGATGTAGGTGCCGCCTTTGATGAGTACTCCCTGGCGCGCGGAGGCCGCCAGCGCCGAAACGATGCTCACAGGCGTGGAGATCACCAGGGCGCAGGGGCAGGCGATCACAAGCAGTACGAGCGCGCGGTAGAACCAGTCGTCCCACACACCACCGAACAGAAGGGGCGGCAATAAGAACACGGCGATGGCCAGCACGATAACCGCGGGCGTGTAGATACGGGCGAACTTCTCGACCCATTGCTCGGCACTGGCGCGGCGGCTATGGGCCTCCTCGATAAGACGAATGATGCGTGCGAGCGTCGTGTCTTCGGCGGCCTTGGTGCTCTCGACCTCGAGCGCCCCCTCGCCGTTGATCGTGCCGGCGAAAATCTCCGCGCCCGGCTCCTTCGAGACGGGGACGCTTTCCCCGGTGATCGGAGCCTGGTTGACGGCGCTCGTGCCCGAGGCGACGCGGCCGTCGAGGGCGATCCTCTCCCCCGGCTTGACGACGAAGCGGGACCCGACCGGCGCCTCGGCCGCCGGGACCTCCCGCTCCTCGCCGGTGTCGAGCTTCAAGAGCACGACCGGCGGCGCGAGGTCGAGGAGTTGGGCGATGGCGCGCCGGGCCCGGCCCACGCTCCAGCTTTCCAGCAGCAGCGACAGGGCAAATAGGAAACTGATGGCGGCGGCCTCGAACCACTCGCCGATGCCGACCGCGCCGGCGACCGCGATCACCATCAGCAGATTCATGTCCGGACGCAGCGCCCGGGCCGCGTACCAGGCCTTCACGACCACGTAGCGCGCCCCGAAGCCGATGGCCAATGCGTAGGCGACCGCCTCGGGCAGCGGCATCGCCTGCCCGTCATGCCCGGCGAAGAGTCTTAAGGCTTCCGCGAAGCCACCCGCGAGCCAGACATGCAGGGCCAGCCCGGCGAGCACCGAGAGTCCGCTGAGGGCCGTGAGCCGGGCCTGCATGCGATGGTGCCGTTCGCTCGCCCGCTTGCTTTCTTCGTCGTCCTCGCGCCACTCGACGGCGGTCATGCCGGTCATGCGCACGGCTTCGCGGATCTCTTCGGCCGAAACCCGCTCGGCGTCTTCGAGAACCATCATGCGGCCGTTCAGGACGTCGAAGGCGAGCCGGTCGTCCCCGCCGACGAGCGGGCCCACCTCGCGCCGCAAGGTCGCGACCTCCTCCGCGCAGTCCAGCCCCTGCACCTTGAACACGTGGCGATAGGTGTGGCGACCGGCGGACCCGTCTGCGCCGCCTCCGCCGCAACAGGCGTCGCCGCCCAGGGAATCGGGGGTGGGCGGGTGCGCGTGGTCGTGTCGTTCCGCGGCTTGCTGGGACATGGATTCTCGAGCCTTTTCGCAAGGGCATGACGTAAACAGCCGGCTTCCGACCCCTTGGCCCTCAGCAGGGGATCGAGAGATACCCTGCCTGGAACCGGCCGGAAAACCGTGTTATCTGTAACATAGGAGCTACAGCGACTAGAGGTTCAAGGGTAAATTTCGATGATGAACGACGACTTCACGATCGGGCGCCTGGCGCGCGAGACCGCCTGTAAGGTGCAGACGATCCGCTACTACGAGGAGATCGGCCTGATGCCCCAGCCGCTGCGCACGGCCGGCAACCAGAGGCGTTATGGGCCAAGCCACGTGGCGCGGCTGGCCTTCATCCGGCACGGCCGGGAGCTTGGGTTTCCGCTGGACGCGATCAGGCAGTTCCTGAGCCTCTCGGACGAGCCCGACCGGCCCTGCGAAGCGGCGGACCGGATGGCGCGCGCACAACTCCAGGCCGTCGAGAGCCGGATCGCCCGGTTGCAATCCCTGAAAGTCGAGCTCGAGCGGATGATCGAGCAGTGCAAGGGAGGACGCATCGCCGAGTGCCGGGTCATCGAGGTGCTCGCCGACCACGCAGAGTGCCTGCACGAGAACCACGTCGAGCCGGTGTGATACCGGCGGCATGATCCGGGGACCACAAGCGTACCGCGGTTTGGGGCGATCAGCCCCGCTCGAGAGTCGATTTCCAGATTTCGCACCAAACCGGTAGCTGGCGGTGATTATGCAGGATCGGGGGTGATTTGAACCTGCTCGCTAAGCCATTGATTGTGCTGAGACGGTATTCGCCTGACAGTTAGCGCCCCACCGGGCCTTGTCATGACAAGGCCCGGTGTGGCCATGCCGCTCCTGATTGGGGTTAGGATTGTTTTGCCGACAAATCCCAACCTTTTCAGGAGAACGACATGAC
>JAJFGN010000045.1 GCA_021776115.1 Kiloniellaceae bacterium | reverse complement strand
CCGGAAGATCCCGGATCGTAAGTCTCGCCCCCCGAAAATCCTAGGATTTTCGGGCTCGCCCCCGATCCAGTCGGGGGCAGGCTCTAACGTCCGGGATGACGGGCGGGATTAATGACGCGAACTTCAGATTCACCACACTAGGGCACCTTCCGAACGGCTCTGCTGTCACGACCTCGATCTATGCGCCCTACGAGCCTGGTTTCTTGGCCGATGCCGTCGAAGCCATCGAGAGCGTGATGGCGGAGACACGGACCCATCTGAAGCGTGCGCAGATCGATCGACCGGAAATCGATCCAGCCAAGCTTGTCGAAACTACGGGCAAGCCGCGCCGGTATGGCGTCGGCGAGACGAAGCGCCAGGAGGTGCAATGGCTCATCTTGTCGGGCGTACCGCATGCCGAAGTTGTGCGTCGGAGCGGCGTGTCGAGCGGCACAGTAAGCGCCATCCGCCAGGAACTGAAGGCCTCAGTGCCCCTCTATCGGAACACCGAATCCGAGTTTTGCGGGCCCATTGCGTGCTTACTTGACGATGACCAAGATCGTGACCATCCGCAAGTGTTTGAACGAATTGGTGGGCCCGGCAGGATTCGAACCTGCGACAACACCGTTATGAGCGGTGGGTTCTGACCGCTGAACTACGGGCCCGGGGCAGTTTTGCCCTTAGTGCCCCCGCCGATCAAGGCTTCATCGGCCGGGGCCGCCCCAGGGCGATCCGCCCGCCCGCATGGCGCAGGCGCCGCGTGCCGGCGTCGAAGGACATGAGGTCCTCGCCGATCGCGATCGGGCCGGCGAAGTCGGCCGCGACCTCGGCCAGAAGGGCGTCGCGGTCGCAGCCGGGCGGCACGAAGTGAGTTAACATCAGGCAAGCGGCTTCGGCCTCGGTGGCGATCTTGCCGACCTCGCTGGAAAGCGTGTGATAGCCGGCGACATTGGCGACGGTCTCGGCGCCGCGCACGCCGGCCACGACCGGCAACTCACGGTGCACGAAGACCTCGTGTACAAGCAGCTCGACCCCGCGCGCGGCCTCAATCAGCGCCTCGCAGCGCCGGGTGTCGCCACTGAGCGCGATGCGCGGGCCCTCGTCCGAAGCGTCCTGGAAGACGAAGCCGAAGGCGTGGCGCACCGGCCGATGCTCGACCGGAACCACACGCACCGCCAAATCGCCGATGGCGAGCGTATCGCCGCTCGCGATCTCAACAACCTCGGCCTCCAGCGCCGCGGTCGAGGGCCGTTTCTCATGGGCGATACGCTGCGCCAGCTCCGGCCGCCACAGATCGAGTAGGCCCTCGACATAGGCCCGCGTGCCAGGCGGGCCGTAAACGCGCTGCGGGCGGTCGCGGCCCTGATGCCAGCTCGAGATGACGAGTTGAAACAGATCGACAATGTGATCGGAATGCAGGTGCGTGAGCAGCAGCGCATCGATATCGCGGCCCGAGGATCCCGCCGCCAACAGCCGTTGGGTGACGCCGGAGCCGCAATCGACCAGGACCGCCGTGCCGCCATGGCGGATCAACTGCGCCGGGCCGTAGCGCTCCAAATGGACCGCCGGGCAGCCGGTGCCGAGAAGGGTGATGTGCATGAGTTCGGACGATAGTCCAGCACCGACTGTGCGCCTAGGCCTATTCGTCCTGATCCGCGCGCTCGCGCGCCATCAATAAAACCCGGCCCCAAGACTTGTCATACCGGCTCACGGCGCGGAAGCCGGCGCGCTCTAACGCCTTGATGGACGCCTTATTGTCCGGCGATGGATCGGCAATGATCCGCGTGACGGCGGGGCGTATGAGAAGGGTTTTGCAAAAGGCACGCAATAGGCCGGTGCCATGTCCATGGCCTATTTGCCCTAACTCGCCGATGAAAAAATCGATCCCCCGCGTGCCGGACGGCTGCCCGGTCCATTCGCTCGTCGGCTCGACGTTAGGATCGTAACACTGGAGATAGCCGAACGCGTGACCGTCAGCGGAGACCAAATAAGACTCCAGCCACGTCACACTCAAACCATTGCGAATTCGCTCAATCTGTCCATCCGGCCACCAGTACGCAACGTGCGGCAGTGCTAGCCACTCGGCAATGAGGGGCAAATCGCTTTCCGAGACCGGCTGAAAACCGTAATCCCGAACCGCGCCGCTGCCTCGATCAGGTATCGAGGAAGCTCCTGAGTTTTCGGCTGCGGCTGGGGTGTTTCAGCTTGCGCAGGGCCTTGGCCTCGATCTGGCGGATACGCTCGCGCGTGACCGAGAACTGCTGGCCGACTTCTTCCAGGGTGTGATCGGTGTTCATGCCGATGCCGAAGCGCATGCGCAGCACCCGCTCCTCACGCGGGGTCAGGCTGGCCAGGACACGCGTGGTGGTCTCGCGCAGGTTGGACTGGATCGCGGCGTCGATGGGGATGACCGCGTTCTTGTCCTCGATGAAATCGCCGAGATGGCTGTCCTCTTCGTCGCCGATGGGCGTCTCCAGGCTGATCGGCTCCTTGGCGATCTTGAGAACCTTGCGGACTTTTTCCAGCGGCATCACCAAGCGCACGGCCAGTTCCTCCGGCGTCGGCTCGCGGCCGATCTCGTGCAACAGCTGCCGGCTGGTGCGCACCAGCTTGTTGATGGTCTCGATCATGTGCACGGGGATGCGGATGGTGCGGGCTTGGTCCGCGATCGAACGCGTGATCGCCTGGCGAATCCACCAGGTCGCGTAGGTCGAGAATTTATATCCGCGCCGGTACTCGAACTTGTCGACCGCTTTCATCAGGCCGATGTTACCTTCCTGAATCAGGTCCAGGAACTGAAGGCCACGGTTGGTGTATTTCTTCGCGATCGAGATGACCAGGCGCAGGTTCGCCTCGACCATCTCCGTCTTGGCCTTGCTCGCTTCTTTCTCGCCCGTTTGGACCGTCTTCACGACGCGGCGGAATTCGCTGATCGGCAGGGCCGCCTCGTCGGCGATCTCACCGATCTGAGTGCGAATTTCTTTCACCTCTTCGACACGCCGTTCGGCGAACTTAGCCCAACCCTTGCCTTTCAAGCGCTTGACCCGCGACAGCCAGCGCGGATCGAGTTCGCGCCCAAAATAGTGATCCAGGAATTCCTTGCGGTCGACGCCCTGTTTCTCGGCCAGGCGCAGCAGTTTTCCCTCAAGGCCGATCAGGCGCTTGTTTAGCTCGTAGAGCTGTTCGACAAGCTGCTCGATCCGGGCGTTATTAAAATGCACGCCGTCCATTAGCTCGATCAGCCGCAGCTTGGTCTTTTCATAATGCCGCTCGCCCTGCGGCGTCGCCTTTTCGCCGCGTTGAATTATGGCCAGCCGCTTGTCCTGCGCCTTGGAGAGCTTCTTGTAGGTCGCCGCGATCTCGTCAAAGGTCGCGAGCACAACGGGCAGCAAGGCCATCTCCATTGCCGCCAGCGAGATGTTCGTTTCTTCCTCATCGTCGTCATCGTCGTCGCCGGGCGATTTGGCCGCGCCATCGGTTCCGTCCGCAGCCTTAGCTTCCGGCGCTTTTTCTTCGGCAGCGTCGGTTTTGGCGGACTTGTCTTTGCCATCGGTTTTAGCCTTGGCCTTGGCCTTGGCTTCGGCTTCAGCCTTCGCCTGGGCTTGTTCGGCCTCGGCCTTCTCATCCGCCTTACCCGATTCCTCGTCGTCGATATCGCTTTCGGTCGGTCCGGCGCCATAAGTCGCGTCGAGGGCGATAATATCGCGCAGAAGGATACGTCCTTCGATCAAGGACTCGCGCCAAAACAGCAGGGCTTTAATGGTCAGAGGGCTTTCGCAAATACCGCCAATCATTTTCTCGCGGCCGGCTTCGATCCGCTTGGCGATGGCAATTTCACCTTCACGCGATAGCAGCTCCACGGAGCCCATCTCGCGCAGGTACATGCGCACCGGATCGTCGGTGCGGCCGATATCGTCATCGTTCAAATTTCCGGCGGCCGAAGCTTTCTCGTCTTCGGGACTTTCTTCCGGCTCATCGCCCTCGACAACCGTGATTCCGATTTCGGAAAGCATCGACATCGTGTCCTCGATCTGCTCGGAGGACATCTGATCGGGTGGAAGAACCTGATTCAATTCGTCATAGGTGACGAAGCCACGTTCCTTGGCCTTAGCCAACATCTTCTTGACCGCGGCGCTCATGCTGTCCATGAGCGGGCTATCGGGTGCATCGTCGCGCGCTTCCGTGGTCTCGGCCGCTGCTTCGCTCGCCTTAGTCGCCATTTAGCTCTTCATCCCCAAAATCCAATACATGACCGTGACCGTCCGCCCCCGCGCAGGTCACCATCCTCGCCCAAAATTGTCCGCCCAAGCTTTAAGTATCCACCCCGTCCGGGGGGTCAAGCTCAAACCAACGCTCGTCGCTTTCCTTGAGCTGCCTCTGCTTGGCTTCCAACTTGGCCAAGGCGTCTTCCGACTCCGCGCCCTCCGCCATAGCCGCCGCCAGATCGCGGCCCGCCATGTCGGTCTCCGTTTCGGCCCGCTGCCGGCGATATCCTTCCAGGATGTGCAAGATACCCGTACGCGCATCTTCCAGGGAGCCGTCAGGCCGGGCGAACCCGCCGTGAACGTATACCCGTGCGTGCAGTATCTCGCCCAAATTCGCTGCAAAGCCTTGCTCTGTGAGGTGGCATTTCATGGCGTCACTGTCAAGATCCGGTTCGCGGGACCCGATCTCCAAGGCGGCCTGAAACAGCCGATCCAAGGCGCCGGACAGCAAAATCAGCTCCGCCAGGTGTTCAGCGTACTCGACAATTAGTTCCGGATGGTTAACGAGAGTGGCCAAAAGCACTTGTTCCTGACGCCGGAGCAACAGATCCGGGGCTTGGTGGGCCGCCGCGTCGGTTCCGCTTGCCCAGCGCTCCCGCCCTTCACCCTGGCGCCTAAACCCTTTGTTTCCCGGCTTTCCGGGCCGTCCTTTGAAACCGAAGGAACCGCGCGCCGGACCGTATCGGGGCTCGCGGCGGCCTCGTCCCCCCCGGTCTGGGGCGCTGCGCGACGGGCGGCCCCAAGCGCCAAAACCGAAAGTATCGAAAAATCGCTGATTCAAGGCCTCCCGATAGGCTTTCTGGACATCCGCGTCGCCGATCGCGCGCAGCCGCCCGTCCAATGCTTGTATCAGGCCCGCCTGACGCTCCGGGGTATCGAATCGGCCCGAAACCGTCTCCATGGACCAAACCAACTCAACCAAGGGGCGGGCCGCTTTCAGCACCCGGCGCATCATCGGCGGCCCGGCGCCGCGAACCAGGCTGTCCGGGTCCTCGCCCTTGGGCAAGGTGGCGAAACGCAGGCTTTGGCCGGGCCTCAGCAGGGGCAAAGCCCGTTCGGCCACCCGCAAGCCCGCGCGTTGCCCGGCCGCATCTCCGTCCAGGCAAATCACCGGCTCATCGTTCAAACGCCACAGCTCACTTATTTGGTCCGCTGTCACGGCGGTGCCCAGGGGCGCCACCACCGCCGGAAACCCAGCCGCCGCCAGTGCGATCACGTCCATATAGCCTTCGACGACAATAAGCTCGCCCGTGTCGTGCGTTGCCAGGCGGGCGCGCGCCAGGTTGTAGAGGGTCCGGCCTTTATGAAACAGGGGCGTGTCGGGCGAGTTCAGGTACTTGGCCGGGGAATCGCCGAGCGCCCGCCCGCCAAAAGCGATGATCCGCCCGCGCCGGTCGCCGATCGGAAAGACGATCCGGTTGAAGAAGTAGTCGCGGGGCTCCCCGCCATCCTCCGGTACCTTGATGAGGCCCGTCTCGGCCAGGCGCCGGTCGTCTATGCCGCGCGCATTGAGGGCGCCGCGCATCAACCCGCGCCGATCGGGCGCGAAGCCCAGGCGAAAGGCGGAAATAGATTCCGGGTCCAAGCCCCGGCCGTCCAGGTAGGCCCGCGCTTGGGCCCCCGTGGCGCCGCTCAGTTGTTGCTCGAACCATTTTGCCGCGGCCTCCATCGCCTCCAGCAAGGTCGCTTGGCGCTCGGCTGCCGCGCGTGCCTCCGGCGTGGGACGAGGTACATCCAGGCCAGCCTCACCGGCCAGGCGCTCCACCGCCTCGGGAAAGGAAAGACTCTCGGTCTGCATGACGAAACCGATGACGTCGCCGTGCGCGCCGCAACCGAAGCAATGATAGAAGCCCTTGTCCTCGTTGAGCGTAAAAGAGGGAGTTTTCTCGTTGTGGAATGGGCACAGGCCAGAATGCTCGCGCCCGCGCCGGGTCAGCTTGACCCTGCGGCCAACGATCCCGGCCAGCGGCACCCGGCCACGAATTTCGTCTAGGAATCCGGGTGGAAAGCTCATTGAGGCGTAAGGCTCATGCTGATTCGCAAGGAAGGAATGTAGACGATTGACGCATGCGCGCCCTAGCCTAGATACGTGCAACTCGGCGGGCTAGGCCAAAATCTCGGGACAAAACTGTGGGGACTTAAAGCGTAAGCGGGGATAACTCGATGTGCCCGGTCGCCGGGGCGCGCCCAAGAACTCAGGCTAGCCGGCTTTTTACCAGGGCGCTCGCCCGGCCGAAATCCATCCGCCCGGCAAAACGCTGTTTCAACTCGCTCATGACCCGGCCCATGTCTTTGATAGACGCGGCTTCCAACTCACCGATGACCTCGCCGACAGCGGCGCCGATCTCGTCTTCGTTAAGCTGCTTGGGAAGAAATTGCTCGATGATCTCGATCTCGGCGGCTTCCTTGTCGGCCAAGTCCGGGCGGTTGCCCTTGGTATACATCTCCATCGAGTCCTGACGCTGCCGGACCATCTTCTGAAGCATTTCCAGGATTTCGTCCTCACCGATGCCGTCGGACTTGCCCTTTGTGCGGGCGGCAATGTCGCGGTCCTTGAGCGCTGCCAGTATCAGCCGCAGGGTCGAGACCCTGCTCGGCTCCTTGGCCTTCATTGCCTCTTTCAGCGAATCGTTCAGACGGGCTCGAAACATATGGTGACTCCGCGCGGCCTCAAAGGGCGCAGAGGGTAAATGATATCGAGCCAAATGGCAAAGTTTTGCGATTGCGGTAACTCTTTGAAAATCATCCTTTATTTATCCCGGCTGGGGCTTGACCGCATAACCGTATTCCCGTAATAGAGTGGCCGCCGCCGCACCGGAGGGGTGCCGCAGGACCTGTGACGTTGCCCGCCGCTCCGTTGCCCGACCGCCGTGGCCGCCGCCGCTTTCCGCGGCCTTCCGCTGAGGGACCATCCTATCATGACCCTTGCGCACCATGCCGCAACCTCTTCCGGTGCGATGAGGCCGTCAGCGGCTGACCGGCCGAAAGGAACCACCGGCGCCTTGGTTCTGACCGACGGAACGGTTCTATGGGGTCGAGGCTTAGGCGCACCCGGCGCGGCGACCGGCGAGGTTTGCTTTAACACCTCCATGACCGGCTATCAGGAAATCCTCACCGATCCCTCCTACGCCGGGCAAATCATCACCTTTACCTTTCCCCATGTCGGGAACGTCGGCACCAACCCGGAAGACATCGAAACGCAGATCCCGGCGGCGCGTGGCCTGGTCCTGCGCTGCGACATCACGGAGCCCTCCAACTGGCGGGCGGCGCAACACTTGGATGCTTGGTTGAAGGCGCGCGATCTGGTCGGCATTGCCGGCATCGATACGCGCGCGCTCACACGGCGAATTCGCGACCTGGGCGCGCCCAACGCCTGCCTGGTGCACGAGCCGGGCGGCGCTTTCGACTTGCCGGACCTTCAAGGCAAGGCGGCGGCGTGGCCAGGCCTGGAAGGCATGGACCTGGCGAAGGAAGTTACCTGCCGCCAGAGCTACACCTGGGACGAAACGCGCTGGGTTTTGGGCCAGGGTTACGGCAAGCTCGAGACGCCGAAATATCACGTCGTGGCGGTCGATTATGGCGCTAAGCGCAATATCCTTCGCTGCCTCGCCTCTCTCGGCTGCCGGCTAACGGTGGTGCCGGCAGACACCGCGGCCGCCGACATCCTGCGCCACCAGCCCGACGGCATTTTCCTCGCCAATGGACCCGGCGATCCGGCCGCGACGGGGCAATACGCGGTCCCGATCGTGCGGGCCCTTATGGACAGCGGGCTGCCGATTTTCGGCATTTGCCTAGGCCACCAAATTCTGGCCCTGGCCCTGGGCGCCACGACCGAAAAAATGCACCTGGGCCACCGGGGTGCGAACCACCCGGTCAGGGATTTAATGACCGGGAAGGTTGAGATCACCTCGCAGAATCACGGCTTCAAGGTGGTGCCGGAATCGCTGCCTAAAAATGTTGAGGTCAGCCACGTGTCGCTGTTCGACGGCTCCAACGAGGGTCTTCGGGTGAAGGACCGGCCAATCTTCTCGGTCCAATACCACCCAGAGGCCTCCCCGGGCCCGCGCGACAGTCACTATCTCTTCGAGAGGTTCGTGGCGATGATCGACGCGCACAAAAGCGCCGCTTAACGGCCATGCCCAAACGCACAGACATAAAGTCGATTCTGATCATTGGCGCGGGGCCGATCGTGATCGGTCAGGCTTGCGAATTCGATTATTCGGGCACGCAAGCCTGCAAGGCCCTGCGCGAAGACGGCTACCGCGTCATCCTGGTTAATTCCAATCCGGCGACGATCATGACCGATCCGGGCCTGGCCGACGCGACCTATGTCGAGCCGATCACGCCCGATGTCGTGGCCAAGGTGATCGAGCGTGAGCGGCCCGACGCCCTGTTGCCGACCATGGGCGGACAGACTGCGCTTAACACGGGCCTAGAGCTGGAACGTATGGGCGTGTTGGCCAAGTACGGTGTCGAAATGATTGGCGCCACAGCGGAGTCGATTCAAAAGGCCGAGGCGCGCGATCGCTTCCGCGAAGCGATGGACCGGATCGGCCTGGCCACGCCGCGCGCGCGCGCTGTTACGACCTTCGCCGAAGCGCTTGAGGCCGCCGAAGAAATCGGTCTGCCCGCGATCATTCGCCCGTCCTACACCCTGGGCGGCACGGGCGGCGGCATCGCCTACAATCGGGACGAATACGAGGAGATCGTGCTGGGCGGCCTGCGCGCATCCCCGGTCAATGAAGTCCTGGTCGAGCAGTCCGTGCTCGGCTGGAAAGAGTATGAGATGGAGGTCGTGCGCGACCGCGCCGACAACTGCATCATCATTTGCTCGATCGAGAATATCGATCCGATGGGCATCCATACCGGCGATTCGGTCACGGTCGCGCCGACGCTGACGCTGACCGACAAGGAATACCAGGTTATGCGCGACGCCTCGATCGCGGTGTTGCGCGAGATCGGCGTCGATACCGGCGGCTCGAACGTGCAGTTCGCGGTCAATCCGGCCGATGGCCAGATGGTTGTGATCGAGATGAATCCGCGCGTGTCACGCTCCTCCGCCCTGGCCTCGAAGGCGACCGGATTTCCGATCGCGAAAATCGCCGCCAAACTCGCGGTCGGCTACACCCTGGACGAATTGGACAACGATATCACCAAGGTTACGCCGGCTTCCTTCGAGCCGACCATCGATTACGTTGTCACCAAGGTGCCGCGCTTCACCTTCGAAAAGTTTCCCGGCACCGAGCCGCTGCTGACCACCTCTATGAAGTCGGTCGGTGAAGGCATGGCCATGGGGCGCTGCTTCGCTGAATCCTTGCAAAAAGCCTTGCGGTCCATGGAAACCGGCATCAGCGGCCTCGATGAGGTCGAGATGCCGGGCGCACTGGACAGCGCCGGCAAGGTCGATCTGGACGCGGTACGTGACGAACTAGCTAAACCCCGGCCAGACCGCATACTCTTGATTGCCCAGGCGCTGCGCCATGGCCTCGACATGGACTCAATCCAGGCTGCGACAAATTACGACCCCTGGTACCTGCAGCAGATCGCTCACCTAGTGAACCTAGAGGACGGCCTGCGCAAGCATGGCCTGCCCCAGGATCGGGGCGGCATGCTGGGCCTCAAGAAAATGGGCTTCTCGGACACCCGACTGGGCGTCCTGACTGGCCAGAGCGAGTCCGAGGTCACCGCCCTGCGCCGGAAGCTTGCGGTCGCCCCGGTTTTCAAGCGCGTCGATACTTGCGCCGGCGAGTTCCCCTCCGACACGCCTTATATGTATTCGACCTACGAGGGCAACGAGACCCAGCCCGCGGAGTGCGAAGCAGCGCCGAGCGCGCGCGACAAGGTCATGATCCTGGGTGGCGGCCCCAACCGAATCGGTCAGGGCATAGAATTCGACTACTGTTGCGTGCACGCCGCCTACGCCCTGAAAGACGCCGGGATCGAGACCATCATGGTCAACTGCAACCCGGAAACGGTCTCGACCGACTACGACACCTCAGACCGGCTCTATTTCGAGCCTTTGACCGCCGAGGACGTGATCGAGATCGCGCGCACCGAGCAACGCAACGGGCGTCTGCTGGGCGTGATTGTTCAGTTTGGCGGACAAACGCCTCTAAAGCTCGCCCTGGCCCTGGAACAGGCGCAGATTCCGATCCTGGGCACTTCGCCCGACGCGATCGACCTTGCCGAGGATCGCGGGCGGTTTCAGAAACTCCTGGAGAAACTGGGTCTCAAACAACCCGACAGCGGGATCGCGACTTCGCTTAAAGAAGCACGAGCCATCGCGAAGCGCATCGGCCTGCCCGTCCTAATCCGGCCCTCCTATGTCCTGGGTGGGCGAGCCATGGAGATCGTTCACGAAATGGCCGATCTAGAGCGCTACATGCGCAGCGCTGTGCGGGCCTCAGGCACCAACCCAGTGTTGATCGATCGCTACCTCAGCGAGGCGATCGAGGTCGACGCCGATGCGGTGTCCGACGGCGAGAGCGTTTTTGTGGCGGGCATCATGGAGCATATCGAGGAAGCTGGTATTCATTCCGGGGATTCGGCCTGTTCCCTGCCGCCCCATTCCCTTTCCAGCGACATCATCGCTGAAATAGGACGCCAAACCGAACGCCTGGCCAAGGCGCTCAACGTCGTGGGCCTGATGAACGTTCAGTTCGCGGTACGCGACGGCGACATCTATGTCCTGGAAGTCAACCCTAGGGCCAGCCGGACCGTGCCCTTCGTCGCCAAGGCAACGGGTGTGGCGATCGCCAAAATCGCCGCCTGCGTTATGGTTGGCCAAAAGCTGCGGGACTTCAACCTAGTGGCCGAGCGCAGGAGCCACATTGCGGTCAAGGAGACCGTTTTCCCCTTCGCGCGTTTCGCCGGCGTGGATGTCATGCTTGGCCCCGAAATGCGCTCGACCGGCGAGGTTATGGGTTTGGACACGAGCTTCCCCCGGGCCTTCCTGAAGGCGCAGATCGGAGCGGGCGTCGCCCTGCCGTTGGAGGGAAAAGTTTTCGTCTCTGTCCGCGAAGCCGACAGGAAGCTTATCCTGCCCCTGTGCCGGGACCTTGCGGGCTCGGGCTTCTCCCTCCTTGCCACACGGGGAACCGCCAAGTTCCTCGTAGACAATGGTCTGACGGTCGAGGTTATCAACAAGGTGAGGGAAGGCCGGCCGCACATTGTCGACGCTATGAAATCGGACCAGATCAAGCTTGTGATCAACACGGCCAAGGGCGGCAAGGCGGTGGCGGACAGCTACGAGCTCCGGCGGGCAGCCCTGATTGGCGCGATTCCCTACTACACGACAACCGCGGGCGCGGGCGCGGCGGTCCAAGCGATCGCCGCCCTGAAGGCCGGACAGCTTGAAGTTGCCCCGCTTCAGTCCTATTTTAAGGGGTCGTTTTAGGCTCCGTACCGCTCAAGGTACAGGGTCGGTATTTCCCAAGACGTGAACAAGAACTAGCGGCGGATAAGCACGCATGAGTGAAAAGATTCCCATGACAGCCGAAGGCCTGGCACGGCTCGAAGAAGAGCTGCGCCATTTGAGGGGCACGGCACGACCCGAGGTTATTCGCGCCATCGCGGAGGCGCGCGAGCACGGCGATCTGTCGGAAAACGCGGAGTATCACGCCGCGCGGGACCGCCAGAGCTTCATCGAAGGAAGAGTCGGCGAATTGGAGGAGAAGGTCTCCCGCGCAGAGGTGATCGACGTTTCGAAGTTATCCGGCAAAACCGTGATGTTCGGCGCGACCGTCACGCTGATCGACGAAGATTCAAAGGAAAAGCTAACCTATCAGATCGTTGGCGAGGACGAGGCGGATGTGAAGCAAGGGCGCTTGGCGATTACGGCCCCCCTCGCGCGCGCGATCATCGGTAAGACTGTCGGCGACTCGGTTGAGGTGAACACCCCGAAGGGCGAAAAGGCCTACGAAATCGCGCGTGTGAAATTCACTTAAGTACCACGGGTGGTTAGGCCCACCCGCGCCTCAATCCCCGGCCCTATCCGGCGCTGCCGGAGTTCAGACGTCGCTATCGTCGTCGTGGGCGTCGGCGCCCAATGGCCGGTTCGGTTCGATCGGAACCCCGGCTAGGGCCTTCGAGGTTTGGATCACCTGGATCGTTTGCACCGTCACAACATGCGGCACGGCGGTCAACTTGGTTGTCAGTTGATTTTCGTGCGCGGTGTTGCGGGCCACGATCTTCAGGACGAAGTCGTGCGGACCGCGCGCCATATGGCACTGGCGGACTTCGGGCCATTCGGCCATCGCGCGTTCAAAGGCGCTCAGCACGCTTTCCGATTGGCTATCGAGGCCGACCAAGGCGAAGAAGGTCACATCGAAGCTCAACAGCTCGCTGCTTAACTCCGCATGGTAACCCTTGATGTATCCGGCTTCCTCGAGCGCCCGCACACGACGCAGACAGGGCGGCGCCGATATACCGGCGCGGCGCGCGAGATCGACGTTGGTTATACGCCCATCTTCCTGCAGATCCTTCAAGATATGCAGGTCGATCCGGTCTAGCTTGACCCGGCGCATGTGCTGCCCCTTCGAAACAGTGTCGTCATTCGAACCTGCCGTCGCGCAATGATATTACCGGCAGCCTCTGGATTCGCCAAGCCTGCGCGGTCGGCCGAGTGTGAGGATATGGCATCGGCTCAATGTCTTGCCAGCCTCGCGAGAGGAAGCAATAGTCCCGCCGCATGACCGAACCCACCTCCCTTTCCGCTCAGACCTGCTGGGTTGTCAGCGATGGCAAGATAGGCATGGAATCGCAGTGTATCGGGCTCGCCGAGGCATTGGGTACCACGCCGATCGTGAAGCGGATCCAGGTCCGCAGACCCTGGCGCTGGCTACCCCCCCTTTGGGTGCCGGATCCGCTCGGCAGCCTGGGCCCGAAGAAAGACAGATTGACGCCGCCCTGGCCGGATATCCTTATCGCCAGCGGGAGGCAGTCGGTGGCCGTTTCGATCGCAATTCGCCGGATGTCGTTGGGATCCACCCTCACCGTCCAAATACAAAATCCCGCGGTCGACCCAGCCCTCTTCGACATGATCGTGGCGCCACGTCACGATCGGCTGCACGGGCTCAATGTCATTGAAACAACCGGCGGCATGAACCGCGTGACCGCGGCGCGCCTCGCCCAGGCGGCAGGCCGCTTCGGGCCGCAGTGGTCCGGTCTGCCACGGCCCCTGGTGGCGGTGATGCTGGGCGGCGATAACAAGGTGTACCGCATGCCCGGGCGTGTCGGCGAAAAGCTGGGCCGGCAGCTCGCGGAGATGGCGCGGCGCGAAGGCGCGGGGTTGCTGGTCACGCCGTCGAGGCGCACGGCGCCGGGCGTTCTGGAGACGATCCGCCGGTCGCTCGACGGCCTGCCGGCGCGGATTTGGGATGGCACGGGCGAAAACCCTTACATGGGTTACCTGGCACTGGCGGACGCCATCGTCGTCACGGCGGATTCGGTCAACATGGTTTCAGAGGCGGCGACGACCGGAAAACCGGTCTTTGTCGTGGCGTTGGAGGGCGGTTCCCGGAAGTTCCGCGCTTTTCATGAGGAACTGCGGAGCGAGGGGATCACGCGGTCTTTCGAGGGCCAACTGGACGCCTGGCACTATACACCACTGCGCGAGACCGAACGCGCGGCCGAAGAGATCCGGCGGCGGTTTGGGGCGCGCCTAAGCCTCGGAGCAGCCCCCCTCAATTGATCTTTGGGTGGCCAGGCGATAAGAAAGACCAAATCATGCAAGCTAGTTCGCGCCTCGATTTAGAGCGATTTGCGGCCACGCCGCTCATACGTGACCCGTTCGATCATGTGATCGTCCCGGGCTTTGTGCGCGAAGCGGCCTGTGGCGAGATCGATTCCGATTTCCCTACGATCGAATCGGGAGGCAGCTATCCGGCGGCCTCCCTGTCCGGCGGCCCCGGCTTCGACGCCTTCCTCGGCGAGTTGGAAAGCGAGCCCATGCGCCAGGCGGTCGAGGCCAAATTCGATATCGCCCTGGCCGGCCGGCCAACAATGATCACGTTACGAGGTCAATCCCGCGCGAAGGACGGCCGCATTCACACCGATTCAGCGTCCAAGTTGATTACCGCCTTGATCTATATGAACCCGACATGGGAGGCCGATGGTGGACGCCTGCGGCTATTGCGCGACTCAGAAGATATCGAAAACTACGCAACCGAGGTTCCCCCGGCGCGCGGTACACTGCTCATGTTCCGCTGCACGCCGAACGCCTACCACGGACATAAGCCGTTTGTCGGAGAGCGGCGCTCAGTTCAGTTGAATTGGCTTACAAGCTCGGCGGTGCTAAAGCGTGAGTTGACGCGCCACGGACTGTCGGCCTGGACCAAACGGATTTTCAAGGGCGCCGCGGCAGGCCGATGATGAGGGATGGGACGTAAGGGACATGGCGCTGCGCATTGAGACATTCTCGAACGTCAAGGGCGGTAACGCCTTTTTCAAGGCCGTCGGCCATCCCCTGGCGGCAAGAAAGGTTCCGGCGCTGCTAGACCGGCTGCGCGTCGGCCCCGTCGCTATTTACGACCCGCTTGGTCTCGCGCAAACCCTGGCCGAGATGTACGACCTCAGCGAGCTCGAAATCGCAGGCGTCTTCGTCCAGGACCTGGCGGATATCGGCCGGTCCTTGCTTGGCCATGCGGCGCAGCCGGTACCCGACCTAAAGGTCTCCAGCGCACGCACAGTCCTCGTGGTCGCCTTCGACTCGGCGCGCTTGATCGATCATATCCGCCACCTCGTGCCGGCGGACGCTGAGGTCTGCGGCCTGGAGTCCCTACGCCTGCCGAACGACATGCTGACGGCGCCGCGCGACTACCTGAGCGGCCTTAATTTCGCGACGAATCTGGTCCTTTTTCGCGACCGGGACGGCCGGCACACACGCCTCGTCACCGCCAACTACTGGTCCGGATACGGGGCCAAGGATCCCGAGATCTGGTGCCGCTTGATGGACGGGGACGGGAGCCCGCTCGCCGAATGGCGTGAGTCCCTGCCGGCCGCCAATGGCACCATCACGATCGATAGCGCCGAGGTTCGGCGCCGTTTCGCCCTGCCCGCCTTTACCGGCAATCTGTTTATCCATGTCCTGCACGTCGCCGGGCACGACATCGTGAAATACGCCCTGGATACCTACGGCGACAGTGAGACCGATTTATCCTGCACCCACGACGCCAACTCCTGGCCGGCCGAACGCTATGCCGGCCTGCCCGCGCCGCAAGACGATGAGCGCGTCATTTTGTGGGTCCAAAACAGCCATCCCGCGCCGATTCCCGCCGGCGCCGTCGGCCTGAACGTCATGGGCGATGAGGCGGTTGTCTGCCTCGACCGCGAGGTTCCCGGTTACGGCCTGCTGGCCCTGGACACCCGCGATCTCTTGCCGGAGGCGCGCTGGCCGCAACAGATCGAGATCCGGGCGGGCAAGCATATTGTCCGGCCCCGTTACGAGGTTTTCGATCGCGACGGACGCGGCCGAATAGCCCATGCCAATGTCGAGCGTGGCGACCTCAAGCCGGATTCGGGAATCCGGGAACTCGCCAACCTCATGGGCAAGGGCTACCTCCTGCCCGCGCCGATATTGCCGCCGGGGCGTTTTAGCTCCCTGGCCCTGCCCACGCCCATGGCGACCGGCCAGGAAAACCTGCCGGTCCGGATCGCGGTTTACGACGCGAAGGGCGCGGAGGTCGCGTCCCAGTCCCTCGGCTGCCTGCCACGCAACCATGCGACAGTCTTAGAGACGGGTGCTCTTCTCGCGGAGGGTCTTGGTCAGGGCCAGGACGATCGGGGCGACTGGGGCCACATGGAGCTAACTTACGATTTTGCGGAGGGCGGCGACGCCGACGGCTGGCTGCACGGGTTGTTCCGATACCAGGACAAACGCTCCGGCCACGTTGCCGAGACCAGCTTCGGCGCCCATGTCTTCAATACCGTTTTGACCTACAAGGGCGAGCCGCAGTCCTACGCCGGGCGGGCGCCGGGCCTGAGCACCCGGCTGTTCCTGCGCCTTGGCGACGCGCCCTTGGAGACCCTGTGCCACCTGATCTACCCGGCTTCGACCCCCTGGCACGCGGCCAGCCGGACGGCGCTGGTCCTACACGATGCCAAGGGCCAGGAAGTGGCCACCCGCGACATCGCGATTCCCTGCGGCGGCTCACTGCTGTGGCGGGCCTCGGAGATATTCGAGACCGGCGACCTCGCCGCCGCGGGTAATGGCGGCTATGTCCTGATCCGCGATACCACCTGCCGCCTCTTCGGCTATCACGGCCTGATCAAGGGCGAAACCGCCTTCAGCCTCGACCACATGTTCGGGTTTTAAACCAAACCGACAGATCAAATCGGCGTCACCCCAGCCCGATGCTGCAGGCAGACAAGACGTCGGAATAAGTATAATATACCCCCCGAGTACAGCGGTAAGTTCCGGTGCGCTAACCCGCAAGCTTTGGGAGAGGGGGGTTAGGATGCTCATCGTTGGCGCTGTTTTTGGTGCGGTACTTTCGTTCTTTTTCGTGGCCGGGCCACTTGTCGTTGCCATGGCGGTTGCCTTGGCTGTATCGCCGGTGTTGCCGATTATCGGCGCCTTGACCCAGTGGCAGTTTCCGGTGGGCACCATCGGCGCCACCATCAGCCACATACTCTTCTCCCTCATCGCCTATGTCATCGCGGCGCTCGCCACACCCGTGCCCGCTTCCGGTGCCGTCGCGGTGACCCCGGCGGGCGGCGGGTTTCCGATGCTGTGGGAATTCTTCGAGAGATTCGCCCGCGGTTGGCTGATGGGTATGAACGCGGTGGTGGTGCTCACCTTGCCCTTCGCCCTGCCTTGGATATTTTCCGGGCTACCTGCCGTTTCCCTCTTACTCTTGGCGACATCGCCTCTATTGGCGATCGCCGCGATATTCATAGCCGTGGTCAACGTGATTCCGGTATTCGCGCCAGGGGTGGCCGGCAACAATATCTATGCTGGCATTCTTGGCTGGACCGCCTGGATTTCGCCGCCTACCTGGCCGGCCACGATGTTGGGCCTGGTGGTTTGTATCGTGAATTCCATAACCGCCTTGTTCGGGGCGCCAGTCCGCTGGGTTCCAGAGTTCTGGACCGGTTCCTTCATGACCCACGGCGGAATTCTTTATCCCTTCTGGCGTGTACCAGCGGGCTACAGTCTCGGAAACTTTTATTTTCTTGATCCACGCATCGGCGCCACCACACCGGAATTCTTTCCGCCGCCCCTCGGCGGCCCCACTGGGGCCTTCATAGGGCTAACCGCCGATGGTGCCACGCTGCACGAAACCGGACATACCTTGAACGTCGCCGCCTTCGGGGCCTGGTTCACCTACATTGGCTGGGTCCATCAGAATTTTTTCCCCACCGGGTTGAACGGCGGGCCGCGAGCCTACGCGGAGGTCTTGGCGGAAGCACACTTGCGCGATTCCACAATACCTTGGTTTCCGTTCTGGGCGCCGCCGGTTGGGCTGGCCGGCTTGACCCCGAACGCGCCCCCCACCTTTGACACCGTCACCGTCGATGGGCTCCCACCCGGCGCTTTCCTGAACTACAGCGCCGGCGCCAGTCTCACGCTCAGCGGCGCGAGCGCCGACGCCGACGGCTATCCGGCGGCAGCCCTCATACCCGGATCGCCGGCAACCGGCGTACGCTGGGCCTTCTCCACGCAGCCCGCAGCGGCAGCCGCGGCCATTACCGGCGCTACCACAGGCACAGCCACGGCTGTTGTGCCGCGTGGCGGCGACTACACCTTGGCCTTCGCGTCCACGGACGGCGCCGAGCTGCCGGTCGGCGGCCCCTTGAGTTTCACGGCAAAGGTGGTGGAGGCGGTGGTGTCGGTGCCTATCGTGGCCAGCGTCAACCAGTCCTTTACCGCCGATGGCTCCATGAGCACTGCGGGCGTGGACTTTGCAGGCGCGCCTCTGCCGCTGACCTTCGCCTGGTCCATCACCCCGCCCAGCGCGGTCATCGCCGACGCCACGCTGCCGACCATATCCGTTACGCCCACAGAGACGGGCCCGCATGTCGTCACCCTGCAGGTCACGGCGGCCGGCGCGGCCGGAACGAGTCATACGGCCAGCGGCACGGTCCCGGTGAGCTAAGGGGAACAGATCATGCCTTGCACCCTTCAAATCGGCGGGATCAATGGCGAAGCGGTGACCGGCGGGGGCTTGCCCACGCAGTTGCGGGTTTACGTTCGCCGTCAGGGCAAGTGCGATCAGGTCGAGATCACCGTCCGCGTGACCCAGAACGGGCCCGCCATGTTTACGGCCATGGCGACCCCGGACAACAACGGCACGGCGACAGCCGGATTTATCGTCGAGCCGCCGATATTCGCCTGTGGGTCGCCGCTTTGGGTCGAGGCGCGCTGCGCCGCCGGGGGCGAGTGCAGCGCGAGCGCCCAGGTCTCCATAGACTGCAAGGTCCCTTCCGATGGGGGGTCAGGGGGGCCTAACAACGGCAATTGGCCCTGGCCGTTTCCGCCGCAGTTGTTTTGCCCCCTGATCGGCAGGGGCTTCACCCTTGCGCTTTTTACCGGGATCGTCACCTTCCTCACCGGCGTCGCCATGGCGCTGCCGCCGGCGATCGGCGCCGGGGTCGCAATCGTGGTCGCCGCCTTCGGTATCCTCGCAGTCTGGCGGCACTGGTGCGCCATACCCTACTGCTATTTCTGGGGGGCGATCCTCTGGGTATTAAAACGGTGCCTGCTGGCTGGCGCGATCTTAACGCTGTTCTTTGTCAGCGCCGCCACCTTGCTATGTACCCTGGCTATCGGCTTTGCCGCAGGCGTGGTTACGAACCGGCTCCGAAAGGCGCACTGCGGGTTGCCCCGCATGATTACGCCGCTAACTCAATTGCCGCTGTGGTAGCTGCGTAAAGGCGCAAGTGACCCGGAGGCTCCGCCGGTTAGCCATCAATGAAAAAAATGCAGGGCCTCATTCCGGCCGAATTTGGATCCGGGGCCGGGCCCCCGCCCGGCCCGCCTTGCGCCGGTCCCCGCGCCGCATTATCTCTTCCTGACGCCTTTCCACCTGCCCTGGAACCCAAGATGTCCGAAGTCCGTCACAGCAAGGTTTTGATCCTCGGCTCCGGCCCGGCCGGGTATACCGCCGCCATCTATGCCGCGCGCGCGAACCTGAAGCCGACCCTGATTCAGGGCCTGCAGCCGGGAGGCCAGCTATCCATCACCACCGATGTCGAAAATTACCCCGGCTTCGCCGAGCCGATCCAGGGCCCCTGGCTAATGGAGCAGATGCAGGCCCAGACCGAGAATGTCGGCGCTTCGGTCGTCACTGACATGATCACGGGTGTCGATCTATCGCAGCGGCCGTTCCGTTGTACCGGAGATTCCGGCGCGGTTTTCACCGGCGATACCTTGATTATCGCGACCGGCGCCCAGGCACGCTGGCTGGGCCTGGATAGCGAGACCAAGTTCCGCGGTTTCGGGGTTTCGGCCTGCGCGACCTGCGACGGGTTTTTCTTTCGCGACAAACAAGTTGCCGTTATCGGCGGCGGTAACACGGCGGTCGAGGAAGCGATCTTCCTGACCAATTTCGCGCGCAAGGTGACCTTGATTCACCGGCGCGACAGCTTGCGCGCCGAAAAGATCATGCAGGACCGCTTGTTCAAGAACCCTAAGATCGAAGTCGTCTGGAACCATGTTGTCACAGAAATCCAGGGCGGCGACTCGCCACCCGGCGTGACGGGCTTGCGCATGCGGGACGTTCAGAGCGGCGGAGAGAACGACTTGCCGGCCGACGGCGTGTTCGTCGCGATCGGTCACGACCCTGCCACCAATCTGTTCACAGGACAGCTCGATATGGACAGCGAGGGCTACATCGTGACCACACCCGATTCGACCGCGACCAGCAAACCCGGCGTGTTCGCGGCCGGCGACGTACGTGACAAGGTGTTCCGGCAAGCGGTGACGGCCGCGGGCATGGGCTGTATGGCGGCGCTGGAAGCGGAACGGTTTTTGGCAGCGTCGGCAGACGCGGCGGACCGCGAAACCTCGGTTGAATCGAGCGGGGCACACGCAGCCCAATAATCCGGGCAAGCTTTGGTAGCGAACCTGGAACTCCAGGGAAGAAACAAGGACGCGGATATGCAAGACGGGCCCGTAGTGCCGCCGCCGCGAACCAACATGGTCACCAACATCATGGACTGGGACAAGCTGCGCGTATTTCACGCCGTGGCGGAGGCGGGCAGCTTCACCCATGCCGGCGAGATGCTGAACCTCAGCCAATCCGCGGTCAGCCGTCAGATCAGTACGCTGGAGTCGAGCCTCAAGGTGCCGCTATTCCATCGCCACGCCCGCGGCCTCATCCTGACCGAGCAGGGCGAGCTGCTTTACCGGACCGCGCACGAGGTCTTCGGCAAATTGGCAATGACCGCGGCGCGCCTGACCGAAAGCAAGGACCGGCCCAAGGGACTGCTGAAAATCACAGCGACAGTGGCGCTTGGATCGACCTGGCTGGCGCCGCGCATGCGCGAGTTTATCGAAGTTTACCCGGAAATTGACGTCAGCCTTCTACTCACCGACGCCGAGCTAGACCTTTCGATGCGCGAGGCCGACGTCGCCATACGATTATCGCCGCCACGGCAGGGCGATCTCATCCAACGTCATCTACTCACCGTTCATATGAACGCTTACGCCGCCCCCAGCTATTTAAAGAAGCATGGGGTGCCAAAAACGCCGGAAGATTTGAATAGCCATCGCGTGGTTGTCTATGGCGAAGATATCCGCCCGCCGGTCCCCGATGTGAACTGGCTGCTTAGGGCGGGCACAACCTCGGGCCCTATGCGCCGCCCGGCCATGACCGTCAACAACGTCTACGGTATCATGCTGGCGCTGCAGTCCGGCGCCGGGATCGGCAGCCTGCCCGAGTTCATGGGCGAGGGACTAAGCGATCTGGTTCAGGTTCTTCCGGAACTGGAAGGACCGCATTTCGACGCCTATTTTGTCTATCCGGAGGAGCTGCGCGCCTCGAAGCGCATCCAGGTGTTTCGGGATTTCCTGCTGCGAAAGGTCGCGGAATCCAATTTTTGACGCCCGGCCTTCCTTGAACGACACCGGACCAGCACAACTAGCCATACGTCAACTTATTGTTATAAAATGGTAATTATCTTGAGTGTGGCCATACTGTCGCACCTACGGCAAAGAGGCATGCTCTTAGCGCATAGCTTCCCTGCCGATTTTACCCCTGGAGAATTGGTCAAGGAGCGCTATGTTTACTTTGTGCTGCATCGCAGCATACTCGGTCCCGCCTGGGATTATGTCTCGGGCTCGGACCGCACGTCTCCCAGACGTGAAGCCTCCCTGTTAAACTTGCCGGGAAATCATCGATTTCCCGGCTTTTTCTTTGCCGCGGCGGCGCCAAGTACCGCAGATCCCCAACCGGACTTTTCAGGCCCGGCGCGCATCGCTACTATCGCAGCCGCCCGCCACCGCATTTCATAGTTGACCGCCATGTTGAATGTCGCGCTCGCGCCGAAATTCCTAATTCTATATAGCATTATCGCCTCGGCTGTTTTCGTGCATTTCCGCGGCACCGCACGCCTTAGCTTTACGCGTCAGCTTACGGATCATTCGACCTTTTTGGCGCCGTTCAATTGCCTGTTGTATCTTTTCTCCGCGGTCCCCAACCGGCCGGTTCTGGAGGTCGGGCAATTTCCCGAACTCAAGATTCTATCCGACAATTGGGAGACCATCCGGGAAGAGGCCATTGCCTTGCGCCGAGAGGGCGCGATCCGCGCGTCGGATGCCTACGACGATTTAGGCTTCAACTCCTTCTTCAAGACAGGTTGGACCCGGTTTTACCTGAAATGGTACGAAGGCGACCTGCCCTCGGCGCGCCTGCGTTGCCCCAAAACGGTCGCCCTGCTTGAGCGGATACCGAACATACATGGCGCCATGTTCGCGGCCTTGCCGCCCGGCGGTTCCCTGGTCGCGCACCGCGACCCCTACGCGGGCGCCTTGCGGTACCATCTTGGGCTGGTCACGCCGAATGACGACAAATGCCGGATTTACATCGATGGCGAGCCCTATAGCTGGCGCGACGGCGAGGGCATTGTGTTCGACGAGACCTATATCCATAAGGCGATCAATGAGGCGGACACCGACCGCATCATTCTGTTCTGCGATATAGAGCGGCCGATGCGCAACCGGGTCGCGCGCGCCTATAACCGGTTTTTTTCAAAGTACCTCATCGGCTTGTCGGCAACCAAGAACGTGGACGGAGAACACGTCGGCGCGTTCAATCGCGCCTTCAAGTACGTCTATGCCGTCCGGCGCAAAGCCAAGGCGCTGAAAGCCTATAACCGGCGTCTATACTACGCCGTCAAGTACGTGCTTTTCGGCGGTATCTTGTACTGGATTTTCCTGACCTGACGGCCCGCGCACGGCCGCCCTACATGTACAACTTCTCGTTCTCCATGCCGGTATAGAGATCGGCGACGAATTCGCCGTAGCCATTGTAGAGCAGCGTGGGCACACGCTCGTCCGAGCCGATCACGCGCTCGCTCGCCTGGCTCCAGCGCGGATGCGAAACCTCGGGATTTACGTTAGCCCAGAAGCCGTATTCCGCCGCCTGAATTTCCTCCCAGAATGTAACCGGGCGCTGGTCGGTAAACTCGAAACGGACGATTCCTTTAATCGATTTGAAGCCGTATTTCCACGGCACAGCCAGGCGCAGCGGCGTTCCGTTTTGTTTCGGCATCGCCTTGCCGTAAAGGCCGGTGGCGATGAATGCGAGATCGTTGGTCGCCTCCGCCATGGTCAAACCCTCGACATAGGGCCAAGGATACCAGGACGCTTTTTGCCCGCCTGCGACCCCGGGATTCTCAAAGGTCACCATCTTGAGGAACTTCGCCGAGCCAAGCGGACGGGCGAAATCGACCAAGGCCTTAAGCGCAAAGCCGCTCCAGGGCACCGCCATCGACCAAGCCTCCACACAGCGATGCCTGTACAGGCGCTCTTCCAGTGGCATTTTGGCCAAGAGGTCGTCGATGCCGATCTCCATCGGCTTTTCGACCAGGCCTGCGATGCTGACGACCCAAGGCCGAATCGGCAGGGCTTGCGCTTTCTGCCAAATGTTCTTGGAGGACCCGAATTCGTAATAGTTGTTATAGGTCGTCGCGACATCCTCGGCGGTCAGATCGCGATCGAGCCGGTAACGCATGTTACGCTGTACCGGGTAAAGCTTCGCGCTGGGATCGGGCATGCCCGCCGCGTCGGACGCGGCAAGCTGGGTCGCTTGCGCCGGCGCGTCGTCGCAGGCCGCCAATAGTCCGCCACCGGCCAAGAGAACCGGTCCCGCCGCTGCCATTTTCAACAGGCGCCGCCGGTCGTGGTAGATATTTTCGGGCGTTGCCTGGGATTCCCTTAATTCCCAGCCGCGCTTGATCTTGAGCAACATGCGTCAGCGTCCTTTGTAAAAAAAAGTCTTAAGCCGAGATGGGCCATCGACCGCCCAGGGGCCAATCAAGGTTTCGAGAGCCCCAGTTGAGCGCCACTTTTTTTGGCCGCGATCCGGGCGCTTCACGGAGCCTATCACGGCCTCGTAGAGGCTAGGTTAAGCCGCAAATATCACGTGGTCATCACGAAGAAGGCGGTTGCCCACCGGATTTTTTGGGGCTGCACCGGGTCTCCCCGATGTTATACCAAGGGTCGTTGATATTAGTCGTGATGACCGGCGATCTCGCCTTTGCGGTACAGGAACTCGTCCATCATGGCCTCGAAATCCTTGTTGTTGCGCCGTATCCATTCCAGGACCATGCAGGCGTGTTCCATTTCTTCCCGCATGTTGTGCAGCAGAATCTCCTTCAAGGCCTTGTCATCGCAATCGTCGGCGCGCTGCCGATACCAATCGACGGCCTCCAACTCCTCCATCAGAGAGGCGATCGCTTGATGCAAGCTCAGGGTCTCTGAACTCAGCCGCTCGCGCGGCGCGTGCAAACCTTCGCTGGACATGAATTTTCCTTCTCTCCGATACGTTGCAAGGCTTCGGGGCGCGGCTCTAAGCTATGATGTCGAGTTGGACCTCGCCCAAGGTGTCGAAGTCGGCGACCAGCGTGTCACCAACCTCGGCATAAAGGAAGGGGGTGACGACCCCGGTCGTCACGATATCGCCGGCCTTAAGGCCGCGCTCGCCGGCCGGCGCCTGTCCCGCCAGCCAGGCCAAGGCGTCAAGAGGATGGCCAAGCGCGTTTGCGCCGCGGCCACGGCCCTCCTCGTGCCCGTTACGGCGAAATACCACGCCATGCTCGGCAAGATCGAGCGAGCGCCAATCCTCTTGCCCTGGCCCCAAGACCAGGCATCCGTGCACACCGTTATCGGCGATCAGGCCGGGGGCTCCAGCCTCCCGCCAGGCCTGACCATAGGCGCTGGTGACCACTTCGAAGGCCGGATGAACACTGGTCACCGCTTCGGCGACGTCACCACGCAGGTATCCGCCGTCGCGCGGCGCTAGATCGCGGCCAAGCCGCACCGCGAATTCAGGCTCGATCAGGCAGAAATTGAAATCGCTGAGGGACAGCTTGGCTGGCGCGTTCAAAATCCGGCGCGCCGGGATACAACCGTAAAAGGGACCGTCCAGCGCCAGGAAATCCTGCGCCGCACGGCTGGTCGCCCCGATCTTGAAGCCGGCGATACCGATACCGGAATCGCCGGGGCTCAAGATGTCGACAACCGCCGTTTGGATTTCGTAGGCCTGAGAAATAGTTTCGGGCGCACTCCCCTCGGGAAGCCGTGCGATCGGCCGCCGGTCGCGCCGGGCCGCGATCAGCGCCTCGGCCGCGCGAGTCGCAACGTCGCTCGTCATCGGCCGTTCAAGGTCATTTCGGTACCCAGTTCATTAGAGAGTCACATCTCAAGGCAGTCACTTCCGCCTCGTCTTGCCGCCAACGTGAGTGCTTGGATCCCGGATAAGCGCCTTCCGGCGCTTTCCGGGATGACGACCGAGCGTCCAAACCTAATGCGCGTCGTCGGATTGCTGCGCCTCGATCACTTTGTCCGCCAAACGGCCGGTCAGTTCCTGAAGGTGATCGAAACTTCGCTCGAAGCTACCGACCCCGAAGGTCAAGGAACGCAATTCGACGATCAGATCCTGTAGCTCCGCCTGTGGCAGGTGACACTTCAGGTTATCCCAACCGTCCCAGCCGGGCTTCGTCTCGAAACCTAGAATTTGCCCGCGCCGGCCGCTGACCAACCCATGGATTTTGGAGGTAAACTCGTTCGGTATCGAGATCGTCACCTCGTAGATCGGCTCCAGCAGCACCGGTTGGCAGTTGGGCATGCCTTCGGACATCGCCAATCGCCCGGCGGTCTTGAACGCCATGTCCGAGCTGTCCACCGAGTGGTATTGCCCGTCGAACAGCGTGACCGCGACATCGACCACAGGGAAGCCAAGCGGGCCGCGCTGCAAATATTCCCGGGCGCCGTGTTCGACTGCAGGAATGTATTGCCGGGGCACCGAGCCACCCACGACCTTGTCGACGAATGCAAAGCCCTTGCCGCGCGGCTGGGGTTGAATCTCGATCTGAACGTCGCCGAACTGACCGTGTCCGCCACTCTGCCGCTTGAAACGTGAGTGCTGCTTTGTGCTGCGCTTTATGGTTTCCTTGTACGCGGTCTGCGGCCGGGCGGTCTCTACCTCCACGTGGTACTTACTACTTAAATGCTCGACCGCGAGTTGCAGGTGGATCTCACCCTGCCCCCAAAGCAGCATCTGATGTGTATCGGCGTTGTGTTCCAACTCTAGCGAGGGGTCTTCCTCGATCAGCTTGGCGATGCTGCCGGTCAATTTAACTTCGTCCTGCCGATTCTTCGGCGTGATGGCCAGGCCGAAAACCGGTTTGAGCGCCTCGGGGCAAGCCATCTCCGGGTCTTCGATCCGCTCGCCGTCTCGCAAGAGATTCCCGGCCTGCGGGCTTTCCATGCGTCCCAAGGCGACCAAGTCGCCGACACCCGCTTCGGTTATTTTCAAACCATCGGGTCCCATCATGTGGAATAGCCCCGAAACCCTCTCGCCGCCGAGTGTCATGCCATCCTTGGCGACACCATTCCACACCCGCGCCAAGGTCATCTTCCCGGTGTGCGCCTGATGGTAGACGCGGACGACGGAGGCCGTGAACTCCTCGCCTAAGGGGATTTCCAAGCGCTCGGCCGTCTTCTCAGGTCGCGGCGCTTCGTGGCGCAACGCTTTCCATAACCGCGTCATCCCATTCCCGGCCTCGGCCGAACCGAATAGCACCGGCACGATCAAATCTTCCTGCAGATCCTTGGTCAGTTGCTCATAAACTTCGCCGGTCGCCGGGACCTTATCCTCGAGTAGCTGTTCAAGCAACGCATCGTCAAAGTCGGCCAAGGATTCCAGCATCTCCTGCCGGGCTTCGCCTTCGCGTTCCTTGATCCCCTCCGGCATTTGAACGAGGTCGGACGCGGTGCCTTCCTTGTACCGGTAAGCCCGCTCGCTCACGAGGTCGACAAAGCCGCTGACCTGATCGCCGTCTCGAATCGGCACTTGCCGCAAAACCAACGGCTTGGAGGAAACCGCCTGCAAAGCCTCCATGAGATCGCGCACCCGGACCTCGGTTTTGTCCATCTTGTTGACGAAAAGAAGGTGCGGGATATTGAAATCGTCGAGAATTTTGAATATCGGGGCCAGGGTCAGGGCCCGGCCGGGTTCGGGCTCGGCCACGACGATCGCGATATCGGCGGCCATGAGGGCGGCATTGCGATCCTGGCTTAATTCGACGGATCCGGGACAGTCGATGAACGACCAATGGTCGCCCAGGTATTCGCAGTGCGCGATGTTCGGCTCGACTGTCATTTGCCGGTGGCGCGCCTCGGGCGAGGAATCGCCCAGCGTGTTGCCCTGCGGCACCGAACCCTTGCGCGGGATCGCCTCGGCCGCGAACAAAAGGGCCTCCATCAGAGTCGTCTTGCCGCTGGTGTACGGCCCTACGAGCACGGCGCAGCGCGCCGCAGTGGTCTCCTGTCCGGTCATGCCAACCTCCCTGTGATTATTCTCCTATTTCCGGCCCGGCGGCCCAGTCCGCCACAAGCGGCATCTGGTATGTTTTCAAACTGAGGCGAAGGCGGCAACAGAAAACGCCCGCCAGCGCGAATAAGCGCGCTCCAGGTCTCACATAGCGCCCGAATTAATGTTAAGATGGGCGCGAAACAGGAGCCCGGGACGCAAATCGGCGCCCGTGCCGCCAAGGTCAGCCCCGGCGACGGCTGGAGGCAGGCTCCGTGTAGGGAGGACGCACCATGTGCCAGATTTTCGCTGGGCAGGACCCGGCCAGTTATGCCTATGTCGCCCGCTCGGTCCGCCTCGCGGGCCACGCCACGAGCATCCGCCTGGAAGCCGCCTTCTGGGATATCCTGGACGAGATCGCGCAGCGCCAGGGATTAACCACGCCGCGGTTTCTTTCAACCCTCTACGACGAAGTCATAGGGTTACAAGGCGGAATCGCCAACTTTTCCTCGCTGCTGCGTGTGACCTGCGTGCTCTACCTGCGCCGCCCCGAGCTGCTGGCGCACCTGCCCAAGGTGGCAATCGAAGAGGCCGCCTTAGCCGCGGCGGAGTAATCGCGCCGGTCGATAAATGCCGTATCCGGCGATGTAGTAACCGGCTACCACCACGGACCCGCGCCCAGGGGCTAGGCTTAGCCATTGGGTATCGCGCGTTTTCGAGGCGGAGCACAGGCCATGGCCAAGGCGATTCATACCATGATCCGGGTCCTGGACCTGGACCGATCGATCGGCTTCTACAATCAGGCCTTCGGCCTGAAGGTCGCAGATCACTTCGATTTCGACGGCTTTGCGCTGGTCTACCTGCGCAATGACGAAAACGACTTCGAAATCGAGCTTACCTTGAACAAGGGCCACACCGAAGCCTACACGCACGGCGACGGCTATGGCCATGTCGCGGTTTGCGTCGACGACGCCGAGGCGGAGCACGCCCGTTTCAAGGAATTAGAATTGAATCCGACCGACGTGAAGGAATTTCACCGCGACGGCGCGTTGATGGCGCGCTTCTTCTTCGTCCAGGACCCGGACGGATACAAGATTGAAGTTCTGGAGCGGCACGGCCGCTATCAATGAGAAAAACGACAACGCCCGACAGAGGAGAAACTTCCATGAAAAAAACAACCGGCATGAACCGCCGCCAATTCCTGCACACCGGCGGGCTGGCGGCGGCAGGCGTGGCCGCCGTCGCCTCCGGCGCGGTCCTGGTGGCGCCGGACGGGGCCTGGGCCCTGCAGCTCCAGGCCTTGGACGAACACACGGCGAAGACGCTGCTGGCCATGTCGCGCCAGATTTACCCGCACGACACCTTGGCCGACATGTACTACGCCGGCGTGGTCGAGACTCTGGACGGCGCGGCGAAGGACGACAAGGACCTGGCCAAGCTGTTGCGCGAGGGCGTCGCCGCATTGGACCAGACCATGGGCGTCAAATGGTTGGATCTCTCGGAGGGCAACAAGCTGACCACCCTGACCGCGATCCAAGACGGCGGATTCTTCCAGAAGGTGCGCGGCACCATCGTGGTCGCGCTCTACAACAATCCCCTGGTCTGGCGGCACTTCGGCTACGAGGGACCGTCCTACGAATTCGGCGGCTATATCGACCGCGGCTTCGACGATCTCGCATGGCTCCCGGAGCCATCCGAGGACGCCAGCCCCAAGGCCGGTTAAGGCAGAGAGGACAACATCATGGCAAAGATCGATCTCACCGATTCCTCCGCGGTTGTCGTCATCGGCTCGGGCGCGGGCGGCGGCACGCTGGCCAACGAATTGTGCGGCAAGGGCATCAAGACCGTCTTGCTCGAAGCCGGCAAGCGCGAGTCGACGGAAAGCTTCGTGAACGACGAGTGGGGAGCCTTCGGCCAGCTCTCCTGGCTCGACAAGCGCACGACCTCCGGCTCTTGGCGCGTCGCCAAGGACTTCTCGGGCCTGCCGGCCTGGATCTGCAAGACCGTCGGCGGCTCGACCACGCACTGGGCCGGCGCGTCGCTGCGCCTGCAGGATCACGAGTTCAAGGTCAAATCGACCTACGGCGAGGTCGCGGGCGCGAACCTGCTCGATTGGCCGCTGACGCTGCAGGACCTCGAGCCTTACTACGCCAAGGCCGAGGACAAGATGGGCACGACCCGAACCAACGGTATCCCCGGCCTGCCCGGCAACAACAACTTCAAGGTGATGTACGCCGGGGCCAAGCGGCTCGGCTACAAGGGCGTCCACACCGGGCGCATGTCGATCAACAGCCGGCCGCGCAATGGCCGCGATTCCTGCTGGCAGATCGGCTTCTGCTTTCAGGGCTGCAAATCGGGCGCCAAGTGGTCGACTCTCTATACCGAGATTCCGGCGGCGGAGGCGACCGGCAACCTGGACCTGCGCACCCAGGCCCATGCGCTGCAAATCCAGACCGGCGCCGACGGCAAGATCTCCGGCGTGCTCTATGCCGACAAGGACGGTAAGCAACAGGTTCAGAAGGCGCGCGCCGTGTGCGTGGCGGGCAACTCGATCGAAACCCCGCGCCTGCTTCTCAACTCGGCGACCGCGAAGTCTCCGGACGGCCTGGCCAATTCATCGGGCCAGGTCGGCAAGAACTACATGCGGCACATGACCGGCTCCGTCTACGGCACCTTCGACCGGCCGGTGAACATGTACCGCGGCACGACCATGGCCGGGATCATCACCGACGAGTCCAAGCACGACCCGAGCCGCGGTTTCGTCGGCGGCTACGAGATGGAGACCCTGTCGCTCGGCCTGCCCTTCATGGCCGCGTTCCTGAACCCGGGCGCCTGGGGCCGCGATTTCACCGCCGCCATGGACATGTACGACCATATGGCCGGCATGTGGCTGGTCGGCGAGGACATGCCGCAGGAGACGAACGCGATCACCCTGCACGGCAGCGAGAAGGACCAGTACGGTCTGCCGGTGCCCAACGTGCACTTCGACGACCACCCGAACGACATCGCCATGCGCAACCACGCCTTCAAGCAGGGCTCGGCGGTGTACGACGCGGTCGGCGCGCTCAGGACCATCGAAACGCCGCCCTATCCCTCGACGCACAACCTGGGTACCTGCCGGATGAGCGCCAAGGCCAGCGACGGCGTGTGCAACGCCTTCGGCCAGACCCACGACATCGGCAATCTCTTCATCTCCGACGGCAGCCAGTTCACCACCGGCGGCGCGGAGAACCCGACGCTGACCATCGTGACCCTGGCGATCCGCCAAGCCGACTACATCGCCGAGCAAATGTCCAAAGGCGCGATCTGAGACGAGGTTTCGAGAAAGAACCCCGTTGCCTGTCGAAACCTCGGCCCCGGGCGTCATCGCCTGGGGCCTTTTTCTTTACCGTAAGCATGGCGCAGCATCGCTTTCGGCCAAAGCCGCGTGACGGGCGTCATCCGGGAAGCGTGAGGCGAACCTCAATCGCAGCGGATTTTCTGGCCGTAGAGCAAGCTGAGAACCCAGGCAGAAAATTGGTGCGTCCATCGCGTGAGCGTTTGCATCGTGCCCGGCTTCAGCTTGTCTTGGCCGATACGCAAGAATTGCTCGGCCTCCCCGGGCGTCAAAGAAAATCGGACGATAAGAAAAGCCGGAACGCTGCCCACCAAGAAACCGAGGATCAACGCGATCATCATCAAGGGAATAAACAAGAAAAAAACAGACGAAAGGATGGCCCCATACGAAATGCCAATTCCCCAAGCATTGGAATCAAGAGCGTGAATCGTCGCAAACGTAAAAAGAATAAGACCGCCTAATCCGAAGGCGATGATCACAGCATTGATCACGCCATACAAATTCCTGAATTTCGGGCTAACTGTCGTACGCGCGGGTCTACCCGTAAGGACCGACAACACCTGCACGAACGCAATAGGGCGCGGCACGAAACCGATCGTCGTCGAACGACCCGTTTTCTCCTGTATTGTCACATGTTCGCCAAATCCGAATATGCCCGGCGTATGGTCGATTTCCTTAATATTGTTCAGCAGGACTTCCGTCATGTGAGGTCGCCAAGAACCCGAGCGGGAAAGTAACCTCCGGTCCGTGACCAGTATCGCCGAGAGGCGCAGGTGGCGCACAATCTGAAGTGTCAAGATCACAGCAAAGGCAACCTCTACCAACAATCTATCGTCGGCATCAGCCGCCCAAGCCACAATTCGCAGTACGGCCACGAACACGAGGCCGAAACCCAGCCCGCGTTCAATGATTTCTGGCCAGGAAAAGCGCGCTTCGAAGACGACGCTTTCTCCCGGTGTGCACATGGATTTGAGATCTTTGGCCATCACCGCGACATGAGTGGAGATGAGTGCCGGAAACATACTTCTAGATGGGCTAATCTAGGGTAAACACTCGGTGTGCGGCATACTGGGGGCTAGCGTCCTGGTTCCAAATTCGTCCCTTTCGGAAACAGGGTACTACGCCGATGTCGCGCCCATCGCATAAGGCTTGAGCGCCGCGCAAACCTCGGCATTTACCGGCGTTTCGATGCCGAGCTCCGCGCCCAGGCGCACGATCTCGCCGTTGAGCCACTTGAGTTCCAGGCGCCGGCCGCGTTCGAGATCGACCAGCATCGAGGGCTTGGTGTCCGCGCCCAAATCCAGGGCCTGGCCCAGCGAACGCTCGGCCAGATCGTCGTCGAGCGCGATTCCCTTGGCCCGGCCGACCGCGGCGGCCTCGGCCATCATGGCCGCCAGGCGGGTTCGGTGCCGCGGATCGCTCATGACCGCGCCGATCGGCGCGCGCGCGAAGCAGGCGGCCCCGGCGAGCGGCGCCAGGAAGACGAACTTCTCCCAGATGTCGCGCTCGATATCGCCGGAGACCCGGGCCTCGATCCCGGCGCCCATGCAGGCCGAGAGCATGGCTTCCAAGCGCCAGGAACTGGAACCGTCGCGCTCGCCGAAGATCAGGCGCGCCAGCGGGCCGTTGTGCCGGATCATACCCGGCGCCTCAATTACCGCGCTGATTTTGGCCACGCCACCCACCACATGCCGCGCGCCGAGGAGTTCGGCCAGACGGTCGCAAACCGAGACCCCGTTCTGGAACGGGATCACCGCCGTGTCGTGGCCAAGCAGCGGCTTGATCCGCTCGGCCGCCGCCTCGACATCCCATAGCTTGACGCAAAAGAGAACGATGTCGGCCAAGCCGATGTCGCGGGGATCCTCCAACACCACGGGATCGGCGATGTGCAGATCGCCGCGCGGCGAGCGCATTGTTAAGCCATCGCGGCGCAGGGCCTCGGCGTGGCGGCCGCGCGCGATGAAGGTGACCTCATTACCGTCGGCCGCCAGGCGCGCGCCGAAATAACCGCCGATCCCGCCGGCGCCCATCACCGCGAATTTCATGGCGCGGAGTCCGAATGTGCGGCGGCATACCCCCCACCCCGGCCCTCCCCCTCAAGGGGGGAGGGAACAAGATGCAAGCACCGTCCACTTCTCCCTCCCCCCTTGAGGGGGAGGGTTAGGGTGGGGGGGCCTGCCATGACGACGGGCCGCCTATTGCAACGCCTCGCAGGCGCGCTTGATGCGCGTGCAGGCCTCCGTCAGGGCCTCGGTCGAGGTGGCGTAGGAAATGCGAAAATAGGGCGATAAGCCGAAGGCTTCGCCCTGGACCGCGGCGACACCCTCGGCCTCCAGCAGATAGGTCACGAAATCGCCGTCGGAGGAGATCGTCTTGCCATCCGGCGTTTTCTTGCCGATCGCCCCGGCGCAGGAGGGATAAACATAGAACGCGCCCTCGGGCCGGTGACAGGCCAGACCCGGGCAAGTGTTCAGCATCTCGACCACCAGGTCGCGGCGCTGCTTGAAGGCCTCGTTGTGTTCGGCGATGAAATCCTGCGGGCCGTTCAAGGCTTCGACCGCCGCCGCTTGACTGACCGAGGAAGGATTGGAGGTGCTTTGCGACTGGATCTTGGTCATGGCCTTGATCAGATCCTTCGGCCCGCCGGCGAAACCGATGCGCCAGCCGGTCATGCAGTAGGCCTTGGACACACCGTTCATGGTCAGCGTGCGCTCGACCAGCGCCGGCTCAACCTGGGCCGGGGTCACGAACTGAAACCTGTCGTAAACCAGATGCTCGTACATGTCGTCGGTCAGAACCCAGACATGCGCGTGCTTTTTCAGCACCTCCGTGATCGCCTTCATATCGTCATGACTGTAGGCGGCGCCGGTCGGATTCGAGGGACTGTTCAGGATAATCCACTTGGTCTTGGGCGTGATCGCCGCTTCCAGATCCTCGGCCCGCAGCTTGAAGCCATGGTTCTGCGAGCACGGCACGATCACCGGCTCACCCTCCGCCAGCAGGACCATGTCGGGATAGGAGACCCAGAACGGCGCCGGGATGATGACCTCGTCGCCCGGATTGAGGGTCGCCATGAAGGCGTTGTAAATGACCTGCTTGCCCCCGGTTCCGACGATGACCTGATCGGGCGTATAGGCCAGGTCGTTGTCGCGCTTGAACTTCGCGCAGATCGCCTTCTTCAGGGCCGGGGTGCCGTCGACGGCGGTGTATTTGGTATCGCCGGCTTCGATCGCGGCGATCGCCGCCTTCTTGATGTTGTCCGGCGTGTCGAAGTCGGGCTCGCCGGCGCCCAGGCCGATCACGTCCCGGCCGGCGGCTTTCAGCTCCCGCGCCTTTTGTGAGACGGCGATGGTGGCGGAAGGCTTGATTCGCGATAGACGGTCGGCGATCTGAGACATGGCTTCTAGCTCCTGAAGGGCGCGGCCAGCGGGGACCGCAGGGCGACGGGCGCACGGTAATCAAGCGCCGCCAACCTGGCAACAATGGCCTGCGGTAAAATTGAACCGAGACAACAACGGATGGCGCCTCCGGCCTAGGTCTCCTCGATATGGATCTCGGGCATGCCGGCGTTTTCGAGACGCCAGCCATCCCGTGCGCGCCGCCAAATCATATAGCCTGCCATGACCAGCAGCACGACCGCGATCAAGGGGCGGGCGATCCCCCCCATCATGACCATCGGAACCGACAGCGCAGCGAGCAGCGCGGGTAAGTACACGAGCGTCCACTTCCGCTGTCCGCGCAGCTTCTGATAGCGGGGAAAAAATACCGAGAACGCCGCCAAAATGATGAAGAACAATGACCAGGGGCGCACTACGAACATCTCCAGGTCCGTGGTTATGGCGAAAGCGCGCGACAGGTTGAGCTCGGCGATGTTACCCAGCACGACGCCCAGAATCATGGGCGCCAGCGGAAAGCCCAGGTTGCGCATTACATAACCCAGTATGCCGAACAGCAGAAGAGTCCAGAGATCGAATTCGACATTGTTGAGGGCGAAGACGCCGATCGCGCAGTAGCTCAGGATAACGGAGGCGAGCACGTACATACGCACTCGGGTAATCAGCACGAAGAGTCTGAGCGCGCCGGACTGGAGCCCGAGCATCAAAAAGTTGGCGACAAAGAAAGCGAGAAATATGGCGTAAGCCAAGACCGGCGAATCGCTGATAAAGGACGGGCTGGGGATGACGTCATGAATCAAAAGCGCGCCCAGCATCACGGCGGTAACGATGTCGCCGGGAATACCCAGCGCCATCATCGTAATCAGCGCGCCGCCCGCGGTCGCGTTGTTGGCCGATTCGGGCGCGATGATGCCGTCGGCATGGCCGGTGCCGAATTTCTCCGGTTCGCGCGACGCCTTCTTGGCCTGGTCGTAGGCCAGGATATTGGAGATCGAGCTGCCCGCCGCCGGCAGGATACCGGTGAAAACCCCAATGAACGAGGACCGCAAGAGATTGATCCAGCGCTTGAGCACCATCGCGGCGGCGCGCCGGTGCTCGATCCTGACCGCGACCGCACCGCCCTCGCTGAGGGATTTGCGTGCCATGACCCGGTCGCGCACGTCGGACAGAAGCTGGCTGAACGCGAACAGGCCGATCAGGACGGGTAAGAAGTCGAAACCCTGGCGCAAGGCGTCGCTGCCGAAGTTAAAGCGGGCGACCCCGTTGATGTCGTCCTCGCCAATGGTCGCGACCAAGAGCCCGAGCGCCCCGGCGATCAAGCCTTTGACCAAATGCTCCCCGGCCAAGCTGGCGGTAATCGTGAGCGCGAAGAGCACCAGCGAGAAATAATCCCAGGGCTGGAATTCCAGCCCGATGCGCGCGAGCTGAGGCGCCAGCGCGACGAGTAGAATGGCGCTGATCGTGCCGCCGAAAAAAGACGACCATACGCCCAGGCCCAACGCCAGGCCCGGCTGTCCACCGCGCGCCATGGGAAAGCCGTCGAAGGTCGTCGCGACCGAGGACGGCGTTCCCGGTATCCCGGTCAGAATACCCGACATCAAACCGCCGGAGAGACCGCCGACGAACACGCCGATCATGGTCGCGAGGCCCTGAACCGGGTCCATGCCGAAGGTAAACGGCAGGGTGAGGACGACCGCCATGGCGATGGTGAAACCGGGAACCGCGCCCGCGATCAGTCCCGCCGTCACGCCGACCATCATGAGAAATATGGTCTCGATCGTGGCGAGTTCGCCTGCCGCGGCAACGATGTCGGTCAGTATCATCGCGCGACGTTCCCTATAAGGTCGTGAAAATCATGCCCTGAGGTAGGATCACGCCAAGGGCATAGGTGAAGATCGCCCACATCGCGCCGACCGAAATCACGGCGATGAGCAGGTGAGTGACCAGCAAGCGCGGCGTCGCACCACCCAAGGCTGTGAGCAGCGAGAAAACGAACAGCACCCCGCCGATCAGGATGCCGAGCACCGGCATCGCGACCAAAAAGCCGAGAAACAGGGCGTAACACCATAGCGGGTTGCGATATCGGGCGAACCAGGCCGCGAGCCCGCGCTCCGTCTCTTCAAGTCGGGCGGGCGCTTGGCGCAGAGATTGAATGAGGTAGATCACGCAGAGAAACCCGAACGCGACTAGAATCGCGCGCGGCCAAGTCGTTGGCGGCAGGGTGCCGTAATCGGGCTGGCGGATAGCGAAGCTGTCCCCGATAAACGCACCGCAGACGGCCAGTAGAACAACCGCGACCACGACGTCCCGATTGATGCGGCTCACAGCGCCTTCACCGGCTTACACGGCGGCGGCGCCCGGGTATGCCGCAACCCGGGCGTCGCTGTCATGGCTGGCGGCAATCACTTCTTCTTGTACATGCCGATCTTGATGGCGACCTTTTCGTGGTCGGCATAGGTCTTGCGGAACCACGCGCTGTATTCGGCCGGGCCGGTGAAGCTCACGTCCGTGCCCTTGGCGGCCATTTGCTTTTGCACGTCGGGGGCTTCGGCGGCGTTCTTGAAGATCGCGGCCCAATGATCGATTTTATCCTGCGGCGTGCCCTTGGCGACGACGATCCCGCGAGTGAGCGCGTAGACCATGTCGATGCCTTGCTCCTTGAGGGTCGGCAGGTCCGGCAATTGATCGCTGCGTTTATCGTCGGCGATGCCCAAGGCCTTCAACTCACCGCCCTGGATATACTTCTTGCCCGAGGCGACGTTGATGGTGCCGAGCTGGATCGTGTCCGACAGAATCGCAGTCATGCGCTCGCGGGTGCCATCGAAGGGCACGTACTTGAACTGCACCCCGGTCAGATCCTCGAGCAGAAGCCACATGAACTGGCTGGTCGAGCCGAAGGTCGCGCCGGTTAGCAGCGTTCCCGGCGCCGCCTTCGCCGCCTTGACCAGATCGTCCATATTTTCATAGGGCACGTTTCCGGCCGCGCCCACGATCTCCGGCGTATTGGTCAGAAGCGCAACAGGTTCGAAGGCGTCCCAGGTAAAATCGACCCGTCCGTTCAGATAGCTGGTAATCGCGCTCTGGTGGATGGCGAACAGCGTGCAGCCGTCGGACTTCGATTTGCGCGCTTCCTTGGCGCCCTTGTTACCGCCCTGGCCGGAGATATTGACGACTTGAATTTGCGGCTTCGCCCCGCTGTCGTTGATTTTGTTCGCGAAGATACGAAAGACGACATCGGTGCCGCCGCCCGGTTTCCAGGGCACGATCAGCTTGGCGGTGCTGCAGCCGAATTCGGCCCCCGCGGCGCGCGCATCGGGGGCGGCAGCGACATTGAAGCTGACGGCAGCCGCGGCCACGACCGCCGCGATCCATCCATTTTTCATCTTATTCCTCCCTGTTGAACATCGAGATCAAGGTCGCCTGCACGACCGGCACAGGCCTCATCGCATCAGTCTAGCCGAATTCATACCCATCATGCGAATCTGGGGCACAGCCCTCAGGTTCCGACCTTCAGCGGCGCGGTGAGACCGCGCAAGGCGGCGAGCACGCTGAGCGAGGTGATCTTGCCGGTACGCGGGTTCTCCTCGCTCGGCACGGATTCAATTTTGAATTCAAAGCGCGCGCTATCGGCCTCCACCATGACGTGGTGAGTATTTCGGCTCAACGCCGGGTCGGCCCAGATTTCGAGCTGGGTGTTATCCGGCCCGATCCCCGCCAGGCTGAGCGCGGCGGCGACGTTGACGTTGGCCGGGAATCCCCGCGCCCCCTCGCGCGCCGTTCCCTCGAAAATCTTGAGCGGCTCCCGCAGGCCTGTCAGATCGATGCCCTTGGCTTCCAGGTATGGGGCGCCGGCAAGCGACCCCGGCGGCTTGCGCGTGACCATGCGGACCGAATGAATGGTTCCCTCGGCGGCGGCACGCACGGCGTCGAGGCCCAGCAAGGCGCCGCTGGGGACCACGATGCGGGCGCCGGTCTCCTTGGCGCGCTCGACCAGATCCATGCGCTCCAGCAGGGCGCCGCAACTCACGGTCACAAACGTTCGTCCGGCGTCGATTGCCGCCTCGGCGATCTCGGCGAAGACCGCCGCAGGCGCGCACTCGACCACGATATCCGCGCGCGCGGCCAAGTCTGCCAGAGAGACGACCGGGACCGGCCGCTGGAAGTTCGCAATCTTGGCAGCCGCACCGCTCCGGTCGCGCGCGGAGACAGCGGCAAGCTCCAATCCATGAAGCCCCCGATCCAGGCGGCGGGCGAGCGGCAGGCCGATGGCGCCGAGGCCCCCGACCCCGACCCGCAAAGCGCCCGCACCACTGGTCTCAATAGCCAAGGGCGCAGCCGTCCTTGCGCGGCTCGGACCCCCCGGTCAGGGCGCCCGTATCGCTATCGATCCAGATCGCCTGGGCGCCGCCGATCGGCTTCGACGGCGCGGTGATCTCATGCCCACGGGCTTGCAGTGCCGCAACCACGGTCTCGGGCACGCCGCTTTCCACCTCGACGGGCCCGTCCGCCCCGGCGAAGATTCGCGGCAGATCGATCGCTTCCTGCACGTCCAAACCGAAGTCAAACATATTGGCCAGAAGCCAGGCATGCCCCATGGCTTGGTAGTGGCCGCCCATGACGCCGAAGGGCATGACCGCGCGGCCATCCTTGACCGCCATGCCCGGTATGATCGTATGCATGGGGCGCTTGCCCGGTGCGATACAGTTGGGATGGTCCGGATCCATGACGAAGCTCTCGCCGCGATTGTGCAGCGCCACGCCGGACTTGGGGCTGACGAAGCCGGTGCCGAAAGAATTGAACAAGGAGTTGATGAAACTGACCGCGTTACGGTCCTTGTCGACCACGCTGATGTAGACGGTGTCGGCGTGCACCGGAATCATGCTGGGCGGCAGGTCTTTCATCGCCCGCGCCGGATCGATGCGCGCGCGCTGTTGATCCGCGTAGGCGGCCGAGAGAAGCCTCTCCACCGGGATGTCGCTTTGGGCCGGATCGGCCAGCAGGTTGTCGCGATCGCTATAGGCCAGGCGCGCCGCCTCAATCGCGAAATGCAAACGCTCGGGCGAGAGCGGGCCGGACACATCCGGCAATAACCCGGCCAGGACGTTGAGCATCTCCAGAGCCAACAACCCCTGACCGTTGGGCGGGCATTCATAGATGTCATGGCCGCGATAGGTGGTCTTGATCGGTGTCGTGTATTCCCCGGCCGCCGCCGCGAAATCCTCCAGGGTATGCAAGCCGCCGAGGCCGTTGAGAAATGTCACGATGTCTTCCGCGACCGGGCCGGTATAGAATCCGTCCCGGCCATCGCGGGCGATGCGCTCCAGCGTCGCGGCCAGTTCCGGCTGGCGATGCATCGCACCGACCGCCGGGATTTTGCCCCCAGGCATGAAGATCCGGCTAGCCGTGGGATCCTTGGCCAGAATCTCCGCCGAGTCCTGCCAATCCACATGGACCCGGGAGTGAATCGGATAGCCGTCCTTGGCATGGCGAATCGCCGGGCCCAAAACGCCGCCCAGATCGCGGGTTCCGTGGTCGCGGAGTAAGCATGCCCAGGCGTCGATCGCACCGGGTACCGTGACCGCGTGGGGCGACTGGCGTTCGAGTTTCTCGACCCCGAGCTCGCGCAGGCGATCCGCTGTCGCAGCCGCCGGCGCCCGGCCGGAGCCGTTGAAAGCCAAAACCTCGCCACCGCCCTTTGGCGCATAGAGGACGAAGCAGTCGCCACCGATGCCAGTCGATTCGGGCTCGACCACGCACTGCACGGCGCAGGCGGCGACCGCCGCGTCCATGGCGTTGCCGCCATCCTGAAGCATGTTGACCGCTGCCAGCGTCGCCAGGGGGTGCGAGGTCGCGGCCATGCCGTTAACCGCGTGAACCGGCGAGCGGCCGGCTAGTTCCAGATTCCGCATAATATCTCCTTCCGGATTTCGCCTATCTGGCCAAATGAAGAAGGAGAGTACAATTAAAAACAACGCGGCTAAGAGGGCGCGGCCCGCTTGCCCCTAGGGATGGCCCGGCGGCCTCTTGCGTATACTGTATGCTTACGAATTCTTAAACGACGGTGGCGCAAAATTAAGTATGCCCGACTCTACGATTTTACCCGCCAAACCAACTATCGGCCTTGCGCTGGGTAGCGGCGTGGCACGCGGTTGGGCGCATTTGGGCGTCATCCGCGCCTTGGAGCGTTATGGGTTCGTGCCGCGCGTTGTGGCCGGCACGTCGATCGGCGCCCTGGTCGGCGGATCTTACCTGGCCGGGCACCTCGACTCGCTAGAGGAGTGGGCGCGCGGACTCAACAAAGTCAGAATAATTTCCTACCTCGATTTTCGTGTGCGCGGGGGCATGATCCGCGGCCAGGTCCTGGTCGACGCCATGGAGCGGCACATGGGCGGGCTCAAGATTGAGGGCCTGGGCCGGCCCTATGCGGCCATAGCGACCGATCTCTTGACCGGTCACGAGGTTTGGTTACGCAAGGGCGATTTGGTCAAGGCAATCCGCACCTCCTTCTCGCTGCCCGGCATCTTCGAACCGGTGCACGTGGACGGCCGCTGGCTAGTCGACGGGGCGCTGGTCAATCCGGTGCCGGTCTCCGCCTGCCGGGCCATGGGCGCCCAAATGACCATCGGCGTCAACCTCAACGCCGACCTGATCGGCAAAGCGCGCCGCCCAGGCACGGATTTTCAGAGCATCGCGGGTTTCGACCTCCTGGATGAACTGCGAGACAACGGCCCGGCCGGGCCTGGGTCCAAGCTCAGCGGCTTTGGCCGGCGTATTTTCAAACGCCAGGCCAGTAGCCCCAGCCTGTTCGGCGTCATGGTCTCGGCCTTGAACATCGTGCAGGACCGCATCACGCGCTCGCGCCTGGCGGGTGAGCCGCCTGACGTTCACATCGCCCCGCGCGTAGGGCACATCGGCCTCCTGGAGTTCGACCGGGCCGACGAGATCATCGCCGAGGGCGAGGCCGCGGTCGAGCGGGTCCTGCCCGACCTGCGCGCCGCCTATAGCCTCTTCGGACACGACATCGCGGCGAGCGGCATCAACGGCAAGTAAGGCCGGACACTCGAGACGTTAAGCCCAATCCAGGATGACCTTGCCCGACTGGCCGGAGCGCATGATATCGAATCCGTCCTGAAAGGCCTCCACCGACATACGGTGGGTTAGAACCGGCGCGATATCGAGGCCGCTTTGCAGCATGGTCGTCATCTTGTACCAGGTCTCGAACATCTCGCGCCCATAGACGCCCTTGAGCGTCAGCCCCTTGAAGATCACGTGGGTCCAGTCGATGGCCGCCGACTCGGGTGGGATGCCGAGGATCGCAACCCGGCCGCCGTGGTTCATGGTGCGCAGCATGTCGCGAAACGCCTGAGGGTTACCCGACATTTCCAGACCAACGTCGAATCCCTCGCGCATGCCGAGGTCCTTCATGGTCTCCTCGAGGCTGGTCTCGGTTACATTGATGGCGCACGTCGCCCCCATCTTGGCGGCAAGATCCAAGCGGTAGTCGTTGACGTCGGTGACAACGATGTAACGCGCGCCGACGTGGCGGGCGATCGCGCTTGCCATGATACCGATCGGCCCGGCCCCGGTAATCAGCACGTCCTCACCGACCATGTCGAAGGACAAGGCCGTGTGGGTCGCATTGCCCAAGGGGTCGAGGATCGAGGCAGTTTCGTCGGTTATGTCCTCGGGCAAGGGAAAGGCGTTGACCGCCGGAATACTCAAGTATTCGGCGAAACAGCCCGGCCGGCTAACGCCGACCCCGACCGTGTTGCGGCACAGATGGCGCCGACCGGCACGGCAGTTGCGGCAATGGCCGCAAGTGATGTGCCCCTCGCCCGAGACTCTTTCGCCGATCTCGAAGCCCTTGACTTCACTACCGATTTCGACCACTTCGCCGGCGAACTCGTGACCGACGGTCATGGGCACGGGGATCGTCTTTTGTGCCCAGGCGTCCCAATTGTAGATGTGGATGTCGGTGCCGCAGATCGCGGTCTTGCGGACCTTGATCAGGACGTCGTTGTGGCCAACGCGCGGAACCGGCACGTCTTCCATCCAGATGCCGGGCTCCGCTTTCGCCTTAACCAACGCCTTCATGGCAATGCCCCTCCTCAGGAGATGACGCCGAGGGCGCGCCCGATTTTGGCGAAGGCCGTCAGCGCACGGTCGATATGATCGGTGGTATGCGCGGCCGACATCTGGGTGCGAATGCGCGCCTGTCCCTTGGGCACGACCGGAAATGAAAATCCGGTCACGTAGATGCCTTCGTCCAAGAGCCGTTCCGCCATCTCGGCCGCAAGCTTCGCTTCGCCCAGCATGACCGGGATGATCGGGTGGCCGCCACCGGTAAGGGTGAAGCCCTGCGCCGTCATACCCGCGCGGAATCGCGTGCTGTTTTCGGCCAGGCGGTGGCGCAGATCCCCGCTGCCTTCCAAAAGGTCGAGAACCTTGAGCGTGGTTGCCGCGATCACCGGGGCGAGGCTGTTGGAAAACAGATAGGGCCGGGAGCGTTGACGCAGCCACTCGACGATGGGCGCCGACGCCGCGGTGTAACCGCCCGAGGCCCCGCCCAAGGCCTTGCCCAGCGTGCCCGTGAGGATATCCACGCGTCCCTCGACGCCACAATATTCGGGCGTCCCGCGCCCGGCCGCGCCCAGAAAACCGACGGCATGGGAATCGTCGACCATCACCATGGCGCCGTACTGCTCCGCCAGGTCGCAGATCGCTGGCAAATTGGCGATGATCCCGTCCATGGAAACGACGCCGTCGGTCGCGATCAACTTGAAGCGGCAATCGCGCGCCGCCTCAAGCTGACATTTAAGGTCGTCCATATCGTTGTTGGCGTAGCGCAGGCGCTTCGCTTTGCACAGGCGGACACCGTCGATGATGCTGGCGTGGTTGAGGGCGTCGCTGATGATCGCGTCGTTCTCGCCGAGCAGGGTTTCGAACAACCCCGTGTTGGCATCGAAGCAGGAGGAATAGAGAATTGTATCCTCCATGCCCAGAAACGCAGCGATACGGCCTTCGAGTTGTCTATGGATATCCTGGGTTCCACAGATAAAGCGCACCGAGGACATGCCGTAACCGCGGCTGTCCAAGGCCGCCTTGGCGGCGGTGACCAAGGCCGGGTGGTTTGAGAGGCCCAGGTAATTGTTGGCGCAAAAATTCAACATCTCGCGCCCGTCGGCCAGACGGATCACCGCGTCCTGGGGCGATGCGATGACGCGCTCCGCTTTGTAAAGCCCGGCCTCGCGCAAGGCGCCGATTTCGGCTCTTAGGTGTTCGAGTAGTCCGCTATCCATTCGCTTCGCCCCTGCTGCAACTGCGAAAGGTTATCGCGCCGCAAGGGTCGGCAAGCAAGCACCTGGGTCACCGCTCAGCCAAGCGGCGGGGGCGGCCAAAACAGAAAAACCCCACCGAGAACCGCTTCGAGCGCCAGATAGGTCAAGCTGGTGGCGCCCGGCGGACCGTCGATCAGGAGCGAATAAAGCCGCGAAATCGCGACGACCAGCATGATCAGCCCGAGACCCAGAACCAGCATCCGCGATCGCTCAAGGTCCCAACAGGCCCACAACGCAAGCATGCCGATCGCCGCCATCATCGCGTTCAGGCCGCGCAAGTGATTGCGGGCATCCACCTCGTCCGCGATCAACCAAGTCCGGCCAATCTTGACGCGAAACATACCGGCCAATCCGGGCACCAGCAGGCTGAAGCCGAGCAGCACCAGAAGACCGTACAAAACGCCCATATGACCCAGACTCATTGGCTGCCCCCCCGGCCCGATTTCTTGCGGGGCGTATTTGCTTGTACCTCGCTCGAACCGACCTCCGGAATGGTTTCGCCCATCGCATCGATCAAGGTTCCCGCGAGGGCGAAACCGGTTTCGACAAGTTCGGGGATCACAATATGCGCCCCCATTTTTCGTAGTTCGTTCGCATGTGTGTCATCTCGCGCCCGGGCATAAACCTTCAAGTCCGGAAAAATATAACTAACCATGGCGACCAGTTGCGCCGTCGTCGCCGGGTTGTCGACTGTAAGGACTAAGGAGCGTGCGGTCTCAACATTGAGGGCGGCCAGAATCTCGGGCCGGGAAATGTCGCCGTAGTAAACCGGATGGCCGCTCGCGCGCGCCTCGGCAATTCTATGGGGATTTAGATCGACGGCAACGAAGGGAATTCCCGCGGCCTGAAGCCGTGCGGCGACCGCGCCGCCAACGCGGCCAAAACCGGCTATAACGACGTGACCCGATCTAGACTCGGTTCCGATCGCCGCTTCGCCGGCCTCCGCCGCCTCGGACTCTTCCATGCGGCGCGCGAGGGCGGCGCCCAATTGCGTCATAAACGGCGTGGCGATCAGTGAAAAGCCCACGACCACAAGAAGGACTTGCCCGACCACCGGCGCGACAACACCGCCGGCCATGGCGGCGCCCAGCAGAACAAACGCGAACTCGCCGCCTTGGGCCAGGGTAAGTCCAAGCCGTAAAGCTTGAGCACGTGTCAGTCCGAAGATCAGGCTAAGTATGGATAGAAGGCCCGCCTTACCCAGCAGTAGGGCCACCAAGATCGCAGCAACCATCCAAGCATGTTGCCGGGTCAGGGCAAAGTCTATGCTCATACCGACGGTGACGAAAAAGAGGCCGAGCAGAAGTCCGCGGAACGGCTGAATGACCGCGCCAACCTGATGCCGGTAGGTCGTCTCCGCGAGCATCATACCGGCCAAGAACGCGCCAAAGGCCATGGACATGCCGGCCAGTTGCGTCGCCCAACCGGTGCCCAGTACGACAAGAATGGTCAGCGCGGCGAAAATCTCCGGGTTGCGCATCTCGGCGACCGGCCAGAACACATGCCGCAGCACAATCCGCCCGATACCCAGCAACGCGATCGCGGCGACAACCATCTTCAGACCGGCCAGCCAAAGCGCGGCCGGAACCACCTCGCCGCCGCCCCCAAGCGCGACCACAACCACCAGGAATGGGGCAACGGCCAAATCCTGCACCAGGAGCACCGCGAAGGCGGCACGGCCAAAGCGCGAGGTTATCTCACCGCGTTCCGACAGAAGTTGTAGGGTGATAGCGGTCGAGGACAAGGCCAGCCCACCGCCGATCACGGCGGCAGGGGCTGGCGCTAGCCCGAAGGCATAAGCGACCCCCGCGATCGCCGCCGCGGTCACCAGCACCTGCGCGGCGCCGAGCCCGAAAACCGTGGCGGACATCACCTTGATACGCTCCAGCGGCAGTTCGAGCCCGATCGCGAACAGCAGGAACACGACGCCGAATTCCGCCAGAGCGCGAGTGGCCTCCAGATCGCGGATCAAACCAAGCCCGGTCGGGCCGATCACCGCACCGGCAATGAGATAGCCGAGCACCGAGCCAAAACCCAACCTAAGTGAGACCAAGACACCAACGACAGCAGCCATGAGGATGACAATGACTTGTAGTAAATAGCTGGCGTCGTGCATGGGCAGGCGGCGTCTTTCGTCGGTATTCAGTCGCTGGTTGTTAGAGTTACTTTACGGGCCGTGCGCCCCAGCGCACGGCCCACCCGGCCCCAAGTGTCGAATTAACGCAATGGCGGCATTCTGTCGGGCGCACGCACGCCCAAGCGCTGTAAACCCAGATCGCGCGCCCGGCGAAAATCGTCAACCGCTCGCGCTTTGTCGCCTTTGGCCTCGTACGCGAAGCCCCGGTTGTAATACGCACCGGCAAACGCCGGTTTGGCTCCTATCGCCACACCATAGTCTTGGATCGATTTATCGTAGCGGCCCAGAAAATGAAGGGCGTTGGCCCGGTTGAAATGCGCGTCGCCCAAATGTTCCAGCGTCAGCTTTTTCGAGCCGATCGCGTCGGTATACCGCTTCGCGGCGTATTCGAAGTCGCCGGCCTGTGCCGCCTTGTAAGCATCCAAGAACGCGGCGTAACCGTCTACCGGCTTGTCAGGCGATCGGGCGGGGGGTGGGGCCTCGGAGGGCGCTGGAGTTAGGGCGGGCGCCTGAGTGGGCGCGGGGACCCGCGCAATCTGCTCGCTGCCTCGTGAGCCGGATCGCGGAACCGGACCCGGCGCGGCGGCTGAACCCGATCCTGCAGGCTTTTCCACCTTCTTACCTGTTTCGGCAAGCCGCGAAATCACGTTACCGATATTGTAGCCACCCGCCGGCGCCGCCTTTTTCGCTATCGGCCCCGGCTCTTTCGGCGGCGGCTCTTTCAGCACGGGTTGAGGTTTTGGCGGTGATTTTTCGGCGATGGAGGTTTCCACTTTGGGCTTCTTAGGTGGCTCGGCAAGCTTGGCTGGCGCCCCAGCGTCGGCATGCGGCACTTGAGCCGCTTGCGGTTGCGCTGTTTCCGGCTCCGCGCCGCGCTCGGAATCGGCGGCGGGAGCAGCCGGTGTATCGCGTGGCGGTTCCGCCGTCGACTCAGTGATCGCCGCCTCGGCCAAAGCCGCAACGGGCTCGTCGGCCGGCGGGGGCGCCTTTGCCGGCGTCTCGGCGGGAACAGCGCTTGGCGCCTCATCCGGCGTCTTTTTCACGGCAATTTTAGGGGGTTCCGGTTCCTGCCGCGATACCTGCGGCTCGGCGGGCTTTTCCAGTGCTACATCGGGGGATACATCGGGCTCCCGATCGACGGCACGCGGCGGCCGCATATTGGCAAAGGACTGCGCGACGGAAAGCACCTCCGCCAACAACGCCGGCGTCGCTTCGCTGTCGGCAGGTAGGGCGGCAAAATCTTGATACAGGCGAATGGCGGCCCGGGTCCGTTCATCGATCACGCCGTCGATCTTGCCAGGATCGAAATTAAGCTGCGCCAAAGCGGTTTCAAGCTCGAGCACCTGCGCCTTGGTGAGTTCGGCCGCATCTCCGCCAAGTGTTTGCGCCGCCGCGGCAAAGGACATGCCGCACAAGCCCGCCAAGGCGAGCGCGCCGCAGCATCTTCGCGATCTCGATCTCATGGCTCGATTCTAAGCGATGTATCCGCGCCGCGCCAATACCGGACGCACGACGCGTTTGCCTTGTGTCAACCAGCGCTCAGGAACTGCTGATACTCTCCGGCAACTTCTTCTACCGCTGTATCGAAAAGACGCTTGCCGGCTTCGGGCGAGGCCAGGGTCGGGTCCGATCCGATCCGGCCATCCGGAAACCGGTGCCGGTAGTCCTGGGCATCGTGAATTGGGCCCTTGGGTGCGATCTCGGGAGACATAGCCGCCCGCTTAACCGATTCAGGAAAGGCGTACTGCGTGAGAGACACTTCCGACGGCGTCGCGTGGCTGCCTTCGGCGTCCCCGTACAACTCTTCCGACAAGCTTTTGATCGCCGGTCCGTCGAACCAGTTCTTCAGCCGGCACCGCACGGCAGGCGTGTTATGCCCCTGGCCGTTGAAGCTGCGCTCCGCGTAGATCTCGGAGAACGCGGCGCTAAGCGTGGCGATATTCCCGCCATGTCCATTGACGAAGTAGATTCTATCGAAGCCGTGGCGCGCCAGGGAATGCACGGTGTCGCACACGACAGCGATCAAGGTGGATGGCCGCAAGGTGATACTCCCAGCGAACCCCAGGTGATGCTGCGCCATGCCAACTGAGATTGTCGGCGCAACCAGGGCGTCGGCGGCCTCACCGACGCCATGCGCCACAACCTCCGCGCACAGGGCGTCGGTTCCGATCAAGCCGTTGGGGCCATGTTGTTCGGTCGAACCGATCGGTACGATGATGCCCGTGCTGCGCTTAAGGCGCGCCTCGACCTCCTGCCAGGTGCAGTGGTGCAGCAGCATGATTTTCTCCGTGCGGTGGTAGGTCACGCCCTTGTGGGCGCCCGGCCATGATAAAGCCAAATTTGGCCGTCGTCACGGCCGTCTCCGGTTGGAAACAGCCGGCGAGAGCCGGTGTGTCCACGGCGCCCGGCCAGCCCGTTGACAGGCCCCGCGAAGACCCTCATGGTCTGCCTGGATTCAGTCTATTTACCTATTTGCCCAATTCGGCGCGAATCTGCTAAGAAAATCTTACCGGTTCAGGCTGTAAGTTAAGAATTGGATCGACAATTTGCGGGTTGGGGAGCTCTCCTAGTGTTCACCAGCGGTTTGCCGAGGGTCCGTCCCAGGCATCTTTTTAGGATCGCGCTATTCGGCGCGGCCGTGGTTGCGCCGCTTGCGGTCGCTGCCGGGGTGACGATGTGGCCGGGCCAGGAATGGCACAGCGGGCCCATCGGCAAGGACCTTGAGCAAGAGTTAATAAGCCGCGTGAACGCGCCGATCTTGGTAGCGGCGCGGGCATCGGCCGATTCAGAGGACGCGGTGACGGCCGCCCGCGAGAGCGAGGCCCGGCCCGCAATCGTCAAACAGACGCTGACGGTCGCGCCCGGCGACACGCTTATGGGCCTGTTTGTCGACGCCGGGATTGGCCGGCGGGAGGCGTACGACGCCATCACCGCGCTGCGCGATGTTTTTCAGCCGCGCGATCTTCGCATTGGACAAAATATCGAGCTGAGCCTTGCCACCGCGAGCGGCAGCGCGACCGAAGGCAGCGGCCCCGAGCAACGCCTGATCGCCTTCGGGCTTCAGCCAAGCGTCGAGCGAGACGTTCGCGTGTCGCGCAATGGCGGATCTGGATTCCAAGCCCTGTCCATCGACCGTCCCCTGGAGCAGCGCAGTGTCGGCGTTCGCGGCACGATCGAATCCAATCTTTCGCTGGCGAGCCAGAAGGCCGGCCTGCCTATGAAGGTGTTAGCGGAGTTGATCCGCATGTACAGCTTCGACGTAGATTTCCAGCGCGACCTTCGGCGCGGCGATAGCTTTGAGGTTATCTACGACGCCATGTTCGAGCAGGACGGCCTTCTCGCGCGGCCGGACGACATCCTTTACGCGGCGATGACCTTGTCCGGCAAGCGGATCGAGCTTTACCGCTTTGCCCCCAAGGACGGCACCGCCGATTACTACGATCCGAAGGGCGATTCCGTGCGCAAGACCCTGATGCGCACGCCCATCGACGGGGGGCGGCTATCGTCGGGTTTCGGCATGCGCAAACATCCCGTGCTCGGCTATTCCAAGATGCATCGCGGGGTCGATTTCGCCGCACCCAGGGGCACCCCGATCTACGCGGCGGGCGATGGGGTTCTCGAGTTGGCGGGGAGAAACGGCTCCTATGGCAAATACGTGCGCATCCGCCACAACAGCACCTATAAGACCGCCTATGCGCACATGAGCCGGATCAAGAAAGGCATGCGTAAGGGTAAACGCGTGAGCCAAGGTCAGGTTATCGGCTATGTTGGCACGACCGGGCGCTCGACCGGCCCGCACCTGCATTATGAGGTTCTGGTGAATGGCCGCCAGATCAGTCCGCGCAAGGTCAAGCTGCCTTCGGGAGAAAAACTGAAGGGCAAGAAATTGGAAGCCTTCAACGCCCGGCGGACAGAGATCGACGTCTTGCGCGCCGAAGCGCTCGGCGGTGAGGCCCTGATGGTCAACGCCGGATGCGTGCCGATGGCCGATGACGGAAGCAGCGCCGCCGAACTTAGTGCGGATTGCGCTAGACCCGACACCCAATAAGCTCACGTAGCCCGCAATAGCGTTAGCGTATTTCACCGATTAGGTTCAGCTAGGGAACCTGGCATACCTTCGGCGGGTTACGCTTCGCTAACTCATCTTATTGCGAGCTACGAACTCAATCCTCGTAATAGTCGGGCACCAAGTTTTGGTCTTCCTTCGGCGGACGCACGTAGCTTGAAGCATCGGTGCGCGGCGGCAGCTCTATGGGTTCCGGCGTCAAGTCCTCGTACGGCAACTGGCTCAGAAAGTGTGTGATGCAGTTCAGGCGTGCGCGTTTCTTGACATCCGCCTCGACCACGAACCACGGCGCCTGTTTGATATCCGTATGCGCGAACATCAGGTCCTTGGCTCTGGAGTATTCGGCCCAGCGCTGGCGGGATTCTAGATCCATCGGGCTCAGCTTCCAGTGCTTGGTTGGGTCGATAATCCGGCGTTGAAAGCGGCGTTCTTGTTCCTCGTCGCTGACCGAGAACCAATATTTGATCAACTTGGTGCCGGAACGCACCAGCATGCGTTCGAACTCCGGGCACGAGCGCATGAACTCCTCGTATTCTTCTTCCGTGCAGAAGCCCATTACCCGTTCGACACCGGCACGGTTATACCAGCTGCGGTCGAACAGCACGATCTCGCCCGCCGCCGGCAGATGCGGGACGTACCGCTGGAAATACCACTGTGTCTTTTCGCGTTCCGTCGGTGTGCCCAACGCCACCACCCGGCAGACGCGTGGATTGAGCGATTGCGTGATCCGCTTGATCGTGCCGCCCTTGCCGGCCGCGTCACGGCCTTCGAACAGGACCACGACCTTAAGCCCCTCGGCCTTCACCCATTCCTGAAGCTTGACGAGCTCGATCTGCAGCTTGGCGAGTTCTTTCTCGTAAACCCGATTCGGAATTTTGCGCTTTTCCTCTTTGATGTCGGCACCCATCCGGCTGGGCCGATGTACGGGTATCTCCACCTTTGCTTTTGCCGTGGACTTGGCGGCCGTTACACCGGCCGTCGCCGCCTTTTTCTTCTTACCCGGTTTCTTTGCCATGGTTTTCCCAACCTCCCTGCTGCCGGGCTTCCTTTAAAAACGCGCCGGCGTTCAACGGCGAAACCTTGCCCGGCAGGGCTATGTGCCTAGGCCTTTAGGCTGCCTGCACCATCTCCCCGTTGACCGAAAGACCCTCGGGACCGGCGCCGACAGTGACGGTATCGCCGTCGGCGATCTTGCCTTCGAGGATCAGGCCCGCGAGTGGGTTCTGTAGCTCGCGCTGGATGACGCGCGTCAAGGGCCGGGCGCCGTAAACCGGATCGTAGCCCTTGTCGGCGAGCCAGGTCTTGGCGGCTTCCTCAAGTTCGAGCGTGATCTTACGCTCGTCGAGCAGGCGTTGCAGCCGCGCCAGTTGAATATCGACGATGGCCGTCATCTGCGCCCGGGTCAGGCGGTGGAACAGCAAGATCTCGTCCAGGCGGTTCAAGAACTCGGGCCGGAAGGCGGCGCGCACCACCTCCATGACCTGACCGCGCACCGCGTCGCTATCCTGGTCTTCCGGCTGCTCGGCCAGGATATCGCCGCCCAGGTTCGAGGTCATGATGATCAGCGTATTGCGAAAATCGACCGTGCGGCCCTGACCGTCAGTCAGGCGGCCGTCGTCGAGGACTTGAAGCAGCACATTGAAGACATCCGGGTGCGCCTTTTCGATCTCGTCGAAGAGGATCACCTGATAAGGCCGGCGGCGCACCGCCTCGGTTAGCGCCCCCCCCTCCTCATAGCCGACATAGCCCGGCGGCGCGCCGATCATGCGCGCGACCGTGTGTTTTTCCATGTATTCCGACATGTCGAGACGCACCATGGCGGTCTCGTCGTCGAAAAGGAACCGCGCCAGCGCCTTGGTCAGCTCCGTCTTGCCGACGCCGGTGGGGCCCAGGAACACGAAAGAGCCGATCGGCCGGCTGGGATCCTGCAAGCCGGCGCGGGCCCGGCGCACCGCGTTCGAGATCGCGCCGATCGCCTCCTCCTGGCCGATTACCGAAGCGCGCAGGGAATCCTCCATGTGCAGCAGCTTATCGCGCTCGCCCTGCAACATGCGGTCGACCGGAATGCCGGTCCAGCGCGACACGACGGAAGCAATCTCGGCCTCGGTCACGTCCTCGTTCAGCATGTTGGTTTTTTCGCTGTCTTCGGCCTGCGTCAACGTGCGCTCGATTTCGGGAATGACGCCGTACATGAGTTCGCCCGCGCGCTCCAACCTGCCTTCGCGCTGGGCGATCTCCAGTTCGCTGCGCGCCTGATCCAGGCGCTCCTTCAACTTCTGCGCACCGGCAAGCACATCCTTTTCCAGGGTCCACTGCGCGGTCAGCTTGCCGGATTTCGCTTCCAGATCGGCGATCTCGTCCTTGAGTTTCGCCAAGCGTTCCTTGGACGCCTTATCGCTTTCCTTCTGCAGGGCCGATTGCTCGATCTTGAGTTGAATCAGCCTGCGGTCGAGCTCGTCGATCTCCTCCGGTTTGGAATCGACTTCCATGCGCATGCGGCTGGCGGCCTCGTCGACCAAGTCGATGGCCTTGTCCGGCAGAAAGCGATCGGTGATGTAGCGGTTGCTGAGCGTCGCGGCGGCCACGATCGCCGAATCCGTGATTCGCACGCCGTGGTGAAGCTCATATTTTTCCTTCAAACCGCGCAGGATCGAGATGGTTTCCTCGACGCTGGGTTCGGCCACGAATACGGATTGGAAGCGCCGCGCCAGCGCCGCGTCTTTCTCGATGTTTTTGCGGTATTCATCCAAAGTCGTGGCGCCGACGCAATGCAGTTCGCCGCGCGCAAGCGCCGGTTTGAGCATGTTGGAGGCATCCATGGAGCCCTCCGCCTTGCCGGCGCCCACCAGGGTATGAAGCTCGTCGATGAACAGGATAATTTCCCCGCCGGCGGCGGAGATTTCCTCTAGAACCGCTTTCATCCGTTCTTCGAATTCGCCACGGAACTTCGAGCCCGCGATCATCGCGCCAAGGTCCAACGCCAGGAGCCGCCGGTTCTTCAGCGTCTCCGGCACGTCGCCATTGACGATGCGCAGGGCCAGACCCTCGATAATAGCGGTCTTGCCGACACCCGGTTCGCCAATCAAGACCGGGTTGTTCTTGGTCCGGCGGGACAGCACCTGGATCGTGCGGCGAATCTCCTCGTCGCGGCCGATCACGGGATCGAGCTTGCCCTCGCGCGCGGCGGCGGTCAGGTCTTGAGCGTACTTCTTGAGCGCATCGTAAGCCTGCTCAGCGGTCGCGCTGTCCGCCGTACGGCCCTTGCGCAGATCGTTGATCGCGGCATTCAGACGCTGTGGCGTGACGCCGGCGTCGGCCAAGGCCTTACCCGCGCCGGCCCCACTGGCCATCGCCAAGGCGATCAGCAAACGCTCGACGGTGACGAAGCTGTCTCCGGCCTTTTTGGCCATGGTCTCGGCCTGTTCGAAGACCTTGGCCAGATCGCCTCCCAAATAGGCTTGGCCGGCGCCGCTCCCCTCAACCTTCGGCAACTTGCCGAGGGCGGCCTCAACGCCATCCAGGGCCCGCGCCGCATCGCCGCCGGCGGCGCCGATCAAGTTCGCGGCCAGGCCTTCGCTGTCGTCCAGCAGAACCTTTAGCAGATGCTCGGCGGTGATTTGTTGGTGGCTGCTGCGCAGCGCCAGCCCCTGAGCGGCCTGAATGAAGCCACGGGACCGTTCCGTGAATTTCTCGAGATCCATGCTTGTGCGCCCTCCTCGTCCGCACCCGCGCCCGGCGGCGTACAGTCGACGATGCAAAAGTTAAAATTCCCACCACGGCCGAGCTTATCGGCCCGTGGCGCCCCTGGCGTTGACCTAAGTCACCCGCCTAGCCTCGATATGGGGTGTGACCGAAATGACACAAGGGTGCTTTGAAGCCGACAGCCGGGCAGCGGATCGGCTTGAGGGCCGATGCGCCCAAGGCCAAAAGCTGTCTGCTGTTCATGATTTGCCCTTAGCGCAGGATCGGTTATAGTGCCGCCTGGCTGCGGCGACTCCTGCCGCGCCGAAACGGAGGTCCACATGATCGGTTGGTTCTTACCCTTCATCTGACCCCCGGCCACGCAAGCGCTAAGGCTTGATCCGGCTGGGGAGCGGTTCCCCTTATGCCTGGACTGAAGCCATGCTTGCCTTCTTTGAAAAACTTGTCGATCCCTTTCCCGCAGCCGTACCGGACAAGCCGCCGCGCCGCCTGTTCGGGTTCCTGTGGCACTATTCGAAACCGATCGCGCCGCATCTTCTGTTCGTGTCGCTGACCGCGTCCGTCTTCGCCGTGCTGGAGGTCGCGCTGTTCGGCTTCCTCGGCAACTTGATCGATTTCTTTGCCGACGCGAACCGGGAGACCTTCTGGTCGGACCATCTCTGGTGGATGATCGGGGTGGGACTGATGATCCTCGTGGTCATGCCCCTCGTTGACCTGGCTCACGAGGCCGTCGCCAACCAGGGCATCCTGGGCAATTTCCCCATGCGTATCCGCTGGCTCGCGCACCGCTACGTGTTGCGCCAGTCCATGACGTTCTTTCAAGACGATTTTGCCGGTCGGGTCGCGACCAAGGTCATGCAGACGGCCTTGGCCGTGAGACAGGTGGTCGCGCTCACCACGGAGGTCTTCGTCTACGTAGCGGTCTACTTGATGGGCGCGCTGGTGCTTTTCGCCCAGAGCGATTGGCGCATCATGGCGCCGCTCGCCCTGTGGTTCGTCGCCTATGCCGCAGCCATGCGCATTTTCGTTCCCAGGATGCGGTTGGTCTCCAAGGCGCAGGCGCACGCGCGTTCCGACCTCACCGGGCGGATCGTCGATTCCTATACCAATATCCAGACGGTCAAGCTCTTTGCGCACGCGGCGCGCGAAGAGAGCTACGCCAGGGAGTCCATGATCCCCTTCATGGACACCGTGCACCGACAGTTCCGGCTGGTCACCTGGCTCAACTTCACCCTCGAGTCGCTGAACGGCTTGTTGCTGGCCTCCGCCGGGCTGATCGGGATCTGGCTCTGGACAAAGGGCGCGGTGACCGCCGGGGCAGTGGCGCTTGCCGTCGGCCTGTTCTTGCGCTTGAAGGGCATGTCCCACTGGATCATGTGGGAGGTCGCTTCTCTGTTCGAAAATATCGGCACGGTTCAGGACGGGCTGGAGACGATCGCGCGCGAACACGACCTGGTCGACCGGCCGGCGGCGCGGCCGCTGGCGATCGGCCAAGGCGGCATCGCCTTCGAGCAAGTACGCTTTCACTACGGCAAAGATAGCGGCGTCTTGGACGATCTGTCGTTGACGATCGCACCGGGCGAAAAGGTCGGGCTTGTCGGCCCCTCGGGCGCCGGCAAGTCGACCGTCGTCAACCTGCTCCTTAGGTTCTACGATACGGAATCCGGCCGGATATTGATCGACGGTCAGGATATCGCCGGAGTCACCCAAGATAGCCTGCGCGCCGCGATCGGCCTGGTATCCCAGGACACCTCCCTGCTGCACCGCTCGGTACGCGACAACATCCGCTATGGCCGGCCGGAGGCCGACGAGGCAGCGATCGCCGCGGCCGTAAAGGCGGCGAAGGCCGAGGGATTCGTCCCGGACTTAACAGACGGGAAAGGCCGGACCGGCCTGGACGCCCATGTCGGCGAGCGCGGCGTCAAGCTGTCGGGCGGACAGCGCCAGCGGATCGCCATTGCCCGTGTGGTTCTGAAGGACGCGCCAATCCTGGTGCTGGACGAGGCGACCTCGGCATTGGATTCCGAAGTGGAGGCCGCGATCCAGGATTCCTTGACCGATCTCATGGCCGGCAAGACCGTCATCGCCATCGCCCACCGACTCTCGACCATCGCCGCCATGGACCGGCTGATCGTGATGGACCACGGCCGGATCGCCGAACAGGGCACCCACGAGGAGCTGCTGGCCACAGGCGGTCTCTATGCCAGGCTTTGGGCGCGCCAGTCCGGCGGATTCCTGGACCTTGGGACCGGTGTAAAAAGCGTGTCCGCCTAGGAACTGCTGAGCTTGAAGCTGGCCCTCATGCCGCATACAAACGCAAAAAAGCGTGGGTGGCGCGAGCGGCGCGCGCGTTGATCTGAGCTTTTCTCGGCGCTGACAAGAGACCGAGAAGACGCCTTACCTGGGTATCGCCGAGCAGCAGACCAAGGAAGTCCTCGGCGGCCTCGGATGGGGTATCGATCCTCAAGACGCCGCGCTTTCGGTGTAGCTCGAGAAATTGGATGAAGGCCGGCAAGGTCGCTTCACGGCCGGCGCTGGCCAAGGTCTGCGCTAGGGTGGGATCGGCGCGCGCTTCCGAGATGGCGGCACGGTTGATAGCCACCGCGCCGTCGCCCAGGAGCAGCTCCAGGAGCGCGCACCCGAAAGCCATCAACACACGTTCGGCGGGCGCATTTCCCGCGAGATGATGAGCTAACACCGTTTGAACCGCCTGCGCATTGCGCTGGATGACCGCTTCGAACAGGCCCCGCTTGTCGCCGAACCAAGCGTAAAGAGTCTCCTTCGATGCCGATGCGCGCTTGGCGACTTCGAGCATACTGGTGTCGCGGTATCCGCGCTCAGTAAGAATCTCGACCGCGATATCCATGATCTCGTCGCGACGCTGGTTGAGTGATGCAGCCTTCATGTCCGGTGTCCGCTCAGATTGGATCTTGACAGAAACCGTACCAGTGGGTACGTCTAAGAGCAAGCGTACCCACTGGTACGGTTTTTTCCTGGAGGAGTTCGATGTCAAAGCCTGGAGAATCCGCGGCCCGGGAAAGCCATCCTGCGTCGGCGGCGATCATTATCCTTCTGGTGCTAACCGGCGTGATGTTGCTTGCGCTCTTCTCGCGCACAGCGCCGCATCCGCCGCTCGAAGTGCCGCCCTTCGCGCTTGGCCCTTTCCTCGGCGCCTCCCTAGCGATTGGCGCGGCGGCATTCCACCTTGTCCGACGGGGCGCGCGCCATGGTATCGCGCTGGCCGTTCTGTTCGCCCTGACGGCCTTAGTGTCCTTTGGGCCTCAGAAGTACTTCGATCCGGTGTTCTCGCGTATTTGGCCTAGCGTGATCGTCGCGCAAATCGCTGTGATTGTCATTGTGGCCTGTTGCGTCATCGCCTTAAGGAGGGGGCGGCCCATTTTGTAACGGGATCGCTTGATTGACAGCAGCAAGGGTGCGGGTTTAGCTGCTCGGCCTTGTCTTGGGAGACGACCGTTGAGCATCGAAGTCGCCGATATCTGCCGCTATCCCCTGAAAGGGCTAAACGCGGAGAAGCTAGAGCGTGTTACCCTGACGCCCGGTCAAGGCTTGCCGCACGATCGGCGCTTCGCGCTCGCCCACGGCTCGGCGCGTGTCGAACCCGGCGCGCCGCAATGGCAACCCAAATCGAACCTCCTGTGCCTCTTGCGCGACGAAAAGTTGGCGCAACTGCGCGCAGACTTCGACCCCGAAAGCGGCATGTTGGCCATTCACCGGGCCGGGAAGCAGGTCGTGCGCGCTAACGCCACCGAGGCCATGGGGCGCATGCTTATCGGGCAATTCTTCGATGGTTTCATGGGCGCCGCCGGTCGCGGCACACCCAAGCTGATCGAGGCCGAGGCGGAGATGTTCACCGACGTTAGGGACCCGCTCGTCTCCATCGTCAATCTGGCTAGTGTCAAAGACCTGGAACGGGTCGTCCGTCAGCCGGTCGATCCTCTGCGATTCCGGGCCAACTTTTACATCACGGGTGCGCGCGCTTGGTCGGAATTCGTCTGGGTCGGAAAGGAGATCGGCCTTGGCCCGGCGCGGTTGCAGGTCGTCGAGAGAATCGAACGGTGCGCGGCCACCAACGTCAATCCGGACACCGCGGAGCGCGATCTGAACATTCCGCGCTCGTTGCAGAAGGGCTTCGATCACGTCGATATAGGCATTTATGCGCGCGTAACGTTCGGCGGCGAGGTTGCCTGCGGTGGGGTACTTTGCCCGCCAGAATAGGCCCGTCTTAAAACTGCCCCGGTCTCGACAGTAATCGCAATGATCTCAACTTGGCTCGCCGGCGCTAAATGCTCTGGACGAGGCGCGGAGACCTTGGCTAACTGCGCCGGACCAAATTTCGACTCCCCTCCTACGCTACCGCGTGCTAGCGTAAATCCACAAAAAAGAGGGAAATAGTAGAATTCCCCTTGGACCGGACCGTCAATCCGGATCCTAAACTTAGGTGCGCGAGGTACGCGACGAAGTAATCGGAAACACCATAACAAGAGCGAACCGACCGTCACGGCCGATCGAGTCGGCGCGGTATCGCTATAAGGATTCTCACGGGTGAGATAAACTCTTTGGTCAATCGGGAGGTAGAAATGAAGAAGAAATTCCTTACTGCGACGATCTTCGGTCTCGGCATCGCGCTCAGTGCTGGCAGCGCATGGGCCGATGGGACCGAAACCCTGGGACCGCCCAGCACACCTATTGCGACCGGCACCGGGATCATCGGCGCCGGCACTGGATTACGGGACGGACCCGGCACGATCGATATCGATGTTCCCGGTGCGGCCCAACAGGTTCTGCTCTACTGGGGTTGCTTCGCCAGCCCCGGGGGCCAGGACAACGACATCACGGTGGACGGAAATCTCATCAACGGCGATCCGGTAGCCGGTATAGGAGGGCCCACCAATTTCTTCTCAAATGTCGAGGGCGCCACGTTCCGCGCGGACATAACGGGCCTTGGCCTGGTCTCGCAAGGGTTCAACTCGCTCTTGGTAGACGGTTTGAGCTGTGACAACGTTAGCAACGGCGCCGGTGTGATGGTGATTTACGACGACGGCGTTTCGCCAGCGGCGGAGATTCAGGTCCGGGACGGCAACGACCTTGCCTTCATCGATTTTTCGTCTCCCCTGGATACGACGATCCCGCAGACAATCGCATTCCCAGCCAGTGCCGTCGACCGCACGGCCGACCTCACCATGTTCTTCCACAGCGTCGCGGACAACCGGCCCCGCCCGTCCGCGGTCGACATCACCGTCGGCGGCACGACCACATCCTTGAATAACCTGCTCGGCAGCAACGACGGCGGCGAATGGGATACCGTGAACATCTCCGTCGCTATTCCGGCCGGCGCCACCATGCTAACCGTTCAGGCCTTGTCGATTGACCGGCTGGGCACCGGGGATCTCCCCGCGTCCCTGGACTGGGCCGCCGCCGGAATCGCCCTTCGCGAGGACGTTCCGCCCACGCTCGACGGCCGGATTACGGGTGGTGGCAGTAATTTCACGATCGATGGCGTTCGGATCACCAAGGGATTGCAAATGCACTGCGATCTGCGCAATCCGAATAACTTCCAGATCAACTGGCAGGGCAATTCATTCCACCTGCTAAACCTGACCGCCGCAAATTGCACCGAGGATCCCGACATCATCCAACAACCACCCGCCTCGTCACCCTTCGATACCTTCAACGGCAGCGGCACGGGCCGGCTGAAGAGTGGCGGCACCACCGACTTCGACGCGACCGTCGACTTCATTCTCGTGGATGCCGGCGAGCCCGGTGTCGACGATACGGCGCGGATCGAGATCAAGAACGGCATGGGCGACGTCGTGCTCTTCGTGGAGGGTTTCCTCAACAAAGGGAACTTCCAAACGCACAAGGACTAGACGGGGTGATGACCGGGCGGAACAAACAGCCCCGGTAAGCTTCGCTGACGCAAAAAAATATACGGAGGCCGCAAATCCAGCGGCCTCCGTTTTATTTTCTTCCTTGGAATTTCTTCTACGCGCCTATCGGGTACCGTCGTTAGGGCGTTAGGCGCCGGCCGGCTCGCTATCCGGATTCTTCACGTCCGGGGCGGTGGCTTCCGCAGGCTCGCTTGGCGCGGTGGAAACTTGGTCCTGGGCCGGTGCGCTAACCCTTGCATCGCCGTTACCGGAACGATCCGCTTGGCGCTCAGCGCCATCGTTTGCCGGGCCGGCTGCCTCGCTTCGGGCCGGACGTTGACGCGGACGCCGCCGGGTCGGAGCTTGCTCCGTGTCCCGATCCGCCGGGCCGCTCACCGCGCCCTGGGGCGCACGCGGCCGATTTCTCGAGGGAGAATCCGCCCCGTCTCTACCCAAAACACGGTCCAAACCTTCACGGTCCTGGCCCTCCGCAGCTCTCGGCGGCTCCACCTGTGCGGGTTGTGCGGTCTCAGAGGGCGTGCTGCGAGCCGGCTCAGGCTCGCCCACATTTCGGTCGCTGTTCACATCCTGTTCACGGGCCGAGCGGTCGCGTGAGTCCGGTCCCCTCGGCTCCCGCCCATCCGCGTCGCGCCCATTTCCGTCGTCCCGCGCCGGCCGCCGCTCCGCGGTCACCGGATCGGTACTTGCATTCACGATTCGGAAGTAGTGCTCGGCATGTTGGTAGTATGTCTCGGCCGCGACACGGTCCCCCGCCGAAATGGCGTCGCGCGCCAAGCCTACGTATTTTTCATAGACTTGATGGGCATTTCCCCGAATGCGTCCTTCGGGACCGCTGCTGTCAAAGTTGTTAGGCCGTGAGGGCCCACCTTGTTGCTTCCGATTCGGCCGCCCTCGCGGCCGTCGTCCATTAGGTCCTTGTCTCATCAATCGCTTACTTCTGGTGATGGATCAAAATAGGCTCGCATCGTAACAACGCCGCCATCCGGCGATTTCGCGAGCTTGGTGCCACAGACACAATATCGGGGGTCGTGGAGCGTCACTTCGGACGCGAGAGCCATCTGCTCTACACCCCCAATTTAGTGGGGAAGCCCCGGCATTCCAACTACTTTCTTTTCGTCGTCTCCGCTTTGTGAAATCGGCCCTTAACCGGGTCGCGCCACCAGGCAGCGTTTTGTCCCGCTTAGATCCGCCAAGCGCTCGATGGCGGCAAGGCCCGACTGTCTCATAAGCCGGCAGACGGCATCGCCCTGACCGGCGCCAATCTCCAAGACCAAGACTCCCTTGGGAGCCAATATACGAGCGGCCTGGGGAACGATCTTCCGATAGCTTTTTAAGCCATCGGGCCCAGCATCCAACGCCAATCGTGGATCGAATTCGGCGACTTCAGGGCTTAGACCTTCAATCTCTCGCCCGATTATATATGGCGGATTACTAACGATTACTTGCCAGCCTCCGCCCAAGCCCTCAGCCCAGTCGCCGGTTGCAAAACGCGCGCGCGCCGCAAGCCCCAGGCAGGCCGCATTCTCGCTCGCGACCGCCAGTGCGGCGGGATCCAGGTCGATTCCCAGGCCCTCGGCTGCCGGAAGCTCCGACAGCAGGGCCAGCAGAAGGCAGCCACTGCCCGTGCCCAGATCCAGGATCTTAAGCGGCGCCGCGCGCGCGGCGATCCGCGCCACTACCGCCGCAACCAAAGTCTCGCTATCGGGGCGCGGATCCAGGGTCTCGGGCGTGATATGGAGTTCCAGGCCCCAAAATTCCCGCCGTCCGAGGATGCGCGACACAGGTTCGTGCCGGGCCCGACGGACAATCATCCGCTCCACCTCGGCCCCTTGCGCGTCGCTTATCCAGCGTTCCGGATAGGCCATGACTTGCGCCGCTTCTATCCCCAGCGCCGCGGCCAGAAGCAGACGAGCATCGCGCCGGGCGCCGTCTATACCGGCGGCGCGCAGGCGGGCCGCGGCCTGTTCCAGGACTTGGCCGCAGCTTCGTTCCGGCCCCTTCCCAGCGGCGTCCTTCTCTGGCCATGTTTCAGGAACCATCAGTTCAGCGCCGCCAGGCGCGCCGCTTGGTCCTCGGCGCTCAAGGCATCGACGAACTCGTCGAGGGCCTCGCCGATGAGCACTTTCTCAAGCTTATACAGCGTCAACTGAATTCGATGATCGGTGACGCGGCCCTGCGGAAAATTGTAGGTCCGAATTCGCTCGGAGCGGTCGCCGCTGCCGACTTGGCTGCGCCGGCTCGCCGCAAGGGCATCCTCTTGCTCCTGGCGCTTGTGATCGTAAAGACGGGCACGCAATACCTTCATCGCCTTGGCGCGGTTCTTGTGCTGCGACTTTTCATCCTGGCACTGCACGACGACGCCCGAGGGCAAGTGCGTGATCCGCACCGCGCTGTCGGTGGTATTGACATGCTGTCCGCCGGCGCCCTGAGACCGGTAGGTATCGACCCGCAGATCCTTGTCCTCGATCTCGACGTCGACGTCCTCGGCCTCGGGCAGAACGGCAACCGTGGCCGCGGAGGTGTGGATGCGGCCGCCCGATTCCGTGGTCGGCACCCGTTGCACCCGGTGCACACCCGATTCGAACTTCAGGCGCGCGAAAACGCCCTTGCCCGAGATAAGGCCGCTGGCCTCCTTACAGCCCCCGATGTCGGTCTCGTTGAAGTCGATAACCTCAAACCGCCAGCCGTGAATGTCGGCATAACGCTGATACATCCGAAACAACTCGGCCGCGAAGAGCGCCGCCTCCTCGCCGCCTGTCCCGGCGCGAACTTCTATAATGGCGTTACGCTCATCGGCCTCGTCGCGCGGCAAAAGCAAGACTTGGACCTGGTGCTCCAGGTCCGGCAGGCGGGCTTTCAGGGCCCGGAATTCCTCCTCCGCCAAAGCCCTCATCTCGGCATCCGATTCCGGATCGGCGATCAGCCCGCCCAGATCCGCCATCTCCATCTGCACGTCGCGCAGTGAGGTTACGCCTTCCACGATGGGGGTCAGGTCGGCGTATTCCTTGAGCAAGCGGGTATAGTCATCCGATCCCGGGTGTGCATGGGTCGCCACCAGGTTGCTGAGCTCTTGGTGGCGCACCAGCACGCTATCCAGTTTCTCTTGAAGACTCACTTACTCTTGTCCTTGGCCGACTCTTGCCCGCCGTCGAGGCGGAACAGGCGTCTAAGCGTTGCTTCCAGGTTGAACGGACTTTTTGATCCTTGCTCGGCATCTTCGGCGGCCGCCGTCCTCAGCACCACCGTCGGATCGTGCAGCAGACGGTTGATCAATCGCCGCGTCGCTTCGTCCGCATCGATGCCGCCACCCGAGAGGACATCAGCCCGCACCGATTCGAAATGTTGACGTAGCGCGACCACCGTGGGCGCCGCCCCACGCGCCGCGTGTTGCCGCGAAAAGGCCGCGAGTTCTTCCGCGACAATGACCCGGGCCGCCTGAAGCGCGCTTTCGCGCGACGCCCGGCCCCGCAAGGCGATACGTTCAAGATCTTCCAGATCGTAAACGAAAGCGCCGTCAAGGTCGTTGACCGCCGGCTCGATATCGTGTGGCACGGCAGCGTCGATAAAATACATGGGCGCGCGGCGGCGCGCATGCAACGCCTGCTCGGCCTGGCGCCGGGTTACGCTGAATTGCCCGGTCCCCAGCGCCCCGACCACGATATCGGCCACGGCCAGAGCCTGGTCCAGTTCTTCCCAGGGGCGGAAATGGCCACTCAGGCGATGCGCCACCGCGCGCGCACGCGCGAGTGTCGGGTGCAGAATCGCGATATCGCGCACCCCGGCGGCCTTGATCTCACCGCCGATGAACTCGGCCATTTCGCCCAGGCCGATCACCAACGCACTGCACCGTCCGAGATCGCCGTGCACATCGCGCGCCACCATCAAGGCCGAGGTCGCAATGGAGACCGGGTAGTGCCCGATGTCGGTTTCGTTTCGGACCCGCTTCGCCGTTTGATAGGCTGCTTGGAGCATTGGCTCGAGGCCCGGCCCGACCAAACCCATGGCCGCGGCCTGCCGGTGACTTTCCTTGACCTGCCCCAGGATTTGAGGCTCGCCGACAACCTGACTTTCCAGCCCGGACGCCACGGCGAACAAGTGCGCCAGCGCCTGGCCGCCGTGCTGTCGGCGCGCCTGTTCCTGAAGGACGGCCGCGTCTGCGCCGGTCTGCCCAGCTAGCGTATCGAGCAAAATTCCGGCGGCATTCGGCAAGCGGGAGACCGCGAAAATCTCGACCCGCTCGCAGGTCGATATCGCCAGAACATCATCGAGAGGCAACTCCCGCAGGCGATGAAGCAATCGCGCCGAATCCGGCTCGTCGCTGAAGACTTGCTCACGCAGTTCGGGGCTGACCGAGTCCAGCGTCAAGCCGGTCGAGATGAGATCTGCGATGGGGTCCGGGGCCGCGCCGGGCATGGCGGCCGCTACCGAAACTGTGCGAGGCGCTCGCTCAAGGCATCCAGGGGAACAAGTTCCTGTTTGCCCGATTCGAGGTCTCGAACCGTGGCGGCGTTTTGCGCCAGTTCGTCCTCACCCATCAGAACGGCGGCGCGTGCGCCCAGTTTGTCGGCCCGTTTCATCCGCTTCTTGATGTTGCCGCTGAAACCAAGCTCGACCGTCAGGCCGGCTTGGCGAAGCTTGTGGGTCACGGCAAGGGCCTTGGTCTCTGCTTGCGCACCGATGGGCACGACAACGAAGGGCCGGGACGCGGGCGGCGTCGTTGCCATCAACATGGACAGGCGCTCGATGCCGGCGGCCCAGCCAACGCCAGGTGTGGAGGGCCCGCCCAGAAGCTCGATCAGGCCGTCGTAACGGCCGCCGCCCATCACCGTCGCTTGGGCACCCAAATCCGCGGTCGTGAACTCGAAGATCGTGTGGCTGTAATAGTCCAGCCCGCGCACAAGCGTAGGGTTGAGCGTATAGGCGATACCCAGGGTATCCAGTCCCTCGCGCACCGTGGCGAAGAAATCGACGCTGGCTTGATTGAGGTGCTCGGTCAGGGCCGGCGCCCCGGCCGCGACCCGTTTATCGCCCTCATCCTTCGAATCCAGAATACGCAAGGGATTACGCGTCAATCGCTTTTGGCTGTCTTCGGATAGCTTGTCGCGATGATCGCTGAAGTACGCGATCAGCACATCGCGGTAAGCGTGCCGGCTCTCGGCGTCGCCCAAGCTATTCAACTCCATAGTCGTGCGCCCGCGCACGCCCAGTGCCTCCAGAATATGCCACCCCAGGGCGATGATCTCGACGTCGCCCAAGGGTTGCGCCACACCCAGGAGTTCCACGTTGATCTGATGGAACTGACGCCAGCGCCCCTTTTGCGGACGGTCGTAGCGAAACATCGGGCCGTGGCAAAAAAACTTGAGCGGCAGCTCATGCGCCAAACCTTCCGATAGGAAGGCGCGCGCCACCGCCGCCGTCGCCTCCGGCCGGAGCGTGATGGCTTCGCCGCCGCGATCCGTGAAGCTGTACATCTCCTTGGAAACCACATCGGAGGTTTCACCGAGCGGACGGCCGAACACCTCGGTGAATTCGAAGATTGGCGTCGCCATCTCGAGGTAGCCGTAACGTTCGCACAGCTCGCGCGCCGTCTCGACCACCTGGCGAAAGCGGCGCATATCCTCCGGCAATATATCTCGTGTGCCGCGAACCGGCTGCAACGCGGGCAAAGTCGTTCTCCGAAAGTATTTAGGACGCGGCGCGCTGTTGTGGCACTTCGGCTTCGGCCTCAGCCTCGGCGGCCTCGATCTCGGCGGCCTTTTGTTCGACCAAGCCGACCAGATGATCGACGATATCTTTGTCCTTTAGGCGATGATCGGGCAGTCCGCCGATATAAACTTGGTGGGTCCCGTTGCCGCCGCCGGTAAAGCCGATATCGGTCTCGCGCGCCTCGCCGGGGCCGTTGACGACACAACCGATGACCGAAACGGTCATGGGCGTCGTTATATGGGCCAAGCGCTGTTCCAAAACCTCGACCGTTTTGATGACCTGGAATTGCTGGCGCGCGCAGGAAGGGCAAGAGATCACGTTAACGCCCCGGTGGCGCAAGTTGAGCGCCTTGAGTATGTCGAAACCGACCTTGACCTCCTCGACCGGATCGGCGGAAAGCGAGACGCGGACGGTGTCGCCGATCCCGGCCCAAAGCAGGGCGCCCAGTCCGATCGAGGACTTAATCGTGCCGCTGCGCAGGCCACCGGCTTCGGTCACGCCTATGTGCAGGGGATAATCGCAGGCATCGGCAAGGCCGTGATACGCGGCGACCGCGAGGAACACATCCGAGGCCTTGCAGGAAATCTTAAATTCGAAAAAATCCTGGTCCTCCAGAATGCGGGCATGGTTGAGCCCGCTTTCGACCATCGCTTCCGGACAAGGTTCGCCGTATTTTTCCAAAATGTCCTTTTCCAGCGAACCGGCATTGACGCCGATGCGCATGGAGCAACCGTGGTCCTTGGCCGCCTGAACCACGGCGCGGACCCGCTCGTCCGAGCCGATGTTGCCGGGATTGATCCGCAGACAGGCGGCCCCGGCCTCCGCCGCCTCGATGGCGCGTTTATAGTGGAAGTGAATGTCGGCCACGATCGGCACATTGACCTCTCGGACGATCTCTTTCAGCGCCCTGGTTGAGTCCTCATCGGGGCAGGAGATGCGAACGATATCGGCGCCGGCCGCCTCTAGCGCCAGAACCTGTTCGACCGTCGCCTTGACATCGGAGGTCAGGGTATTGGTCATCGATTGGACCGTGATCGGCGCATCGCCGCCCACGGGGACCGGGCCAACGTGAATTTGGCGGCATTTGCGGCGTTGAATTTCGCGGTACGGCCGGACGCTCATGGGGCGGTCCCTCGGGTCACATTGCGATTTGAGCGCGGGCGCCCTTGCCAGAACTCTGCGCCGGGGCTCGGCACGGGGCGAACATGCGCCCTAGGTCCGGAAAATTCAAGACCGAGGTCAGCCGCACGCGGGTGTGCTTGGACCTCGGCTTTAGGATGCCAGCCCCGGCATTCTCGGGCGATCGACGCTACTGGTCGGCGCCGGTCAGCAGAATCGAAGGATCGAGCGCGATTTGCCGGCGCACGGCGCCGATCGGGCCCAGGGGCGCGAGGCGGACGCCGTCCACCTCCAGCTCGATACCGCCGGCATTGCCGGTCAGGAGCGTCAAGCCCGCCTGATCGGGAACATGATAGACATCGCCGCTGCGCAGCACCCGTGTCAGTAACAGGGCGTCTTGATTGTCCCGGACCTGGACCCAGCTATCCTGGAGCGCGCGCAGGACGATTCGAGCGCCTTCGTTGCCCTCGCCATAAACCTGCGGCGCTCTTTCGCCGGGGCGCGAAAAACCTTGCGGTGCCGAGGGCGGCGCCGGGATGACGACGGTCTGGTGCGGAACGACCGGATCCGGTGAGCCTTGGGGTTCGAATTGCTGGCCCTGGACCCGCGCCTCGACGGCCTCGGGCGCCGGTGGCGCTTCGTCTCGGATCAAGGCCTCCAATTCCGGGGCCGGGTCGGAACTGACGGGGGGACCGGAATAAGCATCCGGGGTCGAATCGGACGCAACTTCAGTTTGGGGCTGAACCGCGGCCTGGGGTGTTTCGGCCGGCAGGGCAGCCTGGCTCCGCGCTACTGGCGCAGGCTCAGGTTCCGTCGGCTCCACCGCGGCCACGACTTGAACCGGCTTGGGCGCGGGAATTTTCTGGATCGGCTCCGCCCTCGGCGCTTCAGCGCTAGGCTGCGTCTCAGCTATAGCTGGGGCCGGATCGGGTGTCGCCGCGGGCTCGTCCGACGATGTCTCCGCCGCTTGCGGCTCGACCTCAGCGGGGGGGGCCTCGGCCTCCATCACGGGCTCTGCTGGCGCCGCCGGCGCGGAAACGTCCCGCTCGCTGTCGATAAGCGCCTGAATTTGCTCGGGCAGCGCGGGCACCAGGTCCGCGACGGTGCGGCCCTGATTGGTTAGATAGAACCAGCCGCCGTAGGCCACCATGAGAAGAGCCACTGAAACGAGGATGATCGCGCCGCCGGGGATGCGGCCTTCGACCACAGGCTCCGGGAATACCAGCTCCGTCGGCCGTTCGGTCGCCTGAACTTCTTCCTTAAAGCGATCGACGATGTTGTTGGCGTTGAGCCCCAGATATTCGGCGTAGGTGCGCAAGAACCCAAGGGCATAAGCCGTACCCGGCAGTTTGTCGAAATCGCCAGATTCGAGGGCCTCGAGGTAGGGCTGGCGGATTCGCAGGACCTGGGAAACGGAGCGCACGTCTTGACCGTGCTTCTCGCGCGCCCGGCTCAGAACGGCGGCAACGCTCTCGCGATGGCCCGAAGGCGATTCAGTGCCGAAACGCGCCACGTGAATGTTGTCTTCTTTCCTATGCATGAAAGTCACGGACACTCACCGCCATCGGCCAAGCTTGACCTAAATTACCCAGTTCGGCCCGCTCTTTCTTCGATACCGCCGCCGCCGCTCATCGAGACCTGTCCCGGGAGCATAGGCTGCCTTGGTTCTCAGTGCGACGTCGCAAGACCAGGTTACCAGAGTTTTTACCATTCCCAATATTACCAGTCTTTTAACAGGGCCATCCCGAGCCGGACAATCCCGGTCGGAACGGGCTCTAAGCCGCGTCCAGGCCGTAGGCCGTATGCAGGCTGCGGACCGCCAGTTCCGTGTATTCCTCGGCCACCAGGACGCTGACCTTGATTTCCGAGGTCGAGATCACCTGTATATTAATGCCCTTCTCGGCCAAGGTCTTGAACATGCTTTGCGCGACCCCGGCATGGGATCGCATGCCAACCCCGATGACCGAGATCTTGACGACATTGGAATCGGCGCTCAGTTCGCCGTAGCCCAGGTCCGGCTGCTGCTGCTTGAGCACCTCGACCGCGCGGTCGAGGTCGGTTTTGCGCACCGTGAAGGTCATGCCGGTGGTTTTCTCGTCCACGGCCGCGTTTTGAACGATCATGTCGACGTTGATACCGGCGTCGGCCAGGGGCCCGAAAATGCGGGCCGCCGTGCCGGGCCGATCGGGAACATTGATTAGCGTCACCTTCGCCTCATCCCGGCTATAGGCGATGCCGCTTACGATTGCCTTTTCCACGATTTCATCCTCATCCACGACAAAGGTGCCCGGCGACTCGTCGAAGCTGGAGCGGACCTGCAGCTTGACCCGGTGTTTCATCGCCATCTCGACCGAGCGGGTCTGGAGCACCTTGGCGCCCAGGGACGCCATTTCGAGCATTTCCTCGTAAGTGATCTTGTCGAGCTTGCGCGCCTTGGTAACGATCCGGGGATCGGAGGTATAGACACCGTCAACGTCGGTGTAGATGTCGCACCTCTCCGCGCCCAACGCGGCAGCCAAGGCGACCGCCGAAGTGTCCGTACCGCCCCGCCCCAGGGTGGTGACGCGGCCGTGCGGGTCGATGCCCTGGAAACCGGCGACCACCGCAACCTGCCCGTCGCCGAAGCGGCGCACGATATCGGTTGTATCGACATCCTCGATCCGGGCGTTTCCGTGCGCCTCGTCGGTGCGCAAAGGGATTTGCCAGCCGAGCCAGGAGCGGGCGGGCACGCCCATATCCTGTAGAATCACCGCCAAGAGGCCGCAGGTGACTTGCTCGCCCGACGACACGACGACGTCGTACTCCCGCAAATCGAACAGCTTGGCCGCCTGATCGACATACTCGACCAGTTGATTGGTGACCCCCGACATGGCGGAAACCACGACCGCGACCTCGTGGCCGGAATCGGCCTCGGCCTTGACCTTGCGCGCGACTCCGCGGATCAGCTCCAAGTCGGCGACCGAGGTGCCGCCGAATTTCATCACGATTCGGGCCATGGAGTGCTTGTCTTGTCCTGTCCGCGCGCCAAGTTGGCTCAAGGCCGGGTCGGCCGGTTGCCCCCTGGAAGGCGGGCGGCTATGGATACTCGCATCCGGGGGCCGCAGGCAAGAGCGGCCCGGACGCCGAACGGAGGATCCCATGGCCCCTACACAGACATCGCAAGGCGGTCGGCGCCACCGAGACAGCGTCGATCCGGACGAGGTCGCGAAGTTCGCCGCCATGGCCGAGACCTGGTGGGACCCAAGCGGTAAGTTCCGCCCCCTGCATCAGCTTAACCCGGTGCGCCTGCGCTTTATCCGCGACCGCGTGTGCGCGCATCTGGGCCGCGACCCCCTGGCGCCGCGGCCGCTGGAAGGTCTTCGACTCCTGGATGTCGGGTGCGGCGGCGGCCTCCTGTGCGAGCCGCTGACCCGCCTCGGCGCCCACGTCACCGGCATCGACGCCGCCGGGGAGAACATCCGGATCGCCGGGCATCACGCCGCCGAATCCGGCTTGGAAATCGATTACCGTCACGCCGCCGCCGAGGATTTGGCCGAGGCGGGGGAGACCTTCGATGTGGTCGTCAACATGGAGGTGGTCGAGCACGTCGCGGAGCCGGGGGCGTTCCTGGAGACCTGCGCCGCCCTGGTCGGGCCGGGCGGCGCGAGCGTGATCGCGACCCTGAACCGGACCCCGAAATCGTTCCTGCTGGCGATCGTGGGGGCGGAATATGTCCTGCGCTGGCTGCCGCGCGGGACCCATGACTGGCGGAAATTCCTGCGCCCCTCGGAATTGGCCGCCCATTTGCGCCGCGCCGGCTTGGCGATCGAAGTCATGACCGGGGTCGGCTACAACCCGCTCGACGCGACCTGGCGCCTGAGCCGGGACCTGGACGTCAACTACATGGTCTTCGCGGTGAAAAGTTAGGCCGCGAACTCACAAACGGGCCGGCCGCCGTCGCGGCCTAGCGGTGTCCGCTTCCGGGAAGTGCCAGGAGCGGTCATTCGGGGGATGCGAAGTTGTGGCCTTTCAACGGCTGGATTCTACCTTTCTCAGTCCTTCATGATTGTTGAACCGAACGTCGGTATTCGGATCGCAAACTGGTCGTCCAGCTGCGGCCATCGGTTATGGCGTTCCTAGCCAGGACCAGACATTGGCGTCGGGCGCGGCGCACTGGAAATGTCGACCCGACCCGGAAATCCATCAGTACGAGAGCAGGCGTTGCTACAGTGATAGGACAGCGTTCGCGAGTCGGTGGAGTGCCGCTTCGAGTTTGGACCGCGTACACGCAATATTCAGCCGGGCAAATCCTACGCCCTGGTCACTAAACGCGGGCCCGCGTGTGACCGCCCAACCGGCACGATTTTTCAAGAAAGCGGTCAGCTCATCCGGTTCTAGCCCCAGGCCACGAAAATCCAGCCAAAGCAGGAAAGTGCCTTCCGGTTCGATCAACTCAACACCGTGAAGGTCGCTCAATAGGGATCGAACCGCGGACAGGTTGCCTGCGAGATAGTCTCGGACGGCGTCGAGCCACGGTCCTCCGTCCTTGTACGCCGCTTGCATGGCGGCGCTGGCGAAGGCGTTGTTTTTATTTACCGTCAAGCGGCTGTTTTCGACCTGAAAGGCTTTGTGCCTAACCTCGTCGGTTATAACCGTGAAAGCTGAACAGCAGGCGGCAATATTGAAGCTTTTTGCCGGCGATAGGCAGGTGATGGCGTTGTTCGAACAGGCGGGGCCAAGCGATGCGAAGGGCGTGTAGTCATAACCTGGAAAAGTGACGTCGCCATGGATCTCGTCCGAGACGACAAGCACATCATTGCGCAGGCAAATCTCACCCAAACGCAGCAACTCGTCCTTTGTCCAGACCCGGCCAACGGGGTTATGCGGGTTGCAGAGATAGATGAGTCTGTTGCGCGGCTCGGACGCCTTCCGTTCCAGCCCATCGAAATCCATCTCGTAGCGCCCTTCCCTCAGGGTCAGGGGGTTCGCGACCAGATGACGGTTGTTTTCTCTGATGATGTCATAGAAATCGAAAAAGACAGGCGGCTGAACAATGACGCCATCGCCTTCGTCGGTAAACAGGGATGCCGCGATGGCCAGTATGTTCAAGACATTGGACGCGCGCAAAATGTGGCTCTTGTCCACTTGCCAGCCATGACGGGTTTGCAGCCAATCAGTCAGCGCGGGTATCAAGCCATCCGGTACGGTTTCATACCCAAAAACGCCGTGGTCCAGCCTTTTCTGCAACGCTTCGAGCACAGGCGGCGCAGCCTTGAAATCCATATCCGCCACACCGGCAGCGAACAGGTTTTCCCCACCCTCACCAAGGACGATAGGATGGGTTTTCAAGGCGGGAACGGCACGGCGGTCGATGTCTTCATCCAAAGAGAAATGTGGAGTTGAATGCGTCATCTTTCACACCATCCATCAAGGTCTCATGCTGCAGCCGCCCCACCATCCAACAACCAACGAAAGAACAATGTGGCGAGCACCGCTGCAATCAATTGCACGGCCACGAACGCCGCAACATCGGCTGGATTGATGCCCGCGAATGTATCGGAAAACCCACGTGCGATAGTGACCGCGGGATTAAAATGCGCGCCTGAGATTGGGGCAAAGACCAAGATCAACACGACCAGGATCGCTCCGGTCGGAATTGTATTTCCCAGAAGAGCAATTGCGACGTTCCCGTCTGCCAACCGTTCGGCCATGATTCCCGATCCCACGACCGTCGCCAACAGTGAAAACGTACCCAGCCATTCGGCCATTAGTCTGCGTATCATTCGGTTTGTCCTTGGTTGCCGGGCGCCGTTTTCAACGTTTCACAGAACCTGTCTGGATCGATGTTCCCGCCAGTGACGATGGTGGCTATTGTCTTTCCCCGGATCTCGATTTTCCGGCTCAGAACCGCGGCGATACCAACCGCGGCGCCTGGCTCGACGACAATCTTGAATTGGTCATACGCGAACAGCATCGCGGCGCGCACCTCGTCATCGCTCACGACCAATGCGCCGGCCAGCAAGTCAAGATTGATCGGAAAGGTCAGAGCATTGGGCATTAGCGTCATGATGGCATCGCAAATGGTTCGTTGCCCTTTGGGGTTCGCCACGCGCCTGCCTGCCACAAGCGAGCGGCGCGTGTCGTCAAAGAGTTCAGGTTCGACTGCGAACACCTGTGTTGTAGGCGATAGCGCTCGCATCACGAAGGCTGTTGCGGCGGTCAAACCACCTCCGCCGCAAGGCACCAGAACCGCATCGAGAGATGTGTTCACGTTCTGAGCTTGCTCAAACAGCTCAAGCGCTACGGTGCCACCTCCGGCCAGAACCCGCCCATCACCGCTTGGCGGAACGATGATGCGCCCTGTCTCGGCGCGCAGGCGGGATACCACTTCGTCACTGTCTTCACTGTCGCGATCAAAGGTCGCGATTTCCGCTCCCAATGCCCGCGTGCTTTCTATCTTTACGGGTGGTGTGTCTTCTGGCATCACGATCAGCGCCGAGGTTCCCAACAATTGCGACGCAAGCGCCACGCCTTGGGCGTGATTACCCGAGGAATAGGTTATTACCCCCCGTTGCTTCTCGGACGCGGACATCTGGCGAATGCGATTGTAGGCGCCGCGGATCTTGAACGCCCCCGTTCGCTGGGCACATTCGGCCTTGATAAGCAATCGACCAGCAAGTCTCGCGTCAACATCGGGATTTTCCAACAGGGGCGTGCGGTTGGCGATCCCCCTCAGTGCCTGCGCCGCATCACGGACATCTTCAAGACAGAGCGGAGCTTTCGTCATTTTGCGTCAGTCGCGATTTGAAAAACTGCGTCACCGCGCTCGACCTGGCCCAAGAAGCGCTTGGACAGAATCATGCCGCCATAGGGGGAACGTACGATTGCTGGCTCGCGCCACGGTTCATCGGGATGGTGGATGGCACCAGTCTCTTCATCGATTGTGACAGCGTCTCCAATGTCCTTGAAGGGCTCGAACAGACCGTTGTCATAGGCGTAGACCGAGCCAGCGACGTTAAGCTCCCGGGTGCCGTTTGCAGCATCTGCCTCATATGACGGCAGCATATCAAGACAGTGCAGGATCCGCAGGATCCCTCTTTCGGTCTGAGCAAGGAATTCAGGCGAAACGGTTCCGCCACCGCCAATTTCGGCCATGATCGAGACGACACCCTTGCGCCCGGCTCCGCCCATGGAGGTTCGGGCGGTCGTGTTGGGGCCGCCACCGCTGGTGAAGACAGTGGCATATGGCAGGTCAAAGGCGCGCTGCAGCGCAACCAGCTTTTTCGCTTCTTCCGGCGTATGGCCGCGTCCACGGAGCAGCGTTGGCGGATAGAACAGCGACGATCCGCCCGAATGCAGGTCGATGGAATAGTCGCAGATCGGCAGCAGCACTTCTTCGATGTAATGCGCGATCATCTGGGTCGGTGTGCCCAGCGGGTCACCGGGGAAGGTGCGGTTGAGATTACCATCGTCAATCGGAGAGGTGCGCAGGCCAGCCTTAGCCGCGGGGTAGTTGGCCATGGTCAGGATGATGAGGCGGCCACGAATATCCTCGGGCGCCAATTCACGGCAAAGCTTGGTCAGCGCAATCTGGCCCTCGTATTCGTCGCCGTGATTGCCCGAGATCAAAAGGACGGTTGACCCTTCGCCATTTCTGATCGAGACGACCGGAACTGGAATCCAACCATAGGCGCTGCGATGGACCGAATGGGGCAAGCGCAGGAATCCGGTGTGCTTTCCATCAGCGCCGAAATCGACTTCTGACGTGATTAGCGTGTCTGGCATGGGCTATCTATTTGATGATCGCTGCGTTTCCTGAACGCCGGCCATCTCTCAGTGAAACTGTTGATGCCCGGCATGTCGCACGCCTTTCTGGCCATTAGCCGCATCCCCCGCCGCACGAGGCCTCGTCGCCTGTGCTTTCCAAATCACTGATCAAACTATGGGTCCAGCAGTCGTCCGCACCCGCGGCTTCGCGCATGGTCAGGGCAAAGACGTAAGCAATTTCTTCGTCGCTGGCACCGGCGGCCGTCGCACCCTTGAAATGCTTGCGCACGCATGGCGCCGAGCGCGCCTTGACGGACAATGCAAAGCGCAGCAACTCATCGGTCTTCCTGTCAAACGGGCGATGCTCTTCCAGGACATCATCCACCTGTTTTAGCGAAGCGGTGAACGGGCTGAAGTTCTCACTAAGGAAAGCCATTGATTTTCTCCTCTGGGGTCAGCGACAGTTCTACATTTCGGCAACTGCCGAATTATTTATGGGGTAGACAACCGATGCTCTCTTGTCAAGATTCGATAATTCGGGCATTAACGAATTATGGATCAGGAAACAGCCATCGATGCCTTTGCGGCCCTCGCGCAAACGTCACGAATGACGATCTACAGACTGCTTGTGCGCGAAGGACCGGATGGCTTGCAGGTGGGGGAGATTTCCCGCAGGCTGGGAATTGTAACTTCAACCCTGTCCGGCCACCTTGCAGTGCTGAAGCGCGCCGGATTGCTCAAGGCAACCCGAAATCAACGCGAAATTCACTATTCCGCCAACTTGAATGCGATGAACGAACTGGTCGGTTTCTTGCTCGCGGATTGTTGCAACGGGCAAGTTGATAACTGCTCCGAAATCCTGTCGCTGCTTGAAAACGGCTAACGGTACCCTGACAGGAACCTTTTCAATGGTCACGGGCACCTCTTACCCAATCTTACCTAGGACGCTGAGAAGGACGGTTTCGACCAGAACGTCACTTCACGGCCAAACCCTCTTATGGCGCATCTCTGCCGTCGGACGGGCGTCAGTTTTCGGGTCCCAGTCGCTAGTCTGCGAAAAATTCAAGCAAACGTCTGCACCGGGTCAACTTTCACCGTCCACTCCGGGACCTTCGAACGTCCGCTTTCTGATCCGAAACCGGCCGTCCCGGCAGCTGGTCCGATCGACCGTTCCTGGCCGAACTTGGCCATTGCACTCAAACCCATTCGAATGACCGGATTGGGAAAGGGGACGCTACCCTTTTCTCCGCGGGTCTGTTCCGTATCTAAAAAAAGGGTAGCGTCCCCTTTATCCTTGTTTTATCCGTTGGCCGCTTTCTTCTTCCAATCGCCCGCCGTATTCCACCACCGATAGGGATTGTCACTGTCATCGAGCCCCTTGGAACGACTGACCAGGATATGCTGCACTTTGATGACGGGCTCCTGGTAGCTGTGAACTTGAAAGATTTGCTCGATAACCTGCTCCAAAAGCGACTGGTCATCAGGCAGTTCGAAGCTCACCTCAACAACGCCGGGGCGTTTGCGCACTTCTGTCTCAGGACCCGCCGCCGCACCTTCGAGCGGCCTGTACCGCTCTATACCAGGGGCTGACTGATATGCATTGCTGTCGTATTTGTCGCCTTGGGCAAGTGGAACGATTTTGCACACAAACTCCATGATGCGGTCCACATCCTCCTTAGGTGCAAAGAAACTCATCATTAGAAGCCGTTCCATGCGAACCGACTTGGTCTCAAATTCCTGGTCCTTCATTTCTCTAGCTCCATTTCTTTCGGCAGATTGGGTTGAATATATTGAAACCCTCCTGACACCTGTCTGTCAGTAATGGTCCGGGCTGTCGCTCAGTTAAATGCGGCGTCGGATTTAGGAATCCCGGGTCCGGGAGAAAAGGGAGAAAAGGGGAAGCTACCCTTTTCTCCGCGGGTCTGTTCCGTATCTAAAAAAAGGGTGGCGTCCCCTTAATCTAGGCTTGGAGATCGAAGTCATGACCGGGGTCGGCTACAACCCGCTCGACGCAAGCTAGCGCCTGAGCCGGGACCTGGGCGTCAACTACATGGTCTTCGCGGTGAAAATCTAGGCGTCGTGATCCGGAACCCAGGGGATGCGGCCGAAACCGATGCCCTCTTCCTTAAGCGCCTCGGCATCCTCGCTCGAGGTCTCGCCGTAGATATTGCGGGAGTCGGTTTCGCCGTAGTGGATCTTGCGGGCCTCCTCGGCAAATTTCGGCCCGACATAGTCGAAATTCTGCTCTATTTTTTGCCGCAGCTCGCTCAGCGCTTTCATCGCCTCGCCGGCCTGCTGGGTCTCCATCACCGCCTTCTGCTCGGCCTTCGCGTCGACCGGCGGCCTACCTTTTTCGGACTTGCCCAGCCGCGGCGCCATGAGCGCTTTCTCGATTCCGCGGTTGCCGCAAGTCGGGCAGGCCAGCTCGCCGGCCGCCGCCTGCGCGTCATAGGTCGCGCTGTCGCGAAACCAGGCCTCGAAGACATGATCCTTCCGGCATTTCAGGTTATAGACGATCATCGCGCGTTCGGGCCCAGTAGGATAATTTCTCACGGTGGTCGAGAATCTCGTAATAAAAATGGGCGGTTCGGCTCTAATCGGCAAGAGCTAAAGCGCACCGGGTAGCCAGCATGCCAAGCGAACTATGTCAGGATAATTTTCCTAAATTGGCGCTATGGAAAGGTTTAAGTGGAACATGAACCGGCACGCGATTTCGGAACCTTCGGCCTGGATCTCGCGCTTCGCCGCGCTGGTTCCCAAGGACGGAACGGTGCTGGACCTCGCCTGCGGCGCCGGGCGGCACAGCCGCTTGTTCCTGGCGCGCGGAAACAAGGTGGTGGCGCTCGATATCGACATCTCGGACGTGGCCGATCTGGCGAAGGATCCGAACGCGGAAATTGTCCAAGCGGACCTTGAGGATGGCGGCCCCTTTCCGCTTGAGGGGCGGCGCTTCGCCGCTATCGTGGTCTCAAGATACCTCTACCGGCCGCTATTCCCAGCCCTGATCCGGGCCTTGGCCCCCGGCGGCGCCCTGATCTACGAGACCTTCGCCAAGGGCAACGAGCAGTTCGGACGCCCGCGCAACCCGGACCACCTGCTCAATCCCGGCGAGCTTCTGGAGGCCGTGCGCGGGCATCTGCGGGTATTGGCCTACGAAGACCTTATCCTGACCGAAGCACACCCGGCGGCGATTCAACGCATTTGCGCGGTGAAGGAGACCGGTCAGGGCTGAGAGCTAAAGGACCGGTCGTGGGTCAGGGCCGGAATCATGCTGCGGGCTTTATCCACCCGCTCCAGCTCGATCTCGGCCAGGATCACCCCCGGTTCCTCGCCACCGTCGGCCAGGATTTCGCCCCAAGGCGCGACGATCAGCGAGTGGCCGTAAGTCTCCCGCCCTTCCGCGTGGGTCCCGCATTGGGCCGGCGCGAAGACGAAGCATCCGGTCTCGATCGCCCGCGCGCGGAGGAGGATGTGCCAATGCGCCGCGCCGGTGAAGCGGGTGAATGCGGAAGGTATACTTAGGAAGCAAACGCCACTATGCGCCAGAGCACGATAGAGATACGGAAAACGTAAATCATAGCACACCGTCATGCCCAGACGGCCCCAGGGTAAATCGGCGTATACGGCCTGCTCGCCCGGCCGGTAAGCCTTGGATTCCTGGTAGCGCTGGCCGTCGGGAATGTCGACATCGAACATGTGAATCTTGTTGTAACGGGCCGCGATCCGGCCCTGGGAATCGAACAAAATCGAGCGGTTAGCCGCCTTATCGGGCGCGACGCGCACAACCATCGATCCGATGAGCAGCCAAACGCCAAGCTCCGCCGCCAGGGCCGAAAAGCCGGCGACCGAGGCGTCAACTTCCTCGGCAACCGCTTTTTCGAACATGAGGGCGCGGCGCGGCTCCATCATGTTCGTCGTCTCCGGCGTCATGATCAGCTCGGCGCCCTGGGCCTTGGCTTGGCGAATGAGTCCCGCTGCCACAGCGAGGTTTTCCGCCGGTTCCCGCCCGGAGGTCATTTGCACACAAGCGGCAATGAAGGTCCTAGCCAGCGGAGGTTCCTTCCAGAATACCCGTCAACTTACCCTTCGCCTCCAGTTCATAAATCTCATCGCAGTTGCCGACGTATGTTCCATCGACGAAGATCTGCGGCACGCTTGTCCGGCCGCCGCTTCGCTCTATCATCTCCCGGCGTTTTCCTGGGCTTAGCATGACATCTATCTCTTGGTACTGGACGCCCTTGCGCTCCAGCAGATTCTTGGCCCGATAGCAAAAAGGGCACAGCATCGTGGAATAAATTTCAACCGACCGCGTCATTCCATAACTCCAAAAACTTCGCTCATTTCTGCAGCCCCATTTCTTAATCTGGCGTGAAGGCGTGCCGAGGAGGCGAAGTACAAATGTAATATGGGCGGCCATGAATAACAGGTCCCTTGAACCGGGGGGATCAAATCCTCGCTAAGCCCGCACGACCCGTGCCAGGACCAGGACCTCGACCGCCGCAGCCCCACCCCGGCGCAGGGCCCGGGCACAAGCCGAAACCGTGGCCCCCGTGGTCAAGACGTCGTCAACTAGCAAAACCCGGCGGTCCGTCAGGCGCGCCGCGCGCGCCGGCTTGACCGCAAAAGCGCCCGTCACGTTACGTTGTCGCGCCGAAACGCTCAGGCGCCCCTGCGAGGGTGTGAACCGCCGCCGGAGCAGCAAATCGGAGACGACAGGCAAGTCCGTCTCCTGTCCCAGCGCATGGGCGAGCAAGGCCGCTTGATTGTAACGGCGGCCCAGCAAGCGCCAGCGATGCAACGGCACGGGCGCGATGAGGTCGGCCTCGGCGATGAGGTTCGCCCCGGCACGGGCGAGCCAGGCGCCGAACGCGGGCGCGCCCTCGGTTCGGTCGCCATGCTTGAAACCCAGGATCAGGCGTTTGCTCGCGTCGTTATAACGCATGACCGACCGGGCCCGGTCGAAGGCGGGTCGCGCGCGGGTGCAAGCGCCGCACAAGGCGTCCGGCCCCAGGTCGTATTCGAAGGGTAGACCGCAACACGCGCAGTGCGGCGGCGCCAAGAATACAACGTCCGACCAACAAGGCCCGCAGAGCGCACCGCTGCGCTCAACCAACGCGCCGCATGACAGGCAGCGCGGCGGCAGAACCGCGTTGAGCGCGAGTGCGGGCAGCTTGCGTAAAAAATCCGCAGCCTGGAGCATGCACGCAGTCTTCGCGCATGCCTAGCCGCTGTCAAACGCGATAACGTTCGACCGCTTCTTCGTTCCACGCCATGCCGAGGCCGGGACCGCGCGGGGTGATACATCCGTCCTCCACGGCCATGGGTTCGGTCAGAATCGCGTCCGCCATATTGAGATACTCAAGCCAATGCGCCGTCGGCGTAACCGCCAGAACATGGGCGCTCGCCTCTATGAAAATGTGACTCGATACCGGCACACTGGCGGTCTCCGCAACACCCATGGCGCGCAGCCATCCTGTTATGCCGCCGATCTTCATTAAGTCGGGCATGGCATAGTCGCAGGCCCCGACCTCGATCGCCTTGGCCATCTCAAGCGGGAACCACCAATTCTCACCGGTTTGGATCGGCACCGGTGAGGCGGCGCGCACCTTTGCGTGGCCGTAAATGTCCTCGGCCGGGACCGGCTCCTCAACCCAGTGCAGGTCGTAGTCCGCCAAACCCTCGATACGCCGTATGGCTTCCGGCACGCTGAGGGATTGGTTGTAATCGACCATGAGGGCAATCTCCGGCCCCAGGATGTCGCGCACGGCCGCGACGGTTTCCTGGTCGTGCCGTAAGCTGCCGCCCCCGATTTTGATCTTGATGCCGCGAAAGCCGCGCTCGAGCGATTGCTCAAGGGCCTGCCGGTCGGCCACCGGATCGAGGATCCCAAAACTGTCATAGGCCTGAATACCGGTCGCTTCACCGCCCAAAAGCTGAACCACGGGGGCGCCCTGCGCCCGGCCCAAGGCATCCCAAAGCGCCATATCGAGCCCGGCAAGAGCCATGCCCACCAGGCCTTGGCGGCCGAGCAGGCGGAACTTCGAGTCGAAGTCCCGCATCCGCTCGACAGGGCTGATCGTCCTGCCCTTGATCGTATCCGTGAGATTCGTCAGGAAACTCGCAAGCGGTGCGAGGGTCGTCGGCGTGTAGCCGAAAATATAGGCCCGTCCCGTGACGCCCTCCTCCGTCAGAACATCGATCAAGACCAGCGGCGCCGCCGGAACTTCACCCACGGCGGTGCGCAGGGGCCGCGCCAACGGGGCTTCGACACAACGGATATTGAGGGACCGGATAATCGGCAAACGCTCGGTCATGGTTGTCTCCTGGGATCGGTTCTCGACTTTGCGCCGAGGGTAGACCAGCGCTGGTTTTATGTACACTTCCCCATCGCTGTGCCTTAGCCGCATGCGTTGACAAACAAACTTGACCCGGCGGTTTCCTTAAAACCTTGGCCGGATCATAGTGTGCGCCATGTCCGATACTATGAACGTCTTCGACCGCCGCGCCGTGCGCCAACACCGGGCCCGCGCCGCACCGCGCTTGGACGCCCATAACTTCCTGTTTCGCGAGGTGGCGGGACGCCTGGCGGAACGTCTGGACGAGATCACCCGGAAATTTCCATACGCCCTGGACCTAGGGTGTCACGCTGGGGAGATGTCCGATGCGCTGGCCGGACGTGGCGGAATCGAGACCTTGGTGCAATGCGACCTGGCGCCGGAAATGGCGTGCGCCGCCGCACGCAAGGAACACCCAAGCCTAGCGGCCGACGAGGAGGCCCTGCCTTTCGCCCAGGCCAGCTTCGATTTGGTCCTGAGCACGCTCAGCCTACACTGGGTCAACGACTTGCCTGGCGCCTTGCTGCAGCTTCGCCAGATCTTGAAGCCCGACGGCCTGCTGCTATTGGCTCTGCTGGGCGGCGATACCTTGCGCGAATTGCGTGCGGCCCTGATGGAAGCGGAAATCGCCGAGGAAGACGGCGCCAGCCCTCGTGTCTCGCCTTTTGCCGAAGTGCGCGACGCCGGCGGCTTGCTGCAGCGCGCCGGATTCGCCTTGCCGTTGGTCGACAAGGACACCATCCCCGTGACCTATCCCAACGCGCTCGCCCTCATGCGAGATCTGCGCGGTATGGGCGAGACCAACGCCGTACATACCCGGCGCAGGACCGCGTCGCGCCGAGCCACTTTGCTGCGCGCGGCGGCGATCTACGAAGAGAAATTTGCGGCCACCGATGGCCGCCTGCCCGCAACTTTCGAAGTCATCTACCTAACCGCCTGGGCCCCCGCCCCGGACCAACCCCAAGCGCTCAGGCCGGGCAGCGCGCAATCCAGCCTCGCCGAAGCCTTGGGAGCCGCAGAGCGGTCTGCAGGCGAAAAAGCCGGTTCGGATGGAGGCGCATATGAACCACCGCCTGCTAGAAAAACCTAAGGTTATCTTGTTCGATTTAGGTGGCGTCCTTATCAACTTCATTGGCTTGCAAGGGGTTGGAAAGCTGCTGCAGAACGATCCGGCCCCCGGCGAAATCAGAAACCGCTGGATCGCATCGGACGCGATAATTCAGTTTGAACGAGGAGGCTGTTCACCCGGGGAATTTGCCAGGACCTTCGTCGAAGAGTGGGGCCTCGCGCTTGACCCCGACACGTTTCTGGAAATGTTTCGAAGTTGGATCAAACCACCCTTTCCGGGCGTCGAGGATCTTTTGTCGGATCTTCGCGAGAGATTTATCCTAGCGTGTTTGAGCAACACGAACGAATTACATTGGCGCACCATGCTCGACGAGGGCGGGTTACGCAAATCCCTCGATAAACATTACGCTTCTCACCTGATCGGAAAGGCGAAGCCAAATTGGGAAGTCTTTGCCTTCGTCGTCCAGGATTTGGGTTGCGATCCTTCCGAGATTATCTTTTTCGACGATGGAGCGGAAAATATCGAGGGTGCCCGAGAGGCAGGGCTTTTTGCGTACCAAGCTCAAGGGTTCGGTGAACTTGAAATGCGGGCAAGCCAGCTGGGTTTGCTCAGCCCTGGTTATAGAAGCACCAGCGGCCGATAAGATGATCTCGGAGCGCATCAGTCTCACTAAAATGTGATTGCGGCCCTCTTTCGCTGGGACAACTTTGGGACAATCTCCTGCATAGAATACTTGAATCCTCATTGAATCGGGAACCGCCGCCATGTCGATTCGACGCTTGCTCATTGCCGCATTGCTGCCCGCCGCATTGGTCTTCCACTCACCGGCCGCCTTTGCCGCCAAGGACCCTGTCTATACCGGCACCTTCAGCAGCCTGGCGGTCAGCGGCTACGACGCCGTCGCCTATTTCGTCGAGGGTAAGCCCATTGAAGGCAGCGACGACTTCGAATTTGAATGGAACGGCGCCACTTGGCGCTTCGCGAGCCAGAGCAACCTCGACACCTTCAAGGCCGACCCGGAAACCTATGCCCCGCAATACGGAGGCTATTGCGCTTGGGCGGTGTCCCAGGGCTATACGGCCTCGACCGATCCCGAGGCCTGGCGGATCGTGGACGGGAAGCTCTACCTGAACTACAGCAAGAGCGTTCAAACGCGCTGGGCGCAGAACATTCCCGGCAACATCGCCCAAGGCGACAAGAACTGGCCGAAAGTGCTGGAATAGATCCGGCTTAGCTAGAGCAAATCCCGCAACAACGGGATAAGCGGCGCGTCGGCGGGCGGCATGTCGTAGTCGCCAAGGCGCATGGGACGAACCCAGGCAAGCTCCTGCCCCTCGCGCGCCATCGGCGTGCCGCGCCAGGTGCGGCAGACAAAGAGCGGCATGAGCAGGTGAAAATCGTCATAGGCGTGCGAGGCGAAGCCGATCGCCGCCAGGCAGCTTTGCCGCGTGTCGATGCCAAGCTCTTCTTGCAGTTCGCGCACCACGGCCTGCTCCGGTGTTTCACCGTCCTGGACCTTGCCGCCGGGAAACTCCCACAGGCCGGCCATGGATTTGCCCTCGGGACGTCTTGCCAACAGGACACGGCCATCGACATCGACCAAGGCCACGGCGCCGACCAGCAGAATTGGCTGGGCGACACCGACAGCACGCGTATCCGCGCTCCAGCAGCCTTCGCCGGCGTCACTCGCGGTGTCAGCTTCGGTAATCGGCATTGATATCGATATAGGCGTGGGTCAGATCGCAAGTCCATACTGTCGCGGCACCGCGGCCAACGCCGACATCGACCTCCAAGGAGATTTCCTGCCCCTTCATGTGACGGGCGACGGGCGTCTCGTCGTATCCTGGCGCGGCTTGGCCCGCGCGCGCGACCTCGATCCCGCCGATGTGGATCGAGAGCCGGTCCCGATCCGCCTTCTCTCCCGCCTTGCCCACGGCCATGACGATGCGGCCCCAGTTCGGGTCCTCACCCGCAATCGCGGTCTTGACCAGGGGCGAGTTGGCGATCGACAGACCGATGCGCCGCGCGGCGCGCTTGGACACGGCGCCGGAGACAGCGATGGTGACGAACTTACTTGCGCCCTCGCCATCGCGCACGACTTGGTGCGCAAGATCGCGCAAAAGATCGAACAGCGCCGCACGGAAACCCTTGAGTAACGGATCGCCAGGACCGGACACACGCTTGTGCTTCGCCAGCCCGCTCGCGCATAACAGCAGCGTGTCGCTGGTCGAGGTATCGCCATCGACCGTAATGGCGTTGAAGCTATCCGCCGTGCCACGCGCGAGCAGGGCTTGCAGGGTCTTGACCGGAATCTTGGCGTCGGTGGCGACAAAGGAAAGCATAGTCGCCATGTCGGGCGCGATCATACCGGAACCCTTGGCGATGCCGTTGATCGTGACCGGCACGCCGGCGATTTCCGCCGTGCGCGTGGCGCCCTTCGGATAAGTGTCCGTGGTCATGATGGCCGCGGCCGCGGCCCGCCAAGCGCCGACATCGAGGCCGGCCTTGAGCCCACGCAGGGCTGCCGTGATCTTTTCATCCGGAAGGCGCTCGCCGATAACTCCGGTAGAGCCGACATAGACCTCGGTCTTCTTGGCTGCCAGGAGATCGGCCGTAGTCTGGACAACCCGCTGAACCGACGCGAGCCCGACCGAGCCGGTGAAGGCGTTGGCGTTACCGGAATTGACCACGATGGCCCGGCCGCGTCCGCCCTTAAGCGCACGCCGGCACCACAAGACCGGCGCCGAGGCCGTACGCGATTGGGTCAAAACCCCGGCCACCGCGGTCCCCGGCGCCAACTCGATCAGGCAAACGTCGTCGCGCTCGCGGTAACGCACACCGCAGGCTGCGGTGGCCAAGCGCACGCCAGCGACGGCCGGCAGATCAGGAAAGGCGACGGGCGCCAAGGGCGAAACTAGCGGCGCCATGTCACCTCCCCAAGACCATAGCGGTTACTGCGTGGCGCCCGCGCTGGGCGCTATGCTTGTGCCAGCCGGGGTAATCTCGATGTCCGCCGATTCCCGCAAATCTTTAAGCACGGTTTCCACGTTTTTGCGGGCGAGCTCCTGGCGAAGCTGTGGCTCCATTTCCTCAAAGCTGGGGGCCGCGACCTGGCGCCGGTCCTCAACCTTGATGACGTGCCAGCCGAACTGAGTCTGGACCGGGTCCTTGGCGTACTGGCCCGGCTCCAGCGCACTGGCGACAGCGGAAAACTCCGGCACCATCTGATCGTCAGTGAAATACCCCAGATCGCCGCCTTGCGGGCCTGAGGGTCCCGTCGAGTGCTCCTTGGCCAGTTCCGCGAAATCGCCGCCACCGTCGAGCTTGGCAATGATATCGCGTGCCTCCTCCTCGGTCTTCAGGAGGATGTGCCGGGCGTTCTGCTCGGTCGCCGGCGGATTGGCGGCCACAAAATCCTTATAGCCGCCTTGAAGCGCGTCGTCGGTTGCCAAGGCTTCGACCGCGCGCTCGATCCATACTTCGCGGATCACACGCTTTTCCATCTCTGCCACACGATCTTTCACATCCTGATCGTCGGCCAAGCCCCCCGCCTGACCGGCGGCATACGCTAGCTTGAAATCGACCAAGCGCTGGACCAAAAGTGGGTAAATCTGGGCAATCTGCGACTGATACTGCGGCGGCAAGGTTTGCACCAACTCGAAAACCGCAGAGCGGCGAATCTCCTCACCGTTGACGCGAGCCACAACCGGATCGTCTTCGACGGTTTGGGCCGACACGGCGATGGGGAGCGCTGCTAAAGCGATAGCCAAGGTCATCGCGGGCAACACGAAGCTGGCCCGGGTAAGCGCAGCCAAGATCGGACGGTTAAATGGCATAGGTAACTCCTCATATCGATATATCGATCACGGCCCAGCCGACCATTTAGGCGGCTCTCAGCCATAGTTTGGCCGCATCATGCACGGCAAAACCGGCGGCACAAGTCCGGCTGCACGCGCCTCTCTCGATCTTGACCGGGCGCCGGCGCCTTGAACTCAATGGTTAACGGCCCGTGGGGTCAAAACACCAGGCTTGGCGGTGCGCCTGAGCCGTGGCAGGCGCCAATATCCCACCACCGGCCGCACCCCTGGACGTGGCGTTGACAGATCGCTTCGGGACGCCTATGTGTGGCTAGGAAAACTGGCGTTTTCCTGCCCCTTATCCCACCTCGAGGTTACCCATGCTCGGCGCGCTGGCAAAGCGGCTGTTCGGATCCGCGAACGAACGATTCCTCAAGGGCCTACACCCCACGGTTGAGGCGATCAACGCGCTGGAGCCCGAACTAGAGGCCCTGAGCGACGACGAGCTACGGGCGCGCACCTCGGATTTCCGGCAACGCGCCGCCAAAGGCGAAGACCTGGACGGAATGCTGGTCGAAGCCTTCGCGACCGTGCGCGAAGCCGCCAAAAGGACCTTGGGCCAGCGCCATTTCGATGTGCAGCTTCTGGGCGGGATGGTGCTGCACAACGGCATGATCTCGGAAATGAAGACCGGCGAGGGCAAGACGCTGGTGGCGACCCTAGCCGTCTATCTGAATGCCCTGGCCGGGCGCGGCGTCCATGTCGTCACCGTCAACGATTACCTGGCCAAGCGCGATTCCGAGTGGATGGGCCAAATCTACAACTTCCTGGGACTGTCGGCCGGGTGCATCGTGCATGGCCTGAACGACGCGGAGCGGCGGGCCGCCTACGCCTGCGACGTGACCTATGGCACCAACAACGAGTTCGGCTTCGACTATCTGCGCGACAACATGAAATTTCAGCTCGAGGACATGGTCCAACGGGATTTCAATTTCGCGATCGTCGACGAAGTCGATTCGATCCTGATCGACGAGGCGCGCACACCGCTCATCATTTCCGGGCCGACCGAAGACTCTTCGGAGATGTACACCAAGATCAATACGGTCATCCCCCGCCTGGAGGCCGAGCACTACGAGAAAGATGAAAAGGCCCGCACGGTCGCCCTGACGGACTCCGGGACCGAGCGCGTGGAAGAACTGCTGCGTAGCGACGGGTTGCTTGGAGAAGGGACACTCTACGACATCGAGAACGTCAACCTGGTCCATCACGTCAACCAGGCCCTGCGCGCGCACCAGCTGTTTCAGCGCGATACCGATTACATCGTAAAAGACAACAAGGTCGTCATCATCGACGAGTTCACCGGCCGCATGATGGAAGGCCGACGCTACTCCGAAGGCTTGCATCAGGCGCTCGAAGCCAAGGAAGACGCATCGATTCAACAAGAGAACCAGACCCTCGCCTCGATCACCTTCCAGAATTATTTCCGGCTCTATCCCAAGCTTTCCGGCATGACCGGAACCGCCATGACCGAGGCGTCCGAATTCCTGGACATCTACAAGCTGGAGGTCATCGAATTACCGACCAACCTGCCGACCATCCGTGTCGACAGCGACGATGAGGTCTACCGCACGGCCAGGGAAAAATTCGACGCCATTGTCGAGGTTGTCCAAGAATGCCAGGAGCGAGAGCAGCCGGTGCTGGTTGGAACGGTCTCGATCGAGAAATCCGAGGCCCTGTCGGCCGAATTGAAAAAACGCAAGATCAAGCACCAAGTCCTCAACGCCCGCTACCACGAACAGGAAGCCCACATCATCGCCCAAACAGGGACGCCGGGCGCGGTGACGATCGCAACCAACATGGCGGGGCGGGGCACCGACATTCAACTTGGCGGCAATTTGGAAATGCGCACTTGGCAGGAGGCCGACACCATAGAGGACGAAGCCGCGCGCGCGAAAAAGGTCGAACAAATCAAGTCGGAGATCGCCGCCGCGCGCGAAGTCGTGCTTGCCGCCGGCGGACTGATGATCATCGGAACGGAACGCCACGAAAGCCGGCGCATCGACAATCAGCTACGCGGTCGAGGCGGGCGCCAAGGCGACCCCGGGGCGTCCAAGTTTTTCCTGAGTCTGGAAGACGACCTGATGCGCATCTTCGGGTCGGAGCGCATGGACACCATGCTGCGCCGCCTGGGCCTGCAAGAGGGCGAGGCGATCGTCCATCCCTGGGTCAACAAGGCGTTGGAAAAAGCACAGCAGAAGGTAGAGGCGCGCAACTTCGAAATCCGCAAGAATCTGCTCAAGTACGACGACGTGATGAACGACCAGCGCAAGGTTATATACGAGCAGCGCAAGGATCTGATGCGCGCCAACGACGTGCACGAATCGGTCGTCGACATGCGCCAGCAAATAATCGAAGATTTAGTCGGCCGCCATATCCCGACGGGCGCCTATGCCGAGCAGTGGGACGGGCCAGGTCTGCATGCCGAAACCCTGCGGGTCTTCGGGCTCGATCTTCCGGTTGAGGAGTGGATCGCCGAAGAAGGCATAGCCGATCAAGAAATCCTCGAGCGGATCGCGGGCGAGGTCAATCGCCGCATGGCCGCCAAGACCGCCAACTACGGCGAAGCGGTCATGCGATCGCTGGAAAAGCAAATCCTTTTGATGGTCCTCGACAAGCAATGGAAGGACCATCTTCTGTCACTGGACCACCTGCGTCATGGCATCGTTTTGCGCGCCTACGCCCAGCGCGACCCCCTGAACGAATACAAGCGCGAAGCCTTCGAGCTGTTTGAGCGTATGCTCGCCGAAGTGCGCGACGAAGTGACTATGTTGTTGGCGCGCGTGGAACTGCGTGCCGCGGAGCCGGAATCCATCCTGCCGCAACCGGGATCGCAAAAGATGCAGGAGACGCGCCAAGACCCGGCCCTTGCCGTGGCCGGATCCGGCGGCGACACTCTCGGTGAGGACCCTGGGCACGGCGGCGTGACGACGGCCACGCGCCCAACCACGACACGGCAGGCAGCCGCTCAAATCGACCCGGCAGACCCCACAACCTGGGGCAAGGTGCCGCGCAACGCCCCCTGCCCCTGTGGCACCGGCAAGAAATACAAGCATTGTCACGGCAAGCTGGCGTGACTAGGGGCGCGGCGGCCGGACGGTGATCGCGCGGCTGACAGGCCGGCGTATCGGCGGGGGCCTGATTGTTCTAGCGGCGGTCAGCGTCGCCTTTCTGGGACCTAGCGATCGCGCGGCTGACAATTATGCGCTGGCCCTGACCGTGCTCACGATCGGCCTGTGGGCAACTGCGGCGATTCCCGAACATGTGACGGCCCTGCTGTTCTTTTCCCTAGCCATGTTATTCGCCGTGGCGCCCGCCTCGGTCACCTTCGCGGGGTTTCACGCGGCGGCGACCTGGCTGATCTTTGGTGGGTTAGTCGTCGGCGTGGCGGTCAACGTGACCGGGTTGGGCGCCCGAATCGCCAATCGTCTGGGCCAGGCATTTGGGCGCAGCTACGCCGGTATCGTCTTCGGCATGCTATCGGTCGGGATCGCGTTGGCATTCTTGATGCCCTCGTCCATGGGCCGTGTTCTTTTGCTCATGCCGATCGCCTTGGCCTTGGCGGAGCAGCTAGGCTTCGCCAAAGGATCGAACGGTCGCACCGCGATCGTCCTGGCCACGGCCTTCGGCGCCTTTCTTATTCCCTTCGGCATCCTGCCCGCCAATGTGCCGAACGTCGTCCTCATGGGCGTGGCGGAGGATTTGCACGGTTTCGTGCCGACCTATGGTCACTGGCTCCTCCTTCATTTCCCGGTGCTGGGTCTTCTCAAGGCCGTTGCCGTCGGCGCCCTGATCCTGGTTTTCTTTCCCGACCGCATGCCGCCGCCCACGGCCGCGCAAAGCCAGGCGCCGAGCGCTTTGAGCCCGGCGGAGCGCCGCTTGAGTCTGATCCTGGCCCTGGCACTCGCCGGCTGGGTCACCGACTTTGCCCACGGCATTTCGCCGGCCTGGATATCTCTTGCCGCTGCCTTAGCGTGCCTGCTGCCGTGGATCGGTGTCCTGAGTACGCCGGATTTCGGCAAGGTCAACTTCGCCTCCGTGGTCTATGTCGCGGGAATCCTGGGTGTCGGCACACTGATCGCCGAATCCGGCTGGGGCGCGCGCCTGGGTGCGGCCCTGATCGCCATCGCGCCACTCAACCCAGACCAAGCCTTCGCCAATTTCGCGACCCTGACCGGTCTGGGCATGGCGGTCGGCCTGGGCACCACGTTGCCCGGCGTACCGGCGGTCATGACGCCCTTAGCGGGCAACCTCGCAGAGGCGGCCGGGCTGCCGATAGCGACCGTGCTCATGCTTCAGGTGTTGAGTTTTTCGACCCCGCTGCTGGCCTATCAGGGCCCACCGCTGGCGGTCGCGGTCCAGCTCGGCTGGGTCACGCTGGCGGACATGACCAAGCTTCTGGCCGCGGTCGCGATAGTGACCCTCTTGGCCCTCCTGCCGCTCGACTATCTCTGGTGGCGCCTGCTTGGCGCGATCTAAAGAGACCTAAAACCGGCCATCGTAGGCCTTGGGGCCAATGTGGGCGGCGATGAGAGTGAAGGTGTCGGCGGCCAGGCCGTCGACGACCGCCTGGCGCAGCGCGGCCCGGCCCCCGACCGCGACGCCGTGGCCACCCAGGGCCTGGGCGACAGCGGGAAAATCGGTCGCGCCGAAATCGACACCGAGATTGTATTGCCCCGCCTTGCGTTGCTTTAGCTCGATAAGCGCGAGCGAGGCATCGACGAATACGACGATCACAACCGGCAACTTGAAATCGCGCAAACTCGCCAGCTCACCCAACACCATCTCCAAACCAGCGTCCCCGGTGAAGGCGACGACGGCACGCTCGGGCGCCGCGACCTTCGCGCCGATGGCAAGCGGCAAGGCGCAACCCATGGTGCATAGTCCGGTCGACTGAAGCAGTGTGCGCGGCAAATAACACTGCCACACCTGACTCAAGAGAATGCGGTGCGCGCCACTGTCTACGGTCGCGACCGCGTCCTCGGGAATAGCCCTGCGCACCTCGTCGACAATCGCGGCCGGTCCCCAAGGCTCATCCGGCCTATAAGCTTTCGCCATTTTTTCGCGCGCCTGCGCGGGCGCACCGTTCGACCAGGTATTCTGCGGCGTGACCCCCTCACTAAGCTTGCGTAAACCGGCGCCGATATCACCGGCGAAGCTCAGGGTCGCGCCGTGTACGCCGTGCGCCTGCAGCGCTGCCGTGAACTCGATCACCGGTTTGGCGCCGGGGTCCCAGGCGTCACACCAAGCGTGCCGCATTTCGATCGGGTCGTAGCCCACCAGGAGGATCAGGTCGCTCGCCTCGATGACCGGCATCAGGTGTGCGTCCGCGATCGGTGACAAACCGGCCCCGCCCAGGGCCAAAGACTCGGCCTCCGATACAATGCCCTTGGCCTTGTAGGTCGTGATGACCGGCACCCCGTAGTCCTTGGCGAAAGCGGCAACTTCGGCCTCCGCGCCTTGGGCCAAAACCTCCAAGCCGGCGATCATGACCGGCCGGAACGACGCCGCGAGGTAGTGGCTGGCGGCCTCCAGCGCCCGCCCCTCGGCGGGTGCGGCCGGGGCGGCATAAGGGGGGTGCAACGCCCGGCCTGTCTCCTGCGGCTTGGCGGCGACAGAAATCGGCACATCGATGTGGACCGGCCCAGGCCGCCCATCCATGGCGATGAAAAGCGCCTTCTCGACCACCTTCTCCACCGCGCCATCGTGCAGCGTGAAGCTGGCCTTGGTGATAGGTCCAAGTAGAGCACGGTGATCGAAGACTTGATGGGTATAGCCCTCCGCCTCCGCCGGGTCGACGCAACCGGTCAGGAAAATCAGCGGCACGCGGTCCTGCTCGGCATTCGCGATCACGTTGACCGCGTTGGCAACACCGGGCCCCAGGGTTGCGACCAGAATGCCCGGCGCGCCGGTCATGTGATAGGTCCCCTCAGCCATGAATCCGCCGGAGTTTTCGTGCTTGCACAGTCTGAAATCGATCCCCGCATCGGACAAAGCATGCATCACGGTCAGAACCTCGCCGCCCGGGATACCAAAGGCGTGCCGGCAGCCTGCATCGTGGAGCGCACGGGCCAGAATATCGGCGGCGGTCGGCATGGTTTCGCGCGGTCCCGTCTTCTCCATTTTTCCGCGGATAGGCGGGTGTACAGAAAACTTCATCGTTCAAAGCACCTAAAGATTATCCTCAGCGGGAAAGATTGAGATAGCCGTCGCGGGTCTGCGGTAGCTTGCGGTCAAGCAAGCGTCCCGCGATCAAGGTGCGCAAGACCTGCGCCGTGCCGCCGCCGATGGTGAACATGCGGGCGTCGCGCGCCATCCGCTCCAAGGGTCTGTTGCGCGAATAACCGGCGGCGCCGAACAACTGCAGAGCATCGTTGGTCACCTTGATCGCCATCTCCGAGGCGAAGACCTTAGCCTGTGCCGCTTCGAGAGAGTCTGGAAACCCATCGCAATCGGCTGCCTTGTAGATCAGGGCACGGGCGGCTTCGATTTGTGTCGCCATGTCCGCCAGCATCCATTGCAGGCCCTGAAACTCGTAGATCGGCCGGCCGAATTGCTCGCGCTCTTGCACATAGGCGAGCGCCTGCTCGTAGGCGCCGACGGCGATGCCAAAAGCAACCGACGCGGCGCCGACACGCTGTCCGTTGTAGGCACTCATGAGCTGCGCGAAACCCCGGCGCAAACCCTCCGGCGGCAGAATCAGCATGTCCGCCGGGATTTCCAGGTTGTCGAAAAGCACCTGCGTTTCCGGGATGCCACGCAGGCCCATGGTCGGTTCGCGGGCACCGATGGTCAGACCCTGGGGGGCGCCGCCATCGGGGTCGCGGACGACCATGAAACCGCCGATACCTTGCTCCACCGTACCATCGAACACACGCGCGAAGATCAGATGCAGGCGTGAGACCCCGCCGCCGGTGATCCAATGCTTCTGCCCGTTGAGAACATAGCGATCGCCCTTTTTGTCGGCCCGAGTCGTCATCTCGGTCGCGGCGGATCCGGCTTGCGGCTCGGTAATACAAATCGCCGGTTTGTCGCCGGCGAGGACAAGCTCCGCAGCCAGGCGCTTCTGCGCCTCGGTGCCGTAGGACATGGTCGTGCCGATCGCGCCCATGTTGGCCTCGACCACGATTCGTCCTGTGACGCCGCAGACCTTAGCCATCTCTTCGATGACCAGCACGGCATCGAGGTAATTCAATCCCTGGCCGCCGTGGCTTTTGGGAATCGTCATGCCCAAAAAGCCGGCCTCGCGCAGATCGCTTACATTATCCCAGGGGTATTGTTCGCTTCGATCGACTTCGGCCGCCCGAGGCGCGATCTTGCTCTGGGCCAAGGTGCGGGCACGCGCCTGTAAAGCGCGCCGCGCATCGCTCAAGCGAACCATTAGGTACCTCCCTGCGAATAGGTGGGCGGGTTCAGGTCGCTCCCGCCCGGCCCATCCCCAAAAATTTATCGCGCCGCGACGTGCGCAGCGCATCGCCGTCCAGGACGCGGAGTTCGGCAAGATGCCGCTCGATCGCATCGCCAACCGCTTCGATCGTCTCGCGTTTGCCGCGTTGCGCCCCGCCCAGCGGCTCGCGGACGATCTCGTCGATCACACGCAATTTCAACAGATCGTCGGCCGTCAGCTTCAAGGCTTCCGCCGCGTCGCGCGCGTGCTCGCCGCTGCGCCATAAGATCGACGCACAGCCCTCGGGCGAAATAACCGAGTAAATCGAATGTTCTAGCATAATAACCCGGTTTGCGGTCGCGATCGCGATCGCCCCGCCTGAGCCGCCCTCGCCGACGATGACCGAGACGAAGGGCACACGCAGTTCAAGACTAATTTGAATGCACCGCGCGATGGCCTCGGCTTGGCCGCGTTCCTCGGCGCCGATGCCGGGGTAGGCCCCCGCCGTATCCACCAAGCTGACCAGGGGAAGCCCGAATCGATTGGCTAGGTGCATCAAGCGTTGCGCTTTGCGGTAGCCTTCCGGACGCGCCATGCCGAAGTTGTGCCGGACGCGGCTTGCCGTGTCGCGGCCCTTTTCCTGACCCAGAATGACTGCGGCATGGCCTCGGAAGCGGCCCAAGCCGCCCAGGATCGCTTGATCCTCTCCGAATACCCGATCGCCCGCCAAGGGCATGAAATCTTCGACCAGATTGGCAATGTAATCGGAAACATGAGGGCGCTCGGGATGACGTGCGACCTGCGTTTTTTGCCACGGCGTCAGCTTGGCATAGCTCTGCCGCAGCATGCGGTCGGCCTTGGCCTGAAGCTTCGCGACCTCCTCGGCGATATTGATCTCGCCGTCGTCGGAGATGTGGCGTAGCTCCTCGATCTTACCTTCTAGCTCAGCGATCGGTTTTTCGAAGTCTAGGAACGTCTGCATGGGCACTTTCTCTAGCACAGCGAACGGGGTGAGGCGATGCCAAAGCTTTGCTTGCCCAGGGCTATACGACGTTGACTTCCCTGATCGCCAGCCCGGCCGGAATCCGCTCAAAACTAAGGGTGGAAAGGTCGAGAGTGACGTAACGCCCGTACACGATCAATTCGGCAAGGGCGCGGCCGGCGGCCGGGCTCTGCTGAATGCCGTGGCCGCTGAAGCCGTTGCAGAACAGAACGTTACCGAGCACGGGATGCGGCCCCAAGACCGCGTTCTGGTCGAAGGTATTGTAATCGTAATGCCCGGCCCAGGCCCCTGTGACCTTGATCGCCCCGAAGGCGGGCACCCGCTCAGCCAGGGCGGGCCAAACGATCTCCTCGAAGAGGCCATGATCCGGCTCCAAGTCCGCGCTGTCAGGGTCCCGGTCCCCGGGTGGCGAGACGATGGCGATATACTGGCCGCCTTCGGGCCGCACAGCGACCCCGCTTGGGTCGATCGTCAGCGGCAAGGGTGGCAGAGGTTCCCGGCAATCGAAGACGAAGGTCGTGCGCTTGCGCGGGCGGACCGGCAGATCAAGGCCGGCGAGGGCGGCCAAGGCCCCGGCTTGCGGTCCGGCCGCGTTGACCAGCGCGCCGCATCCAAGCGTACCGCCGGCGCCTAAGCGAACCCCCGCGACACGGCCTCGCACCGTATCTATGCCGGTTACCTCGTCGTGCACATAGGTGGCGCCCAAGGCCCGCGCCTTGCGCCGGAAGGCGTGTAGAAGCGCGCTCGGATCGATCCAGCCCTCGTTTCTCGCGCCAAAGGCCCCAGCGGCGATGCCGGCAGTATTGAGCCAGGGGAACCGGGACGCGAGGGCGTCGGGATCGAGGAGCAGAACCTCCGCGCCAAGGGAGTGCTGCAAGGCCACGTTGCCTTCTAGGACGGCCTGCCCGGCTGTGCTGGCCAGAAAAAGGTAGCCCTGCTCCCGGAAGGTGAGGTCGGGCGCCTCGCCCTCGACCGCCAGAGCTTCCGCCGCAGAGCGAATAAATTCGACCGCGAAGAGAGACATGCGGACGTTCTCAGGGGTCGAGAACTGTTGCCGGATCCCACCCCAGGAGCGCGTGGTGGCGCAGTCCGCATAGCTAGGATCGCGCTCAACCACCAGGACCGAGCCGTCGAAATCCGGGTTCGCGCCAAGGAAATAGGCGATGGCGCTGCCCATCACCCCGCCCCCGGCGATGACGACGTCATAGTGTGCCCGCAAGGTCAATCCGCCCCAGGCCCCAGCAAGGCGGCGCGGAATCGGGTCTTCAGATAAGCGCCGTCCTTGGGCGGCAAAGCCAAGGGCAGGTCTTCAGCCCTGATCTTGATGTTGAAAAACACCGGGCCCGGCTCGCTCCGGATTCGGGGCAAGGCATCGGCCAAACCGTCCTCATCGAAAATGTCGGCGGCGACGGGAATTCCCGCGCCGACCGCGATGGCCGCCAGATCGGCCGGCCCGGCGGTGTGGGTCGTCTGCATGCCGGTCTCGCCATAGCGCTCGTTGTCGAGGACCACAACCGCCAAATTCTTAGGCGCTTGCGCCGCGATGGTGGGAAGCGCACCCAGACCCATGAGCATTTCGCCGTCGCCGGTTATGACCAGGACGCGCCGCTTCGGCTGGGCCAGGGCCAAACCCAGGCCCATCATAGCCGCCGCGCCCATGGCGCCCCATAGAGGGAAGGTCAGGGGATGATCGCCGGCCGCGGTCGCGTCCCAACTCGGCGCCCCAAGGCCGGTCACGACCAGGAGGTCGCCGCGCTCAGCGAGCAGGCGGGGCACAACCTCGCGCCGGCGCAGAGGATACTGCTCACTTCGGGCCGATTCCATTTCCACTGCCCCTACCTCCCGAATGTCTTGGCGCCAAGCACGCGCTGCGAGATCAGGACGGCCGCGCTGCTTGGCCCGTTAAACACCATGCGCGCGGCGGCGTTGACGGTCTCGGCGATCTCATCGGCCTTGTCCACTTCGAACACGATCGCGCCGGACAGGCGCAAAACCTCCGGCGTGGCTTGGCCCATGGGGACCTGCCACGGATTAAACTCACCCCACTGGCCGCGCATGGTGACCAACATCAGCAAGGGGAAGCCGCAAGTCCGTGCGAGCGAGAGCATGTTCACGCAGTTGCCCACACCGCTGCTTTGCATCAAAAGGACGCCGCGCTGCCCGCCCAGCCAAGCCCCGCCTAAAAGCGCGATGCCTTCCTCTTCCGTCGTCAGCGTTACACCGGTCATCGCGGCGTCGCGCTCGCACATCGCTATCAGCTCGCGGTGCCCGGCATCGGGAACATAGGCGACCTGCCGCACCTCGTGCTCACGCAGCGCCGCATGAATTTGCCCTGGCCAGCCGGTTGTTTCGGCGTGTTCCATGTCTTTCCTCCGCTCCCGCGCTTTTTGCCTTCCCGCATTTATTGCGCCGCCGGGGCCGGTGTGACAAGCGCTGTGCTTGCACAGGCGGCCCACGGTCTCCTAGGCTGGGAAAAAACCAGGCTGGAAACACAATTTCATGAGTACGCCAACGGGCCGGGCCCGCCTTGCCGTCGATATCGGCGGCACCTTCACGGACGTCGCCCTGGAATTGGGCACGCGCATGGTCACGGCCAAGGTCCTGACCACGTCCCGGCAGCCGCAGGACGGCGTGTTGGAAGGCGTTGCCAAGGTCATGGCCGAAGCGCGGATCGCGCCGGGCGATGTTGGCCTGATCATCCACGGGACCACGCTCGCGACCAACGCCTTGATCGAACGCAAGGGGGCCAAGACCGCGCTGATCGTAACCGAGGGCCTGCGCGATTCCCTGGAGATGGCCTACGAGAATCGCTTCGCCCAATACGATATCGCGATCGATCGTCCCGAGCCCCTGGTCCCGCGCTACCTGCGTTGGCCAGTGGCCGAGCGGCTGAATGCCGAGGGAGAGGTATTGCGGCCGTTGGACGATGCCTCGGTGGAGGCTTTGATTCCGCTGGTCCATGAACACGGCATAGAAAGCGTCGCCATCGGGCTCATTCATTCTTATATCAATCCAGCGCACGAGCAGCGGGTCGCGGAGATTCTGCGTAATGCCCTGCCGGAGGTTAGCCTGACCCTCTCCAGCGAGGTCTGCCCCGAAATACGCGAATACGAGCGCCAATCGACGACCTGCGCCAACGCCTATGTCCGGCCGCTGATGGCTCATTATCTCACACGCCTCGAATCGGCCCTGCGCGCGGGCGGCTTCGCCTGCCCCTTCCTGCTCATGACCTCGGGCGGTGGTTTGACCAGCTTCGAAACTGCGGTTCAGTTTCCGATTCGTCTGGTCGAATCCGGACCGGCCGGCGGCGCGATCCTGGCCAGCCGCATTGCCGAGGAGTGTGGCTTGGATCGAGTCTTGTCCTTCGATATGGGCGGCACGACTGCCAAGATTTGCCTGATTGACGACGCGGAGCCGCTCGCATCGCGCAGCTTCGAGGTCGCGCGGGTCTATCGCTTCCTGAAAGGCAGCGGTCTGCCGATCCGCATCCCGGCCATTGAGATGGTCGAGATCGGCGCGGGCGGCGGCTCGATCGCCTGGGTTGATGCTTTGAAGCGAATCAATGTCGGCCCGGAGAGCGCCGGCTCGGAGCCTGGCCCGGCCTGCTACGACCGGGGCGGCAGCGAGCCCGCCGTGACCGACGCCGACCTGGCGCTCGGCCGCATCGATCCCGAAAGCTTCGCCGGCGGTTCGGTCGCACTCGCCCCCGCGCGGGCGCGCGACGCTATCGACCGGGTGATTGGTCCACTCGACCTTCAGGGCGCAGCGGCGGCTTTCGCCATCGCCGAAGTGGTCGACGAGAACATGGCCAACGCCGCGCGCGTGCATGCCATCGAGTGGGGCAAGGAAATCGGCGCCCGTACCTTGGTCGCCTTCGGCGGCGCGGCCCCCTTACACGCGGCGCGTCTGGCGGAGAAGCTCAACCTCGACCGGGTTCTGGTGCCAACCGGCGCAGGTGTTGGCTCGGCCATCGGATTCTTACGCGCGCCCATCGCCTACGAGGTCGTGCGCAGCCGCTATCAGCGCCTCTCGGCTTTCGATCCGGCGACGACCAACGCGACACTCGAAGAGATGCGCGAGGAGGCCTTGGCCATCGTCCGGCCGGCCGCGCCCGGGCAGGAATTGATCGAAGTTCGCACCGCCTATATGCGTTACCTGGGCCAAGGGCACGAGATCAACGTCCGGGTGCCGGTCCGACCCTTGACGGAAGCGGACTCTGCGACTTTGACGGCGGCCTTCGATGAGGTTTACGCCGCGCTCTACAGCCGGATCATTCCGGACTTGGACGTCGAAATTCTAAGCTGGACCCTGACCGTCCAAACCCAGGTTCCAGCACCGAGGCCCATGCCACAAGTGAAGGGCGGCCGCGCCGCACCCAAACCGGCCGCACGCCGTGCAGTCTTCGATCCCGGACAGGCAAGGGAACTGGACACACCGATTTATCGGCGCGCCGATCTCTCCTCTGGCATGCGGGTATCCGGCCCGGCACTAATCGTCGAGGATCAAACCACGACCGTCGTCTCGCCCAGCTTCGAGGCGAGCGTGAACGCGCTCGGCTACCTCGTACTCGAACGGCTAGGCGTGTCTAGGAAGGAGGACTCGGCATGACTCAAGCGAGCGCCTTGGAACAGGTCAAACGCCAGATCATGTGGAACCGTCTACTCTCGGTGGTCGAAGAGCAAGCGCAGGTCCTGATTCGCACGGCCTTTAGCACCTCGGTGCGCGAGGCGGGGGACTTGTCGGCCGGCGTGTTCGATTTGAAGGGCCGTATGCTGGCGCAAGCGGTCACCGGCACACCCGGGCACGTCAACGCCATGGCCGCGTCGGTAGGGTTTTTCCTGCGCCGCTACCCGGCCGGGTCCATGGAAGAAGGCGATGTCTATGTCACCAACGACCCCTGGCTCGGTACCGGGCACACGCACGACTTCACGGTGGTCACGCCGACGTTCTTGGACGGCCGTGTCGTCGCCCTGTTCGCCTCGACCAGTCACGTGGTCGATGTCGGCGGGCGCGGCTTCGGCGCCGACGCGCGGCAGGTCTACGAGGAAGGCCTGCGCATTCCGATCATGGAACTGGCCAAGCGCGGCGTGATGAACGAAGCGCTGTTGCACATCGTGCGCGCCAATGTGCGCGAGCCGGTGCAGGTCGAGGGCGATCTCTATTCGCTGGCCGTGTGCAACGAGACTGGCTGCCGCCGACTGATCGAGATGATGCGCGAGTTCAAACTCGACTCGCTCGATACCTTGGCCGAGACGATCGTCGAAAATTCGCGTCAAGCCATGCTGGAGGAAATTCGCGCCCTGCCCTTCGGGACTTACGATAATGCCATGCGTATCGACGGCTTCGAAAAGGCAATCGACCTGGTCGCGCACATGACCATCGGCGAGAGCGGAATCGACGTCGATTTCACCGGCACCTCGCCCGTTTCCAGCTACGGCATCAACGTACCGATCACTTATACGCAGGCCTATGCCTCCTTCGGCGTGCGCTGCGTCATTGGCGGTGCGGTGCCGAACAATGCCGGCTCGCTCGCGCCCGTGCGCATCAGCGCGCCCGAAGGCTCAATCCTCAATGCGCCCGATCCCTGCGCCGTGACTGCGCGCCATGTCGTCGGCCAGATGCTGCCCGACGTCGTGCTCGGCTGCCTCTATCAAGCCAAGCCCGAGGCGGTGCCAGCCGAGGGTACATCCTGCCTTTGGATCACGGCTTTGCTCGGCGGGCATGGCATTGCCGGAGACAACGAAGGCGGCGGCGACACCGACGGCGCGCGGCCTTTCACGATCAGCATGTTTCACGCGGGCGGCACCGGTGGACGGCCCGGGAAGGATGGCCTGAACGCAACCGCCTTTCCTTCCGGCGTGCGTAACACCCCGGTTGAGATCAACGAGACCATCGCCCCCATCGTGGTCTGGCGCAAAGAATACCGCGAAGATTCGGGTGGCGCCGGCGAGCACCGCGGCGGCGCCGGCCAGGTCATGGAAATCGCGCATGCCCAGGGCGCGCCCTTCGCCCTCTCCGGCATGTTCGACCGCATCCTGCACCCGCCGCGTGGCCGCGGCGGCGGGGCCGACGGCACCCGCGGACGCGTACGGCTCGGTTCCGGCGTCGAGTTAGCCGGCAAGGGCCGACAAACCGTTCCGGCCGGCGAGCGCCTAGTCCTGGAAATGCCGGGCGGCGGTGGCCTGGGCGAAGCTAAGAACCGGTTACGGGAGCTGGTCGCGCGCGATGTCCGCAACGGCTTCCTCTCGCCGGAAGCGGCGGCGCGCGACTATGGCTGGTCTGAGTCCGGAGAGTAGCCCCCATGTCCGACGTTATCCTGCATCACTATCCGCAAAGCCCGGTTTCGGAGAAGGTCCGGGTGGTCCTGGGGTTCAAGGGCCTGGCTTGGCGCTCCGTCGTTATCCCGCGCCTGCCCCCCAAGCCTGACCTCATGCCGCTTACGGGCGGCTACCGCCTGACCCCGGTTATGCAGATCGGCGCCGATGTCTTTTGCGACAGCCAGGGCATAATCCGTGCATTGGAGCGCCGCTTCCCAGAGCCAACCCTTTTTCCCGGCGGTGCCGACGGCATCGCCTGGGGTGTCAGCCGCTGGACCGACGGCGACCTCTTCACGACCGCCATCGCCGTTGTCTTTGCCGACGCCGGTGAAGCCATGCCGGCCGATTTTCAAGGCGATCGAGGTCTGCTTTATTTTGGCCCCGATTTCGAGATGGCGAAATTGCAGGCTGAAATGCCGGAACGCCTGGCAAACCTGCGCGCGCAGTTCGGCTGGATCGAGGAGCGCCTGGCGACCGGGCGGCAGTTCATGCTGGGCGGGCAGCCCGGCCTGCCGGATGCGCTGTGCTACTACCTCGCCTGGTTTTTGCGTGGGCGTTACTCTAAGGGGCCCGAATTCTTGGCGCAGTTCCCCAAGCTGTGCGCCTGGGAGGAACGGGTTAAGGCCCTTGGCCATGGCGCGCCCAGCGAAATGAGCAGTACCGAAGCCCTCGATATCGCCCAGGCAGCCGAGCCAATGCCAGCACCCGCTTCCGAGCCAAACGATCCAACCGGATTTTTGCCGGGTGAAGCGGTCGAAATTCACGCCGAGGGTGTTAGCGGCACAGCAGGCATCGAGGGCACAATCCGCCACATCGGAATTCAGGACATCGTAGTCGAGCGGAACGACCCGCGTGTCGGCCATGTGGCCATCCACTTCCCGCGCGTGGGCTATCGGATCGCGCGCACTTAAGTCGTGGCCTCATAACCCGTAAGGTCGTCGTCCCGGATGCTTGGCGAGCCCGGAAATCGGCCCCACCAGCACTCATGGTCGCGCAACAAAAGTAAATACGTTTTCATCCAATGTCTCCTCTACGCTCTACATATTCTGAAAATCGTTTGTACAGACATTTCTCACACTGCTATTTGGGACAATTTTTTCCCAATCTGCAGACATAGTATCTATATCGCACCATGTTTGGGGAACTCTACTACTTGAAAATTATGAAAGCTTGAGACTTTGGCCGCTTGACTTGACACTTGACTGCGCTCATCATCCCGCGCGTTCCTAGGGGGGCTTCTTTCAAAGCTGAGATATCGTTTGTCCTCGGACGTGCGGTGACCCTTCGAACCTGATCCGGATCATGCCGGCGTAGGGAACGGAACTTGCCTCTTGACGGGATGACTCGTCTAGCGGCCGTCTCGTCGCAAGCGACCCCGGATCCCCCGGTAACGTTGAACGAGGAGATCCGACCATGGCGAGCAAGTTGCGTCCCGTTTTGGGTTTTACCGTCGCTCTCCTGTTGGCAGCGGCGCCCGCGCATGCGGAGCCTCTGACGATCCTGCTCGATTGGTTCATCAACCCCGATCATGGCCCGATCGTCGTGGCTCAAGAGAAAGGCTTTTTCGCCGAGGAGGGTCTGGAAGTCTTCCTGATCGAGCCAGCAGATCCCAATGACCCGCCTAAGCTCGTCGCCGCCGGGAAAGCGGAATTGGCCGTATCCTATCAGCCGCAAATCCATATGCAGGCCGCCGCTGGACTGCCTCTGACACGCATCGGCACCTTGATTGCCACACCGCTAAGTACGGTGCTGGTGTTGGACGAAAGCCCCATCAAGTCGATTGCCGATTTAAAGGGCCGCACGGTCGGTTTTTCCGTCGGCGGCTTTGAGGACGCCGTGTTGGGCGCCATGCTGGCTAAACACGGCCTCGCGTTAAGCGACGTGAAGCTGGTCAACGTGAACTTTTCACTGAGCCCGTCCCTGCTCAGCGGCCAGGTCGATGCGGTGATCGGCGCCTACCGCAACTTCGAACTCAACCAACTCGCCATCGAAGGCCGTAAGGGCCGCGCCTTCTATGTCGAGGAGGAAGGCGTGCCGCCCTACGACGAGTTGATCCTGGTTGCCAACAGCGCGAAGCTGGACGACCCGCGCTTGCCCAAGGTGCTGCGCGCGTTGGAGCGGGGAGTGCAGTATATCGTAAATCACCCAGATGAGGCCTGGGCAAGCTTTGCCAAGCATAAGACAGGCCTAGACGACGAGTTGAACCGGCGCGCCTGGCGCGACACCTTGCCGCGCTTTGCCCTGCGCCCGGCGGCGCTGGATCGTGGCCGCTATGAGCGATTCGGCGCGTTCCTGCTCGACGCCAAGGTTATCAAGACCGCACCGCCCGTGGCCAGCTACGCCGTCGAGCTACGGTAAACGGATGACGAAAGCGAAAAGCTCGTCACGGTTCTCAGAGCGTCTACGCAAGAACGCAGAACCGTTCTGGCGTCAAAGTGTCGAGCACCGCTTTACGCGAGAGCTGATCGCCGACACCCTGCAGGACACCGACTTTGCTCTCTATTTGATCCAGGACTATGCATTCTTGGATACCCTGGCGCGCGTGCTTGAACTCACCATCGATCACGCGCCGGACGCGGCTTCCAAGACAAAGCTGTCTGGGTTTCTAGAGACCGTGACGGGCGACGAGAACGACTATTTCCTGCGGTCGTTCGACGCCTTGGGTATCTCTAAGGAGATATGGAGTACGGCCAAAAGAACCACGACGACCCGTCGCTTGAACGACATCATGCTTAATGCCGCGCGCAAAGGCTATGCCGAAGCGCTGACGGTGCTTTTGCCCGTCGAGTGGATCTACTTGGCATGGGCCCGCGCGGCCGGAAAGACACGGCCAAAGAGATTCTATCTTGCCGAGTGGATTCAGATTCACACCAACCCTGAATTCATAATCTTTGTCGAGTGGTTGCGGGGCGAGACCGACCGCCTCGGCCCCGCGTTACCGCCCGAACAGCGAGGCCATCTAGCAGCTTTGTTCCGCGAAATCGTACAATTGGAAGTCGCCTTCTTCGATGCCGCATATGCGTAACTCTTAGTGCTACAGGCGCGACCCCCGAGGCAAACGATCCGGCGGGGCTAGAAAGACGGCGCGGCGTTTTACCCGGCCTTAGCGATCTGCTCGGCCTTCTTGACCATGACTTCGGCTTGTTTAATCGAGGCGATGTCGATCAAGCGGCCATCGAGCGCTACCGCGCCCTTACCTTCCTTCTGCGCCTGTGCCATGGCTTCCAGAATTCGCTTGGCCTTGATGATTTCGGCCTCCGAAGGGCTGTTGACCTCATTGGCGAGCACGATCTGGCTGGGGTGAATCGCCCACTTGCCCTCGCAACCTAAGCAGGCGGCGCGGTTCGCCTGCGCCTTGAAGCCGTCGGGATCGGAGAAATCGCCAAAGGGGCCGTCGATCGGCCTAAGGCCGTTGGCGCGCGCCGCGACCACCATGCGCGAGACCGCGTAATGCCACATGTCGCCCCAGTGATATTCGCGCTCCCGGCCCTCTTCCTGATCGGTGAGCACGCCGTAGAGCGCATTCGGACCACCAATCACGGTGGTCCGCGCCTTGGTCGAGGCCGCATAGTCGGCGACACCGAAGTGTAAGCTCTCATTGCGCTTGGACGCGGCGGCGATCTCATCGACATTGGCCATGCCCAACGCGGTTTCGATGATGTGCTCGAATCCGATGCGCTTGGTCCGTTTCTTGGCGTCCTCGATTTGGGTCGCCAACATATCGACAGCGTAGACATCTGCGGCGGTACCGACCTTTGGAATCATAATGACATCCAGCCGGCCGTTGGTCTGCTCCAGAATATCGACCACGTCGCGGTACATGTAGTGCGTGTCCAAGCCGTTGATCCGTACCGACAGGGTTTTGGCGCCCCAGTCGATATCGTTGATGGCTTGAATAACGTTCTTACGCGCTTGTTCCTTGTCGTCGGGTGCGACCGCGTCTTCTAGGTCTAGGAAAACGACATCGGCTAGGGATTTCGCCGCTTTCTCAAACAACGTGGTGTTGCTGCCTGGAACGGCGAGCTCGCTGCGGTTCAGGCGCGCCGGCGCCGGTTCAATGATGGTGAAGCTCATAACCTCTCCCTTACGGTAACCTATCTCGGATTTCGTGGATCAGCGCCGCGCGGGCGCGCAAGCCGGCGGGAAAGTGCGCGCCCAGCCTCGCCTTGTCAACCTGCTCCAAAGGGTTAAGGATTTTGGGCTCGCTTCGACATGGGGTGGTGGTCGTGAACGAGGGTTCTCAAACGATCGTTGAGGACGTGGGTGTAGATCTGGGTCGTCGAGATGTCGGCGTGGCCGAGCATCTTCTGAACCGAGCGCAAATCGGCGCCGTGATCGAGCAAATGACTGGCGAAGGCGTGGCGCAGGACATGAGGTGAAACCTTTGCCGGCTCGACCCCCGCTTCCACGGCAAGCTCCTTGAGTAGTTGCGCGACCCGCTGACGGGTCAAATGCCCACTGCGCCCGCTGGAGGGGAAAAGCCAGCGCGCCGCCACATCAGGGGCCCGGGACCGGCGTCTGGCTCGGGCCGCTGCCTCGCGCTGGGCCGTCATATAACGGGCCACGGCGTCGCGTGCGGGCTCACTAAGCGGCACCATGCGTTCCTTGTCGCCTTTCCCTCGAACCACAAGAACACGCGGATTGCGGGCCAATGCAGTTCCCGGCAGGGATATCATCTCCGAGATTCGCATACCGGTTGCGTACAGCAGCTCAACCAGAGCGGCGAGGCGGAGGCTCTCGGTTCCTTCCCGAACGTCGCCGCGCGCCCGAGCGGCAGCGAGCAGACGTTCGACTTCGGCCTCGCTCAGAATCTTTGGCAGCGCGCGGCCCTGGCGCGGACTATCGATCGTGCTAGTCGGGTCGACCGCACGCACGCCCTCGCTGAGAAGGAAACGATAGAATTGCCTTAGGGCGGACAGACGCCGGGCGGCGGTGCGTGGCGCCATCTGGGCTCGCGAAAGCTGGACAAGATAAGCGCGGATGTCCGTGGCTTCCACACCCAGTAGCGTAACGGCACGGTCCTTGAGAAAAACCGCGAAATGTTCGATGTCGCGCCGGTAGGCCTCGCAGGTGTTTTTTGCAGCGCCACGCTCCACCGCGAGCATTTCCAGAAATGCCTCGCTGTGCGGCTCCAACGCCACGTCAGATGCCGCGACCCAACGCGGCCTCGACCGCTAAGGCCCGCGCCTCGCGCGTCAATCCAACCCGGCTCAAACTGGAAATCACAGCGCCCAGCGCCAAGGCATGGGCGCCAGCAGGCCCGGCCTCACCCAACACAATGAGCGAAAGCAGCACGGTTTCGCCAACACGGCGCGCCTCGCTTGCGTCCTCCAGCGCGTAGAGGAAAGCGGCGTCCGGCATCGGTTTGCCGGACAAGTCGCCATGGGCGACAATATCGCTCCAATTCAAAGAGTCGGATTCACCCAACGCTTGGAACGAGGTTCCTAGCAGGCTCGTGGCACCGAGAGGCGGCTCGGTCCCGGTAGCTTCTCGCATAACATGCCAATCTTCGAGGCCACCCTCGGCGGCCAGGATCTCACCGCCCGCTAGCCGTGCGTAAGGCCACAAAGCGGCAACCGCTGCGGAAGCCTGTGGGTTTATGATCGACTCCTGTCGACTGAGCGCCAGCCAATCGTTCGCCCGCATTAGCCGCCGCGCACCATAGAGCGCTCGGCCCGCTGTCTCCGCGAACCAGGCCATTTGAGGGGTAGGGTCGATATCCGAGATTAGCTGGCCATAAACCTCGACCGCGGCCACATAGAGATTTACCTGGGTGGCCACTTCGAGGGCAACGCGTAATACTTCGGCCCGGGTCGCCGGTAATGTCTCGCGGCGCACCGCTTGGTAAAGTAGAGCACTGGCAGCGGTACCCTCTAAGTCGGCGGCCGCACCGATGGCATTGGCGAGTTGTTCGGGTGCAAACGACATCGCGTCGTAACTCCGACCAAGCGCCGCACCATCTACGATTCCCTGGGCACTGGCTTGTTCGGCCGCGGCGGCACGCTCGGCCGGTATCGCGTTGGGTGCCGTGGCGATAGCGAAGAGAATGCCCGGCACGGCATTGTCGAGCGAACCAGCCGGGAGCGGCGCTTCTAGCGCCATCAGCATCGCAACATGCAGCGGCGAAAGGGTATCCGTTGCAGGCAACATCTCTGTAACACCGCTGAATTGATTGGCGAGCGCGAAGAACAGCGGATCGTCGGCAATGCCCTGCTCGCGCAAGAGATCCAGACCAAGCATGCCGCGGTCCAGATCTCCACTCGCCATGTTGCAGAAGACCATGGCCTTCTGCCAGAACGCCAACTCGTGATAGATCGCGATCGAATTGCGCGCCCGACGACATGCCTCTTCCCGTTCGTGACTCAGAAACAAGGCCTCAACGTGAAGACGGTCGAGGCTTTCTTGCTCGAGATGGCCGGGAACCACGGAGAGAAGGGAGATCAAGGCCGGTATTTCGCCCAGCTCGGCCAAGCGCTGCGACCGCATTATCAATAATTGAGCCGAGTTTGCGGCACTTTGCTCCGGCAAGTCATGTGCACTTGCCAAGGTACTTGCGAAGGCACGCGGTTTAGCGGCCGGGGGCGGCGCGACCGAAAGTAGGAGCCGCCGCGCCAGATCGCGCATGCCACGCGAAGACATACGCGACGGTAATCTCTGCAGCAGACCTTCGATTACATTACGCGGCGTCCCGCGCCACATATCTATGCCAAAGCCGCCATCCTCAACCCCAAGGATGCCTATGGCCTCCGGAGCGATATCCGCCAGGGGGTTAATCTCGATGCCCGTGACCCCCAAATTAGGATCCACGGTCGTGATGCCGGTTCGCTCCGGCACCACTTCCGGTGGGGCTAGCGGTACCGAACCAAGAATATCCTGCGGGACGAGGGTTACCGGTCTGGGCTCCGCGCTTTGGCCCCAGGCACGGTTATCGTACGGCGCGGCGGCATACACCAAGACCGCGAGACCCAACAAAATGGCGGTTCGCGGCGAGCGGCAAAGGTCAACGGGGGAAGCGTTCATCTGGAAGAACTTTTTCAACGCTTACAGTTGGTGGCGGAATGTCCCAGGTGACCAGATATGCAGCACCAGCTACAATGAAGCCAAGAACGAGAACAATCGCGATCAAGCTCAATCTTCTCATGGGGAGTATTGACGAAAGTTAAAAGGGCGGGAATGAGGTTCGGCGCCACCCTTGGCGCCAGTTATTTTCGGGTCCAATCCACCGCCTCGTCATATCACGCTTGCCAATTCCAAGAACAAGAATGATAAGTTTCGACTATGGCGAATTTACGGCAGTCTATACACTGGCCTTCGAGTCTGGCAACGCCAGACGACAAGGATTCCAGCCAAATTACGTGAAGGCCATGCCCCATTCAGGCCCGACCGATAAGCCCGCGCCGCGCACTGCCCCTCATCGCTCCCCAGTGTCCAGCCCGGCCCCAAGGCCCCACGTAAAGCCGGCGAAAACGATCGTCTTGGTTGGTCTGATGGGGGCTGGGAAGTCATGTATCGGACGCCGCCTAGCAAGCGAATTCGGGCTAAGTTTCGTCGATGCGGACGCCGAGATAGAGGCCGCAGCCGGCTGCGCCATCGAAGATATCTTCGAACGGCACGGCGAAGCTGCCTTCCGCGATGGCGAGCGCCGGGTGATCACGCGCCTTTTGGACCAACCGGTGCACGTCCTGGCAACCGGCGGCGGTTCTTTCATGGATGCGAACACGCGGGCGCTGATCAAAGAACGCGGGGTCTCGCTGTGGCTCAAGGCGGATCTCGCGCTGCTGCTAAAGCGCACCTCGCGGCGCAATAACCGCCCCCTGCTTAAACGCGGCGATCCGAAGGAGATATTGGCGCACCTGATCGAGGAGCGTTACCCTGTCTATGCCGAGGCGGATATCACGATCGACAGTCAGGACGGCCCGCCCGAGGTCACCGTGGAGCGCGCGCGCGCCGCGATAGACGCCTATTTGGCCGGACCGGACCCGGCGCCAGCGGGGCCGGCATGACCGCGCCCATTCGCCAACGCGTATCCTTGGGCAAACGGGGCTACGACATCCTGATCGGCGACGACTTGCTCGCCTCGGCCGGTAGGTATATCGCACCCGTCCTGCACCAACCGCGCGCTGTTATCGTAACCGACGCCAATGTAGCGGCCATTCACCTGGCCACCCTCGAGCGTTCATTGGCCGATGCAGGTGTCGCCCACGAGGCTGTGGTCCTGCCCGCAGGAGAGCAAACCAAGGACTTTGCACACCTGGAAAAACTGATCGCGCACCTGCTCGAGTTGAAAATCGAGCGCAGCACCACGCTGATCGCCTTGGGTGGCGGTGTGATTGGCGATCTGACCGGCTTTGCCGCCTCGATCGTGCTGCGCGGCATCGATTTCGTGCAAGTGCCGACTACACTCCTGGCTCAGGTCGACAGTTCAGTCGGCGGCAAGACGGGCATCAATACCGCCTACGGCAAGAACCTGGTCGGCAGTTTTCACCAGCCACGCCTGGTCCTGGCCGATACCGTTGTGCTGTCCACCTTGCCGCGCCGACAGCTTTTAGCCGGATACGCCGAAGTCGCAAAATACGGTGTGATCGACCGGCCTGAATTTTTTACCTGGCTGGAGGGGCACGGCATGGCGGTAATCGATGGGGATTCGAGCGCCCGCCAGCACGCGGTGAGCGAAAGTTGCGCCGCGAAGGCCGCGATTGTCGCCGAGGATGAACGCGAACAGGGTCGGCGCGCGCTTCTGAACCTTGGGCATACCTTCGGACATGCTCTGGAGGCCGAAACCGGTTTCGGCGATGAACTGCTACACGGTGAAGCGGTTGCGATCGGCATGGTCATGGCCCTCGATTTATCGGTGCGGCTCGACCTGTGCCCGGCTGAAGATTCGGCACGCTTGCGGCGCCACCTCGCGGCGGTCGGCCTGGCAACTGGGATCGAGCGGTTCCAGGGACGTGTTTGGAGTCCACGCCGCCTGATAGAACACATGGCCCGCGACAAAAAAGTACGGGACGGGCGCACGACTTTCGTCCTGGCCCGGGGCATCGGCCAGGCATTCCTAAGCGACAAAATCGATACCGCGGAGATCGAGGCGCTTTTGACCGACTCGCTTGCCGTCTAGCCCACTCAACCTCTGATCGGCACCCCCTGAGATGGAAATGGATATCCTCATACCTGCCGGCGCCATCTTGGCGTTGCTCGTCTTCTCCGCCTTTTTCTCGGGCTCGGAGACATCCCTGACCGCCGCCTCCCTGCCGCGCATGCATACTCTTGAGCAACAGGGCGACCGCCGCGCCGCTTTAGTCAATAAGTTGTGGCGGCAAAAGGAGCGGCTGATCGGCGCAATTCTCTTAGGCAATAACCTGGTCAACATCATGGCCTCGGCGCTCGCAACGGGCGTGCTCATAAACTATTTCGGCGACGCGGGCATGGCTTACGCTACCATCGCGATGACCCTGTTGATCTTGGTCTTTGCCGAGGTTCTGCCCAAAACCTATGCGATCCGCCATGCCGACCGCGTCGCCTTGCGCGTCGCACCGGTCATGAGCCCGCTGGTCACGTTTTTGTTTCCAGTTACCCACGCCATACATATCGTGGTTCGGACCACGCTGAAGGTATTCGGAGTGGAAATGTCGGATCACTTGGACATCGCACATACGGAAGAAGAATTGCGCGGCGCGATCGACCTACATGCCGGCGAAAGCGAGGAAGTGCGCCACGAGCGCGCGATGCTGCGCTCCATCCTTGATCTCGCCGACGTCGCGGTCTCGGACATCCTGACCCACCGCAAGAAAGTCATATCGATCGATGCCGGGTTACCGCCGGCCCAACTCGTTGACGAGGTCCTGCGGAGCCCGCACACGCGGCTGCCGCTGTGGCGGGACAGCCCTGACAACATCGTCGGCGTGCTGCACGCCAAGGCTCTTTTGCGCGCGGTTCAGGCCCAGCCCAAGTTGGAGGAGTTGGACGTACTGGCAATTGCTAGTCCGCCATGGTTCATTCCCGAATCGACAGACCTTTTGTCGCAGCTACAAGCTTTTCGCTCACGCCATGAGCACTTCGCCATCGTTGTCGACGAGTACGGCGAGGTCCTGGGCATCGTCACTCTGGAAGACATTCTGGAAGAAATTGTGGGTGAGATCGCGGATGAACACGACGTCGAGATCGAGGGCGTCCAAGTACAAAAAGACGGTAGCCTCCTGGTCGACGGCGGCGTGACGATTCGCGACTTGAATCGACAGTTCGAATGGCGTTTGCCGGACGAAGAAGCGGCGACCGTCGCCGGCCTGATATTACACGAGGCGCGGCGTATTCCCAACGTCGGTCAAGCCTTCGTTTTTCACAACTTTCGTTTCGAGATTGCGGACCGGCAAAGGAACCAGATCACCTCGATTAGAATGCAGCCGCTTTCGGATAGAATGCAGCCGCTTTCGGAGGAAAAGACGACCGAGCCCCCGACACCCAAAGGCTGAGCGGCGGTCCTCCCCAAAAGTCCGTGCTTTTCCCGTGCATCGTGCCGCGGCCTCCCGGTTTGACGGCTACCTTGGGGCCGATATAGTGCGGCGCAGCATAACAATAATCCGGCGAGCCATGTATGCCCCTTTCCCCGACAAGCGCTGAACGCGAGCACCTTCACACCCGAGTCATCGATTTTCGAGGATACCGCCGAACGGACGGGCTTTTCGATATCGAGGCCCATCTGACCGACGTGAAGTCTTATAGTTTTCCCAACGAGCATCGCGGCGAGATCAAGGCGGGCGAACCGCTCCACGACATGTGGCTGCGCGTAACCTTGGACCAGGATTTGATCGTCCGCGACATCGAAGCCGTTACCGACAACGGGCCCTACGGATTGTGCCCGGCTGTGACGCCCAACTTTAAGCGCATGATCGGCCAGCGCGTGGCCGCCGGCTGGCGCCGCGCCGTGCGCGAAAATGTCGGTGGGGTGGAGGGCTGCACTCATCTAGCCGAGGCACTGGTCGCAATGGGCACAGTCGCATTCCAGACTTTGTACCCCTTTCTGGCCAAACGGAATCGAGAGAAGCCGCGCACCGGGCGGCCGCCGCTCTTGAACACCTGCCACGTTTTCCGCAGTGACGGGGAGGTCGCCAAGAAGCAATGGCCGGAATTCTATGACGGCAAGCCGGATCGCCGATGAGTGGCTCCGCTCAATTCCGCCGGCGTGCGCCGGGTTCGGCGATGGCCTGAGTAAAGCAGGCCATGACCGCTCCTCGCATGGCCGTCTTCGGTCGCCGCAGCCCGAAAATAGGTCAGGGTGAAGACGCGGATAGCGGCGGTCAGGCTGGAGGCCTGACGGCGCGCGTCGATGAGACTACAGATCTCGTGCAAGGACATATCTTCGCGGCGGCAAATCTCCGCCAGGGAGTCCCACATTGCCGGTTCCAGGCGAATGCTGGTGCGGTGTTGACCGATAAACACATTTCGATTGATCAAAGTGCTCGGCCCCCGGCTTGCCGGCGCCGACCGATCGTCCCCGTGGGCCTCTGAGTTTTCTGGCATATAATCGATCAAAATCACCCCTCACTTCGTCGCTGTGCTGCCTGCCATGGTAGGCTCGATTCGTTAAAATACAACTATAAATTGTTGTGATAAGATATTTGCAACCGACAGCGGTAACGAGGGCGATTAACCCAAAGCCGTTGGCGTGGGAACCTCTGTTGCACGGCGCCAAACCGCCTATATTAAAGAGCTTGATCCGCCTCAACCTGGTGAAACTCATGATTGTGCAGCGCAACATTGAAACCAAACTGCGTGCAGCCTTAGACCCAGCGCATCTGCAGGTCATCAACGAAAGCCATATGCACAATGTGCCGCCCGGGTCCGAATCGCACTTCAAAGTGATCGTCGTATCGGAGCATTTCGCGGGCCAAGGCCTGGTCGGCCGTCACAAAACCGTAAACGCCCTTTTAGGCGACGAGCTGCAAAATGGGGTTCATGCCTTGTCTATGCAGACCCTTACGCCTGAAGAATGGGCGCGCCGAGGCGGCGAGATCTTGCCCTCGCCCGCCTGCAGAGGCGGCGGCAAGGCCAAAGCCTGAGATCCGATTGATCCAAGAATCGGCCAAAGCGACAGCACCCTCGGCTAGACAGCGGAACACGGACCCGAAGCGCCAGATGGGTCTCGGACTGGCCGCCGCCGCTTGCCAGCACAAGGCCCCATATCCATACTTCAAGCCATGCGGCGCGTGAATCAAAAGGAAATCAATATCCCGTTTGGGGACCCGCCTGCGCATGAACGGCGGTGCCAATTTTCGGGGTGCGAGGAGCACGGGATTTACCGCGCCCCGATGGCGCGCGACCGCCTGAACGAATATTACTGGTTCTGCCTCGGTCATGTGCGCGCCTATAACCTGTCGTGGAACTTCTACGCCGGTATGGACGAAACCGAGGTCGAAAACCGCCGCCGGCACGACACCGTATGGGAGCGACCCAGCTGGCCCTTTGGCCGCTTCGGCGAACAGCGAGCAGCCCATGATGACCCGCACGGCCCAAGATTTCACGACGCCTTTGGGTTTTTCTTCGAGGAATCAACAGGATCGTCCCGCGCCCGGCCGATGACCGAGGAACAAAAAGCCCTGGCCATCTTGGATCTTGTGGAACCGGTTACATTTCAAGACGTCAAGGCTCGCTACAAGGCTTTGGCCAAGAAGCTACACCCGGATGCGAATGGCGGCGACACCGAGGCCGAAGAACGCCTCAAGGCAGTCAATCAAGCATACGCGGCCTTGAAGATCAGCTTCGCATGATTTACCAAGTCGATTGAGCTTGGCGGCATGCGCCCATCTGCGTTGTCGCGGGGCCGCACCGGCCATATGCAAGTCGGTTAGCCCCACACCTAATTTGGCTAACCCTAAACCAGTTTGCCTAGACTCAAGGAGTTACCATGGCCCCCACTCCCGCCGTCGGAGGCGGCGATCTGCCGATGGAAGGGCCGGACATCACGGTTTCGGTCCGGCAGACCTTCGGGATCGACTGCGACATGCAAGTCCCGGCCTTCAGCCAGCAGAACGAATACGTCCCGGACCTGGACGAGGTGTACCGCTTCGACCACGACACCACGCTCGCGATCCTGGCAGGCTATGCCTACAACCGCCGGGTCATGATCCAAGGCTATCACGGCACCGGCAAGTCGACCCATATTGAGCAGGTTGCCGCGCGCCTCAACTGGCCCTGCCTGCGCATCAATCTGGACAGCCACATCAGCCGGATCGACCTGGTCGGCAAGGACGCGATCGTTCTGAAGGACGGCAAGCAGATCACCGAGTTTCGCGAAGGCTTGCTGCCCTGGTGCTTGCAGCGGCCCATGTCCCTGGTGTTCGACGAATACGACGCCGGCCGGCCCGACGTGATGTTCGTGATCCAGCGGGTACTGGAGGTCGAGGGCCGCTTGACCCTGCTCGACCAGAACCGCGTAATCCGGCCGCACCCGGCGTTCCGCTTGTTCTCGACCACCAACACCATTGGCCTGGGCGATACCACCGGCCTTTATCACGGCACCCAGCAGCTCAACCAGGGCCAGATGGACCGCTGGAACATCGTCGCCACGCTGAATTATCTGCCGCACGACGAGGAGACGGAAATCATCCTCGCCAAGTGTCCGGACTATGAAAGCAAGGAGGGCCGAGACACACTCTCCGCCATGGTCGCGCTGGCCGATCTCACACGCAGCGGCTTCATCAACGGCGACATTTCAACCGTGATGAGCCCGCGTACGGTCATGACTTGGGCCCAAAACGCCAAGATATTCGACGACGTCGGCTTCGCCTTCCGGGTCACTTTCCTGAACAAGTGCGACGAGATAGAACGCCCCGTGGTCGCCGAATACTATCAACGCTGCTTCGGCACCGACCTGCCCGAAAGCGGGGTCAAAGCAACTCTGGTGTAGGGGGCGGAAGGCGGCGAAATGCCGCAAGCGAAACATGACCGACGCCGAATCCCCGATTGAGCGCTTTAAACGCACGACCAGCGCCGCGATTCGCGCGATCGCCGAGCGCGACGACGTCGCAGCGTCCTTTACGCCCGGCCCGCAGGGGCTGGTCGGCAATGAGGTGCGCCTGCCACTGCCAGCGCGCGATCTGCCGATGGACGAGGTCGCGTCGGTGCGTGGAGAGGCGGATGCCTCTGCCTTGCGCCTGCGCTACCACGACCAAGCTGTCCATCGGGCGCGCCGGCCCAGCGCCGCGGACGCCCAAGTAATTTACGACACCGTAGAGCAAGCCCGTTGCGAGGCCCTGGGTATGCGGCGTATGGCCGGTGTCGCGGCCAATCTGGACGCCGCGATGGAGGAGCGCTATCGCGGGCGCGGCTATGCCCGCGCGACCAACCGGGAAGACGTGCCCCTGGCCGAGGTCCTGCGTGTGCTTGCGCGCGAGGCCATGACGGGTATGCCGCCGCCACCGGCGGCCAAGGTGATGGTCGATCTGTGGCGGCCCGGCTTAGAGCCGCGGGCCCTGTCGGACCTAAAGGAACTCAGCGAGCGGATCGAAGACCAGGGGGCCTACGCCGAAGTGATGCGCCGTCTGCTCAATCACCTGGACATCGAGATCGGCCAAGACGACGACGTGAGCGACGAGGACAACCCAGAAAACCAGGGCGACGACAACCAGGACGATTCTAGCGAAACGGACGGCGAAGGCGGCGAGCGCGATGCGGACGACGCCCAGACCTCGCTGGAGGGCCAGCGCGGCGAGGCCAGCGATGCGGACGGCGACGAGGATCAACAAGCCGGCGCCGACAGCGAGATGATGCCGGGCGCGGGCGACGAGGAACCGGGCCACCCCGGCGATCCGCCACACATGGAGGGCGGGCGCAACTATCCTGACAAGGACGCCTACCGGGGCTTCACGACCGAGTTCGATGAGGTCATCGAGGCCGCGGACCTTTGCGATCCGGAGGAGTTAACCCGTCTGCGCCAAATGCTGGACCAGCAGCTCTCCAGCCTCAGCAGCGTGATCTCCCGTCTGGCCAACCGGCTTCAACGCCGTCTCCTGGCCAAGCAAACGCGCGATTGGGAGTTCAATCTGGAAGAAGGAATCCTGGATACCTCGCGCCTGGTGCGCGTGGTGACGAATCCGCTCCATTCTCTGTCCTTCAAGGAGGAAAAGGACATGGAGTTCCGCGACACCGTCGTCACCCTGCTGATCGACAATTCCGGCTCGATGCGCGGCCGCCCGATCACCGTGGCGGCCCTGTGCGCGGACATCCTGGCGCGCACGCTGGAGCGCTGCGGCGTGAAGGTTGAGATCCTGGGCTTCACGACCCGCATGTGGAAAGGCGGCCAGTCGCGCGAACGCTGGATCGCGGCCGGCAAGCCGCCGTCGCCGGGCCGCCTCAACGACCTGCGCCATATTGTCTACAAGCAGGCGGACGCACCTTGGCGTCGCGCGCGCAAGAATCTAGGCCTGATGCTGCGCGAGGGCATTCTCAAGGAAAACATCGACGGCGAAGCGTTGTTGTGGGCGCACAACCGCCTGCTCGCACGGTCGGAACAGCGCCGCATCCTCATGGTTATTTCCGACGGCGCACCGGTCGACGATTCCACCCTGTCCGTCAATCCAGGCAATTATCTGGAGCGGCACCTGCGCGATGCCATCGGCTATATCGAGAACCGCTCGCCCGTCGAGCTGATCGCGATCGGCATCGGCCACGACGTTACCCGCTATTACCGCCGTGCGGTCACCATCGTCGATGCCGAGCAGCTAGGCGGCGCTGTAACCGAGCAACTGGCCGCGCTGTTCGACGAGGAAGGCGCCGCAGCCAAGTCCGATCCGCGGCGCCGAAAACGCCAGCGCGTTCAAGCCTAGGTCATGGAGTCGGCCGCGCTTCGACCGGCACCCCTAATCCCTGAGATTGGCCTTGAAGAAGGCGAGCGTGCGGGCCCAGGCGAGCATGGCATCCTCAGCGTCATAACGGGCCTGGGTCGGATTGGCGAAGGCGTGGTCGGCCTCGTACCAGTGCGCCGTGAGGGTTTTCCCCGCCTGCGCCATAGCGGCTTGAAAGCCCGAGACCATGTCCTTGTTGATCCAGTTGTCCCGAGTCGCGAAATGCCCCAACACCGGTCCCTTTAGTGCATCGAGCTCGCTCGCCGGCTGATTGACTCGGCCGTAGTAAACCACGGTCGCGTCCACTGGCGCGGCGATCGAGGCGTTGAGTGACCAGCCGCCGCCAAAACACCAGCCAATAGTCCCAATCTTGCCGGATACCGCCTTGTTGGCCTTGAGCCAGGCAGTCCAGGACGCCAGTGTATCGGTCGCCTCCGTCCCATCGACCGCCTGCATGTAGCTTCGCGCCCCCTCGGGCGTCGTCGCGACTTGGCGATCGTAAAGATCGACCGCCAAGGCGACATAGCCTTGCGCCGCGAGGTCCGCCGCCACCGACTTGATCTGGTCGTTCAAGCCCCACCACTCGTGGATCAATAGGATCGCGGGCGCCGGCGTCACCGCGGGCATGGCCAAGGCCGCTGTCACCGACTTGCCGCCACTCGTGGTTAGGTTTACCTCCTGAAGGCCGGCAGCCGCCGCGCGTGCAAGGCTGGGATTCGCGAGTATGGCGGCCAGCGGCAACCCCGCCAACGGGGCCGCGGCCAGGGCGTTCAGAACTTGGCGACGGGGAAGGTTTGACATGGGGGCCTCCGGGTTATGCCGATGCTTCAACATTTAATTTGGGCGATCATGCCGCCTAGCATGAGAAATGGCGAGACGCCTCGCGCGAACGTGAACGATGTCAGCACGCAGGTACAAGAAAGGCATCCGGTTCTTGGCGTTTGTCTTTCTTGTTCGATTGCGGTTTTCGCCTTGCAGGCTTGCGCCGCGCCGCCGGCCACCTCCCATGAAACCACCCGCCTGGACCTGACCGGCGAACCGCTCACCCTGCCGCCGGACAGGGCGAACACGGCGCGTATCGGTCAGGTCACCTGGATGGGTGGCCTGGAACTGCGCTCGCCCAACGCCCGGTTCGGCGGGCTGTCCGCCCTGTTGATTTCACCCGACGGCACGCGGGTCACGGCGGTATCGGACAAGGGTCGCTGGCTTTCATTTCCGCTACGCCACGATGCGGACGGGTACCTGATCGGGGTCGACGCCGGAACCATCGCCCCTCTGCGCGGGCTGAACGGCAAGCCGCTAGGAGACCGCTGGGACAAAGACGCCGAATCGCTAGCCCGCCTGCCGGACGGATCGCTGGCCGTCGCCTTCGAGCGCAACCACCGTCTGTGGCGTTACGGGCCGGGGGCAGAACCATTGTCTGGCATACCCACGCCCCTGACCCCGCCTATAGATTTGAACGCACTGGGCCGGAACTCCGGAATCGAGGCGCTGAGCGACCTAGGCGGCGGCAACTTGCTTGCCATCGCGGAAGGCAAGGAAGGTGCCGGGGAGAGCCCAGCCTTCCTAAAACGGGGAAAGCAATGGCATAGCCTAACCTACGCCCGCGACAGCGACTTTCGCCCCACCGGCGCGGCGCGCTTGCCGGACGGAGATATTCTTGTCGTCGAGCGCTTCTTCAACGTGCTGGAAGGCGTGCGGATTCGCCTGGTCCGGGTGCCGGGCGCGGCCGTGCGGCCAGGTGTCCGCCTGAAAGGAGAGGTGATCGCGACCCTGGCGCCGCCCCTGCCGCTGGACAACATGGAGGGCGTCGCCCTGCGCCAGGGCGCCAACGGCGAAACGCTGATCTATCTGATATCGGATGACAACTTCAACGTCCTGCAGCGCACGCTGTTGATGCTCTTTGTGCTTCGGCAGTAGCTGGCGACCCAGAAATACAAAGGGCCCGCAAAAGCGGGCCCCGTGTCGCGGTCCAGAAGGACTCAGGCGGCCTTGCTGGCCACCGCTTTCTGGATTTGACGCTTAAGCACCCGCGCCTTAGCGCCCAGCTTATCGCTGGTGGTCGACAGCAGAAAGGCGTCGATACCGCCACGTTTTTCTACGGTACGGATCGCGCTGGTAGTGAGCCGGACCTGGACCTGCTTGTTCAGAGCGTCGCTGAACAGCGAGGCCTCCTGCAGGTTCGGCAGGAACCGCCGGCGAGTCCTGTTGTTCGCGTGACTGACGTTATTGCCGGCCATCACACCCTTGCCGGTAAAATCGCAGCGCCGTGCCATCGTTCGGACCCCAAAGTTCTTAGTTGCGGGCATCAATGGAAACCACTGGGCAGAGCCCCGCCCGGTGCAGCCGCGTTTTTACGGCAGCCCCGCAGCGGCGTCAAGGGTGGGACGTGGGCAAAATCCCCACCTAGGCCCCGTCCGATGGCTCCCTAAAGGCGGTTAGGAGCCGTTCGGCTGCCGCCGTCGGGGTTAGGTTACCGGCCCGGACCTCGGCCTCCAGACCCTTGAGTTGTCCCGCGACGCCCGGATGGCCGCGCAGGGCCGCCATGAGGCTCTCGCCGACCTCGCTCCACATCCAGGCCAAAGCCTGACCCGCACGCTTTTCCGCCAACTCGCCACTGCCGTCGAGGGCGGCCCGGAAACGGCCGATCGTTGCCCAGACCTCCGTCATGCCTTGGCCGCTCAGGGACGAGCATTTGAGGACCTCGGGCCGCCAGGACCGGCTGGCCGGGCGCAGGAACTGGAGGGCGCCCCGGTACTCGGCGGCGGCGCGCTCGGCGGCTGTAGCGAGGTCGCCATCGGCCTTGTTGACCACGATCAAGTCGGCCAGTTCCATGATGCCGCGTTTGAAGCCCTGAAGCTCATCGCCCGCGCCCGGCTGCAGCAGCAGCAGGAACATATCCACCATATCGGCCACCGCCGTCTCAGATTGCCCCACGCCCACGGTCTCGACGATGACCACATCGAAGCCCGCTGCTTCGCAGACCAGCAAGGCCTCGCGCGTGCGCCGGGCCACGCCGCCCAGAGTGTGACCCGCCGGCGACGGCCGAATGAAGGCCGCCGGGGCCCGGCTCAATTCCTCCATCCGCGTCTTGTCGCCCAGGATCGAGCCCCGGCTGCGCCGCGAGGTCGGATCGACCGCCAGAACCGCGACTCGGTGCCCCGCCTCGATCAGGAACAACCCGAAAGCTTCGATGAAGGTCGATTTGCCGACGCCGGGCACGCCGGTAATTCCCAGGCGCACCGCTTGCCCAGAGTGCGGCAGAACCCGGGCAAGCAGGTCTTCCGCCGCGGCCCGGTGATCGGGGTGTGCCGATTCGACCAGGGTAATGGCCTGAGCCAGCGCCCGGCGTTCCCCCGCAAGAACCCGGCGCGCGAGATCCCCGTTAGCGGCGACGGCGCTGGTCTCAGCAAGATTCACAAGCTTACCCTTTCGGGCGGAGAACCTGGCCAAAGGCTTTTTCGGCATCCTCTTCGATCTGCCGTTTGGTGGCCTCGTCGAGGGTATCGTAGACATCCTCGCGCTGTTGCCGATAGACCGCCATGACATCGGTCATCAACTTGTCGCGGTCTCCACCGGCTGGCTCCGGCGCGCCTTGCCGGTCGCGTGGCGGAGGCAGCTTCGCGGGAGCCGTGCGGCGCGCCGCCATTTTGGTCCGCGCGCGCTTGGGCACGAAAAGCATCTGAAGCAGCTTGGTTAACATGGACCAAAGGTACCGGAGCCTTCCCTAACGCTTCGTTGCCACGGGTCCGGTTTCGGGATGTGCCCGGCGTGAGGTCACTCCGCCGCCGGCTCTTGCGCCGCTGGTATGGCGCGGGCCTCTACTTGCCCCTCCCCCTCCTCGCCGCTGGCCTGCTGACGCGCCCACATGGCGGCATAGACGCCGTTCTTGGCCAAGAGGCCGCGGTGCCGGCCGCGCTCGACGATGCGGCCTTCCTCGAGCACCACGATCTCGTCCGCCTCAACAACGGTGGAGAGGCGGTGGGCGATGGTAAGGGTTGTGCGGCCGCGCGACACCTCGCTCAAGCTACGCTGGATCTCGCGTTCGGTCTTGGTGTCCAGGGCGGAGGTCGCCTCGTCGAACATCAGGATCGCCGGTTTCTTGAGAATTGCGCGCGCGATGGCGACACGCTGCTTCTCGCCGCCCGATAGCTTCAGGCCCCGTTCCCCGACCATAGTGTCGTAACCGTCGGGCAAAGCTTGCACAAAGTCATGAATGCGCGCCAGGCGCGCCGCCTCTTCCACTTGCGCCCGGCTCGCTCTGGGGTCGCCGTAAGCGATGTTGTAATAGACCGTGTCGTTGAACAGCACAGTGTCCTGGGGGACGATACCTATGGCGGCACGCAAGGAATCCTGCGTGACTTCCCGGATATCTTGTCCGTCGATTAAGGCCCGCCCCGCCAGCACGTCGTAGAAGCGGAACAGGATGCGGCTGATCGTTGACTTGCCGGCGCCGCTTGGCCCCACGATGGCCACTGTCTTGCCGGCCGGAACGCGAAGGCTAACGCCCTTCAGGATCGGGCGGCGCGGATCGTAACCGAAATCGACGTTATCGAAAACGACCTCGCCGCCCGAGACCTTAAGGTCGGGCGCCCCCGGCCGGTCCACGACCTCCGTCGGTGAATGCAGCACGTCGAACATGGTTTCCAGATCGATCAGGGACTGCTTGATCTCGCGGTACACCGTGCCCAGGAGGTTGAGCGGCAAGGCCAGCTGAAGCATGTAGGCGTTGACCATGACGAAATCGCCTATAGTCATGCGCCCCTGCACGATCCCGCTGGCCGCCAGAATCATGATCGAAGTAATGCCGACCGCGACAGCTACGGCTTGACCGACGTTCAACACCGACAAACTGGTGCGGCTTTTAATCGCTGCACCCTCGTAGTCCCGCAACGCCGAATCGTAACGCCGCGCCTCGTGGGCTTCGTTGCCGAAATACTTGACGGTCTCGTAATTCAGCAGGCTGTCTATAACCTTGGTATTGGCCTCGTTATCCGCCTCGTTCATCACCCGGCGCAACCGAATGCGCCACTCGGTAATTGTGAACGTCAGCCAAACGTAGACGCAGATCGTGACCATGGTAATCGCCGCGAAACGCCAATCGAAAAGGACCCAAAGGATGCCGCACACCAGCAGGATTTCGACAATGGTCGGCAGCACGTTGAAAAGCACGAAGGATAAAAGGAACTCGATGCCCTTGGTGCCGCGATCCATGGCCCGGCTGAGCGCCCCGGTTTGGCGCTCCAGATGAAAGCGCAAGGAGAGCGCGTGCAAGTGTTGGAACGTGCTAAGCGCGATGCGCCGGATCGCGTTCTGGGCGACCTTAACAAAGAGCGCATCGCGTACCTCGCCCAGCGCGAGCGCGCCGACCCGCGCCGCGCCATAGGCAAGCAGCAGCGCAAGCGGAACCGCGACCAGTAGATTGGAGGGCGCGCCCAGCGTATCGACCGCCTTGCTGAGGAGGACCGGCACGTAAACGTTGGCAACCTTAGCGCCGACCAAGGCCACAATCGCGAGCCCAACCCGCAGGCGCAAATCGAAGCGCTCGCGCGGCCACAGGTACGGCAAGAGATTATGCAGGGTGCGCAGCTGCCGGCTGGGGTGGAACTGCCCCGGATCCATGGTGGTTGGTCGCATATAAAACTTATCTTATGGGTTTTCGGTGAGGACCGCTAACTCTGGCCTTAATTGCAACACCCCGCCTCATGCCGCAACGGCACGGCGGTCACGAACGATTTGCAGAATCTCGCTCGCAGCCTGTGGGATGTTGGTGCCGGGGCCATAAATCGCCGAGGCGCCGGCCTTGAGTAGGAAATCGTAATCCTGTGGCGGAATTACGCCACCACATACGATGACGATGTCGTCGGCACCGGCCTTCTTGAGTTCGGCTGCCAAGTGCGGCACCAGGGTCTTGTGCCCGGCCGCCTGGCTGGACACGCCAATCACATGCACGTCATTCTCTATGGCCTGGCGGGCCGCCTCGTCGGGCGTTTGGAACAAGGGCCCGATATCGACGTCGAAGCCGATATCGGCGAAGGCGGTGGCGATCACCTTGGCGCCCCGATCATGTCCGTCCTGACCCAGCTTGACGACCAGCATGCGCGGACGCCGGCCGGCTTCCTCGGCGAAGGCGTCGACCTCCGCTTGGATTTTCGCGAAGCCCTGGTCGCCATCGTAAGCGGAACCGTAGACGCCGGCGATGCTGCGGATGGTCGCACGATGCCGGCTGTAGATTTTTTCCAGGGCATCGGAGATTTCACCCACCGTGGCGCGTTCGCGGGTCGCTTGGATGGCAAGGTCGAGCAAGTTACCGGTCTTATCTTGCGCGGCCGTGGTCAAGGCCTGTAGGGCGGCATGGCAAGCCTTGTCATCGCGGGCCGCGCGAATTTTCTTCAGGCGCACGATCTGTTGCTCACGTACCGCGGTGTTGTCGATATCGAGAACCTCAATCTCATCGTCCTCGGACGCGCGGTATTTGTTGACTCCGACCACGGCCTCCTCACCCCGGTCGATGCGCGCTTGCTTGCGTGCCGCCGCGTCCTCGATACGCAGCTTTGGCATGCCACTGGCCACTGCTTTCGTCATACCGCCCAAGGCCTCGACCTCGTCAATCAGCTTGCGCGCCTCGCGCACCATGCTCGCAGTCAGGCTTTCGATGTAATAGCTACCGGCGAGAGGATCGACCACCTTGGCGATGCCGGTTTCTTCCTGAAGAATGAGCTGCGTATTGCGCGCGACACGGGCCGAGGTTTCGGTCGGCAAGCCGATCGCTTCGTCGAAGGCATTGGTGTGCAACGATTGAGTGCCACCCAGAGCCGCCGCCAGCGCCTCGACCGTCGTGCGCACGATGTTGTTGTAGGGGTCCTGCTCGGTCAGCGACACGCCCGAAGTCTGACAATGCGTGCGCAGCATCAGGGATTCGGGTTTCTTCGGTGCGAAATGCGTCCGCATAAGATCGGCCCAGAGGTAACGCGCGGCCCGCAGCTTCGCGATCTCCATGAAAAAGTTCATACCGATGGCGAAGAAGAAAGACAGGCGCGGTGCGAAGCTATCGACCGCCAGCCCGCGCGAGGCCGCCGTGCGCACGTACTCGATGCCGTCGGCGATGGTGAAGGCTAACTCCTGAACACAGGTCGCGCCGGCCTCCTGCATGTGATACCCGGAGATCGAAATCGAGTTGAACTTCGGCATATGACTGGCCGTGTATTCAATGATATCGGCCACGATCCGCATAGATGGTTCGGGCGGATAGATATAGGTGTTGCGGACCATGAACTCCTTGAGGATATCGTTCTGAATGGTGCCGGAAAGCTGGTCCTGGGATACGCCCTGTTCTTCGGCGGCGACGATATAGCCTGCCAACACCGGCAGGACGGCGCCGTTCATAGTCATGCTGACCGACATTTGGTCGAGCGGGATGCCGTCGAAAAGGATTCTCATGTCCTCGACCGAATCAATCGCGACGCCCGCCTTGCCAACATCGCCGACGACGCGCGGATGATCGGAATCGTAGCCGCGGTGCGTGGCTAAATCGAAAGCGACCGACAGGCCTTTCTGCCCCCCGGCCAAGTTGCGGCGATAGAAGGCATTCGAATCCTCGGCGGTCGAGAATCCAGCGTATTGGCGCACGGTCCAGGGCCGGCCGGCGTACATGGTCGCCCGCGGCCCCCGGACGAAAGGCGCGAACCCGGGCAAGCTGTCTAGGGTTTCCAGGCCCTCGAGGTCCTCGGCCGTGTATAGCGGCTTGACCGCGATGCCTTCCGGCGTTTCCCAGATCAGGGTTTCCGGATCGCGGCCCCTCAGGTCTTTAGTGGCCTGCGCCCGCCAATCCTCATAGGATTTCTTTGGAAAGTCGGTCATCCTCGATCCCAGGGCTCTTGAGGTGATCTCTGCCTAATATGTCTGCTGCGCTGCAGTATACGCCGGGGGTATGACTCAAGTCCAACCAACCTAGAGCGTCCTCAAACGATGAGGCGGCAGAAACTTACCGGCTCGGCGAATCCCTTGAGATGGATCGATTCCTCGCTCACGGCCATACCGTCGAGCAGGGCGCCAATTGCCGGATTGGCGAATATCTCCTTGGAGAGCACGACATCGTCGCCCCGGCTCTGCGCCTGCAGGCGGGCCGCCATGTTGACGCTGGTCCCGAAATAGTCGAGCCGGCCGTTCAGTGTGACGGCAATGCACGGCCCCTCGTGCAGGCCAAGCTTGATGACCAAATTTTGCCCCCCTTCGCTGCGGTTGAAAGCGCCAACCTCCCGCTGCGCTTCCAGGGCGGCGCGCAAGGCATCGGCGGGGTCGCTGAAGGCCGCCATGATCGCGTCCCCGATGGTCTTGACCACCGCGCCGCCATGGCTCCGCACGATGCGGGCCAAAAAGGCGAAATGCTCGCGTACTAAATGATAGGCCGCCGCGTCCCCGATGTCCGTATAGAGCGCGGTCGAGCCACGCAAGTCGGTGAACATGAGCGTCACCCGGCCCACCGAAACCTCGTCCCCGGGGCGCAGGACCTGGTCGGAAAAGAGGTCGCGAAACGCCTGCATCGTGGTCACACGGTCAGCGGTCAGAGCGTCTCGGACCCAATGCAGTTCCTCGACGATAATCGTCTTGCTTCGCCCGCTCCGGTTTTCCAGAACGATGGTGCCACCTTGGCTTAACGATTCGGCCCGTATGGACTCCGCGTCCAGGACGATCCCCGAGGCCGCGCCGCCGCCAATCTCGAAATCGAACTCAGGCCCCGGCTCCAAAGTGCGCGCACGGTAGGGGCCAGGCGGCGGATCAACCTCGACAACCTCGCGCGCACCTGAAGCGAGCGTAAGCTGGACCCAGATGTGCGGCGTGCTCATCGGCCCGAACAGACAATACTCGCCGGCCTCAATGGGCCTGACGTTCGGAGCGGGTGCGAACGCGACCTCGACGTTGCGCGAAAAATCGCGGTCGTAAGAGATATTGCAGGTGTCGCAATGAGCGCCCTCGGGCAGCTCGTCCAGCGCCTCGACCGCCGCCTTGCCAACGCGGCACCTCGGACAAAGTAAATCCCACCGCAGCGACAAAAGACCGGCGCGGGCCGATTCCAGGCAAAGCTCAATCAACTTCTGCGGGGACGCGTCCCAATCGCGCGCCAGGCTTAAGGGCCGAACCCGGATCAGGTCAACCTCCTGGGACTGCAAGACATAGTCGGCCAAACGCCGCGCCAAACCGTGGCCCCGCTTCGACGCTTCGATCCGCTCGACCAGGCGATCGACCCGCTCGCGCACGGTGGGCTCGACCGGCGGCGCCCGGTATTGGAACGGTGTCGGACTTGCGCCGGTCGCGAACCGTTCCGCCTCATCCGCCAGGCCCATGAACATGTTTTGAGTCGCGGAGAAAAAGCGAGTCGCCAGCATGAGCCGGCCCAAGACATTGGCCGGCGCGGCTTCGACGGTATAGTCGGCTCGGCATCCTTCACCCTCGCGCACGAGTTTCAACTGCGCGCAAAGATAACGAAGCGGCCCGTTCCGCATTTCCCGGCAATGCCGGAACCAGCGGTTGGCTACCCAATTGACCGGCTTGTCGTCCCAGCTTAGGGAGAATGGGCCGATCCGGGCGCGCCCGATGTACTGGACCGAACCGTCGTCTTGGGGGATTTCCTCGATGGTGTGTTTCGGCAGCTTGGCGGCTTCGTTGAAGCGCGCGGTATCGGAAAGAATCGGCCAGATCGCCTCCGGCGGAACTGGGAAATGCCGGACAAAGGTGCGGCTTTGCCCACCCCTGCTGGTTTCCGATCCCTGCAACGAAAGCTGGTCGGCCATCACCGGATCATGGCATGGCTAAGGGGACCAGCGGAATACCGGAAGCGCGGCCGCAGGCATGTAGCCCTCAGCGGCACATTGCGCGGCCAGACGTTCCGGTGTCGCATAGCCCTTATCGTCCACGTCCAGGTCGCGGGCCTGCAGCCCGCTCATAACGAAGATCCCGTCGATGCCCACGGCGTTGGCGCCCGCGATATCGGTGCGCAAGGAATCCCCGACCGCCGCAATGCGCGCAGGAGGCACTTCTCCTAGAACGTCGAAACAGGCGTCATAGATGCCGATGTGCGGCTTTCCGTGATAACGCACCTTGGCGCCGATTTCCTGGTAGCGCGCGGCGATCGCTCCGGCGCAGATTTCCCGGTGCTCTCCGCGCATGACTTCAAGATCGGGGTTGGCGCAGATCATCGGCAGCCGATGTCCGGCGGCAGCCCGCAAGAAACCCTCATAGTCGCCGACCTGATCTTCCGAACCGAGCGATCCGGTAGTGAGCACGAAATCGGCCTCGGCCAAGTCGTCGACGAAGGCATAGTCGAGCCCCTCGCGCATATTGAAATCGCGCTCCGGTCCCAGGTGGTAACAGCGCGAACCAAGCGCGCGATACCAATCGTCGGGCCGCTGCGCGAGATGACGCCAAGCATCCTCTCCCGACGACATCACGGCATGGGACAGCGCCGGCGACAGACCCAACTCCTCATTACGCGCCAAAATCGCGGAAACGCGGCGCGGCGCATTCGATAAGATCACAATACGTTTGCCCGCCGCGCGAAGGCGCTCCAGGCAGTCGATAGCGGCCGGAAAGGCGTGTACGCCATCGTGCATCACGCCCCAAAGATCGACGATAAAGCCGTCATAGCGCTCGGCGAGCGGGGCAAGGCCGTCAAATATTGGGATCATGGGGTCCAGAGAAGCTGGCAGGGCCGAGGCGGACCTTGTGCCATAACCCTGTGGCTGAGAAAAGCCTGGTCGAGTGGCTCCGCCCTCAGGGTCGAAACCGCCAACCCATCACAACTCGACCATCAGGTTGATCCATTCGTGTTTGTCGCTCCGGCCAAAAGGGGCGAGTTTGGCAATTCGTTTTCCGGTCGGCTTGTATCCGAACACGCGCTCGTACCACGCAATGACTCGCGCGTCGTCGGAATTAGTATAGAGCGTCTTAATTCCCAGCGTTCGTAGAAACTCCTGGCGAGCCCTGTGCAGAGCCGCGCCAGCGCTGCGGCCACGGTATTCGGGATCGACGGCCAGGAGCGTCGTCTTAGCGGTCGTTTCATCGAGTACCCGGTACCCCGCGACCCCGAACACTGTGCCGTCAACTGCGGCGACAAAACACTCGCTCAAAGGAAACGAGGGCATCTCGGGTCCACCGATATGATGAAAGTTGGCCGTCTCAAGAATCTCCAGGATCCTTGGCCATTCCTCGGGTACCGGACGACGTATCTTAAGGTCGGAGAGATCCATCTGACGGTGCTCCGCGCGGCCAGTACCGGGTGAAATGGCTCAAGCGGCTGGCTTGGCCAGCCGCGGCTCGCCGAACAGGTAACCCTGGCCAAAATCAATCTCGTAATCCAAAACGCCGATGAGGCGCTCCTCGTCTTCGACTTTTTCGACAATGACATCGATTTCGCGGCGGCGCAGAGACTGTAATAGATACGGGCGCCGAACCAAGGTTTTCAACAGCAGGTTTACCTCGACCTTCACGAAACTGACGTGTCGCTGGGCAAGCATTTCGGGGTCCAATTCCACATCTTGGACCTGGTCGAGCGAGATACGGCAACCGAGCCGCGACAACCGCTGCAAGAGTCCGGCACCAGCCTCACTCCAGCGATCGAAATCGGCCTGCGCGAACTCGAACACAAGATGGCCCGCCAAGTCCTGATTACTATCCAGGAAATCCAAGAAGTCGCCGAAAAAATCGGTATCTGACAGCGTGTGGGGCGACAGATTGCAGAAAAAGTCGACGTTCTGGCTTTTGCGATGAATCCTGCGGATCAACTGTACGCAACGGAAGAGCAGCATATTGTCGATGGCTGTGATGTGCTTGGCGCGCTCCGCGATGGGAATGTACTGGTCCGGCAAAATCAGCTCGCCGTTCACCGTACGCAGGCGTGAGAAACATTCGTAAAATCGCCGCTTGCGCTGCGGTAGACTGACAATCGGCTGCAGCACAAGGTCGACTTGATCTTTCCGCAGGGCCTCGCGCACCGATTCTAGGACTTCCTCCTCGGTGAGACCGGTGGCGACGGGCGGTAGAGACGGTATCGGTCGCCTTGTATCCCCCTGAACCAGAACAGGCGCGGCCGGTTTTCCGATGAGACGGGCTTTGCCCTGATGCGCGACGGCATTGAGCATTGCCATGTTTTCGGTTCGCGGGGCTTCTTCTTTAACGACAGGTTCCTTAACGGCCGATTCTTCAATGACTGGCTCACTAGCGACTAGTTCTCTAGCGACCGGTTCTCTGGCGATCGGCTCTCTAGCAATTGACTCTCTTGCGTGTTGCTCTCTGATGCGTGGCTCGTTTGAGTTCGACAACCGGTTCATCAAGGACTTCAGAACCTTGACTTCCGACATGACCTCTTCAATCGTGCGCCCGCCTCCACGCAGGTTACCTGAATCGGCCGCGGCCTCCAGGGCTTCGCGCATGCCGCCAAGCTCACGGCGCAGAAGGACGATCTCTTGCTGTTGCAGGACGATATCCTGGACCAACTCGTCGCTGGGTCCGCGCCCGTCCCGCGTACTAATCACCCCTGCGAAAGCCACATGCAGCATGGCGCCAGTCAGGAAAACCATCCATGCTAGGACAAAAGCCTCGGTCTGCCCGAGCGGCGGCAGCCCGCTCAACGAAGCATTCGGCGCGTGCAGCGCCGTCAGGGCGGCAAGAGCCGCGTAGGCGCAAAAGCCTATTAAATTCAATAAGACGTGCATGTCCCCATGGGGGCGCCGTTGGATCCGGCGGTACTGTGCACCCCCGGGTCTTGAAAGAAGATTAATAAGAGGTTGTGATGGCGCCGGACGCCAAAGGGAGGCCAGGCATGACTATCACGATCTACCACAACCCAAGATGCAGTAAATCCCGGCAAACCCTGGCTCTCTTACGCGAACGCGGGATTGAGCCGCAAGTCGTCGAATATCTGGATACGCCGCCGAACGCCCAGCGCCTGGGCGAGATCCTGGACCTCTTGAGCCTGGAACCACGGGCGGTCATGCGCAAGAAAGAAGCACCTTACAAGGACTTAGGCCTCGATGACGCTGGGCTTAGCCGCGCGGCCCTCTTGGAGGCCATGGCCGAGAACCCGGTCCTGATCGAGCGGCCGATTGTCGTAAATGGCGCCAAGGCCGCCTTAGGCCGCCCGCCGGAAGCCGTGCTGGACATTCTTTAAGTAAACCGGCCGCCCACAAAACCCACCGCCCCGAAACGTTTAGCTTTGGCGGTCCAGATCGGCGCGCAAGGCGCGCATATGAGTCGCAAAGAGGATCAGTTCATCGGCGAAACGCTCGATCCGGGCTAGGATATCGGGATCGTCAACTGTGAAGTCCCCGGGCGCCACGGCCGTGAAGTCGTCCTCGCGGGTACATACCTGGGTTGGAATGGCGACACCCAAAAGCCCGCGCACAACTTGGCGCAGATGATCGACCGCCTGGGTCGAACGGCCGCTATGCGCCGCGAGTCCGACCGGGCGATACCGCACGTCGCGCAGCATCAAATGATCCAGCGCGTTCTTCAGAACCCCGGAATAGCTGTTGTGATAAACCGGCGTCGTCAACACGAAAGCGTCGGCCGACTCGGCGTCGCGAAACAGGCGGGCGGCAGTTGGATCTGGATGTTCGGTCCGCTTCGCCCGCAGGGCGAGATCGAGCGGCGGCAGCGGCATCTCGAAAAGGTCGAGCACACACACCCGTGCGGCACGCGCCTCCAGCTCGCGGCGAATACCGTGTGCCAGGCCCCGCGTGTAGGACTCTTGCCGGACACTGCCAACCAACATGAGGATTTGGGTCGCTTGTGGCATGGTCTGGCACAGTTACCCGCATCCGGGCATCTAGGCAACGCCAGCCTATCTGGTATGACATTCCTCGTCAGCGGGGGGTGTGGCGCGCCCTGCCGAGCGCCTATATAACGCCTGGAGATTTCCATTCCACCGCCGAACTGGAAAACCTGTCCATGGATGCTGATGCCGACGCCCTCAACCTGCTCGACGATCTGATCGCTAAGGCCAAGGCCGCCGGGGCCGAGGCCGCCGACGCCGTATTTATTTCCGGTATATCCTTGTCCCATGCCCAAAGGTTGGGCGCGTTGGAGCGGCTGGAACGCTCCGAAGGCCAGGATCTGGGCTTGCGCGTCCTGATCGGCAAGCGCCAAGCCATGGTGTCCTCGACCGATCGCAGTCCGGAGGCCCTGGCCGAGTTGATCGAGCGCGCGGTTGCGATGGCGCGGTGCGTGCCGGAGGACCCTTATTGCGGCCTGGCCGAGCCGGACCAGCTGGCGCGCGACATTCCGGCCCTGGAGATTTGCGATTCGGACGAGCCGGCGCCGGAGGTTTTGATTGAGCGCGCCAAAGCCTGTGAGGAGGCGGCGCGCGCCATCGCCGGCGTTACCAATTCCGAAGGCGCCGAGGCAGGTTGGGGTCTGAGCCGCATCGCACTGGTGGCCTCCAACGGGTTCGCCGCCGGTTATGCCTCTTCGGGCCATTCGCTCGGCGTGTCGGTCCTGGCCGGCGAAGGTTTGGGCATGGAGCGCGACTACGATTTTTCCTCGAGCGTGTACGGCGCCGATTTGGAGTCTCCGGCCGCCGTGGGCCGGCGGGCTGGAGAAAAGGCGGTCCGCCGCCTGGGCGCGCGCAAGGGCAAGACCGGTAAGGCGCCGGTTATTTACGATCCGCGCGTCTCCAACAGCCTGCTGCGGCACCTGGCGGGCGCCATCAGCGGCCCCGCGATCGCGCGCGGCACCAGCTTCCTGAAAGACAAGCTAGGCGAGACCATTTTTGCAGACGGCGTTTCCATCGTCGACGACCCGCATCGGCCTCGCGGCCTGCGCTCCAAGCCCTTCGACGGCGAGGGCGTGGCCAACGCGCACCGCGCGATTGTCGAGAACGGCCGGCTGACGACCTGGATCATGAGTCTCTCCTCGGCACGGCAACTTGGCCTGGAGACAACGGGCCACGCCGCGCGCGGCACCTCTAGCCCGCCGTCACCCGCCGTCACCAACCTTTTTATGGAGCCGGGCACCGCAACACCGGCAGAGCTCATGGCCGATATCGACTCCGGATTTTACGTGACCGAGATGATGGGCATGGGTGTGAACGGCGTAACCGGCGACTACAGCCGCGGCGCCTCGGGCTTCTGGATCGAAAAGGGAGAACTCGCTTATCCGGTCAGCGAGGTGACCGTCGCCGGCAACTTGAAGGACATCTTCGCCAAGTTGACGCCGGCCAACGACCTCACTTTCCGTTATGGCACCAACGCTCCGACCCTGCGTATCGAGGGTATGACCATCGCAGGGGCTTAAGTTCCCGGCATCACAAGCTCGATCGCGTCCGGCACCATTTCCACTTCGAGCGGCAGGGCGGCAATGATGTCACCGTCCCCTTGAACCGGATCGCCCGGCGGGCCTTCCACACGCACATGGCGGGCCCGCAGAATGCGGTAATCCGAGCGGTTGGCCAGGGTACCGCGCGTCAGGGCTACCGCATAGCGGATTGCGGCCAGGGAACCCGGCTTCTCAAATAGGCACACGTGGAAAGCCACGTCGTCGAGGCGGGCCTCCGGCGCGCAAGTATAGGGTCCGCCGTAGTGGCGCGCCTTGGCGATGACGATTGAAGAAGCCTCATGGGTCACGCCGTCGAGAACGGCCCGGTAGCAAGGGAACGCGAATGTCTTGAGCTGACGCAGGGATTCGACGACATAGGCGCCTTTGCCGATCCTGCGCTTAAGCGCCAGATCGACATCGGCGACGACATGGGCGTCGAACCCGACCCCGGCCATGAGCGAGAAGTAGCGGCCTTGGCCGGCCTCGCTCGTGACACGCCCCAGGGAAATGGACCTTGGTACCCCGCGCGCGATCGTCTCAGCCACCACTTCCGGCTCCGGCGGCAACCCGATTTCCTGGGCCAGGACGCTGGCGGTGCCCAACGGCAGGATCGCCAGCGGCACACCGGAGCCAGCCAAGCCGTTAATGACCTCGTTGATGGTGCCGTCCCCACCGGCCGCGACCACACGGTGATAGCCGTCATCCACGGCCTGCCGGGCCAGGGCCTCGGCATCGCCAGAGGCAGCGGTGCGTACCACCGCAAACCCGCATCCCAGACCACGCAAGCGCCTGACCGTTTGGTCAAACAACCCTTGTCGGCTATCCCCGGCAGCGGGGTTATGGATTATGCGCACACTAATGGCGGTCATAGCGCCGCAGTCCCCTGCCGGTTTTCACAGTACGCATGTATACGCCGGCAGAATTGTTCGAGGAAGACGAATGGGACCAACGGAGAATTCCACGGGCGCGGCGGTCGCGCCCAGCAATTCCTGGACAAGATGGGGCCGATCCTCTAATCGCTGTCGCCGGGTCGCTAGGCGGAGCCCTCGGATCCGAAGCGATCCCAACAGCTAATGCGTTAATCTTGTGGGAATATACCCCCCTTCGGGTGAGGCCTCTCCCCTCGGTGCGGCCACTAGGCGCGGCGCGGGCTCTCGTGGTATCGTCCCGCGCCTTTCCCAAGTGAGTTTATGGCAGCCTCTTGACCGCAAACCGCCCTACGACGGATTCAGCGACCGCGGCCGCCGCGCCGCCCTTGGACAACTCGACTCAGTCCCTGGTCCGCCGCCTTACACGCGAGTACGTGCGCCCGCACCTCTGGCGGATCGCCGCCGCTATCCTGTGCATGGCAATCGTCGCCGCCAGCACCGCGGGCTTTACCCAGCTGATCAAGCCAATTGTCGACCAAGTATTCATCGACAAGAACGAGGCGATGCTGTGGCCGATCGCGGGGTTGGCCCTCGCGGTGTTCGCCGCCAAGGGTTTCGCATCCTATGGGCAAGGCGTGCTCATGAGTTATGTCGGCCACAAGATCGTCGCCGAGATGCAAGACCGCCTTTACGGCCGTTTGATCGGCGCGGATCTCGCCTTTTTTAACCGCACCTCTCCCGGCGACCTGATCGCGCGCTTTGTCAACGACGTAAACTTGCTGCGCCATGCGGTCTCGAACACACTTGTCGGTTTCGGCAAGGATACCTTGACCGCGCTCGCCCTGGTCGGCGTCATGTTTTATGAGGATTGGCTGCTGACCTTGATCGCCTTCCTGGCTTTCCCCAGCGCCATTCTGCCGATCGTGAGCATCGGCCGGCGCATGCGCAAGGTTTCGGGCCGCACGCAAGTTGGCGTTGGGCACCTGACGACACTGCTTGATGAGGGCTTTCAGGGCATACGCTACGTAAAAGCCTATGCCATGGAGGCCTATGAAAAATCGCGCGCGCGCGCAGCGATCGATGACATCTTCCGTCTGAATTACAAGGCCGAGCGCACCCGCAATACCTTGCACCCGATCATGGAAATCCTTGGCGGCGTAGCGGTGGTGGCGGTCATTCTTTACGGCGGCTATCAGGTAATCACGGAAGGTAAGCAGCCCGGCTCGTTCTTTGCCTTCATCGTGGCGCTCCTCATGGCCTACGAACCGATGAAGCGTTTGGCCAGGCTCAACGCCAGTCTGCAAGAAGGCCTCGCCGCGGCGGCACGGCTGTTCGCGCTGCTCGACATGGAGCCCAAGATCAAAGACGCGCCAGACGCCAAACCCTTGAAGGTTTCTGGCGGCGCCATTCGGTTTTCGCATGTCGAGTTCTCGTACGATTCCAAGACGCCGGCCCTGCACGACGTGTCCATCGAGGCGCCGCCCGGAAAGACAGTCGCCTTCGTCGGCCCCTCCGGCGCGGGGAAGTCGACTATCATCAACCTGATACCGCGCTTCTATGACATCGCCGCCGGAACGCTCACGATAGACGGGCAGGACGTGCGCGGCGTCACACTGGATTCGCTACGCCAGCGGGTCGCGTTGGTAAGCCAAGAGATCCTGCTGTTCGACGACACGGTACGGGCTAACATCGCCTATGGCCGCCCTAGCGCGAGCGAAGCCGAAATCACCGCCGCCGCGGTGGCAGCGGCAGCGGCCGACTTCATCGCCGAGCTACCCCAAGGATACGATACGCCCGTTGGCCCAAAGGGCAGCCGGCTTTCCGGTGGGCAGCGCCAGCGAATTGCGATCGCCAGAGCGATGTTGAAGAACGCCCCTATCCTGCTGCTTGACGAGGCGACATCTTCACTCGACAGCGAATCGGAGCGTCAGGTTCAGAATGCACTGAGCGAATTGATGCAGGGACGTACGACACTGGTCATCGCACACCGCCTCTCGACCGTGGTCGACGCCGATATCATCTATGTCATGGATGCGGGCCGGATCGTTGAGTCCGGCCAGCACGCTGAACTGCTGGCCAGCGGTGGCACCTACGCACGCTTGTATGCAATGCAGTTCGCCGAAGAGGACGGCGCCGCAAGCGAAGCACTGAGCGCGGCCGGAGATCGTGACCGGCGGGCGACTGCAAGAGCCTAGTGCCAATTTTAAATACCCCCGCGATACCGCTATATCCTGAAACCAAGCGCTTTCACCTCCCGGCATGACCCTGAGCAAACGCATATTAAAGTCGCGCACGGTTCAGGCCCTACTAGTTTGGCTGGCCGCGATGTATCTACATTTGGTTTACCGGACGACCAAATGGGTAACGGTCCAGCCGCCTACGACCCGCGACCTAATCGCCAAGGAATTTCCTTTTATTGCCTGTTTCTGGCATGGGCGCATGGTCATGATGCGGGCTGCCATGCCGCGCGGCGCGACCATTCATATCTTGATCTCGCAGCATCGCGATGGAGTCCTGATCTCACGCGCCGCCGCGCAGCTAGGCGTTCGCACGGTAACAGGATCGAGCAAGAGCGGCGGTGCCGTCGCGCTGCGGACCATGCAGCGGCTGCTGGCCGAAGGCCAATGCGTCGCGGTTACGCCCGACGGACCGCGCGGACCGCGCATGCACGCGAAGATGGGCGCGATCAAGGCGGCTCAGATTTCCGGCGCTGCTATCCTGCCCCTTTCCGGCGCGGTCAGTCGGCGCCGAATCATGGGGTCTTGGGACCGGTTTTGCCTGGCCCTGCCCTTCGCGCGCGGCGTGATTTTTTGGGGCGAACCTATCTACGTCCCAGCCGAGGCCGACTCAGCCGAGCTTGAGCGTCTGCGGAAATTTCTGGAGCAACGCCTGAACACCTTGACCATGGAAGCCGACCGCCACTTCGGGCAGCCCGAAACCTTGCCCGCCGTGGAAGGGGAATCGAAAAAGGATGTGCGCGATGCGCGCACCTGAATTTTGGCGCGAAGATGGCCTCTTGCCGCATATTCTGTCGCCCTTAAGCGCGGGATACGGTCTTGCGGGACGCCTGCGCGACGCCCTGGCGCATCCGAAAGACCCCGGCGCCCCTGTCATCTGTATTGGAAATCTGGTGGCTGGTGGGGCGGGAAAGACCCCGGTAGCGATCTCCCTCCTGAAACTGCTCACAGCACACGGCAAGCGGGCTTATGGCCTGACCCGAGGTTATGGCGGCCGGCTGGCGGGGCCGGAACGCGTCGATCCGGCCCGCCACGACGCGGATCATGTCGGCGACGAGGCCCTCCTGCTCGCCCGCGCAGCGCCAACCTGGATAGCGCGTAACCGCGTTGCCGGCGCCCTTGCGGCCACCTCAGCAGGCGCCGATGTGATCGTGATGGATGACGGGCTTCAAAATCCACACCTGACGCGGCGGCTCTCGCTCCTTGTCGTCGACGGCACCTACGGATTCGGCAACGCGAGAGTCATGCCGGCCGGTCCTTTGCGCGAGCCGCTCGCGCGCGGTTTGGCGCGGGCCGACGCTGCGGTCATATTGGGCAAGGACACCTGGGGCGTCGAAGACCGCCTCAGGGGACGCCTCAACATGCTGCGCGCGGAGTTGGCCCCGGATAAGGGGACGCCTGCTCTCGCGGGGCGGCGCGTCGTTGCTTTCGCTGGAATCGGCCGCCCGGGAAAGTTTTTTGCTACCTTGGAGGCCATGGGCGCGATCTTGATAGAATGCCGCGCGTTTGCCGATCACTATCGCTATCGCCATGACGATCTTGCGGCGCTGATCGCGCACGCGGGGTCGGAGGGCGCCATCGTCGTCACAACCGAAAAGGACGAGGTCCGCGTGCCCGCCGAACTGCGCGGAAAGGTGATGGCGGTGCCGGTCGCGGTCGCTTGGCAGAACCTGCCGGAGTTGGAGTCGCTGCTGGCGCGCGCGCTTGGGTCCGGATTGCCGGGCCAGAATGAGCGGAGCGGCGCGGCATGAAGCGCATCCGTCATATCTTCGAGGCCCTGGGCCTGCTCATTGCGCTCGGCGTGTTACGGCTACTGACACCCGAGGCGGCCTCGAACCTGGGTAGCTTCATTTGCCGGACACTTGGCCCCCGCATTGGAGTCAGCGAGCGGGCCCGCCGCAACCTGCGCCTCGCCATGCCGGAACTAACCGAGGAACGGATCGCGGAGATTGTCCTCGGCATGTGGGATAACTTGGGCCGCACCTTCGCCGAGTACCCGCATCTCGGCCGGATCGCCGACCCAAAATCGGGCCGGGTGGTCTATCAAGGCATGGAACCGGTAAAGGCCTTGGGCAAACCTGGAAGCGCCGCGATTCTTTGTTCCGCGCACATCGCTAACTGGGAGGTCCTGCCGGTCGCCGCCGCGCACCAAGGAATCGATATGACAGGCATCGTGCGCGAGCCAAACAATCCCTTGGTCCGCGCGATCATCGACCGGATGCGCGGCGTGGCCGGTGGCGCACGCATACCGAAGGGCGAGGCCGGCGCGAAACAATCGATCAAGGTTCTCCGCGGTGGCCGGGTATTGGCATTGTTGTTCGATCAGAAGCTAAATCGCGGTCTCGCCATACCCTTTTTCGGTATCGACGCCATGACCACGGCAGCCCCGGCACAGCTAGCCTTGCGGTTTAGCTGCCCGCTGGTTCTGGTACGCATTGAGCGAACCGGGGCGGCGCGTTTTCGCCTCACTGTGCAAGAAGCGCTCACGCTGCCCGATTCAGGCGACAAGAAACGCGACACGGAACAGGTCATGCGCCAAATGAACGCCATCCTGGAGGATTGGATCCGTGCGCGGCCCGAGCAATGGCTTTGGCTGCATCGACGCTGGCCCGCAGAAGCTTATCGAGCCGCCGAGCTTAAGCGCGCCACCCTGGGACGGTAATCTACCGCTCCCGGACCAGGCAATCCATTCGCACGGCCTTGATTTGACGGCACATGTCCGCCGCCGTCGTCCGGGACGGGAACGGACCGGTCTGCATGCGGAAGAAGACCCCCTGCTCACCCAAGTCAACCCGTTGCAACATGAGGTTTAAGTCGCCGAGCAATTCGGCGTGCCGGCCCTGCAAGCGGCCCCATTCGTCCTTGGCGCGCGCTTCCGACTTCACCGACGCAAGCTGCACCACATATTTACCCGCGGCCTTGGCGGCGGCGCCAAAGCTCGTCAATCCCGCCACGACCACGACGGCACCGGCGAAATATCCAGCCCGCGATAGCGTCTTACCAAACATCACGATCCTCATGTCATTGCTGCATCGGCGGCACGAAAAAAGCCGGATCGAGGCGTTCCTTAAACCAGTTGATCCGCCAATCCAAGTGAGCGCCGGTCACACGCCCGGTCGCCCCAACGGTGCCAAGTATGTCGCCCTGGCGCAGAATCTGGCCTTGCTTCACGGTGACATCCTTCAGGTGCGAGTACACCGAAGTCAAGCCATGACCGTGATCGAGCATCACGGTGCCACCCGTATAGTACATGTCCCGCTCAGCAATCGCCACGGCACCATCGGCAGGTGCGTGCACCGGCGTCCCTTCCGGCGCCGCGATATCGAGGCCATAGTGAGGTCGGCGCGGCTCGCCATTGAGAATCCTTTGGCTGCCAAAGACGCCGCTTATCGGACCGGTCGCGGGCCAGATAAAGCCGCTTTCGAATAATGGCTCCGGCCGGTCGACAGCGCGCGCCGCCGCAATCGTCTTATTTTCGGCGCGTATGCGGGCCAGGACCTTTTCGGGCGGCGTGACCATCTTGGGCGGCAGGCCATCGATTTTTTGCGTCTTATACTGGCGCTTTTCAACGCGCAGTGTGCGCCGGTCCTCGACGCCGTCAGGCAAGAAAATTTCGAGTTGAGCCGTCCCGGGCGCATCGCGGCCAAAACCGAAAACGAAACGCCCGCTGGGCGAAACCCGAACATCGCGCCCGTTCAGCGCGACCCTTGCGCCCGGAACGCTATGGCCGAAAATCACACCGCCTTGGACAAATCGGCCTTCAAGCCGGACCGCTTCGGCGCGCGCCAAGCCGCTAGAAACAGACAGGGCCAATAGGGTCAGGCCGAATGAGAGAGCACGGCGGGTCGCGTGCGTTGTCGGTCGCCTATTTAACATCTCAGCTATCATTTGCCCTCGCCACGCGTCATAGCAGATTGCCCTGTTCTCCGCCACCGCGCGGCGCCGGCTTGCGCCTTGGGGGTTTGGCGAAAGGCGCGGACGGCGAAGCCACCGTCGCCGGAACTTGTCCATCGGCGAATTCTATATCGATCGCATCGCCGGCGCTAAGTTGTTCCGATCGGGTGGCAACGCCGTCCGGCCCATGCACGACCGCGAAGCCGCGTTGCAAGGTGCTGTGATAAGATACCGTCTCTAAAACCCGCCCAAGAGAGCCAAGTTCCTCGCCCTTACGTAGAAATACGCCCGGCCGCTCGAACATCGCGCCAAGCCGGCGGCTTACCTCGGCGAAACGCTCCTGTGCCAAAGCGTGCTGACGCCGGGGATGCGGCAAGCGCGCCGCCAGGTCCGTCGTCCGCTCATACCGTTGCACGAGGAGGCGCCGTACCGCGCTCTGGAGTCGTTCGACCCGATCGTCCAGACGCTGGCTCTTTTCTTCCAGCAGGCGCGCCGGATGCGGCAATCCGCGCCCTAGACCCTCGACCAGGGTGCGCCGCTCAGCCAGGCTGCGGTGCCAAACCGCGCGCATCCGCCGCTCCCCGTCCAGCACCTGCGAAACCAGCTCGGCGCGGACGGGAACCGCCATCTCAGCCGCCGCCGTCGGTGTGGGCGCGCGCCGGTCGGAGGCGAAGTCAATCAAGGTCACGTCGGTTTCATGCCCAACCGCCGAGATCAAGGGAATTTGCGAGGCTGCGGCGGCTCGGACCACGACCTCCTCGTTGAAGGTCCAGAGATCTTCCAGGCTGCCGCCGCCGCGCGCGACGATTAAAAGGTCGGGACGCGGCACCGGCCCTCCGGCGGGCAAGTCATTGAAGCCTCGAATCGCGGCGGCGACTTGTGCGGCGGCGCCCTCGCCCTGGACCAGGACAGGCCAAACCAATACGCGGCGCGGAAAGCGGTCGGCCAGGCGGTGAAGAATATCGCGTATCACCGCACCGGTCGGCGAGGTGACGACGCCGATCACTTCGGGCAGGTAAGGCAGAGAGCGCTTGCGCGCTTCGTCGAACAGGCCTTCGGCGGCCAGCTTGCGTTTGCGATCTTCGAGCAGCTTTAGCAGCGCGCCCTCGCCAGCCAGCTCCATTTGCTCGATAACAAGTTGGTATTTGGACCGCCCGGCATAGCTCGTCACCCGGCCACTGACGATAACTTCCATGCCATCTTCGGGCTTAATCGATAGGCGCCCCGCGATTCCCCGCCAGCACACCCCGTCGATAACCGCGTCGCGGTCCTTCAAAGCCATATAGAGATGACCGGAAGCGGCGCGCTTAAACCCGGAAATCTCACCGCGCACACGGACCCACTCGAAGTTGCCCTCCAGAGTGCGCTTAATCGCCTGCGAGATCTCCGAAACGCTGTAGATCGGCAAATTCGGGACGGCCGGCGTCGCGTCTTCGGGCTGGTTTGAAATATCGCTCATGGTGCTTCGCCTATGTTACAAGACGCCCGGCATCCGAACCAGGGGACAACCCCGGGAAGGGAGACGAAGAAAGCATGAATGTTCTGGTTGTCGGCTCAGGTGGGCGCGAACATGCGCTGTGCTGGAAGATCGCGGCCTCGCCACTGTGCGCCAAACTATATTGCGCACCGGGAAACGCTGGTATCGCCCAAGAGGCGGAGTGCGTACCCATCGATGCGAACAACGTCGACGGCCTAATCGCGTTCGCCAAGGACAAGGCGGTCGATCTCGTCGTGGTCGGGCCGGAAGCACCGCTGGTCGCAGGCCTAGCCGATCGTTTGACGGAGCAGGGCATCAAGGTCTTCGGTCCCAGCCGCGCCGCCGCCATGTTGGAGGGATCGAAGGGATTCCTGAAGGACCTGTGCGCCAAGTACGATATACCGACCGCCGAGTACGGCCGCCTGGCCGACCCCAAATCGGCCAAGAGTTTTGTGCGCGAAAGCGCAATGCCGGTGGTTATCAAGGCCGACGGCCTGGCGGCCGGAAAGGGCGTGGTCATCGCCACCAGCTTGGCTCAGGCGGAGGCGACGATCGACGAGATGATGGTCGAGAAATCCCACGGTGAGGCCGGTGCTTCGCTGGTGATCGAGGAATTTCTGGAAGGGGAAGAGGTCAGCTTCTTTGCCCTGGTCGACGGGCTAAACATCCTGCCCCTGGCCTCGGCCCAAGACCACAAACGGGCGGGCGACGGCGAGACCGGGCCGAACACGGGCGGCATGGGCGCTTATTCCCCTGCGCCGGCCCTGACACCGAAGATACAGGCCCGCGTGATGAGCGAGATCATCGAGCCGACGGTGCGCGCCATGGCCGACGAGGGCCAGCCCTATAGAGGCGTACTCTACGCCGGTCTAATGATTACCCAGGATGGGCCGATGCTCATCGAATACAACGTGCGCTTTGGCGATCCCGAGTGCCAGGTGCTGTGCATGAGGCTTAAGTCCGACCTGCTGCCCGCCCTTATCGCAACCTGCGACGGGGTGCTGGATACGCTTGATCTGCGCTGGCACGACGACGCGGCGCTGAGCGTGGTCATGGCCACACGCGGCTATCCAGGCGCCTATCGGAAAGGTACCGAGATTCGCGGCGTGGAAAAAGCCGCCGCGCTCGATAATGTGGTCGTGTTTCACGCGGGCACAAAGGCAGGCCCTGGAGGATGGCCCGGCGGGTCCCTGATCGCGGCAGGCGGTCGGGTACTCAACGTGACCGCAACAGGCCGCACGATCGGCGAAGCCAAGGCCCGCGCCTATGCCGCGGTTGACTTGATCGACTGGCCAGAGGGATTTTGCCGGCGTGACATCGCCTGGCGGGCCCTGGCCGGCCACAACTAGCTGGGCCCGACAAGGATACCCGTCGAAAACTCCTAGAAGAGTCGGGCAAGTCTCGGGTAGTCTAAGGGTGGGGAGATCATAAGTAGACCGGCGTTTAGGACGGACTTGCTTTACGGCCGATCCTAGCGTGAAGGTCTATGTGCGCCGGCTGCGACGGTTTTCAACTCGAGCAGTCGAAGGTTCGGAATTTTCGCCGCCTGGGTGGGAGGCGGCGGGCCAGGGCCGCGCGAGGTCGGGTTAGATACCGCTCAAGGCCTATCCCCATTGGCTGGAGCGGTGTGCATGGGGAACTTGCGTGCTCCACCAAAGCACCAAGGTCAGGGTATACGAGAAGCTCTTACTGTCGTTAGCCAACGCGCGGCGGGGTAAGCGCGAGCTCGATATCGTCGTGTCCTTCATCCTGGGTGATACGGCGAGCGAAGCCGGCAAGATGATCGAGCTTTTTGTTGAGGAAGGCTATCCCTGGGACGTGATCTCCGAGCTTCTCGACGAAGACCTGCCGGCCTATACGACATCGCTGGACGCCGCGCTGCCCGGCGAGAATGTTGTCCTCTCTGCGTATTCCAAGAGGCGCAGGCAATGGGTCGCCGTTCATCGCGCCGGGACCGGAGAGCAGGTTTCGGCCTGGGCAGCGACGGAGTGTCTGGCCCGACGCCTAGCGGGATTGCAGGCTTGCAAAGGCCCCGGCACCTATGCCGCAAGCCCGCAAGCGCCGCAGCACCGCAGTCCTGGGGACCCTGGAGCTCCAGGCGCCACCGCCGAGGCGCCGGCACGAGCCCCCGCAGGAAAACCAGCGGGTAAAACCGAACCAGAAGGCGGAGAAGAATGGCGGATTCTCTTCTAAGCGTGGAGATCGAACGAGCCGATTCCCCTCAGCCCTACAGCCACAACTAGGCACGGTCACGACGCAATGGACGGACCCTTGGTTCCAGAAACGCCCGGCCAGGCGCGGCCCTATGTGATCGTCGTTGGGAACGAAAAGGGTGGCACCGGGAAGTCCACAACCGCCATGCATCTGATCGTCGCCTTGATGCGTGTCGGCTACAAGGTCGGCAGCATTGATCTGGATGAGCGGCAAAGCACCTTAACGCGCTACATCGCCAATCGCCGCGCCTACTCGGAAGCGAGCGGGTTGCCCCTGCTGATGCCTGAACATCGCCACATCGAGCGCACGATCGCCAAGACCAAAGCCGACGCCGAAGTGCGGGAGCGGGCCAAGCTGTGCCAGGCATTTCAGGATCTCATGGACTGCAACTTCGTGGTCATAGACACACCGGGCAGCGACAGCTATCTCTCGCACTTGGCGCACGAGAATGCAGACACCCTCGTCACGCCCCTGAACGACAGCTTTGTAGATATCGACATGCTGGCCCGGATCGACCGGGTGCGGCGCGAAGTCCAAGCCCCTAGCCCCTATAGCAAGATGGTCTGGGAGAACAACAACCGGCGGGTAATTGCCGGGCGGCCACCGGTCGACTGGATCGTGATGCGTAATCGCTTGACCCACATTGAATCGCGCAACAAACGCGAAATCGCGGGCCTAATGATGCAGCTAGCGCAACGAATCGGATTTCGCGTCGCACCGGGCTTCGGCGAACGAGTCATTTTCCGGGAGCTGTTCCTGAAAGGCCTGACCGTGCTCGACAATGAGGCTGAGGATCCTGACCTGCCGCCGAACCCTAGCCACGATTCGGCCCGGTCGGAGATCGACGTTCTGCTCGAAGCGATTGGGTTGGCTCAACCGGCGCAGGCATAAGCTAGTCTGGGTACGTATCTCGAGCCGCCGATCGGCGCAGGTTCGCCCTGGGCCTAGTTCCCGCCGCTGGTGCGCACCACCAGGCAATCTTGCCGGCTGGTGCGAATTTGGGCGCAGAAATCCACCGCCTCGCTAAGCCCCGGAAAAGGGCCGGTGCGTACCCGGATTACCGTGCCTTGCCGCATCAGCTTGGTCTCGTGCAGGTTTAAATTCATACCCGACAGGACCTCGGGAAACCGGGACTGAAGCTTCTGCCACTCCCGCCGCGCGCCATCGCGCGTCTTCACCGACGCCAGTTGCACAACGAAGTCGGCACTTGGTGGGCTAGCTGAGGAAGACTGGGAAGATGGCTTGGCGTCAAAATCCGGCTTGCGCTCGGGGATCGGCGCGACAACAGCGCTCTCGCGCCCAGCCGCGACGGGCTTACGCGACGGCACGGGGGCCAAGAGGCTATTCTCCTCTCTGCCCGGTTTAGCTCCATCGCCTCGCGTCGGCTCCGCGTCGGATGGTGGGATCGGTCCGGCCGGTGCTTCGCTTGAGTCCTCGGCCTTAGGGGCCTGTTTCGGCTCGGCTGGAATACTGACCGTCCCCTGAACCGACTTCACGACCAGACCAAACTCATGACCGCCTTGAGGCAAGGGTTCATCGGGCACGAAAACCCACTCGCCGAAAGCGTCCGCCTTTATAGTGCCAATGGGCGCCCCATTATCCAGAAGAATGAGCTCGCTGTTCGGTGCGGCCCGGCCCGCGATTACGGCGTCGCCATTGGCTTCGATCCGTACCAGGTCAACCGAGGGCGCCCCTGAATCGGAGATGCTCGCCGGATCCTCGGTGGTCTGAGGCTCGCTTAAGGCCTCATCCGGCGCGGCGGCAGCGCTGGAATTCTGCGCCGCAGGATCCGCAGACGGCACGGGTGTTTCGGCAAGCGAGGTCGGCTCCGGATTGGTTTCAGCTTGCACAGCGCCGGGTTCCACTGCCTCCGAATTCGTGCTGCCGGCCTCAACGGCTGGCGCCTCCGGCGCCTGAGAATCAAATGACCACCAAGCGATCGCGCCAACCAAGAGAGCCGCAGCCGCGCCCCAGCCTAGCCAATGCGTCGAGCCGGAGTCCCTCGTGACCGGTAGCGTATCGACGCCGACCCGCCACGCCGGGTCCGCCACCGGCGCAACTGGCCGCGCCTCGGGCATATCGTCGGTCGCTGCCGGGGCCTCCCGGATGGTGAGGATCGCCTCCAAGGTCGATGCTGCGGCAGTCTTGCCTGATTTGTGCTGTACCGCTGCCGATTCGGGGGTTGGGATCGCCAACCACGGCACCAAGACTTCTTCCGGCTCGTCCGGTTTTTGGGATCCGACGGAAGTGTCCGGGGGCTCGGATTCGGTCTCTTTTCGGGCCGTCGCCTCCTTTGGGCTGTCCTTGCCCGCCGCCCGGGATATCCGCTCCAGTAAGCCGGGCGAAACCAACTCCCAAGCTTCGCCATGTTCCCGCAGTTTCCGATGAAGGGCAAAGGGCAGCAAACTGGCCGGCGGTGGCGGCTCGCCCGCCGTGTCGGCCGATTTTTCGTCTTCGAGGTCCGATACCAAGGTGAGTTGCGTCGGCGCCTCGGCAGCGGCAGGCACCTCCGCCGTGTCGATGGCGAGATCGTCCTCCACGTCGTTGGTTGCCACCTTGCGCAGCCCAAGCGGCGAAGCCGCGCCCTTGCGGGCCAAAAGTCTGCTCGAAGAAGTAAGCCGGTGCAGTGTCATGAAATGTCCGAGCGGGCGGGATCGCCAGAGGTGACGATTTTACGGATCGGCGGCAGGGGCGGCAGCGTAGGCAGGGCAATTGGCCGGGAAAATCCGGTCAAACGATTGTTCAAGTATCCCCACAACTCCGAAACTTCTTCCGCCGAGCGGGATTTTCCGGGCAGTTCCATCACCGTGCGCCCATCGATCATGCTAGCCGCAAAATCGACCCGCTGATGCACGATAACCGGCGCCAGCATGCCGTATTGCGATAAAATTGTAATGGCCTCGTTCGTGATGCGTGCCCGTGGCGCAGCGCCGTTCAACACAAAGACCAGGGGTCGTCCCAAATGCTCGACTAACTCGACCGTGGCCCCGACGGAGCGTAAGTCGTGCGGGCTGGGCCGGCTCGGTATCACAACGAGATCCGATAAGCGAATGACATCCGCGATCGCCGAGCTCAGCGCCGGCGGCGTATCGATCACAAGTAATTCTATACCCAGATCGCGCAAACGCTCCATGTCGTCGGGCAAGTCCGGAACCGAGGTGTGCACAAACACAGGCGTCTGTGCGGCCCGTTTGTTCCACCAATCGGCAAGACTTCCTTGTGGATCGGCGTCCACCAAGGCAACCGGGCCCGCACCAGCGGACTCCGCTTGGACCGCCAGATGGCCAGCCAAAGTCGTCTTCCCGGAGCCTCCCTTGCGTGAGGCAACCACAACTACTTTCATTCGATCACAACCTGCCGTATTTGGCCGGACCGGCCGCAAATGCGGAGATTTCCTCGCGCCTGCATTTACGGCCTCTTCGGGCCGACACAATATATGTCATCCTGACCGGAAAACTCTACAAGATATTGTCTCTCCAGGAAAGCCTTGAACAGTTCGATTAGATTGTTTTTCTACTCAAGTGCACTTGCGGCCCCCTCGCCGGACCGGCCGCCGCGACGCTGCAAAAAGAAGCTCTTAAGCAAGGCCGCGCTTCGACTCTCCTCAATTCCGCCAAAGACCTCTGGCCGGTGGTGGCATGTCGGTTGCTGGAATATGCGCGCGCCATGATCGACACCGCCACCTTTGGGATCGTAAGCGCCAAAATAGACACGTCTTACGCGTGCCAGAGATATCGCCGCCGCACACATCGCACAGGGCTCAAGTGTTACGTAGAGATCCGTGTTCACGAGCCGCTTTTGGCCAAGCCGCCGCGCAGCTTCTTGAAGCACGAGCAACTCCGCGTGCGCGGTTGGATCGTGCTGGGTTTCGACCCGGTTGTGAGCGCGCGCCAGAACATCGCCCGTGGCGCCGTCGGTCAGAACCGCGCCAACCGGCACCTCACCCAGGTCCGCGGCCAAACGCGCCTCCTGCAGAGCCATATCCATAGGCGAAGTGACGATCGCGGGCATGGCTGCAGGTTGCCGGTCACCCCGGGCCCGGTCAAGCGATCCGGCCCTGCCTTGTCTTAGATCAAGGCTAGGCCCCGCCCGCTATCTTAGATTTGGGGGAAATTCGTGGTGCGGAAATAGGTATGGGGTGAGGGCATGCTGGAGATGGAACCGGAGACGGTGTATTTTCTAATTCTCAAGTCACGCGAGTTCGACGAAAAGGACGCGCCTGGTGAGAACACTGACCAGGATGCCAGCCCGGCCGACCGGCAAATCGATCGCGAAATGAGTTACTTCGATGGTGATCCGGTCGCACAGGAGATCAAGGACACCATCGACGGATTGAACGAGGATCATCAGGCCGAACTGGTGGCCCTCACTTGGTTGGGGCGCGGCGACTTCACGGCCGAGGAGTGGGGCGAAGCGCTCCGGACCGCGCGCGAAAGGCGCACCAATCCGACGTCCGAGTACCTCCTAGGAACGCCTATGCTGGGCGACTATCTTGAAGAAGGCCTCTCTATCCTTGGGTACGCGGTCGAGGATCTGGAGCCGCGGGCGGGCTAGAGCCACCGTTGCCTCGCCCCACAAGGCAACCTATAAGTCCGCCCATGTTGCGCCGACTCGGCCTTATACGAAATCTCCCCGATATTGAGCTATTTCATGACGACGGATGGTGAGCGCTTGCCAACCGCAATGAGCGAACCGGCCAAGGGCGACCGTGTGGCGAAGGTCATTGCTCGTGCCGGCATCTGCTCGCGCCGCGACGCGGAGCGCCTGATCGCCGAAGGACGGGTACGCCTTGACGGCGCCGTCTTGACCAGTCCGGCGGTAACGGTCACGCCCGAGTCGGAGATCACAGTCGACGGCAAGGCCCTGCCCACACCCGAGCCGGCTCGCTTGTGGCGCTATCATAAGCCGAAAGGCACGGTGACCAGTGCGCGCGACCCGCAGGGCCGCCCTACTGTGTTCGATTCTCTACCCGAGAATCTGCCGCGCGTGGTCAGTATCGGCCGCCTGGATATCACCTCCGAGGGCTTGCTGTTGCTGACCAACGATGGCGGACTGAAGCGCAAGCTGGAGCTGCCGGCGACCGGCTGGACCCGGCGTTACCGGGTGCGTGTTCATGGCAAAGTCGATTCCGCCGCTCTGGCCAAGTTGAGCGGCGGCGTGCGCGTCGAAGGGATTGAATACGGCCCGATCCAGGCCGCGCTGGAACGCCAGACGGGCGCCAATGCCTGGGTCAAAATTGCGCTGAAAGAAGGCAAGAACCGGGAGGTTCGGCGCGTCATGGAACACTTGGGGCTGGTGGTGAACCGCCTGATCCGGGTCGCCTACGGCCCGTTCCAGTTGGGCGGTTTGAGCCCTGGGAAGGTCGAAGAAGTGCCTGGCAAGGTGGTGCGCGAGCAGTTGGGCGAGGCGCAGTCCGCGGAACGCAAAGTCGGCACGGCGCGCGCTAAGCCGCGGCCCAAGAAGCCGGGCAAGAGCCGCCAGCCCGGGTCCCCGGCCGGCGGGCCCACTCGGAAGCGAGATGCGAATCGTCGGCGGCCGGCATAGAGGCCGGCGCCTCGAGGCTCCGGAAGGGCTGGTCGTACGGCCGACGGGGGATCGCACCCGCGAGTCCATCTTCAATATCTTGACCCAAGGCAAGCTCGATTGGCGCCGCCCCGACGGCCCGAGCGATAACCCCTTGGAGGGCGCGCGGGTACTTGACGCCTTCGCCGGAACCGGCGCCCTGGGCCTGGAGGCGCTCTCGCGCGGGGCCGGCGAAGCGATCTTCATGGAGGAACACGCCGCTGCCCTCGCCGTGTGCCAGCGCAATATCCGCTCTCTTGGCGAGGATGCGCGCTGCCGCGCGCTGCATTGCGACGTCTTACGCCCGCCGCGCGCCAACGCGCCGTGTGCGCTCGTGCTCATGGATCCGCCCTACAATCAAGGTTTGGGACCGCCCGCCTTAAGTGCGCTACAGGCCGCGGGCTGGCTCGCGCTGGGCGCCTTGGCTGTGGTCGAACTCATGGCGGGCGAGCCCTTCGAGTCGCCGGACGGTTTCACGATCTTGGACGAACGCAAGTACGGCAAGGCCCGGGTCGTGTTTCTTCGTGCGCCCGTGTAGCGGAAGCAATTAGCCGCCCGACGGCGCTTCGTGGGTCTTGACTTGGCCGCGCACCTTGCGCGCGTGATCTTCCAGTTGCCGGGTGGCCGCGCTAAAGGCGTCGCGCACCGCGACATAGACATCTTCGTGGGCGTGGTTCTTTGCACCGCCTCGGTTCACGACGATATCCTTGCCGGGCACACTGATATCGATTCGCACCTCATAAACGATCCCTTTGTGGTTATGCTTGTGCGGCGCCTCGACCACGACGCGGCACCCGATTATCCGGTCGAAGGAGCGTTCCAGCTTTGCCGCCCGCTCCCTTACATTGGCTTCGACGGCATCGGAACGATCCATGTTGTGGAACGTCAGCTCCAAGGGGATCTGCATATTTGGCACCTCTAAGATTTCTCCCTACTACGATGGTTTTACGGGCTATGGCCCTCTAAGACGGTATAGCGCACCAGATGCGCCAGGATTTCTTTGATATCAATCAAGGACGGCGCCGCCGGCCGGTTTAAGGCCCTAACGCCGCCCGAACAGGCGCTCGATATCCGCCAGTTTTAGCTCGACATAGGTCGGTCGGCCATGATTGCACTGACCGGAATGGGGAGTTGCCTCCATATGGCGGAGCAGCGCGTTCATCTCATCCACATTGAGCCGGCGCCCGGCCCGCACAGAACCGTGACAAGCCAGCGTGCCGCAGACGTC
>JAJFGN010000044.1 GCA_021776115.1 Kiloniellaceae bacterium | reverse complement strand
GGCGTCTAGGATCGTTTTTGCGGCCCTCTGGGTAGGAAGCGTCGTGCCGGCGATGCGAAGAGCATCGTCAAGCGGCGGTGACGCCCTCCAGAGGACCGCAAAAACGACCCTTCGGGCGCCGTTTCAGGCTCCACGGCCGTCGTTACGCGGGTCTTGTGATGCGACAGCATCACGGCAACCCACGCGCCTAGCCGAGAACCCTGCAACGGCGTCCTAGATGCCACCAATTTCTGTTCCACCACACTCGCCACCCCCCTTAAGGACTTCATGGCAAAAGCTCGCCTTCGCCTCGCCCTCGGCCTCATGAGCGGGACCTCGCTCGATGGCATCGATGCCGCCCTTATCGCCAGCGACGGGCGGACCGCCGTGGAAACCGGGCCGGCGCTGACCTTGCCCTACGGCGCGGATTTCCGCACCCGCTTGCGCGCGATCCTGGGCGGCAAGGGCGAGGTGGCCGCGGTCGAGCGCGAGTTGACCCTGCGCCATGCGCGGGCGGTAAAGGACCTGCTGGCCCAGGCGGGCCGGGGCGCGGAGGAGGTCACTGTTATCGGCTTCCACGGTCACACCATCCTCCATGCGCCGGCACAGCACCGAACCTGGCAGATCGGAGACGGCGCTTTGCTCGCTGCCGAAACCGGGATCGATGTCGTCGGCGACCTGCGCGGTCGCGATGTTGCCGAGGGCGGGCAGGGTGCGCCCCTGGCGCCGCTCTACCACGCCGCCTTGGCGGCGAAGCTGGATAAGCCCTTGGCTGTGCTCAACCTGGGCGGGGTCGGCAATCTGACGTGGATCGGCAGGGGCGAGACCGAGATCCTGGCGTTCGATACCGGACCGGGCAATGCCCTGATCGACGACTGGGTGTCGCGCCACACCGGCCGCGCTCTCGATGAGGGCGGCGTGCTGGCGAAGCGCGGCAAGGTCGATGAGCGGGCCTTGGCCAGCCTGCTTGAAAACGATTACTTCGCCCAGACACCGCCCAAATCTCTCGATCGCGATGCCTTCGACACCGGACCCCTAACGGGGCTGACTCCGGCCGACGGCGCGGCCACGCTCACCGCCTTCACTGCCGAGGCCGTGGCGGCGGCGGTGCCCCACTTGCCGGAGGCGCCGCGGCGCTGGTTGGTCTGCGGCGGCGGCCGGCGCAACCCAGCGATTATGGATGCTTTAGCCGCGCGGCTGGAGGCGCCGGTGGACCCGGTCGAGGCCGTTTCTTGGGATGGCGATGCCCTTGAGGCGCAGGCCTTTGCCTACCTGGCGTTGCGTTCGCTGGAAGGGCTGCCGCTGTCCTTGCCGGGCACCACCGGTGTCGCGGAACCCATGACGGGTGGCGTGCTGCACCGGGCCAAGGTCCAACCGGATGGCTGAAGCCGGGCCCGGGGGGCTGGCTGTCGACAAACCCTGGTTGGCCGCCGGCGCGGCTGCCGTCGCGGCTTTCTTAGTCGGGGCCGGAATTGTCGCCACCCGTTTCGTCATCGAAGAAACGCAACCGGCTTCGCTCGCTCTTCTGCGTTACGTCATCGGGTTCTTTTGCCTGTTGGGACCGGCCGCGATGACCGGTTGGCCGCGTTTCGACCGCCGGGACATCGGGCCGATCGCCGTGCTGGGCATCGTGCAGTTCGGTGTCTTGATCGCCCTATTGAACTATGGTCTTCAGTTCGTGCCCTCCGGGCGTGGCTCGCTGATCTTCGCGACCTTCCCGTTCCTGACCATGATTCTCGCGGCCCTGCTCGGGATCGAGCGGCTTTCGCGCGCCAAGTTCTTGGGCGTCGGTCTAACCGTCATTGGTGTCGGTTTGGCGCTTAGCCCCAAACTCGGCGCGGCCGTCGGCGGAGGCGAACACTGGATCGGCGAATTGGCCATTTTCGCCAGCGCCTTGTGCGGCGCGGCGTGCAGCGTGTTCTACCGGCCGTATTTAAGGAAATACCCGACCCTACAGGTCAGCGCGTTCGCCATGCTGGCCTCGGTGGCCTTTTTGGCTATCCCGGCCGCCTTGGAGGGTTTCTTCGATGAAGCGCCGCGCTTTAGCCCGGAAGGCTGGGCGGCGGTCGCTTTTATCGGCGTGAGTAGCGGCGTTGGCTATTACATGTGGCTGTGGGCGCTGGGTCACACGACGCCAACCCGGGTGTCGATCTTTCTCGCCTTGAGTCCGATCACCGCAACCGTGCTCGGGGCCCTATGGCTCTCCGAGGGAATCTCAGTGGCTTTTTTGGCCGGTCTGGCTTGTGTCGTGCTCGGGCTGTGGGCCGCCCACCGGGTACCGCGCGGCCGAGTCGGTTAGCGCGCGACTAGCGCGCGATCGCCGCTTCGTCCAGGACCACGGACTTGGTTAGGTAGGCATCCACTTCGCGGCCCATTTCTTCCAAGTGCTCGTAAAAGAAATGGCTGGCCCCTGGAATCATGCTGTGCTGAATCGTCAGCTGTCGCTGGCTCTGCAGCTTATCGACCAGTTTGGCGACCGAGGCCGGCGGCACGATCTCGTCCTTGTCGCCCTGAACGATCAAGCCTGAGGAGGGGCAGGGCGCCAGGAACGAGAAATCGAACATGTTTGCGGGCGGCGCGACGGAGACAAATCCGCTGATCTCGGGCCGGCGCATCAGCAACTGCATACCGATCCAGGCCCCGAACGAGAACCCGGCGATCCAGCAAGCGCCAGCGTTCGGGTTGAAGCTTTGCAGCCAATCGAGGGCCGAGGCGGCGTCCGACAACTCGCCTTCGCCCCGGTCGAATACCCCTTGGGAGCGGCCCACACCCCGGAAATTGAACCGCAGGACCGAGAATCCCTGGCGCGCGAAGGATTGGTACAAGGTGTAGACCACCTTGTTATTCATCGTGCCGCCGTGCTGGGAATGCGGGTGCAGGATCAGCGCGATTGGGGCGTTGCGGTCGCGGCTGTGCTGATACCGGCCTTCCAGCCGGCCATCCGGGCCACTGATTATTATCTCAGGCATCGCTTTAGGAATTTCCTGTAACTAGCAATTATTATTAGTTTATTGCTCATAAATATAGCTTGAGCAAGTCCTTGCCCGGGCAGCTCGCGACGACCTTGACCACATACTTGACCATTTTGGTCGGAAAACCTATATCCTAGATTAGACCGCCCGGATACGCGTGATGAGCGCATCTGGCGACGCCATAATCGGGACTAAGGCTACCTCCTTATATTAGCACGAGGGGCAAAGCGATGTTCAAGACAATCCGGGACGAAATCGACGCCATGATGGCGCGCGACCCCGCTGCCCGCTCACGCATAGAGGTGGTGCTTTGTTATCCCGGTTTCCAGGCCCTGATGTTGTATCGGCTGTCCAGCGCCCTTTGGCGCCGCGATTGGCGTCTGCTGGGACGCTGGGTGTCGCAGGTAAGCCGAACCCTGACCGGCATCGAGATCCATCCGGGCGCGACCATCGGCCGCGGGCTGTTCATCGATCATGGCATGGGCGTCGTGATTGGCGAGACCAGCCACATTGGCGAGGGAGTGACCCTTTATCACGGGGTCACCCTGGGGGGCGTCGCCCCCAGCGTCGATAGCGTGAACCAGCGCGACACCAAGCGGCATCCGACGCTGGAGGACGGCGTTATCGTCGGGTCCGGCGCCCAGATACTCGGGCCGATTACGATCGGCGACTGCGCCCGTATTGGCGCCAATTCGGTGGTGACGAAAGATGTGCCCAGATGCGCGACCGTGGTTGGCATTCCCGGGCGGGTCGTGAACGGACGCAAGACCCCGCAAAGCGAGGAAAAGCCGCGCTTTGTGGCTTACGGCACCCCAACCGGCGATGTGCCCGATCCGGTCGCGCGCGCGATCGACGGGTTGCTTGACGAGGTGCAGAGCCTGCGCGCCCGGGTCAATCATCTGGAATCCGGGCGCACGGACGCTGTTAGCGTAAACGACGGTGAGGCAGAGGCGGCGCCTGCCGCGCCCCCGCCTAGAGACGAGGACCCCGCGAGCAAATGCTGCTAGACGACGAGCGGACGCGACGGAAGACACGGAAGATACGAGGAGAGAAAGGGTGAAACTTAGCACCAAAGGACGCTACGCGGTCATGGCGATGGTCGATCTTGCGAACAACGGCAAGGGACGGCCCGTGCCTCTGGCCGATATCGCGGAACGTCAGGAAATATCGCTGTCGTACTTGGAGCAACTCTTCGCGAAGTTGCGCCGTGGCGGTTTGGTCAATAGCGTTCGCGGTCCCGGCGGCGGCTATCTGTTGGCGCGCGAAGCCGGCGAGACACGCATTTCCGATATCATCTTGGCGGTCGACGAACCGATCCGCGCGACTCGCTGCACGCCGGGCCAACCCTTCGGGTGCCGGGCCAATCGCAGCCGCTGTCAGACCCACGATCTTTGGGAAGAGCTGGGCAACCAGATATACCTTTATCTGAGTTCGGTCAGCATCGACGACGTCGTGGCGCAGCGCATTCTGGGCACCAGCGGGCTCATTCAATCCGAAGACAGCGGGCCCGTTCAAGCGGCGCAATGACGGCGTCGAAAGTTTGAGCCGGCGGGCGAATGCACGACGCGATGCGCGCAACCTATCTCGACTATAACGCGACAACGCCCTTGCGGCCGGAAGCTCGCCAGGCCGTGCTGGCGGCGCTGGACCGGCCAGGTAACGCCTCGTCGGTGCATAGCTTCGGCCGCAAGGCGCGTCGGATGGTGGAAGACGGACGCGACGCAGTCGCCGCCTTGGCGGGCGCGCAAACCGCGCAGGTGGTTTTCACCGCCGGTGGGACCGAAGCGAACAACATGGCATTGCGCGCGGCCCGGCGCGGTGTTCTAGCCTCCGCGGGAGAGCACGATTCGGTTTTGCGCGCCTGTGCCGCCGCGATAGCGCCGCTACGTCCCGATGGTGTCGTCGACTTGGCGCAACTCGTGTGTCTCTTGGAGGGCGAGTCGCGGCCGGATTTGGTGTCGGTCATGCTGGCGAACAATGAAACCGGCGTGATACAGCCGGTCGCCGAGGCGGCGCGGATGGCGCACGATCGCGGTGCAATCCTGCATTGCGATGCGATTCAAGCAGCCGGGAAGATACCGGTCGATTTCGCTGCCTTGGGCGCGGACTCGATGAGCTTGTCCGCGCATAAGCTGGGTGGCCCCCAAGGTGTTGGCGCCTTGATTCTCCGAGAGGGACTCCGGATAGATCCTCTGTTGCGCGGTGGCGGGCAGGAGCGGAACCGCCGCGCCGGGACCGAGAACGTGGCCGCGATTGCCGGCTTTGGGGCGGCCGCGCGGGCCGCTTTGCGCGATCTGGATGCGGGGCCGGAACTTGCGGCCCTGCGCGACGATCTGGAACGGCAAGTTTTGGCCCTGGCGCCGGACGCGGTAATTCACGGCGCGGGCGCGCTCCGCCTGCCCAATACCTCTTGTTTCGGTGTCCCCGGCTTGACGGCAGAGACCCTGGTCATGGCGCTCGACCTAAGCGGTGTCGCGGTCGGCGCCGGCTCGGCCTGTTCGTCCGGCAAGGTTGCGCCCTCGCATGTGCTGCGCGCCATGGGCGTCGGCGAAACCGGGGCGGCGGAGGCGATCCGGGTCAGTCTGGGTTGGGCCAGCGGCGCGCAAGATGTCGCGTGTTTCATCGCCGCTTGGCAGGCCTGCCTGGACCGGCGTGGAAACGTGACGCGCGCCGCCGGTTAGGCGGCGCTGGCGCGGGCGCCGCAATTCCACTAAGTAACGCGGCCTTGACTGAATACATGCCATAGACCCCACGCAGACCCCACGCAAAGATTAGGTCGAAATCTAAAAGCTGAGCAGGAGCCGGACTACATGCCGAAAATGGTCTTCATCGAAGGGAACGGGACACGCAAGGAAGTGGAGGCCCCCCTCGGCTTGTCCGTTCTTGAGATCGCGCATCGCAACGATATCGATATCGAAGGCGCTTGCGACGGCTCCCTGGCCTGCTCGACCTGTCACGTGATCGTGGACGATAGCTGGTTCGATCGCCTGAAGACGGCGTCCGAGGATGAGGAAGACATGCTCGACTTGGCTTTCGGTCTGACCGCCATGTCGCGTTTGGGGTGCCAGATCGTCATGACCGAGGACTTGGACGGCCTAACCGTTAAGTTGCCCTCGGAAGTTCGAAACATGCTGCTCGATTGAGACTGGGCGCAGAGAGCATGCCCGGCAATCTCGACAACAATACCGCGTCAGACAGCTTTCTCACTAAGCTGAAAGCAGAAAGCGCGCCGGAGTGGGCGGCCTATCTCGGCCATGACTTCGTGCGCCGCTTGGCCGACGGCAGCTTGCCCGAGGTTTGCTTCCGGCACTATCTGACTCAGGACTACCTGTTCCTGATTCACTTCAGCCGGGCCTATGCCCTGGCGGTCTACAAGGCCGATGACCTGGCCGACATGCGTCAGGCCGCGGAGACTCTGCACGCTCTGCTGGACACCGAAATGGCGCTGCACCTGCGTACTTGCGCCCGCTGGGGCTTGAGCGAAAAAGACATGGCCGCGATCCCGGAGGCGGATGCCAACTTGGCCTACACCCGTTTCGTACTCGATTCCGGTATGGCCGGCGACTTGCTGGACCTGCTGGTCGCGCTCGCGCCCTGCGTTCTGGGTTATGGAGAGATCGGCAAGCACCTGCTGTCCGATCCGGCGATCCCGCTGGAGGCGAACCCCTACCGCGATTGGATAGAGGCTTACGGTGGGCCCGAGTACCAGGAAGTGGCGGAAGCCGCCGCCGCGCAGATCGAACGCGTCGCCCGCCGCCGCCTGGGAGGTGAGCCCGACGAGGCGCCGCGTTGGGCGTCGCTCAGCCGTACTTTCCAGACCGCGACCCGGCTTGAGATCGGCTTCTGGGATATGGGACTGACGCCCACGAAATCGTAAGGCGCGCCGGAGGTTCGTTCTAGAAAGACAGGCCCTCAGGCCGCCGCGTGCTTTCCATGGGCCGCGGGAGCGCGGCCCTCCGCCGCGTCGATCGCCTCCACGATACGGCGCTCAGCGGTTTCGCTTAAATCGCCGCACGCTGCGTTTATGTCCAGCAAATGGCGCAAGCGAGTCGCCTTGGCCGCGTTCATGCCGATCTGCCTACCCTGGTTTTCCCGCATATCTGGGTTTCCTCTTCTCGCTGCGGACGTCGCCTAGATGGCGGAGGGTCCAAAAACCGGGCCAAGGCCGGCCGGACTCAAGAGGCTCCAGAAAACCAGTAAAAGGTTCATATTCGATTTATATAAACAATCCTATGAGGTTATACAAAAACAGTATTTTCTCATACGGCCAAAACACGAATACGGCCCCCGCGTATGGTGCTGTGGCGGGCCCTTATACCGCGCCCCAAACCCAAGGATTGGGGGCGCGGGTTGCGCCAAGATTCAACTCTCGCGCATGGCCTATTACGGCGCCGATGCCTCGGCAGCGATTTTCTCGAAGATCGCATCCAACTCTCCGGCCATGGTGCGCAGGGCCGCGCCGCCATCGGTGTAAGGCGCGAAAACCGCCGAGGGCGTCTTATAGCTAAGGGTCGCGGTGCCGTCGGCATTTTCGGTGAGGTAGAGCCGGATCGGCGCCTCGATGCCGGCGGGGATGCTGGCCTCGAGCATGCGAACCGCGAAATCCGGCCGGTATACGCCGATCACCATATTGCCGGGGATGATCTTTTTGAGCTTGGCCTTCGCGCCAAGAGTGGCGCTTGCCCGCGTGACCAGACCCATCTTGTTAGCCTTGACCGCTGCGTCGACCTTGGCGATCAGATCCTTATAGGAATGCTGAGTCTTGGTCACCGACCAGCCCGGCATGGCGGAGACCTCGGCATTGGCCGTCGGAGCATTCAGGGCAAGCATGGCGAAAACGGCGAACACCAGAAAGCGGAAGCTGGAGCGCGAGACCACACAGTTGCGTTTCATTGGATTTTCTCTCCCAGTCATTGAACTCGAATTGGCTTTCATTTTGAGTTTAGCCAAAGTCTTGGCCTTGCCCATTAAAATGCTCGTGAGCAGGGGGCGCGGTGTCATGTACCTTATATGGGATGCCAACCACTCGATCCAGTTCCGGCGAATGCTTGCCAGCTCCCTTTCGCGCCCCTGGTCTCGGCTCCTCGGTCGGACCGCTGATTTTGCGTCCCTGGTTCGACCGCCTGGCTCTGCCTTTGATATCCCGCTGGTTCTTTCCTTTGTCGCGGACCTGGGCCGCCGCGGCTGCTAGCGACGGCGATGTCGAGCGTTTCCTCGCCGCGGCCTATGGTACTGGGGCCGGCGGGACACCCACGCCTACGGCGACGATCCGCAAACGGGCGGCACGAGTTCTAGCCGTGACCCAGGCTCGCCGCCGGACCTATCAAGCCGCCGAGAGGGACTGGGAGGAGGCTTACTTCGGGTCGGGGCGTGGTGCAGCGGGGCCTGGAATACCGGCCCTAGTTGCGGCCCAAACCGCGCGCCAGGACGCTGCGCAAGATTTCATGGCGGCGCGTGCCTCGGGGTTACCCCTGCACCTCACCCGGCGGGTTCCGCCTTTGCGTTTCGAGGTCGCCCCACCGGCGGAAGTCGAGGCCGGGCACGGGCGGCGATTGCGCGATCCGGGCGCCGTCTTCGAGGTGCCCGAGATGCCCGCCATAGAGGAATCGCGCCGGGTGCCGACACTTGGGGGCGAGGACCACTGGCTGCGCTTCGTGTCTCCGGTCTTGGGCGATACCGCCTGGGCCCGTGTCTCGACGCCGGCAGGCGGGGAGACTGCCAGCGCGGTGCCGAGCTTCATTTTCCTGCATGGCATCGGCATGGAGGCCGAGTTTTGGCGCTGCCTCGTCGACCCCTCGCTCCCGCTGGTTGACCGCGGGGTCCGGTTGATCCGGGCCGAGGGACCCGGGCACGGCCGGCGCCGGCCGGAGGGTTGGGTCGGCGGCGAAAAGGTTATGGCCCGCGGGCCGCTGGGCTTTATCGAAGTGTTCCAAGCCTGGGTCGCGGAGGTCGCGGTAC
>JAJFGN010000043.1 GCA_021776115.1 Kiloniellaceae bacterium | reverse complement strand
GTCCAGGGCGAGCGATCGCTCGCCCTGGACCGGCGCAAATCTTCGCCGATTCGCGCCTGACAGAACATGCAAGGGGGGTTTGGTTCTTCCTCGTTTGGATTAGGCACGGCGCCGACGAAACGAAAAGCCCTCACCCTTCCGCTGCGCGGGTCCCTCCCTCTCCCTCGGGGAGAGGGCTATAGTGTTCCCTCTCCCGCCGGGAGAGGGTCAGGGTGAGGGGGTTTTGGTTTCTCGCGCCGCCCGCACGATCGTTTCGAGAACAGCTTCGATGTTTCCGATCACCTCGTTATTCCAGAATCGGATCACGCGATAACCACGGGCTTCCAGCCATGCCGTGCGCGCGGCATCGCGGTCTTGAGCCGTTGCGTGCTGGCCGCCGTCGACTTCGACAATCAAGTTCCGCTCCAAGCAGAAGAAGTCGACGACAAAGGGACCGACCGGTTCCTGGCGGCGGAACTTAAGGCCGCCCATCTGCCGATTGCGGAACTGCTGCCAAAGCATACGCTCGACATCGGTTGAATTGCGGCGCAACGAACGTGCGATGGATTTCCCCGCCATCTTTTGATCGTATCATGTGTTGCTTGCGGGCGGCGAAACGAAAAGCCCTCACCCTCCCGCTGCGCGGGTCCCTCCCTCTCCCTCGGGGAGAGGGCTGTAGTGTTCCCTCACCCGCCGGGAGAGGGTCAGGGTGTGGGGGGGTTGGGTTTTCGTACCGCCCAAACACAAAAACGCCCCCCCCCCTCAATCCTCGCCAGGTTTGGTTCGGCGCAGTTTCTTGACCGCGCCGCGCCGGGTTTTGTCGTCCAGGCGGCGGCGTTTGACGCCCAGGCCTGGGCGGGTGGGGCGGCGCGGGGTTGGGCGCTGGGCGGCCTCGCGCAAGAGCGCGACCAGGCGGGCGAGCGCGTCTTCGCGGTTGCGCTCCTGGCTGCGGAAGCGGGCGGCGGTGATGACCAGCACGCCGTCCTTGGTCAGGCGCCGGCCGGCCAGCCCTTCCGCCCGGGCGCGCACTGCCGCGGGCAAGGAGGGCGAGCCGCGCAGGTCGAAGCGCAGCTGCACCGCGGTCGCGACCTTGTTGACGTTCTGGCCGCCGGGACCGGGGCTGCGGATGAAGCTCTCGGTAATCTCGCGCGGGTCGAGGGCGATGCCGGGGGTGATTTCGATCATGGTATCCGGTCCGCCGGGCGCCCGCCCGAGGGGCGCGCCCCTCCCAGGGCCGGCCCCTCAGTCCCGGAAGTTCAGGTATTGCAGCGGCTGCTCGATCTTGAGGCCCTTGATCAGATCGATCGTTTTCTGCAAATCGTCGCGCTTCTTGCCGGAGATGCGTAATTCGTCGCCCTGGATCGCCGCCTGCACCTTCATCTTCGCGGCCTTGATTTCCTTGACGATCTGCTGGGCGACCTCGCGCCCGATGCCCTGCTTGACGGTCACCACCTGACGCAGGGAGTTGCCCGAGGCGGCCTCGGGTTTGCCGAAGTCGAGCGCGCTGATCTCGACCTTGCGCCGCGCCATGTGACCGCGCAACAGCTCCTGCATCTGCTCGAGCTTATAGCTGTCGTCGGCCTTCAGCGTCAGGGTCTCGTCCGTGCGCTCGAAGGAACACTTGGCGCCCTTGAAATCGTAACGCGTCGCGATCTCGCGCGAGGCCCCCTGCACGGCATTATCGACCTCGGCCAATTCGGTGCGGGAAACGATATCGAAAGAAGGCATGGCGGCACCTCGCGGGGATGAGGGAGACACGGGGGTTCGGCGCCCATGATTCCACAGCACGAGGGACGGTGCCAGGGGGGAAGGGGCTCGGGCTATAGCGCCCAACCCTTGACCAATGGTCTACCTAGCACGTGAAAAGCGTAACCGTGCAGCCCAATAGCGCCATTCGTACTTAGCAAAACGATTTGGCTTCTATGCGATCTTGACCCTTGCCTCATGCGAGGCAGCACTTGGAATCGCACCAACCGGTCGACGCAGATCGTTGGTCGAACGGCAGATTAGTCTCCGAGTAAGTTAGGTTGCGATTTCGACACAGACGGTATGGAATAGCGAAACCATTGCCTAACGCAGTAATGCGCGTGTTGCTCGTGCTTAGAGATAGCCGAATTGAATATTGTGTGACATGGAAGAAATCAAGCACAGAGATGGTAAGCGCACAGTCATTGTCATTGGAGTAGTTGAGGGTGCCGCCGAACCGGCCAAAGTTGCACTAAAACGCCTGAGAACTAAGGTAAAGATCATAGATGCTCAGTTGGCGGTTGTTGTTCCAGATAGGGAAAACTCGGGGAAGTTCCTTCCATACTGCGTGACTGCGCTAAGCTCACTTAGCTACAAGCGCGATCAAAATAGGCCAGACCCATCCCACATCATCGATGCATTGGTCCGGCAGCAGCAAATTAGCCCAGAAATCGGTGCTAAATTGAAAGGTGTTTACTCGGTGCTAAAATTCAGCGTTGTAAGCGAGGGACACCAAAATTCTTGGTCGGGGGCTCCCCAAATCGAACCTCGCGCGATGACTTGGCTATCGATGCATACGCCAGGTGATATTGGCGTTCAATGCATGTTTTATGGCTCTGCGCTGAGAGCACGAGAGATTCTGCCGGGGTTGTCTGATTTGAAAGTATTTCTTTCAGCGTCGGTTCGCTTAACGTCTCGTAGCTCAAGACATTGGCATGACGAGTTTGAGTTCTCAGTTTTCCCACCGGGTAGAATCGACGAACCACTTGAATCTTTTTTCGCGTTTGAAGGCAGAGTTTCTAGCAGAGTTGACAGCGGTCAAGTTACTCCAGAGGATTTTGATGAGCTCATTGACACAATTGTGAAAGTGACTGAAATCTCAAATGGTCAACGTGATCGGTATCTACAAATTTAGCTCGTGCCATCTAAATAGTTGTACGCGAAATCATTTGGTTTAACAGATCAGATCGAGAAAGCGGTTTGCCATCCAGAACAACTTCCGAAAACGTATCGTCAATGATCCGTTGGGTTCCATTGTGGACATGAACGTGAACACCCTTTTCCTGCGGTCGTTCAGCTGTCCAGAGGATTGCTGGCGTTGACGCCCAAATGACATAATTGCAGCCGAGGTACTCGTCGAGGTTCAAAATGCGATCAGGTTCAACAAACTTGGAGGCCGAGACAAATTGGTCATGCATGGGTTTTAATGGTGTTGAGACAATCGGACTTGAGCTCCAAGTACTGTCTCGGCCGCAATTTGCGCAGAAATGCTTTCTGTGCGGTCGCTCGGCAAAGTCGCCAAGGTCGAGATGAGGATAGCCGCAATGAGAGCAGTTTATGCAGCTCATCTTACGGCCGAATTCGAGGGCGCGCACAAACTCAAATGCGGCGGGCGGTGTAATATTAACCTGAGTAATGTTTTCTGTGCCGAACAGCCCGCCTCCATACTGGATGGCAATTGCGTTGAAATCCCGATCGACAGCTTTCTTGCCGCCCGCCTCGGGCCGGACATGCACGTGGATTTTTGGTGGCCGATCTGCGACAGGTTGAGTTGAAAACGCTGCGGGCATTGAGCACCAGACGCCGACTTCGGCGTATTTACTCATATCGAGTGCGTATGGCGCGACAACGTAGTTCATAAGCTGATCGCGGTTGGCGCAGGTCATAATTTTTGAATGTTCGTACGACTCGCAGTCAGCCTTTGTGCCCCAGTGAGATTGATGTGTACGGCACCACCATCTATTTGCCCCGTGTCTGAATTTACCGGCACTGACAAAGTCGCAAGGCAGTATTGCATCGTCGCCGAATTGAGCGGGAAAGCTGCCAAGCATAGATGGCGTAAAGACTGCGATGTTCCCGAGCGTCCGTCCATAGGACCAACAAATCGCTGATGCCTGGCTCATCGCTTGCTTACTCTGGGGTGCGAGCGGCTGTTCCTCGCCGATCTTTTCTATAAATACTTTTTTGGCCGTTTGCCCTTTGTGGTTTTCCCATTCGCATTTCCACAACTCGACCGCGCTGGTCGCGCTGTTGATTTTTCTTTCAATGAACATTGAAGGAGTGCGTCCTCATTGACTAGCACTGGCGCGCGCGTGCCCGTTGGCAAACATTGTCTCTGCACACAATGATCTCCAGTCGTGTAACTTGTCGCGAGACCGCCCGCGATGCAAGGTCAAGAAAAAGGGACGCTACCCATAAAAGGGAAAAAGGAGACGCTACCCTTTATTCTCATCGAAGACGCGAGTCCAATTTCGGGGGAGGGAAGATATGCAGGCGTTCAAGGATATCGAGGACCAGGAATTTACCGATATCGATTTCCTTCCCGGCTCGAGCATTTCCGTGCTCGCGGAGCCGGTGGCGGAGGGCTCCATTCACCGGCTCAAGATGAAGGCCGGGGCGAGTATCCCGCCGCACACGCATCCGGCCGACGAGTTCGTCTACGTTCTCTCCGGCAGGTTGAAAACCAGCGGGCGCGACTGCAAGGCTGGAACCTTTTGGAAGACGCCGAAAGGTATCGCGCAAGGACCACACGAAGCCGTTAGCGATGTCGAGATCATCACGATCCGGCTTGGGGCCATGGGCGCCTTCGGCGCAAGCTAAGGCTCTGGATGGGGCCGGCCGATCGCCTGCCCGTCGGAACGGCTTGAAAACCTGGATCGCCGGTGACCATATTGTGCGGACAGGGTTTGGGACAGGCTTCGCAATGCAACGTCACATAGATATTATGTCCGCGGCATTCGGTGCCTCGAGACCTTGGCGGCATGGCCGCCGGAATTTCTAAAAGCGCTTTCGGTAGCCGAATGGGCTGCCGTTTTCCGCCGCTAGGGAGAGAAACTTGACTGTGCGCTGGATAGCCTTGGCGATTGCGCTGTTTACGATCGCCCTCGTCGCCATCTTCGTCGGTGCGGTTCTGCGGCCGCCGGCAAACGTCGCCTCGAGCAACGGCGGCCAGGCCGAAGGCCTGGCCATGCGCACCGGGCCGCTCACTGGCCAAGCCGGGGATTGGGCGGTGAGCGCCGAGATTACGCAAAGCGCCACCGGCGCCGTCGGGATCGTCTTGTCGCTCACGGATAGGGCGGGGCGGCCGGCCGATTCGGCGGCGCGGCCCCAGGCCCTTCTGCGCATGGCCAACATGGTGATGGGGGCGCAAACCATATCGCTTGAACGGGACGCGTCGGGCCTCTGGCGCGGCTCGGGCACCAAGCTTATGGACGGGCGCTGGAGCCTCCAGGTCGACATCGACGGCGCCCGCGTTGCCCTGCCGTTCGACTCCAAACCGCGCTGAAGGCGGGTCTTTTGCAAGGCGGCGCCGCACGGCCAAGGGGGCCTCGCGCCAGCCGGCCCCCGGCCCGGCTCAAGCCGCTCGGCGCCGACGCTTTCCCGGCGGTAAAACGCGCCCCGCGCCCCGGCCGTTAAGCCCCGGTTAAACGCCGGGGGCCAGACTGTCGAACCGAGCACGTAACGAAGATCATGCTCTAGACGGAGGTCCGACATGTGCCGCTGGCTTGCCTATTGCGGCTCGCCGATTTATCTCGAATCGCTGATCCTGAAGCCCGAGAACTCCTTGATCCACCAAAGCCGCCATGCGCTCCAGAGCGTCTCCGTGACCAATGGCGACGGCTTCGGCGTCGGCTGGTATGGGGACCGGCCCGAGCCCGGGGTGTTTCGCGATATCCAACCCGCCTGGAACGACGAGAACTTGAAATCGATCTCGGCTCAGATTCGCTCGGGTCTGTTCTTCGCCCATGTCCGGGCCTCGACCGGCACCTCGACCTCGCGCGCCAACTGCCATCCCTTCCGGCACGAGAACTGGATGTTCATGCACAACGGCAAGATCGGCGGGTTCGAGCGGCTGCGCCGGGAGCTGACGCTGGGGGTCGCGCCGGATCTCTATAATCGCATCAGGGGCAGGACCGACAGCGAAACGTTTTTCTACCTCCTGCTGACCAATGGCCTGCGCGACGACCCGGTGGCGGCCTTCGGCCGGACCATCGCCCAGGTGCTTGGCGTCATGGCGCGGGCGGGCGTCGAAGAGTCGCTCACCATGACCGCCGCGGTCAGCGACGGTAAGGCGGTCTATGCCCTGCGCTATGCCAGTGCCGGGGCCACCCCGTCTCTCTATTACGGTTGCGGCGCCCGGCCAAATTGCGCCAAGGGCGGCGCGGCCGCCGAATCGCAAGACTCGATTCTCATCCTCTCGGAGCCCCTGGACCATGACGAAGCGCAGTGGAACCCGGTGCCGGACTCCCATGTCTTGATCGCCGGGCAAGGCGGGGTCGCGGTCAAACCCTTCGAGGTGGCGGCTCTTAGCTAGAGCACGATCGGTTCATGCACTAGTGTGGTGAAACTGAAGTTCGCACCCTAACTCATCGCCGTCATCCCGGACTTGATCCGGGATCCATGTATCCGCTTGTCCGACGCCCGGATTGCGGCGCGATGGATCCCGGATCAAGTCCGGGATGACGGTGGGAACTTAAGGCCACCAATCTCTGTTCCACCTCGCTAGACAGCGGTGTGCCGGTTACGGCGGCGTCAGTCGTATTCCGCCGCCAAGCCCGCCGTCGCCTGCCGTACCATCTGCCGGCTGCGGAACAGCACCATCTCGCGCCAGTCGTCGGTGTCGGGGTAAAAGTGGGTGCGGATTTGCCGCTTGATTCTTTGGGTCTCGGGGGCGTCCCACTCGGCGTTGGAATAGGCGTGCAGCCAGGGGGCCTCGCGTAAGGTGGCGCGCGCCCGGCTTGGCCGTCCGGCCCTGTTCGTTCGGGCTGGCCTTGGGCAGTGAGGCGGCCAAAATTATCGAGAAATGGGTTGCTTGACGCGCGGACACGCATCCCCCCACCCTAACCCCCTGCCTTCGCCGGAGCGAAGCCCGGCTTCGCGCAGGCCGGTCCCCCGCAAGGGGGGAGGGGATGTTTTTGTTTCAATCAATCCACTCGGTCTTACTATCCCCAGAATTCGGTTGTCCCCGGAATTCGGAATCGCCAGAATTCGCGTCCCCAGATACGAAGCCGCGATCGACACGCTACCCTTTATCCGGAACCGGGCCATGACCGAATGACGCTCTTGCGGGACGCGGAGACACTCAGTGCTAGCGACCTGCTGCGCCATCGGCAGGCGGCATGGGAGCGCCAGCGCGCGTATGTGGCCGAGAACTCCGTTTTCTATCGGGAGCTTTGGAACGGCCGGCCCCCGCCCCAAGACCTGCGCGACTTGCCCGAGTTACCCCTGTCGGACAAAGCGCAATTGCGGATATCGCAGGCGGAACATCCGCCCTTCGGCACCTATCTCGCGTCCGCGCGCGCGGCGGTAACGCGTCTCCATCGCACCTCCGGGACAACGGGACAGGCGATGAACCTGGCCATGTCCGCGCGCGATTGCGAGATGACCGAAATCGTCGGCGGGCGCAGCCACCGGGCCGCCGGACTGACGCCGGAGCACACGGTCGTGCACTGCCTCAACTATCGAATGTGGATCGGCGGCGTTACCGATCACCTCACTCTGGAACGGACCGGCGCCGCCGTTGTCCCTTTCGGGGTCGGCGGCACGGAGACTTTGATACGCACCATCCGCGAAATCGGGATCGACGCCATCTCCTGCACGCCATCCTACCCGGCGGTTCTGGAGCGCGTTCTGGCGGAGCGCTTTCCAGATCTTCAGCCTCGCGATCTTGGATTGAAGATCGGATTGTTCGGCGGCGAAGCGGGGCTCGACGATCCCTCGCTCCGCGACCGGATCCGCGACACCTGGGGCATGGAACCGCGCAATGCCAACTACGGCGTATCGGACGTTTTTTCCAATTTCGCGGCCCAATGCGAACGCGACACGCGGCTGCATTTTCTCGCCGGCGACGTGCTTTACCCGGAACTGATCGATCCCGAAAACGAGGCGCCGCTGCCCATCGAAGCCGGAAGGGAAGGGGAGTTGGTGCTGACCCATCTCGCGCGCGACTGCCAACCCTTGGTGCGCTTCCGGACCGGCGACATTATCGCGGTCGACGAGACCGAGCCATGCCGTTGCGGCCAAAACGGGATGCGCTTCCGGATCGTCGGGCGCAGTGACGATATGGTGATCGTTCGCGGACTCAACATTTTCCCGACCATGGTGGCGGCGGTGATCGGCGAATTCGCCGAACTGTCGGGCGACTATCGCATCGTTCTCGATCAAAGCCCGCCTTACGATTTCCTGCCGGTGCAGGTGGAACTGGCCAAGGGGCGAAGCGCCGGCGAAGGGCTCGCCGACAGGCTTGAACGGGCGATCAAATCGAAGCTCGGTGCCACGGCCCGTATCGCCGTCTTGCCGGCGGCCAGCTTTCCGGTCACCGAGGGCAAAACAAAACGAGTTGTGAGGACACACACATGAGCTCATTCCAGTATGAAACGGTTCTGAGCGCGCTCGACGACAATGGCGTTCGCACGATCTCGCTGAACCGGCCGGACCGTCTCAATGCCATGAACCGGCAATTGATCGATGACGTCGCGCGCGCCTTCGACGATGCGAACGCGGATCGGACGACAAGGGCGATCGTCTTTACGGGCGCGGGTCGGGCTTTTTGCGCGGGCGACGATCGTCATGAACATGTGCATCCAGAAACCGAGACCGAAGCCCGGGATCTGGTGAACGCGATCCAACGGGCGACGCAAGCTATCGTCTTTGGCGGTAAGCCGGTTGTCGGGGCCATAAACGGTTGGGCGGTCGGCGGCGGGTTCGAATGGGCGATCAATTGCGATTTTCCGATTTGGGCGGAAAGCGCCAAGGGCTTTTTCCCGGAGGTCTCTCTCAATCTGTTCGTCACGGGGGCGGTTACATCGCTCCTGCCGGCATTGGTTGGACTGAACAGGGCCCGCGAGATGCTGTTCCTGGGCAATCGCTATGAGGCCGCGGAGCTCAAGGAAATCGGCGTCGCGTGGCGCGTGACCGGCAATGATCGTCTGATGGACGAAGCGCGCTCGGTCGCGACCCGGTTAAGCGAACTGCCGCCGCTTTCGGTGAGAGCGATGAAGCGGGCCTTGAACCAATCCGCGTCGAGCGATCTCAATCGGGCGCTGCACCTGGAAACGGAAGCGACGATTGCCGGGTTCCTCGATCCGGAAACAACCGAACGGCTCAAGGATTTCTAGCGCCCCCCTTATTCCGCCGCCAAGCCCGCCGTTGCCTGGCGTACCACTTGGCGGCTGCGGAACAGCACCATCTCGCGCCAGTCGTCGGTGTCGGGGTAGAAGTGGGTGCGGATTTGCCGCTTGATTCTTTGGGTCTCGGGGGCGTCCCACTCGGCGTTGGAATAGGCGTGCAGCCAGTGATCCTCGCGCAGGACCAGGCGCCCGCGCTCGGGCGTGTAGGTGCCGTATTCCAGGGCGACGAAGGTGGCGCGTTCGCCCAGCTTGGCCATCCAGCCCTGCTCGTTCAGGCCCTGCTTGACCACAGAGGACGAGGTGCCGGCCGCCGGCTCGGTCACCGACTGGCCGTACCAGCGCTTGGCGCGCGCCAGCGCCGCGCTGCCTTCGGCGTGGCTGCAAATCGGCTCGCCGTACCCGAAGGGGCCCAGACCGGTGTGATAGTCGATGACCGCGACCTGCGCGCGCGCCGCCAGATCGTTGTCGTCCATGATCGCCTCCAGCGTGCGCCGCGACCAGGTCGGTCCGGTGCCGCCGTAGAACATGGAGTGCGCGTGCTTGTACTGGCCGCCGCCGCGCGCGACGCTGAAGGCCTTGTCGCCATGTTTCTCGCGCCAGGCCGCGATCTTAGCCTCCGCCGCCGCGAAGACAGGGCCGCTGAGCGCGCGCGGCACCAGGGCGTCGGCGAGCTCGTCGTGGCCCGGGTTTTCCGGCAAGGCTTGCGCGAAATCGACGAAGTTGCGGTTGAGGTCGACGTTCTCCTCGGTCACCCGGCGCAGCCAGGCGAAGCCGTGCGGGTTGATCGCGTGGATCGCCAGCACCGCGGTGTCTTGGGGCAGCGCCCGCGCGCCGCCGGCGTAGAGCCAGTCGAGAATCGCGCCCGAGCCGGTGAAGCCCTCGACCCCGTGGGTCGCCGATTGCAGGACCAGCACCTTGGTTGCGTCCCCTGGGCCGAACCAAGCGGTGTCGCTCGCCAGCGCCTCGCCCCTGGGGCCGCTCAGCGGGTTGTCATAGGCGCGCAAGGTCCCGCCCGCGTCCGTGGCGGCGGCCAGAAAGCGCGTCCGCGCCTCGGCGTAGTCGCGCGAGAAGCAGGCGGCGAGATCGAAGGGGTGGGTGAAAGGATGAGCGGGCACGGTTTTCTCCAAATCAGGTTTAGGTCACCGACTCATAAAACCAGAAATCGTCATCCCGGACTCGATCCGGGATCTTTGGCTAGTCCGAGTCCAGACCTCACCGAAGATCCCGGATCGAGTCCGGGATGACGCCGTAATACTAGCGCGGCGCCAGGCTCGGGTGGCCGCGCCAGTACTGGGGCGGACAGAAGGCTTTCTCGCCCAGCGCTTCGGCCGCGTGCCAGGGCCAGCGCGGATCGTACAGCAGGCCGCGCGCCAGCGCGATCAGGTCGGCCTGGCCGGTCTTGAGGATCGTCTCGGCCTGGACCGGGGCGGTGACCTGGCCGACGGCCATGGTCGCCAGGCCGCTTTCGCGCCGCACCTCGGCCGCGAAATGGGTCTGATAGCCGGGGCCGAGATCGATCTTCTGGTCCGGCGAGTTGCCGCCGCTGGAGACATCCATGAAGTCGCAGCCGCGGTCCTTGAGCGCCTTGGCCAGCGCGACCGTGCCCTCGATGGTCCAGCTGTCGGGGGCCCAGCCGTTGGGCATCCAGTCGCTCGCGGAAACCCGCAGGCCGAGGGGCTTGTCCTCGGGCCAGACCGCGCGCACCGCCTCGAAGACCTCCAGGGGAAAGCGCAGGCGGTTTTCCAGACTGCCGCCGTAGTCGTCCTCGCGCCGGTTGCTGAGCGGCGACAGGAAGGAGTGCAGCAGGTAGCCGTGCGCGCTGTGTATCTCGATCAAATCGAAACCGATTCTTTCCGCTCGTTGCGCGGCCTGCACGAAGCCCGCCTTGATCCGGTCGAGACCCGCGCGGTCGAGCGCCTGCGGCGTGTGCCAGCTCGGGTCGAAGGGCAGGGCGGAGGGGCCGAAGGTCTGCCACGCGCCCTCGTCCGGGCCCAAGGGTCCGCCGCCCCGCCAGGGCAGATTGGTCGAGGCCTTGCGCCCGGCATGGGCGAGCTGGATGCCGATCTTGGCTTGGCCGTGGTCGCGGCAGAAGCCGACCACGCGCGCCAGCGCGGCCTCGTTTGCGTCGGAATAAAGGCCGACGCAGCCCGGGGTGATGCGCCCCGCCGCCTCGACGCCCGAGGCCTCGACCATGATCAGGCCCGCGCCGCCGGCCGCGAACTGGCCCAGGTGCATGATGTGCCAATCGCCGACCGTTCCCTCGGCCGCGCTGTACTGGCACATGGGCGAGACGACGATGCGGTTGGGCAGCGTCAGGCCGCGCAAGGCAAAGGGCGAAAACAGTTTACTGGTCACGTGGTGGGCCTCCAAAGGCAGGGAGTCAAGTTGGCGGGAAAATCTCGATCGCACCGCCCGGTGCGATGCGGGCGTGCTGGCCGGTGGCGAAGGGCGCGAGCGGGGCGCACAGAACCGGGATCGTCGTATAGCCCATCTCCTGTGCGACCACGACACCCAACGTCAGGATCGCATCCGCCTCGGCCAGGATCAACGCGGCCGGCGCTTGGCCGATGCGCAGCAGCTCCAGCAGGATGGCGCTCGACGAGGAGGAGCCGATGGTGGCGGGCAGGACCAGGACCCTGCCGGCGATGCCGGCGCCATGGTCGGGATGCGGCGCGGCGGTGATCCGGCCGCTCGCCGGATCGACCCCGCCCCAGAAGCTGATCGGCGCGCCGAGCTTCAAGACCTCGCCCGCGCCCCTGCCGTCGATCAAGGTTTGCGCCGCGAGTCTCATCGCCAGATCGCCTCGTCCCGCACGATGCGCCCGGCGACCGCCGAGTCGGCGCAATCCTTGAGCGACCCGAACACGGTTCCATAGCCCGTGTTCGCGCGGCCATAGTGGGCGAACTTCGCGGAGTTGGTCATCATGGTGCCCGACACGCCCTTCAGGATCGGGGTCACGACGACGCAGGTATCGACCACGAAGGTGACCCCGCAGGCGGTCAGGCGCGACTCCAGGTCCTCGGCCGCCAGGCGCGCCATGACATGGCGGCCGGTGCAGACATAGACCGGGATTTGAAACCTCCGGTCCGCGGCGAACGCCGCGAGCGCGCGGCACTCCTCCAGGGAGAAATGCGGGCTGCCCAGGGCGACGCAGTCCAAGCTTCCGTCGGTGGTTTGCGCCGTGGAGAGGCTGTCGCGCGCGGCGCGGACGTCCTCGGCCGTCACCTTGAACGTTCGCGCCGGGCTTTGGCCTTGCAGCGCGGTTTCCAAATCCGGCGCCTCCGGCGTGACCCCCACAACATGGAATAGGCCGACCGCCCCGCGCGCGGCGGCGCCCGCGCCCAGGGCCTTCAAGGCGTCCTCCCCGATATTGGAGGGAACGCCGATAATCGCCGCGACCTCGCCGCCGGCCACGCCGCCGAGCAGGGCGCCGAGCACCGGATAGAAGGCCTCCTCCCGGCGCAGGGCCTCGCTCAGGCCGGTGATGTCCAGGACCATCGCGGCGCGCCGGTTCTCGCTCAGGTGCAGGCCGCAGTAGGGCGCCCGCCCCGCGATTGCGCAACACAGATCCAGGAAATCGCCGTAGCGGTTGCTGCGCGCGCCCAGGACCGAGTTGACGAAGGCGACGGCATTGCTCTCGCCCCAAGCGACCTGGGTTCCCAGGGCCGGGCGGTGTCCGGCCTGATAGGGCGCGCAGGTCCAACTCGCGGTGCAGCCGAGCGCCAGGTGCGCCTCCATCAAGCGCCGCGACATGGTCTCGTGGTGGGCATCGCCGCGCACGATTTCCGGGTGCATCAGATCCAGCGCGCCGACGTTGAGGGTCGCCGGGACCGAGACCCGCGCGCCCAGCGCGACCAGGCGCTCGGCGAAGAAGACCCCGCTGTCGCCGTGATAGAGGCAGCCGTCGATGTGCGCCGAGACAATCGGCACCAGGCGTTTCGCGCCGAGCAACCGGGCCGCCTCGGCGACCACGCGCAGGGCCATGGCCGGGCCGGGCCCGGCGTGCCCCGCCAAGAGGTCAGTGTCCTCGGTGCTCAGGTGCAAGGTCATGGTCCCGCAGACTAACCGGCCGGGGTTCGAAAGGAAAAGCCGCGCGCTATTCCGCGTCCAGCTTGGCCAGCAGGTCGGCGACCAGCTTGTCGCGGTCGCGTTGCGTGCCTTCGACGATGTGCTTACGCGCCAAGGTGTTGGGATCGTACTTGGCGCTCCAACGGATCATCTCCAGGATCACCGGCAGCAGATCGCGGCCCTTCTCGGTCAGGGCGTAGTTGACCTTGCGGCGGTTTTCCGGATCGCGCGACTTGCGCAGGATTCCGGCCGCCTCC
>JAJFGN010000042.1 GCA_021776115.1 Kiloniellaceae bacterium | reverse complement strand
GGCGTCGGGCTTTTTTTTGCCGGCGAGATCGTCCTTTCGCGTCTGTTGTATAAGCTGCGCGTTCGCGATCACCCATACTAGAGCCCATTCCGTCCTTATTGAGCCATTTGACCGGTTTTTTGCGTCTGCTGGCTAGGCATGCTTCCCACCGCGGTCTCATGACCGCAAGGGGAGCATAACGACGTCCAGCGGGCGCGAGAAACCGGCCTTCGGTGGGCCAAATCCGTCCATCGGCGTCGCTCCGGCGCTTGCCCGATGCCCCAGCGCGCCCGAGCTTAGCCGAGTGAACGGTTTTGGCCCATCAAATAGCTCAATAAGGTCGGAAAGGGCTCTAGTCGGGCCCGAATAGTGTCTCCCGGAGGGCGTGCCACGAGGCTTCGTCCGGCGCCATCAACAAGCCAGGCGCCTTGTAGCTGCTCGCGCGGTAAGGGCCCCCATCCAAGGTCCAGGCGACACCGCCTGCCTCGCTTTGAATGAGGGTGCCAGGGACGTGGTCCCAGGGCATTAGCTTGGTGAAGAGCGAGAATTGCATCTCCCCCAGAGCCAAGCGCAGGTATTCGTGGCCAGCGCAACGCAGGCTTTTGATCGCACCGACTTGGCCCCGGCGCGACTGGACCTGACGAGCCGTCTCCGCCGGGGCGAAGTTGCTGGCATGCAGGGTGCCACGCATCGCCAACGGCGTATCCGGCGCGCCAACGCCTAGGCGTCGGCCCGCTATCCAAGCACCGGCGCCGAGCTGAGCCGTCAAGGTGCGGTCATCCATTGGATCGTGAATCCATGCGGCAAGTGTCTCGTCACCGCGCACCAAACCGACCATGACCGCGAAGACCGGCTTTCCTCCGGCAAAGTTACTCGTGCCGTCGATCGGGTCGATGATCCATATCGGGTCGGCCTCCGACAACTTGCCGAGAACGGCCGGATCGGCCGCGACCGCTTCCTCCCCGATCACTAGGGATCCCACCAGATGGTCTTGTAACCGCCGGGTCAGCGCCTTTTCTGCGGCTACGTCTGCAACCGTCACCAGTTCGCCGCCCTCTTTCTCTTTGATCTCGTCATCGCGCAGAGTGCGGAACCGCGGCATAATCTCTTGCCGAGCCACGTCCGCAATAATGTCGGAGACGATTTGGGGATCGAAGCGCACGGGAGGTTCAGCCGGTGACTGCCGGTGCCAACTTGCGCCGGCGTCGGCGAAATCGCGCCAAGGCCGAATCGTCTAACCGGACTCGCAAATGGGCCTTCCGCTCGTCGTCGCGCCGGGCCAGAACCTGGCCGTGATCGTAAAGCCAGGCGATGGCAGCCCCGTCGGTCAGGTCTACAGCGAGATCGACCTGGGACTGATGGCGGGTAAGGTGGCGGTCGATGGTCGCGAGCAGAGTCTCGACTCCTTCGCCGGTCACGGCGGAGCACATCACCATGTCGGGCCGGCGGCACATACGGGCCTCCACAGCGGCTCTCGCCGATTGGTCCAACAGATCGGCCTTGTTCATGACCTCGATCATCCTGCCCTCACCTTGATCGTCCAGGCCCAGGGCCGCCAACACGGCGTCTACGTCCGCACGTTGGGCCTCGCTCTCTGCATGAGCGGCATCGCGAACATGCAAGATGAGATCGGCGCTGGTGACCTCCTCCAGCGTTGCCCGGAAAGCAGCCACCAAATCCGTCGGCAGGTCCGAGATAAAGCCGACGGTGTCGGACAGAATCACAGACAGACCCGAGGGGAGCTGTATCCGCCGCATGGTCGGATCTAGGGTCGCAAACAGCATGTCGGCGACCATCACGTCCGACTGGGTCACGCGGTTGAAGAGTGTGGATTTCCCGGCATTCGTATATCCGACCAGGGCAACGACCGGATAAGGCACCCTCCGGCGCGCGCCGCGGTGCAATTCGCGCGTGCGCTTGACCTGCTCCAACTCTGATTTGATCCTGACGATGCGGTCGGTGATGATTCGGCGGTCAATTTCCAACTGGCGCTCGCCCGGTCCGCCCAGGAAGCCGTGGCCGCCGCGCTGGCGTTCCAAATGGGTCCAGGACCGCACAAGGCGGGACCGCTGATAGCTAAGCGCCGCGAGCTCGACCTGGAGTTGGCCCTCCTTAGTTCGCGCCCGCTCGCCGAAGATCTCAAGGATCAGGCCGGTCCGGTCGATCACCTTGGTGTTCCAAGCGGTTTCCAGATTGCGCTGCTGCACCGGACTAAGCGAGCCATCGACAATGACGATGTCGATTTCTTCCGCCTCGATAAAGGCCTTGAAACGCTCGACGATCCCGGCGCCGAACAAGGTCGCGGGGCGGGCCTTGGCGGCAGAGACCGCTTCGGCATGGACAATGGACAGGTCGATCGCGCGTGCGAGACCGACGGCCTCATCAAGACGAGCGGCCGGGTCGCGGGCCATCTTCATGCCGCTGCGTAGGTCCGGAACTAACACAAGGGTGCGCGTCATGCTTTGCGGACTCTCCTGAGTCCGTCCAGCCGCCTTCGCGTTGACGCGCCTTCCCCCGTGCGGCGATCGCTCGGATTAGGCGTCTTGCGTCTCCGACTGCGGGTCGAACAGTTGAACCGGGGTCGCCGGCATCACTGTCGAGATCGCGTGTTTATAGACAAGTTGCGAGTGGGCGTCCCGTCGCAGGAGAACGGAGAAGTTGTCAAACCAGGTGACGATGCCCTGCAACTTCACGCCATTCACCAGGAAAACCGTAACGGGAACCTTGTTCTTCCGGATGTGGTTCAGAAACACGTCCTGAACGTTTTGAGATCTTTCCGCGGCCATTGATGCGACCTTTTCATTTTCTCGTTGGCCGGGCGTGCTCACTGCTCGGCCAACCGGTTTCTATTTGTCGGACCCTGGCGGGAAAACCCCAACTCGACCCCGAAGGGTCGCAGCCCCGCCCCCATCGGGTTGCGCCATTCCGGCACTCCTTTGAGTAGCATGCTTCGTGCCGAACGCAAAATTACATGCTCCGCACGGCCTCCAGCAAGCCCGTGCAGTCCGGAAAATGAACTTGAGGTTCGGCATCCCCGAACTCAAGCTCTTCCGGGGGATGTGGGCGCACAAGCACCGGAATGCAACCGGAATTGACCGCGCATTGCATGTCGATGTCGGTATCGCCGACGAACCAGACGGCAGGCCCCGGTTGCAGGCCAGAGCCCTCGAGACCCATCTCCACGGCCTCGACCGCAGGCTTGTCGCGAGCCGCGTCATTGGCCCCTACTAGGCGGGAAAACAAGCTCTCCCAGCCCAGATGCGTCACTTCCCGGCGCAAAAGATCGCCTTTTTTGTTACTGACCACCCCCAGGTAGAGGTCACCGTCGGCCGCTAGCGCGCGCAGCATTTCCTCTGCTCCGGCGCGGGCGCTCAGCTTTTCCAGATGATCGGATTCGAAGGTTCGGTAGAACACCTCCATCGCCTCCTCTGCCCGCGCGCCGAATAGTATCGGAAACGAATCGCGGGCCGATGCGCGGACCCGCTGGACCGTTTCCTCGTAGCTCCAGGGCTCCCGCCCCATGGCGCGAAAAGTGACTGCCAGGGCATGATGAATTGCGCCCCAGCTATCGATCAGTGTGTTGTCCCAGTCGAATAGGAGGGCGCTGGGGCGGCGGAGGCTCAAATGGGGTCTCCGGCGCTGGTCATGAAGTCAAAATAGTGGCGGCGCAACTTGCCGGTCAGAATACCGGGGTGCCCATTTCCGACCGGTGTATCGTCGATCTGCGTCACCGGCAGGACGAAGGAAGTGCTGGAGGTGATAAAGGCCTCCTTGGCTACCCTTGCCTCGTCCAGGCTGAAGCTGCGCTCCTCTAAGGTGTAACCCTGGGATTCGATCAGCTTGATAAGGGAAATCCGGGTAATTCCGTTTAGAATTTCGTGACCCGCCGCGCGCGTGACGACCTTGCCGTCGCCGGTCACGATCCAAGCGTTGGTCGAGCTGCCCTCGGTCACGAAGCCGTCCGCATCGACCTGCCAGGCCTCGTAGGCCCCCTCCTCCGCCGCGGCCTGCTTAGCCAGGACGTTCGGCAAGAGTGAGATCGACTTAATATCGCACCGCGACCAGCGAATGTCGGGCACCGTAACCACCTTGGCGCCCTCGGCCAGAAGCTTCGCCGAATGCGGTTTCATTTGCCGTGTGGTCATGACCAGGGCCGGACAAGTTTTGTGCGGGAATTTATGGTCCCGGGGTGCGACCCCCCGCGTGATTTGCATATAAATGATGCCATTCGAAACGCCGTTGCGCCGGATCGTTTCGCGTGCCACCAATTTCATGGCCGCGCGGCTCATGGGCATCGCGATACGCAGTTCCCCCAGTGAACGCTCCAGCCGATCGAGATGCAGTTCCTCATCGATGAGCGCGCCATTGTGAAGGGTCACGACTTCATAGATACCGTCGGCGAACTGATAGCCACGGTCTTCTATATGGACGGCGGCCTGCGCGTGCGGCACATAGCGTCCGTTGACAAAGGCTTCGCGCGGCATTGTCGGATATGTCTCCTTTTCCAGTCAAAGCGGGATCAGAAAAATTCCAGCTTAACGGCGAAAATTTTCTCAATCTTTTTCACCGCCGCCGTCGCGGCAAAAATGATCACCAGGTCATTAGCTTGCACCACGGTATCACCGCGCGGGATGATGACCTCGTTCTCACGCACTATGGCGCCGACCAGGACACCTTCGGGCAGGTTAGATTCTCGGATCGGCACACCGACCAGGCTGGATGTCTCCAGGGCCTCTGCCTCGATGACCTCGCCAAAGCCCTCGCTAATCGAGTGTACAGAGCGGATTCTGCCGCGGCGTACATGCTGCAATATTGTGGAGACGGTGATCGTGCGCGGGCTGACCACCGTATCGATCCCCAGAGTCCCGACCAAGGGCCCGTAGGTCGGCTTATTGATCAGGGTCACGGCGCGCCGGCAGCCGTATCTCTTGGCCAAGAGAGAAGCCAGGATATTGACCTCATCGTCGTTGGAGATCGCGACCACCGTCTCGGCCGTTGCCGCGCCCGCTTCCTCCAGAATCTCGGTATCCAAGGCATCACCGTGAATCACCACCGAGCGCTCCAGCGACTGCGCGACGAGCTCCGCACGTTCTTTGTTCACCTCGATCAACTTCAGGGCGACATGGGGGTGCGATTTCTCGACCGCGGTCGCCAAATTGAATCCAATATTTCCGCCTCCGATGATGATAACCCGGCGGGCCTCCTTTTCCTCATGGCCGAAGGACGCCATGGCACGCGCCAGATGGGCTGTATCGGCGACAAAGTAAACATCGTCGCCATTCTTCAACTCGTCCTCCGGCTTTGGGACGATGCCCTGACCATCGCGCCATATCCCAACGACGACGATATGCAATTCGGGAAACAGCGCGGTCAGTTGGCGCAGCGGCGTGTTTAGGATCGGCGTTTCGGGCGTGCAACGTACACCGATCATGGAGACCTTGCCGTTAGCCACCGGATGCACGTCGAACGCGCCGGGTATCTGCAACCGGCGCTCGATTGCCCGCGCGACCTCCACTTCCGGTGAAATGATCACGTCGATGGGCATATGGTCGCGGCTGAACAGGTCCGACCACATGGCATCCAAATAACTTTGGTTTCGCACTCGCGCGATCTTTGTGGGGACTTCGAAGATAGAGTGACAAATCTGACACGCCACCATGTTGACCTCGTCGGCGTAGGTCACCGCGATCACCATGTCCGCGTTCGCCGCATCGGCACGCTCCAACACGTCGGGATGCGAGGCGAAGCCCACCATTCCCTTTACATCGAGCGAATCCGTGATCTTCGCGATCAACTCGGGAGACTGATCGATAATGGTGATATCCGCGTCCTCGCCGGAGAGATACCGCGCGATGTTATAACCCACCTGACCAGCGCCGCAGATGATGACCTGCATAAGGAAAATCCAGTGCTTGAAAAATACCTAGAGCCGATCCGGTGCGCTAATGCCAAGGGACCGCAGCTTGCGATGTAAGGCAGAACGTTCCATCCCGACAAAGCTCGCGGTCCTGGAAATATTGCCCCCAAAGCGCATGACTTGCGCCTCCAGATAACGGCGCTCGAAGATGCCTCGCGCCTCGCGCAACGGCAAGGACATCATCTCGATACCGGCCTCGCCACGCACAAAAGAAGGGGAAATGGCGCCGATATCGGGCGGCAGCATGCCGGCGTCAACGGCATCGTCTGAATTGCCCGGCGCCATAATCAGAATCCAATCGATCACGTTGCGGAGCTGGCGCACATTGCCAGGCCAATCGTAGGCCTGAAGCGTGGCCATGGCATCGGCGCTGATCCGTCGTGGCGGCAGACCGGCAACATCGGCGGCCCGATTCATGAAATGCAGGATCAGGTCCGGAATATCCTCGCGCCGTTGGGACAGGGGAGCGACCGGAAGCGGCACAACATTCAAGCGATAATATAGATCCTCGCGGAACCGGTCGGCGCGGTTCATCGCTTGTAAATCACGGCTCGTCGAGGCGATCACCCTCACGTCGACCTGAACGCTTCGATCACCGCCGATCCGTTCGAAGGTGAATTCCTGTAGCACCCGAACGACTTTAGCCTGGGTCTCAAGGGGCATATCGGCCACTTCGTCCAACAAGAGGGTTCCTCCATGAGCACGCTCCAATAGCCCGGCGCGGCCCGGCGCGTCGCGCTCCTCCACGCCCGGCTCGCATCCGAATAAGGCGCGTTCCAAGCCCTGGGGATGCATCGTCGCACAGTTCAGCACAACGAAGGAGCTATTCGCTCGGCGCGACTTGCCATGCAGGATTCGTGCAACCACCTCTTTGCCGACACCGGCGGGCCCTGTGATCAGCACGCGACTCCCCGTCGGCGCTACCTTATCGATCGCCTGCCGGAGCTGGTTGGCTGCCGTGGAGCGGCCGATCAAATCCGTTTCCGGTCCGGCGCGCAGGCGCAACTCCTCGTTTTCCCGGCGCAGCCGCGAAGCTTCGATCGCACGATCGACGACGTGTAGCAGGCGGTCTGCTTTGAACGGTTTTTCGATGAATTCGTAGGCGCCCAACTTGATCGCTGCGACTGCGGTCTCAATGGTGCCGTGCCCACTAATAATTACGATCGGAATGGCCGGATCGTCGCGCCGGATTACCTTAAGAAGCTCGAGGCCATCCAGGCGGCTATTGTGCAACCATATGTCGAGAATGACTAAGCTCGGCCGCCGGGTCGCCAACTCAACCAGGGCCGCGTCACTGTCAGCCGCTTCGCGCGTGGAAAACCCCTCGTCGTTCAGGACGCCGCCAATCAACATCCGGATATCCGCCTCGTCGTCGACGACCAGGATATCACGCGCCATGTGAAGCCACCTTTGGATCTGAGCCCGCATCCGGCGCCGGAGTCCGACCGCTGGGCGCGGCTGTTCGCGGTAGGATCAAGCTAGCTAAAGCCCCTCCGCCCGGCTGGTCGGACAGCCGCAGGTTGCCGCCGTGGTCTTCCATGATCTTCTTGACGATCGCTAGGCCAAGGCCCGTCCCTTCCTCACGCGTCGTCACATAAGGTTCGGTAAGGCGGTTACGCTCACTGACCGGCAGGCCGACACCGTTGTCGCCGATCTCGACCACGTGGTTGTGGCCTTCTTGAATAACCCGGGCTGTGACCATGCCCGGCGGCAACTCGCCGTTGGCCTGCGCCGGCCGGCGATCTATCGCATCGCAGGCATTCTGAAAGAGGTTGGTGAGCGCTCGGCCAAACTGCTCGCGATCGCAAGCCACGGTTAAGCTCTCGTCCGGCGCATCTACAGTAAACGTGATGTCGGGGTGGGCGTTTCTTTGCAGGAACAGCGCCTGGCGCAGCAATTCTACTAAGTTCTCTTCCGCGATGACCGGCGCGGGCATGCGCGCGAAAGACGAGAATTCGTCGACCATACGGCCGATATCGCCGACCTGCCGGACGATGATGTCTGTGCAGGTCTTGAAGGTCGCGGGATCGCTCGTGATTTCGTCCATGTATTTGCGTTTCAGGCGCTCCGCCGAGAGCTGGATCGGCGTCAGCGGGTTCTTGATCTCGTGCGCGATCCGGCGTGCAACATCCGCCCATGCCGCCTTTCGCTGGGCGGAGAGCAGCTCTGTCACGTCGTCGAAGGTCGCCACAAAACCGATGATCCCTGTTTCATCGAGCTCGGCCGCGATTCGGACCAAGAAATGTCGCTCCGTTTGACCGTCCCGATTCAGCTTGACCATGTTCTCAGCTAGACGTTGCGGTCGGCGGGTCGCGGTCTTCAGAAGCTCGGCCATTTCGGGTAGGGCTTCGTACAGGGTTTTACCGATCAGGGCGTCTGCTTCGAGGGATAAAAGCTTGCAGGCTGAAAGATTAAGCAAGGTGATTTCGCCGTGACGGTCCATGCCGACGATTCCGGCGGATACTCCGCCCAAAACGGCCTCGATGAATCGAGTCCGGTTGTCGAGTTCGCGGTTGGCCTCCAACAACTCATGGCGCTGACTCCCAAGCTCGCCGGTCATGCTGTTAAATGCGCGAGCCAACGACCCGATCTCCGCCGCGCCGTCGTATTCCTGGAGCCGTACGCGCAGATCGCCAGCACCGACCCGTTCCGCCGCATCGATCAGTTGGGAAATCGGACGAGCTAATTGATTTGCAAAGGCGAGGCCGACCCAAACGGCAGCGAGCAATAACAGCAACGCGACAACCGCAAAAATAAGCGCAAACGTTATCTGGAGATCGGAGCGCTTGCCCTCTAGCTCTTGATATAGCTGAGCGGCATTCTTGGTTCGGTCGATGTGGGCCAAAACCTGCGGATCGACCAAGCGGCCCACGAATAGATAGCTGTCGGTAAAGCCCTGCAGGCGAAGCAGCGCACGGACCCGGTCGTCGGTGTCGGCCGTCAAAACAACAACTTCCCCCTGGTCGGCGCGGCGCAGAGCCCAATCCGGAACCTCGGGATCGAAATCAAGCAGGAGGGTGTACCCGGCCCGGCCCACTACCCGCCCGGATCGGTCAAAGACAATCGCCTCCGTCAAAGAGCGCACGCCCACCTGGTTTGCCAGCACACGGCTAAAACGACTCGGGTTGAGCGCGAGCGAAACGCCTAGTCGGTCCAAATCCTGCGAGATGGCCAACGCGTCCGAGCGTATGTTGTTCTTGTGTTCCTCCAAATATGCCCGGGCGACGGCGGACGACGCTTCGACGGCCGTGCGCACCCGGTCGCTGAACCAGCCCTGTAATCCGAAATCGAACAGCAGTACCGAAAACACGGCGACGACGATGGTTGGCGTCACAGCGATCAAGCTGAACAGCGCGACCAAGCGGGTATGTAGCTGGGACCCGGCTAGACCCTGTTTTCGCGCGACCCAAAGTATGACCAGCCGGCGCGCGACCAGGGCCCCAAGTCCGAGGAGAAGAACCAAGTCCAGATTAAGAAGCAACAGCAGTGACCAGGGATCTGCGGCGATCGGAAAGTTGCCGGTCATCGCCATCAGGGTCACGGTGCCTGAGGCGACGCCACCGACCAGAAAGGCGATGGCAAGCTTTCGCTCCAGGCCGACGCGCCGCGCCCAAGCGATAGTACGCGCCAGGGCGCCCGGCGGGGTTGGCGCGCCTTCGGTCGACCGGTCCGCGGCAACCTCCGCGGTTTCAATCGTTTGGGTCATGGTTGGGCCGGCGCTCTGGGAATCAGGCGCCGCCCCACCGCCTGTTGTAAATTTGCCACAACCTATTTAAGGCCGCGAATCACCTGAATGTCCAGGTCTCGAATCTTCTTACGGAGAGTATTTCTATTCACCCCCAGCAACTGGGCCGCGCGAATCTGATTGCCGCGGGTTGCGGTCAGGCTCAATTCAATCAGCGGCCGCTCAATTTCTCGCAGAACCCGGTCATACAGGCCGGACGCGGGCAGCCTATCCCGGTGCGCCTGGAAATACTCCTTCAAGTGGCGCTCAACCGCCCCCGCCAGAGACTCTCCCGCCGGTGGGCCGTTGTCGGCCGGTGCCGGCGCCTCCGCCAGCTCGGCCCGAACGATTTCCGCGCCGATGGTATCCTGGCTATACAGCGCAAGTAGACGGCGTATCAGATTCTCCAACTCACGCACATTTCCGGGCCATCGATGGGCCTTGAGGACTTCGATCGCCGGCCCGTCGAGCGACTTGAGGGGTAGTCCCTCTCCCTGGGCTTGAGTCAAGAAATGCCGAACAAGCTCCGGCACATCCTCGGCCCGCTCGCGCAGTGGCGGCAGGCGAAGGGGCACCACGTTGAGCCGATAAAACAGATCCTCCCGAAACAACCCTTGGCGGACCATGTGACGCAAATCCCGATGGGTCGCGACCACGATCCTGGCGTCGGCCCGCATCGCCACTTGGCCTCCGACACGGCTGTACTCCCCTTCCTGCAGCACACGTAGCAAACGGGTCTGGGCTTCCTGCGGCATGTCGCCGATCTCATCGAGGAACAGGGTCCCGCCCGCGGCTTGCTCGAAGCGGCCAGCCGCACGCGACGCCGCACCGGTAAAGGCCCCCTTCTCGTGCCCGAACAGTTCACTCTCGATCAGCTCGCGCGGGATCGCGGCCATGTTGATGGCAACAAAGGGGCCATGGCGCCGATGACCGTAAGCGTGCAGCGCGCGTGCAGCCAGCTCCTTGCCGGTCCCGGATTCGCCGTAGATTGTGACGGTCAGGTCGGTCCCCATAAGCCGGGCCAGGGTCCGATAGATATCCTGCATCGCCGGGGAGCGCCCGATTAGGGGCAAACCACCTTCCTCGCCCTGTTGGCCTGGCGTTGGGCCCGCCCCCGTGGTCCCGACCCGGCTCGCGGGCTCGGCGAGTGCACGGCCGACGGTCGACACCAACTCACGCAGATCAAAGGGTTTCGGGAGATATTCGAAAGCGCCGCGTTCCGCCGCCTTGACCGCCGTCAAAAGCGTGCTGCGGGCACTCATGACGATGACCCGCAGATTAGGGCGCAACTTTTTGATGCGGGGCAGCAGATCCAGCCCGTCTTCATCGGGCATCACAACATCGGTGATGACCAGATCGCCCTCGCCCGCTTCGATCCACTTCCATAGGCCGGCCGCCGTACCCGTCGTGCGTACGTCGAAACCTTCTCGGCCCAAGGCCTGACTCAAGACCGTGCGGATCGCGCGATCGTCGTCGGCGACCAGGATGGTTGCGCCGGTCATGCCTTGTGCCCGCTACTCGGCGCCATAGGCAGCATCATGCGCACGTTGGTGCGCCGCGGCACGCTATCGATCTCGATGACGCCGCCGTGGTCGCCTACGACCTTCGCGACCAGAGCCAGGCCAAGACCCTTGCCACCGACTTTATTGGTCACGAAAGGTTCGAAGAGATGGGCCTTCAGCTCCTCGGGAATTCCCGAACCGTTGTCTTGCAAGCCGATACAAAGCGGCAGATCGACGCGAGCATCCCGGCCCGGCACGGCCAGCCGCACACCCTGGCGAAAGGATGTTGTGAGGACAATTTCTCCACCCTCTGCCGGCACCGCTTCGGCCGCGTTCTTGACCAGATTTAGAAGCGCCTGAGTCAGCAAATCCCGATTACCGTAGACCGCTGGCAACGAGGGATCGTATTGCTCACGAAAGTCGATATGCCGAGCGAAACCGCTGAGCGCCAAACGCCGGACGTGGTCCAAAACCTCGTGGATATTGACCGGCTCTCGCTTTAGGGGCCGATCGTCGGAGAACATTTCCATGCGGTCTACCAAAGCAACAATCCGGTCGGTCTCGCCACAGATCAACTGGGTCAATTCCCGGTCGGAGGCATCGGCCTCTTGCTCCAACAGCTGGGCGGCGCCGCGAATGCCCGAGAGCGGATTCTTGACCTCGTGCGCCAGCATGGCCGCCATCGCCGTGATCGAGCGTGCCGCGTTGCGATGAATTAACTGGTCGTCGATCTTGCGCGCGATGGAGTGCTCATGGATTGAGACCACAACGCCCGCGTTGCCGCCCGAAGAATCCGTCATTGCGGACACCCCGAGGGAAACGAAGTGGGATCCTATGCGCGGCGACTCGATAGTGACACCATATTGCGTGATTGAATGCCCGGCGCGTCGAACTTGTTCCACCAAACCGTGAACCGGACTATCGGATGGCAGGTACACGTCCAGCCGCCGGCCGGCGAGCGCCGCCAGGCTGGTACGAAAGAACTGCTCCGCCGCTGGGTTTGCGTGAGCGATGGCGCCCTCGCCGTCGATCACGATCACAGGCTCCGGCAAAGCGCTGAGGATTGCGGAGGGATCGGCCAGGGAGACCGCCCGATCGATGGTCGGCATCGGTAGTCCGCGGTTTGCCATCAAGCGGCCGCCAGCGCCAACTGGGGCGCATAGAGCGCCGTCACTGCGGCCCTAACCTCCACCGGATTTTCCAGCCGGTTCAGGTGAACTCGAAACTCAGCGCCATTCGGTAAGCCTTTGGAGTACCAGGCCAGGTGTTTCCGCGCGATACGCACGCCGCGCGGAACGCCGTGTTCCGCTAAGATCGCCTCGTAGTGGTCCAGGACGATCGCGAGTTGGGTGGCCAGGGGCGGATCCGGTAGCCGTTCGCCACGGGCTAGGAAGGCTATGACCTGTTGCAGGAACCAAGGCCGCCCGCTTGCTCCGCGCCCGATCATTACGCCGTCGGCGCCGGATTCACTCAGGGCGCGCGCTGCGTCATCCAGAGTGCGAATGTCGCCATTGACCACGACCGGGATGCCGACGCCCTGCTTCACCTGCCGCACGAAGGCCCAATCGGCGAAACCCGAGTAAAGCTGGCATCGGGTACGGCCATGGACCGTGACCATCTGGATGCCGCAATCCTCAGCGATTCGAGCCAATTCCGGCGCGTTGCGCTGAGTCTCGTCCCACCCTGTGCGCATCTTCAAGGTTACCGGAACCTCAGCCGCCCGCACGGTTGCGGCCAGGATACGCGCGGCGGCAGGCAGATCCCGCATCAAGGCCGAGCCAGCCTCCTTATTGACCACCTTCTTGACCGGGCAGCCGAAGTTGATGTCGACCATCTTGGCGCCCAAATCGACGCACAGGCGCGCCGCCTCGGCCATGACCTCCGGTTCACACCCCGCGAGCTGGACCGACAAGGGATAGGCCTCCGCCTCGTTTCGGGCTCGTTTCATGGAATCGCGGGTCCGGCGGATCATTGCCTGGCTGGCGATCATTTCGGAGACGACAAGACCGGCGCCTAAATCATTGACAATACGGCGGAAAGGGGCGTCCGTAACTCCCGACATAGGGGCCAGAATAACCGGCTCCTCCAGCCGCAAAGATCCGATGGAAATGCTCATTTATTAAGCAATCATATGAAAGCCTATTACATAGGCGTTTTCTATATGCTCATACCGGAAATTGAAAGCGTATTCAGGCTCTACAGCTAGACCAGAAGGACGCCAGTGACGAACTTCACCCCAGGATAGGCCAGGGTCAGAAGCAAATACGCAACCAAGATCAAGCGCGCCGCATGTTGGCCCCGCAATCCGCTGCGGCGGTGCAAGACCAGGAGCAAGGCAATTACGGCGAAAGCCAGAATGGACAAGAGGGTCTTGTGGTCCAACTCCAGTAATTGCTGGGTCGTCAGATACTGCTCCGCCATGCCGGTTGCGATACCGAGTGCCAGCACGACGGCCGAGGCGGCGAGCAGGCGGCCCTGCAGACGCGAGGCGTCGGCGACTGACGGCAAGCGGTGGGTCAGTGAGTTCGGTTGCTTGCGCTTGATCGCGCGCTCCTGCAACAGCACAGCGGCTCCGGCGACCGCCGCCAGGGTACATAGGCCATAGGTTGCGACGGATACCGCAATATGTAGGACCAGCCAAGCGTCGGGCGAGCTGGCCAAGGGATCGCTGGGCGCGACATTGCTCCATAGCGTGGCCAGGATCCCAAGCAGCAACAGGTATGGCGCCACGAGAGGCGCCAGACGCCAAGCTTCGCGAACACCAAGCGACAGACCGATGAAAATCGCCATGCTAACCGCGATGGACATCCACAAGGCCAGGGACAAGCCGCTTTGCCACGGACCGAAAAGTTGGGCGACGCTAATCGTGGCCGATCCGGCGGCGGCAACCACCACGACGGCCCAAAACAGGACGTCACGCCGCGCCGCGGCACCTCTAAAAGACCAGATCGCCGCCGGGATCAGGGCGGCCAGGGCCGATAGGCTCATTAGGACTGCATTTGGCATACCTCATTATAGCCTCCAACAACCGCGCGGTAACGCCCTTCGCGAGCTCCAAGTTTCGAAAGTCCCTCTTGGCCCGGCGCGCGGCGCCCACTAGGCTCCCCCCGAACGTAGATTCGAGGTTTCACCGATGCCCGGCACGGTCGCCTTGGTCGTCGCGGCGGGGCGCGGCAGCCGGTTTGGCGCTACTCACCCGAAGCAGTACGCCCCTCTCGCGGGGCGGCCGGTCCTACGGCATGCGCTGGAAACCTTCCGCCGCCATCCCGGCATCGATGCAATTCAGGCCGTCATCCATCCCGACGATCGGGCAATGTACGCCGCCGCCGCGGAGGGTTTGGGATTGCCGGACGCGGTCGCCGGCGGCGCGACCCGACAGGAGTCGGTCCAAAATGGCCTTTTGTCCCTGGCGCCACACGCACCCACACGAGTTTTAATCCACGATGGCGCCCGTCCTTTGATTGGCCCGGCCGTGATCGACCGGGTGCTCGATGCCTTGGGACAGGCGCCGGGCGCGATCGCCGCCCTGCCCGTGATCGACACGCTGAAGCGCGGCGGCGCGGACGGTCGAATAACGGCCACGCTTGAGCGCACCGGTTTGTGGCGCGCGCAGACGCCGCAGGGATTCAATTACACCGCAATCTTGGCAGCCCACGACGCGGCACGCGGCCAGAACCTGACCGACGATGCGGCCGTCGCAGAGCAAGCCGGGCTCACGGTTCGCTTGGTCGAAGGCGCGCCCGAGAACTTCAAGGTCACGACCCAGGAGGATTTAGTGCGGGCCGAACACTGGCTGAGGGGAGAAACCTTGGGCGAAACCCGGGTTGGTCAAGGTTTTGACGTGCATCGCTTCGGCCCCGGTAGCCAGGTTATGTTATGCGGCATCGCCGTCCCGCACGACGCTGGCTTGCTCGGCCATTCGGACGCCGACGTCGGTTTGCATGCCCTAACGGACGCCATTCTAGGCGCCCTAGGCGCGGGCGACATTGGAAGCCACTTTCCGCCCTCGGATCCGCAATGGCGGGGTGCGGACTCCGGCCAGTTCGTGCGCCACGCTGCCGATCTGGTGAGGTCTCAGGGCGGTGCGCTCGTGCATGCCGACGTCACCCTGATCTGCGAACGGCCGAAGGTGGGAGCGTACCGGGAAGCGATGGTCGCGCGCGTGGCGGCGCTCCTGGATATCGGGCTCAAGCGGGTCAGCGTCAAGGCAACGACGACGGAAGAACTCGGTTTTACCGGGCGGCGCGAAGGCATCGCAGCCCAAGCAGTGGCCACGATTCGCTTGCCGAGCGCGGGGTGATGACGGTCCCCCAACCTCTTTCCTTTTGGCATCCGGCAAGCCTGATCGCGACTTGGTTCGGCAGCGGCCTTCTGCCCCGCATACCGGGCACCTGGGGTTCGCTGGCGGCCTTACCTGCCGCGGTCGTGATCGTATCTTTCGGCGGGCGCTGGGCTCTTTTAGCCGCCGCCGCCGCCGCCTTCCTTATCGGGATATGGGCCAGCGAACGCTATGCCAATAGCCTGGACATCGAAGACCCCGGCAAGGTCGTCATCGATGAGGTCGCCGGGATGTGGCTCGCGCTTGTCCCGTTCGCGCTCGATCTGTCAGCCTATGCGATAGTCTTTGCGTTCTTCCGGTTCTTCGACATTTTCAAGGTCTGGCCCGCGAATGTACTCGATCGGCATGTGAAAGGCGGGCTGGGAATCATGATTGACGACGTGGTCGCCGCCATCTATGCCGCGGGCGCGAGCTTCGGGGTATTGGCCTTGCTGGATTCTTGAGCGTGTTTCCGCCCCAACTCCTGGCCGAAGCAGCCGCCCTCCTGGAGACATACCGGCGCGCGGGTTTACGCGTCGTCACGGCGGAATCTTGTACCGGCGGCCTGATAGCGGCCTGCTTAACGGAGATCGCGGGCTCTTCGGATGTCGTGGAGCGTGGTTTCGTGACCTACTCAAACGAGGCCAAGATCGAGGTGCTCGGTGTTTCGGCCGGGCTGATCGAGGCGCATGGCGCGGTTAGCCCGGAAGTGGCGGAAGCCATGGCGTCCGGCGCCCTCGAGCGATCGCGCGCCCAGGTGGCGGTCTCTGTCACCGGGATCGCGGGACCGGGCGGCGCGACCGCGAACAAACCCCTGGGCCTGGTCTATTTGGGCTTGGCGCAGGGCGAAGCCGTGCCGTCGCACCAACGCCACCTCTTCCCCGGCGCCCGCAGCGAGGTTCGTTTGGCATCCTTGAACGCGGCACTGGCTCTACTCGCAGACGTTGCGCCATGAGTCGCGCGCCATGAGTCCGCCCAAGCAACTGTCCTCACCCGACTGGCGCGCGCAGGTCACGGCCAGTGAACTTCTGCTATTCTTGATCGTTAATCTTGGCACACTGCGCTTGGCAGGCGTGTTTTTCGGCGGTGTCTTTGACGCCGCACGCGGTGGACGCGAGGACCATGATGAGACCTTGGTTCTTGCTTTCACGCTGATTGTTATCTTGTTCCAGTCGCTTGTCCTCCTAGCGACCCTGCGCGCACTGATTCTTCGCCGGTATGGAATAAGCTGGGCGGACCTGGGGCTGGTAAGTAGTTCCCGTTTCTGGCACCGGCGAGCGGTGTTTCTGGCTTTGGGCCTGGTCCCGGTCGTCGCCTTGATCAACGCTGCACTGCCGAGACTCCTCGATATCCCGTTTGAGAATCCGCAAATCGTCGCGCTTGCTCCGGCTGGCTTCAGTTGGCCCGGGCTGATCGGTATGACCATCATGGGCGGTTTCGTTGCGCCGCTGGCCGAAGAGATCGCGTTTCGAGGCCTCTTCTTTGGATGGTTGCGCCAGCGTATGGGATTCCCAACCGCGGCAATCGTTAGCGCGTCGTTCTTCGCCTCGCTTCATGGCGTAATGCTCTTGATTCCGGCGTTGACGGTTATGGGTGTTGTGCTTGCCTGGATCTACGAGCGTGGCGGGTCGCTGTGGCCCGCCGTTGTGTGCCACGGCGTGTTCAACACGCTTATGATCTTCGCACTCTATGCCGCGCTCGCCAGCGCCGATCAAGCGTTCTAGAGCATGACCGGTGGTGCACCGTAAATCTTATGCGGAATCACACCCGGCGCTGAGCTGACGGCCCATAGAGCGCTCGGGCGCGAGTCTCGAACGCGCCGACCATGCGGCGCACGGCTTCGCCGAACAAGATCCCAACAGCCTTTTGCAAAAGGCGCGAGTGGAATTCGAAGTCGACGTAGAAGTCGATCTCACAACCCTTCGGATGATCCACGAAAACCCAATGATTATTCAGGTACTTGAACGGCCCTTCGGCATAAGCCACATCGATGCGATTTTGATCCGGATTAAGCGTGACACGGGTGGTGAAACGCTCACGGAACATCTTGAAACCGATCACCATGTCGGCAAGGACGTGGTTGCCCTCGCGCTCGCGCACACGCGTGGCCCGGCACCAAGGCAAGAACTCCGGGTAACGCTCAATATCGGCGACCAACCCGTAGAGCTGCTTCGGCGTATAGGGCAGAACGCGCTTTTCCGCGTGCGTGGGCACGATACTGAACTCGCCTAGATTAGGTTCCGGCCGCCAGCTTGGCTTCGCGGGCGGCGCGCAGGCGGGCAAAGTCGTCGCCGGCATGATAGGAGGACCGAGTCAACGGCGAGGCCGAGACCATGAGAAAGCCCTTGGCATAGGCCAGGGCCTCGATGCGCTTGAACTCCTCGGGCGTGACAAAGCGGTCGATAGCGTGGTGCTTGGGAGTCGGTTGCAGGTACTGCCCGACGGTCAGGAAATCGACATCGGCGGAGCGCAGGTCCTCCATGACCTGGAGCACTTCCTCCTCGCTTTCGCCCAGGCCGACCATGATGCCAGACTTGGTGAAAATTGTCGGGTCGAGCTCTTTCACCCGCTGTAAGAGGCGCAGCGAGGTGAAATAACGCGCGCCCGGACGCACGCTGGCGTAAAGCCGCGGCACGGTTTCCAGGTTGTGATTGAAGACATCCGGCTTGGCGGCGGCGACCGTCGCCTCGGCGCCGTTCTTGCGCAGGAAATCGGGGGTCAGAACCTCAATCGTCGTGGCCGGGGTCGCCGCGCGGATGGCCCCGATCACGGCCGCGAAATGCCCGGCGCCGCCGTCCGCCAGATCGTCGCGATCGACCGAGGTGATGACGACGTGCTCCAAGCCCAGCTTGGCCACGGCGTTAGCGACGTTGGTCGGCTCAAAGGGATCGAGCGCGCCGGGCTTACCGGTCGCGACGTTGCAGAATGCACAGGCCCGGGTGCAAATCTCGCCCATGATCATCATGGTCGCGTGCTTCTTGGCCCAGCACTCGCCGATATTGGGGCAAGCCGCCTCTTCGCAAACTGTATTCAGCTTGTGCTCACGCACGATCTTGCGCGTCTCGTGATAGATCGGCGAGACCGGCGCCTTGACCCTAATCCAGGTCGGCTTGCGCTGGATCGGGTTGTCCGGCTTATGCGCCTTCTCAGGATGGCGCGGGCGGGGTTTGTCGAGACTGACGGTCATTTGCCTATGTGATCCAAGAATCTTTCAAAACCTATGAGCAAGGACATAGTCCCAAAGTTTAGAATTACCACGAAGGCACGAAGGCACGAAGAAACTCGAAGAAACCGCAAGTTCGCGCCGGCACGGCACCAGCAGAATATTACGCCCCTTAGTGTCTTTGTGTCTTCGTGGTAATATTTCTTTTCACTTACGTTCTCGATGCCTCATCGAACCAAGCGATACAAACTTACCCTCAATCAGAAGTGGATAACCCGGCCATAGGCGTCAAGCACGCTCTCGTGCATCATCTCGCTTAAGGTCGGGTGCGGGAAGACCGTGTGCATGAGGTCGGTCTCGGTCGTCTCTAGCTGCATGGCGATGGCATAGCCCTGAATGAGTTCGGTCACCTCGGCGCCGACCATGTGGGCGCCGAGGAGCTCGCCGGTCTTGTCGTCGAAGACGGTCTTGACCAGGCCCTGATCGTCGCCCAGGGCAATCGCCTTGCCGTTACCCATAAAGGGGAAGCGGCCGACCTTGACCTTGCGCCCGCCCTCCTTGGCCTTGGCTTCGGTGAGGCCGAGGCTGGCGACCTGCGGATGGCAGTAGGTGCAGCCTGGAATACGCCGCACGTCGAGCGGGTGGACGTCCTTCAGCCCGGCCAGCTTCTCGACGCAGATCACGCCCTCGTGGCTCGCCTTGTGGGCCAGCCAGGGCGCGCCGGTTAGATCGCCGATGGCGTAGACGTTGGGCTCACCCGTTGCCATCCATGGGTCGGTCACGACATGGCTGCGGTCGACCTTGACCTTCGTGCCCTCGAGACCGAGGTCCTCGACGTTGCCGACGATGCCGACGGCGGAGATGACGCGATCGACGGTCAGCTCGCTCGACTTGCCGTCCTTTTCGATGGTCGCGGTGACGCTGTCGGCGCTCTTCTCCAGGCTCTTGACCGTGGCCCCGGTCAGGATTTTCATTCCCTGCTTCTCGAAGGCCTTGTGCGCGAAGGCGGAAATCTCCTCGTCCTCGACCGGCAGGACGCGCGGCAGAACTTCGACCACTGTGACCTCGGCGCCCAAGGTGCGGTAGAAGCTGGCGAACTCGATCCCGATCGCGCCAGAGCCGATAACCAGAAGGGATTTCGGCATGGCCTGCGGCACCATGGCTTCCTTGTAGGTCCAGACCAGCTTGCCGTCGGCCTCAAGGCCTGGAAGCTGACGCGCGCGCGCGCCGGTTGCCAGAACCACGTTCTTACCGGTTAGTTCGGCGACAGCCTTGCCGTCCTTGGTCACCTGAATCTTTCGCGTGCCACCTTGCACGCCGTTGAGTTTGCCGTGGCCATCGAAGACCGTGACCTTGTTCTTCTTCATCAAGTGCGTCACGCCCGCGTTCAAGCGCCCTGCCACGGCGCGGGAGCGCTTGACCACCTTGGCCAGATCGAAGCCAACCTCCTTGGCGCTCAGGCCATAATCGCCGGCGTGGGTCATGTAGTGATAAATCTCGGACGTGCGCAGCAGCGCCTTGGTCGGGATGCAACCCCAGTTGAGGCAGATGCCGCCCAGGTGTTCGCGCTCGACCAAGGCCACCTTGCCGCCCAGTTGCGCGGCGCGGATCGCGGGAACATAGCCGCCGGGCCCGCCGCCGATCACGAGCAGGTCGAAGTTGGTGTCAGCCATGACGGCTCCCTTCTTACCCCAGCCGGGGCCTACAGCAGCATCGCCGCCGGGTATTCGATCAGCTTCTTGAAGGCGGCCAGGAACTCGGCACCGATGGCGCCGTCAACCACGCGGTGATCGACCGAGAGTGTGCAGGACATGACGGTCGCGGCGGCGACTGCGCCGTCCTCGATGACCGCGCGCCGCTCGCCGGCGCCGACCGCCAGGATCGCGCCTTGCGGCGGGTTGACGATGGCCGCGAACTCGCGCACCCCGAACATGCCCAGGTTGGAGACCGAGAAGGTGCCGCCCTGGTATTCCTCCGGCTTCAGCTTGCCGTCGCGCGCGCGCGCGGCCAGATCCTTCATCTCGCCGGAAATACCCGAGAGGCCCTTGGTCTCCGCCGCCTTGACGATGGGAGTGATGAGCCCGTTCGGGGTCGCGACCGCGACCGAAACGTCGGCGTGTTCGTAAAACAGGATACCGCTGTCGTCGTAGGAGGCGTTGGCCGCCGGAACTTGCTTGAGCGCCAGTGCGGCGGCGCGGATGACGAAGTCGTTGACCGAAATCTTGAGGCCCTCGAAGCGGCCATTCAGTTCCTTGCGGACACGCAGGAGCTCGTCAATCTGGCAATCCACGGTCAGGTAGAAATGCGGGACCGTCTGCTTGGCCTCGCTCAAGCGCCGGGCGATAACCTGCCGCATCTTACTGAGCGGTTCTTGGGTGTAGGCCATGCCCAACAAGTCGGCCATCTGCTTCGCGCCGGGACCGGCCGCAATTGCGAGAGGCGCGGCAGCTTGCGTTGGCGCGGATACCGCCGCTGTCCTCGGCGCGCCACCGGCCAGGGCGGCTTCGATATCGTGCTTCACGATGCGTCCGCTCGGACCGCTGCCCGTGAGCGCCGCCAGATCGAGCCCTGCCTGCTTGGCCATGCGCTTGGCCAGCGGGCTGGCGACAACCCGGCCACCGGTCACCGTAACGGGCGCAACAGCGGGGGCTGGAGCCGGAGCGGCCGGTGCCTTGGGCATTTCGGCAGGTTGGGCCGCGGGCGCTTTCGGCTCGGCGGGCGGCGGTGCAGCGGCGATCGCCGAGGCGTCCTCGCCCTCCTCCAGCAACACGGCGATGGGTGTATTCACGGCGACGTTGTCGGTACCCTCGGCGATCAGGATTTTGCCGAGCTTACCCTCCTCGACCGCCTCGACCTCCATGGTCGCCTTGTCGGTCTCGATCTCCGCCAGGACATCGCCGGACGCGACGTCATCGCCTTCCTTTACATGCCACTTGGCCAGCTTGCCCTCGGTCATGGTTGGGGACAGCGCGGGCATCAGAATGTTGACGGTCATGTTTGGTACTCCCCTTCCCGCTTATCCGGCGTAACAAACCTGTTTCGCCGCATCCGTTATGTCCGCGACCTGCGGCAGTGCGAGCTTTTCGAGATTGGCTGCATAAGGCATAGGCACGTCAGCGCCGCACACCCGCTTGACCGGCGCATCGAGCCAATCGAAGGCATGTTCCATCATCAGGGCCGCGATCTCCGCGCCGATGCCGGCCGATGGCCAACCTTCCTCGGCGGAAACCAGACGGTTGGTCTTCTTGACCGATTCAACCACGGTTGCGGTATCTAGCGGTCTGAGGCTGCGCAGATCGATCACCTCGGCCTCGATACCCTCGGCGGCCAGCGCCTCCGCCGCTTCCAAGGCCTTGCCGACCATGATCGAGAAGGCGGTGATAGTCACGTCCTTGCCCGGCCGCACGATCTTTGCCTTGCCGATGGGTACCGTCCAATCGTCGGTTTCCGGCACCTCGAAGCTTTGCCCGTACAAGACTTCGTTCTCGAGGAAGATGATCGGGTTGGGATCGCGGATCGCGGATTTAAGCAAACCCTTGGCATCGGCCGCCGACCACGGCGCCACGACCTTTAAGCCCGGCACGTGCATGTACCAGCTCGCGTAGCATTGCGAATGCTGAGCCGCGACCCGCGCCGCCGCCCCATTCGGTCCCCGGAATACAATCGGGCTGTTGACTTGGCCACCCGACATATAGCGGGTCTTGGCGGCCGAGTTGACGATATGGTCGATCGCCTGCATGGCGAAATTGAAGGTCATGAACTCGACGATCGGCTTCAAGCCGTAGAACGCCGCACCGACACCAACGCCGCCGAAGCCATGCTCCGTGATCGGGGTGTCGATCACGCGTTTGGCGCCGAATTCATCCAGTAAACCTTGGCTGATCTTGTAAGCGCCTTGATACTCGGCAACCTCTTCGCCCATCAGGAAGACGTCCGGGTCCCGGCGCATTTCCTCCGCCATGGCGTCGCGCAAGGCGTCGCGCACGGTCATCTTGACGGTCGGGCCGTCCCATTCCGCCTCAGCGGTAACCGTCACGGCAACAGCAGCAGCCGGGGCTGGGCCGCGGTCGGCGCTTATCGCGGGCGGAGATACCCTAGGCGACGGCGTGGCGGTGGAGACCGTATCCAGCGCTTTGGCATCCTCGCCCTCTTCCAGCAGCAGCGCGATCGGCGCGTTCACGGCCACGTTGTCGGTGCCCTCGGCAATCAGGATCTTGCCCAACTTGCCTTCGTCGACCGCTTCGACCTCCATGGTCGCCTTATCGGTTTCGATCTCGGCCAAGACATCGCCGGACGCGATCTGGTCGCCTTCCTTCACGTGCCACTTGGCGAGCTTGCCTTCGGTCATGGTCGGCGACAGCGCCGGCATCAGGATTTCAATCGGCATAGGCCCCCTCCGAGAGGACAATCGATAGACTAGTGTGTCCGGGAATGCTGGTTCCGCCAGGCGCGGCTCAAGCGTAAATGTCCGTGAAAAGCTCCGAGACCTCGGGCTCCGGACTGTTCTGCGCGAACTCCGCCGCCTCCGAGACGATCCTCTTCACGTCGCGGTCGATGTCCTTAAGCTTAGCTTCCTCGATCCCGACCTCCTCCAAAAGCACGCCGCGAAGCCGCTCGATCGGATCGCGCTCCTGACGGACCTTCTGGACCTCTTCCTTGGTGCGGTACTTGGCCGGGTCCGACATGGAGTGACCGCGATAGCGATAGGTCAGCATCTCGAGAATGTAGGGTCCCTTGCCGGCGCGGGCGTGGGCCACGGCCTTGGCGCCGGCTGCCTTAACCGCGACCACGTCCATGCCATCGACCTGCTCGCCGGGAATGCCGTAAGCCTGGCCACGATAATACAGGTCCGTGCGCGCCGACGCGCGCTCGATGCTGGTGCCCATGCCGTACTTGTTGTTCTCGATGACGTAAATGACCGGCAGATGCCAAAGCGAGGCCATGTTGAAGGCCTCATAGACCTGGCCCTGATTAATCGCGCCGTCGCCCAAATATGTCAGGCAGACCGCGTCTTCTTCCTTGTACTTGTGCGCGAAGGCGATGCCGGTGCCGATCGGCACCTGGGCGCCGACAATGCCGTGTCCGCCATAGAAGCCCTTGTCATGGCTGAACATGTGCATAGAGCCGCCCTTACCCTTGGAATACCCACCCCGCCGGCCGGTAAGCTCAGCCATCACCCCCTTCGGGTCCATGCCGCAAGCCAACATATGGCCGTGGTCGCGATAGGAGGTGAGCAGGGTGTCGCCTTCCTTAATCGCCGCCTGCATGCCGATCACGACCGCTTCCTGGCCGATGTAGAGATGGCAAAATCCGCCGATCAGACCCATGCCATACATCTGGCCGGCCTTTTCCTCGAAGCGGCGGATCTCAAGCATGCCGCGGTAGTAGGTGAGAAGCTCCTCAGGGCTGGCCGCACTGCCGATGCCTGGCGCCGCGCGCCGCGCCGATGCCTTTTTGGCGCCCCTAGATGGTGATGCCTTGCTCGGCTTCGTTGACATACCGGTTCCCCCTTAGGCCCGAAAAAAGGCTTGCGGCCATGATAATCGGTCGCAGGGAGAATAAGGCGTCCTCAGATATTTCGCAATATATAATAACTTATTGAAAAATATCTAAGAACAGCATATTACTTGAATATCAGTTAATTATTGAACCCCGGGTGCCTCTAACACAATCGTATATTCATCCTCCAGACCATAATTAAGCAACATACGGGCGCGTTCCCCGAGCATGTCCGGGTCTAAGGCATTCCGGTCTAGAAGTTTGACATCGCGCTCCAGGCGAACCCGCTCGGCGCGAAGCTGAGCCTCGGTCACGCGCGCTTCCGCCAGATCCTGCTCAACCCGCAGCAAAGCCCGGTACCCACGGTCGCCCTGGATCGAGTGGTAGGCGAAATATCCCATCACGCATACAGCGAGAACGGGCGGCAAGATTTGGCGGGCCTTGGCCCGAATTTCACGCAACACAGCCATGACCTGCAACGAATCACAGACCGATTCGCCGGGTCAACAAAAAAGAATCAAAGATTCCAAAAGGATTCGAGAACAACCCGAGAACACCGTCAAGGAACGGCTTAGCTCATGGAGTCAAGACCATAGATTTCTTGCATTGGAATCTAACTCGAGTCGCACGGTGGACTTCATGCCCCCCCGTTTAGCGGCGCGCGCTGTCTCAGCCAATTCTTGTGTCTCTCTCTGGAGCCAGATTCGATTGACCTTGACCAGGATCGAGTTGGCGACGCTTCGCTCGATCCCACGGGCCCAAGGAAACCTCAGACTGACTTCCCGCGGAGCAATGCCTGTACGGCACCGGGAAAGGACACTATTCGCATAGCGGGCAAGCGAACTGTGACAGTGGTTCCAGCCCCAACGGCACTCTGCAGGTCCAACGACCCGCCATGCAACTCGACCAGAGCCTTGGTTAGTGGCAAACCCAGGCCGGTACCCGCGTGCTGCCGATTGAGAGCGCTGTCCACTTGGCCAAAATGGGACAGCGCCTTTGGAATGTCCTCAAGTGCGATGCCAATGCCTGTATCCGAAACCTGAAAAACATAGCCGCTTTCCACCTGGCACCAAATCTTCATGGTGACCTTGCCGCCGGTCTCGGTGAACTTGATCGCGTTGGACAGTAAGTTTACCAGAATCTGTTTGAGCTTACGCAGATCGGCGTGCAGCGGCGGCGGCTCGTCGGGCAGATCCATGATCAGACGTACGCTCTGATTTTCCGCGCGCTTCTGAATCAGCCGCCAGACCGAACGCGCTAGTTCCGGAATTTCGACATCTTCCTCGTGAAGCTCGTCCAGGCCCGATTCGACCTTGGATAGATCCAGGATATCGTTGATGAGGTCGAGCAGGTGCCGCCCGGATTCATGTATGTCGGCTGCGTAGCCGTGGTACTTGACGTTGCCCATCGCTCCCAGAGCCTCGGTCTTCATAATCTCCGAGAAGCCGATGATCGCGTTGAGCGGAGTGCGCAACTCGTGGCTCATCGTGGCCAAGAATTCTGACTTGGCGCGGTCCGCCGATAGTGCTTGGTCGCGCGCGATCTTGAGGTTGTCGGCGAGACGGATCAGGTTGTTCTCTTGCTCCTTAAGGCGGCGTTGCGCCTCTTCAAGCTCGGTGACGCGCAGTTTCAGGGCCCGTTCGCTGTTTTGGAGTCTTTCTTCGGCACGCTTGCGATCGGTGATGTCAGTGCCGATCGCGCCTATTCCCGTGATCTCACCGGCGAAGTTCTGGATTGGAAACTTGACGGTGAGATAGGTATGGACACCGTCGGCCCGCGGCCATTCCTCTTCCTGCTCGACGGCCTTTCCGGATTCCAGCACACCTTGGTCATGCGCCTTGAAGGCATCCGCTTTCTGATCGGGGAAAACTTCATGGGTCGTCTTGCCCCTGGCCTCTTCGTCGGTGACACCGAACAGCTTCTCGGCCAACGAATTGATCAGGAGGTAGCGCCCTTCCGCATCCTTGATGTGGATCTTGGCCGGCGAGTTGTTCACTACGGTCCGGAACCGCTCCTCGCTCTCGCGCAGCGCCTCTTCGGCTCGCTTGCGCTCCGTAATGTCACTGATGAGGAGAATGATTCCGCCGTTTGGGAGGCGTTGCTCGTGAACGCGAATCCACCGCCCGTCCTGGCGCGCCACCTCGAAAGGGCCGCTGGAATTGAGATGGCGGTCCAAACGCTCGTGTAGCCAATCCTCCTCCCGACCAACGGCCTCCGGTACGAGGCCTTTCTCCAGGAGAGCCCGCAAGTGATCTTCAAAACGGGTGCCCGGCTTTGTGTGCTCGGCGACCTCCTTGTTCAGTTCCCTCCACGCCCTGTTGGCAAGGACAACCCGGTCCTCGGCATCCAAGAGCACGACAAGTTCCGAGAGCGCCTCGATCGCTAGGGCGAGTTGCTCCTCAGTCGATAAAGACGACTTTTCGCCGGTCGCGTCTGTTCGTCTAGTTGAGGTCATTCACATAAGCAGAGTGATGACGAAAGGAAAAAGCCGGGCGGATCTACTTTGATCGGCTCGAACGTTAATTTCGCGTATAAGCTGCGTATATTTGCAGCCGCTGGTAAAGGAATACTAAATCGCACCCAAATGCTGGCTGAAGGTGGAGGGTTGCGCAGTCCCGCGGCAACTCCCGCCCTTGGCCGGAGCGTTACCCCGCTTAGCGGCGCGCGCGCAAGCTGGGGCCAGCATAGATCGCATCCGGGCCTAACTCTTCCTCGATGCGGAGGAGTTGGTTGTATTTCGCCAGGCGGTCGGAGCGCGACAGCGAGCCGGTCTTGATCTGGCCGCAGTTGGTGGCCACCGCCAGATCGGCGATGGTCGAGTCCTCGGTCTCGCCTGAACGATGGGACATGACGGCTGTGTAAGCGGCCTTGTGCGCCATCTCGACTGCCTCCTGCGTCTCGCTCAGAGTACCGATTTGGTTGACCTTGACCAGGATCGAATTGGCGACACCGCGCTCAATGCCTTGAGCTAAGCGAACCGGATTGGTCACGAAAAGATCGTCCCCAACGAGTTGTACCTTGTCTCCCAAAGCTGCGGTCAAGGCCGCCCAGCCGTCCCAATCGTCCTCGTCCATGCCGTCCTCGATCGAGATGATCGGGTAGCGGTCGCAGAGTTCGGCCAGGTACTCGGCCATTTGATCGGAGTCGAGCGAGCGGCCCTCGCCCGTCAGCTTGTACTTGCCGTCCTTGTAGAACTCGCTGGCGGCGCAATCGAGCGCCAGCGCGACCTCCTCGCCGGGGCGATAGCCGGCCGCCTCAACCGCCTTGGCGATGAAGCCCAGCGCCTCATCCACCGATTTCAGGTTGGGCGCGAAGCCGCCTTCGTCGCCAACGTTGGTATTATGCCCGGCGTCCATCAATCCCTTGCGCAGAGCGTGGAAAACTTCAGCCCCGGCGCGGATCGCCTCGGCACAGCTTTCGGCCCCCAGAGGCACGATCATCACTTCCTGGATATCGAGCGCGTTGTCGGCATGGGCGCCGCCGTTGATCACGTTCATGAGCGGGACCGGCAGGGTCCGGGCAAAGGTCCCGCCGACGTAGCGATAGAGCGGCAGGCCCGCCTCCTCCGCCGCCGCCTTGGCGACGGCCAGGCTGATGCCCAGGATCGCGTTGGCGCCCAGGCGCGCCTTGTTTGCGGTTCCGTCCAGGGCGATCATGGTGCGGTCGATGTGAAGCTGGTCCTCCGCGTCGAGGCCGGAGAGCGCGTCGAAGATCTCGTGATTGACCGCCTCCACCGCCTTGAGCACGCCCTTGCCGCCATAACGCGCCTTGTCGCCGTCGCGAAGCTCGACCGCCTCATGCTTGCCGGTTGAGGCGCCCGAGGGCACGGCGGCCCGGCCAAAGGCGCCTGATTCCAGCGTGACGTCGACCTCGACGGTTGGATTCCCCCGGGAATCCAGGATTTCCCGTCCCCTGATATCGACGATGGCGGTCATCGGCCCCTCCAAGTGCTTGATGTTCGGCGCAGTCGTACAAAGCCGCGCGGACCTAGGCAAGGCTCGCAATGTCGGAAACAAACCGGTCTTGACATATTTCAATATTTCAAGAATATTTGAAATATGGACAATCGCATGGCTATCATCGCCCTTTCGGCCCTGGCGCAGGAGCATCGCTTGCAGGTGTTCCGCATGCTGGTGAAGGAGGGGCCATCGGGCCTACCGGCAGGAGAGATCGCGGCGCGGATCGGGGCCGCGCCCTCGGCGCTGTCGTTTCATCTGGCGCATTTGGAGCGCGCCGGGCTGCTGCGCGCCTGGCGGGTCAAGCGCAACATTTACTACGCGGTCGAGGTCGAGGGCATGCGCCAATTGCTTTCGTTCCTAACCGAGGATTGCTGCCATGGGCGGCCGGAACTTTGCGGCGGAATCGCGACTCTGGCCGCTGCCTGCGGGGCCGAGAAAAGATAGGGCCATGACGAACGAGACCCTCTCCGCATCCGCACACCCCTCCGCCGGTATCGGCTTCTTTGAGAAGTGGCTGTCGGTTTGGGTGGCTCTGTGCATCGCCGCCGGCGTCGGCCTTGGAAGCCTGCTGCCGGTCCTGTTCGAGGTCCTCGCCGGTCTCGAATACGCCTCGGTCAATCTCGTGGTCGCGATCCTCATTTGGGCCATGGTTTATCCGATGATGGTGAATGTGGATTTTGCCAGCTTGCGGCGCATCGGGGATCGGCCGAAGGGGCTGATCGTTACGATTGTCGTGAATTGGTTGATCAAGCCTTTCACCATGGCCGCGCTCGGCGTCCTGTTCTTCGAGGTCCTGTTCGCCGATATGGTCGCCCCCGCCGACGCGCAACAGTATATCGCCGGTCTGATCCTGCTCGGCGCCGCGCCCTGTACCGCGATGGTCTTCGTCTGGAGCCAGCTTACCCGGGGCGACGCGACCTACACTTTGGTCCAGGTCTCGGTCAACGACGTCATCATGATCTTCGCCTTCGCGCCCCTTGTCGCGCTGCTTCTTGGGGTAACGGATATTGCCGTGCCGTGGGAGACGCTCCTGCTTTCCGTCGGCCTTTACGTTGTGATCCCACTGGCCGCCGGCGCCTTGACGCGGCGCCGGCTTGTCGCTCATGCCCGGCGCGGCGAAAGCGGCGAGGCGGCGGTCGCGCGCTTCACCGGCGCGGTGAAACCGTTCTCGGTACTCGGGCTCCTGGCGACGGTCGTGCTACTGTTCGGGTTTCAGGGCCAGATCATCCTCGAGAGGCCCGCCTTGATCGCCTTGATCGCGGCCCCGTTGATTATCCAATCCTACGGGATTTTCGTTGTCGCCTACGCCGCCGCCTGGACCTGGCGGATCCCCTTCAACGTCGCAGCACCCTGCGCGCTGATCGGGACATCGAATTTCTTCGAGCTGGCGGTCGCCGTGGCCATCAGCCTCTTTGGGCTCAACTCCGGCGCGGCACTAACAACCGTGGTCGGCGTGCTGGTCGAGGTGCCCGTTATGCTCTCACTCGTAGCCTTCGCGAACCGCACGCGCGCTTGGTTCCCGGCGAGCTAAGCGGTCGCGCTCAATCCGGCGGCCAGCCGAGCGCGATCAAGTCGGCCTGCCGCCTGGGCGCGTCTTCCTCCAGGAAGAATTCGTCGAGTTGTGGCGGCGCCACCGGGGTCTCCGAGAGCATGGCGTGCACCTGACCCCGGTGGTGGATTTGATGCACGAAAAGATGCGGCAGGACCGTCGCCACGCTATCAATCTCGATACCGTCTTTACGCAACAACTTAACAGGTTCACCGAGACGCTCCGGCGCCAGGGCCGCACAATATGCAATAAGCCGCTTGTCCTCTGCGGCTTGCGCTGCCCACAAGGCGGCGAACGCCAATCGAAGCTCGTCGGTGTAGGCCTCATTCGGTTTCGGCTGTCCCTCCAGCGCGTCAAGGTACAGGCGATCGACGATCAAGATGTGGTCCAAGGTCCACTGGATCGAGGGAAAGAAACCCGAACGTTCGGCTGTGTAGTCGGTGGCGCTCAACTTCGCGCAAGCCGCGTGCAGCCGGTGGTTCGACCAGGCATTATTGCGCGCCATGGCGCGGAAGTGACCGATCAAGGCGTGCCCCTCTAAGCGATGCTCACTGGCCGCTCCTTGGCCAGCCTGTCGAAGGCCATCAAGGTTTCGATCAGGGCCGGCAACTCCTTGAGGGGCACCATGTTGGGCCCGTCCGAGGGCGCGCTGTCGGGGTCCTGGTGAGTCTCCATGAAGACAGCCGCCACACCAACCGCGATGGCGGCGCGCGCCAGAACCGGCACGAATTCGCGCTGGCCGCCGGAGGTCGTGCCCTGCCCGCCCGGTTGTTGCACCGAATGGGTCGCATCGAAGACCACGGGGCAGCCCGTTTGGCTGGCCAGGATCGGCAAAGAGCGCATGTCCGAAACCAAGGTGTTGTAGCCGAAGCTCGCGCCGCGCTCGCACACAAGCGCGTTCAGATTACCGGACTCACTAATCTTGGCGACCACGTTCTTCATATCCCAGGGCGCCAGAAACTGCCCCTTCTTGACGTTAATCGCCTTGCCGGTGGTGGCGGCGGCAACCAGCAGATCGGTCTGGCGGCAAAGAAAAGCTGGGATCTGCAGTACATCCACAGCCTCGGCGGCGGCCACGCACTGCTCTGCCGTATGCACGTCGGTTAGGACCGGGCAACCGTAAGTCTCGCGCACTTCGGCCAGGATCGGCAACGCCGTCTCCAGGCCAAGCCCCCGCTCGGAATTCAAGCTGGTGCGGTTGGCCTTGTCGAAGGAGGACTTGTAGATCAGGCCGATGCCAAGCTTGCCGGCCATCTCGCTCAGTGCGTGGCTCATCTCCAGGGCATGCGCGCGGCTCTCCAGGGCACAAGGCCCGGCGATCAAGGTGAAAGGCAGATCGTTGCCGAGCGTGAGCGGGCCGATCTTGACGTGGCGAGTTTCGGTCATCTGGACTGCTGCTTCCCTAGTTCGAGTCGGCACCGGCCAGGGCGCGAAGCGCCGCGCTGTCCAGCTCCTGTATCCTCGCGTCCTCGTCGCGCGCGCCCAAGCGCGTGTAGAATTGCCGGGCCATCGCGTTCGAGGATAGCACGCCCCACCACAAAGAAGTGCGCCCGCGGTCCAAAACTAGCCGCGCGACGGCGGCCATCAAACCTTCGCCAATCCCGGTGCCCCGCATGGCTTCGTCCACCATGATATCGTGCAGCCACATGCCTGGCTCGCAGAGATCGCTGTTGAAGGTTTCCTCGAACAGGGCGTAACCAACGATCCCGCCCGCCGTCTCGGCCACCAATACCTCGAAGTGCGGCTTGGGGCCGAAGCCATAGCGTTCGAAGACGTCGGCTGAATAAACCTCGTGGGCCCCCATGAGACAGGCAAGCTCGTTGCCCAATCGCGCCAAGTCTGTCGCGTCTTCTGGCCGGGCCGGGCGAATGGAGATCATGGCCACAACAGTTGTGCCGACTACATCAGGCGGGACTGCGCGACCGCCGCCTCGATGAAGGAGGTGAAGAGCGGATGCGGCTCGAAGGGTTTGGACTTCAGCTCGGGGTGGAATTGGACGCCGATGAACCAGGGATGGTCCGGCAACTCGATCATCTCCGGCAGCTCCCCGTCTGGCGACAGGCCGGCAAAACGCATACCTACCCGTTCCAGGGCGTCGCGGTAGTTGATGTTGACCTCATAGCGATGCCGATGGCGTTCACTGATGTTGTCCGCGCCATAGATATCGTGGAGATGGCTGCCCGCCGCGACTACGCAAGGATAGGCGCCGAGGCGCATAGAGCCTCCTTTATCGCTTTCGGTATCGCGGCGCTCGACCCGGTTGCCCACGGTCCATTCAGTCATCAGGCCGACGATCGGATCTTCGGTGGGTCCAAATTCGGTCGAGCTGGCGTCCGGTAAGTTTGCCAAGTGGCGGGCCGCCTCGATGACCGCCATCTGCATGCCGAAACAAATGCCGAAATACGGCACCTGCCGCTCGCGCGCGAAACGGGCGGCCGCGATCTTGCCCTCAGAACCCCGCTCGCCGAAGCCGCCGGGAATTAGGATGCCATGAACGTCTTCCAACTGATGGATCGCGCCTTCGCCCTCGAATATCTCTGAATCCAGCCAGTTGACCTTGACCCGCACGTTGTTGGCGACGCCGCCGTGGGTCAGGGCCTCGGCCAGGGACTTATAGGAATCGATCAAGGTCGTGTACTTGCCGACGACGCCGATCGTCACCTCGCCGTCGGGCTGACGGATTCGCCCGGTGACGTAATCCCAGCGCGACAAATCGGGCTCGGGCGCGGTCAGGCCAAAGTGGCGGCAAACCTCCGAATCCAGGCCTTCTTCGTGATAGGCCCTCGGCACGGCATAGATCGTATCCACGTCCAGCCCTTGAATCACGGCGCTGGGCCGGACGTTGCAGAACAGCGCGATCTTGCGCCGCGCCTCGAGCGGGATGGTGCGCTCGCATCGGCAGATCACGATATCCGGCTTGATGCCGACGCTCTGCAGTTCCTTGACGGAATGTTGTGTCGGCTTGGTCTTCAACTCCCCGGCCGAGGCGAGATACGGCACCAAGGTAAGGTGGACGAAAAGGCTGCGGTCGGCGCCCAACTCGTAGCCCAGCTGGCGGATCGCCTCGAGAAACGGCAAGCCTTCGATATCACCAACCGTGCCGCCGATTTCACAGACGACAAAGTCCACGCCGCCACTGTCGCTCAGAACGAATTCCTTGATCGCGTCCGTGACGTGAGGAATCACCTGAACGGTCGCGCCCAGGTAGTCGCCGCGCCGCTCCTTGGCCAGGACCTTGGAATAGATTTGCCCGGTAGTGACGTTGTCGCCCCGGCGCGACGGGACCCCGGTGAAACGCTCGTAATGGCCCAGGTCCAGATCGGTCTCGGCGCCGTCGTCGGTGACGTAGACTTCGCCGTGCTGATACGGGCTCATGGTGCCCGGGTCGACATTGAGATAGGGGTCCAACTTGCGCAGGCGCACCGAGAAGCCTCGGCCCTGGAGCAGCGCTCCCAGGGCCGCGGCGGTCAGGCCTTTTCCAAGTGAGGAAGTGACACCGCCGGTTACGAATATGAACCGCGTCATGGATCGGCACTATTATGGCTCGCGGCCCCTCGGGCAAGCTTCCTTTGCCCTCCACGAGCCAGAAAATTGCGTAACCGCTGCAAGGCTTAGATTTTCCGCTGGATAAGCGCTGCGAGAGTCAGAATTCGGACGGCCGGGCGCCTTGGGTTTGAGCGCTAGGCGATCGCGACTCGATTTTAGCCGCCAAAAATCCGCGGTCCGATTCCCGCATTACTGAACCGGCACGCTGGGCGCGCTTGGGACTTGTTCCGCAGGAGCGCTGGTGGTTGGAATATCTTCGATGATCGAGCGGCTCTCGCGGCCCTGCCCGGCGAGAATGCTGAGCAGGATGCTGGTCACCATAAATAACGCCGCCAAGATCGCCGTTGTGCGGGTCATTAGGTTCGCCGCGCCGCGCCCGGTCAGAAAGCCGCCCATACCACCTCCGCCTCCGCCGCCTCCGCCGCCGATGCCCAGACCTCCGCCCTCGCTCCGTTGGAGCAAGACCACCCCAATCATGCCGATGGCCAGCATGAGGTGAATCGCGAGCAATACGTTAATCATACCTGCCGTCTTTCCTATTCAACCGTGGCCAAACTATCGCGGCGGGGCCCATAAAGGCACCATTGGCTATGTAGTCCCTCACCACCGGGCTCGCCAGGATCAAGTGGCCGCAATGGCCCAAAAATCTTCGGCTAGCAAACTTGCCCCCCCGACCAAGGCGCCATCGACGTTCGGCACCGCCAGAAGTTCGGCCGCGTTGGCCGGCTTGACCGAGCCACCGTAGAGTATGCGAACGGCCGCGCCGGCTTCCAGGCCGAACAGGCCGCTCAACAAGTCCCGGATATGGCCATGCACTTCCTGGACGTCGGAGGGTTTGGCGGTGAGCCCCGTGCCAATCGCCCAAACCGGCTCGTAGGCGATGACCAGCCTGCTGTCTTCCGGGTTTTCGGGTAGAGATCCCCGAATTTGTCCTTCGATCACGCTTAACGCCTTGCCGGAGCGCCGCTGGTCCTCGGTCTCGCCGACACAAACGATGGGTATCAGGTCGGCGCCGCGCGCGGCCTCCGCTTTAGCCTTGACCTCGGCATCGCTCTCGCCGTGGTCGGCGCGCCGCTCCGAATGGCCGACGATCACATAGGTGCAGCCGGCGTCGGCCAGCATCTCGGCACTAATGTCCCCGGTATGGGCGCCACGGGCCGCTGTGTGGCAATCCTGGCCGCCTAGAGCAATGCCAGAGTCCTGAAAGATCTCAGCAAATGGAAGTAGGAGTTGGGCGGGCGGGCACACGAGAAGCTCGGCCGCCAGCGGGGTCCCGGCCGATGCCCGCGCGGCCAATTCCTTGGCTTGTGCCGATCCGGGCCCAAATAGTCCGTTCATCTTCCAATTGCCGGCGATTAGCTGGCGACCCATTCGTAAACCTTGCGATTTTGTTCATTGGCTTCGGGATCGGGTACTAGCACGCCGCTTGGCCCGGGCCAAGCGCGCCACGCCGGGCAGGTTTTTCCCTGTTGCCGGGTGCGAGACGTCTTCCTAAGATGCCGCGCCGTCGCCATATGACAGCTTGAGACAGCTTGAGACGAGGATTTCGCCGGACGGCGCGATCCACGCCTCCCCCGCACCGTCAAACCAGGTCCAGTCAAGAATATGCGCAAATTTGTCATCAAGGCCGTCACTTTCATCATATTCGGTATCCTTATCGCCAGCTTCGCGGTTTGGGGCATTGGCGACATATTCCAAGTCTCCTCGCCCAATGCCCCGGTTGCACAAGTTGGCGACATCGAGATAGGGCAGCAGGAATTCACCAGGAATTTGACCCGGGAAGTAAATCGCCTCAGCGCCCGCCTGGGCAGCCGCTTCGATATAGAGCAGGCACGCGCCCTGGGCGTCGTCGATCAAATTGTCAGCCAGATGGTGGGGGGCGCCCTTTTCGATCAGAAGATCGCCGATCTGGGCCTCACTGTGTCGGACAATTTGGTGAAGCGGCGAATCTCGGAAGAACCTTCGTTCAAGAACGACGCAGGCCAGTTCGACCCGAACCGTTTCATTCAAGCGCTTCAGGTTTCGAATGTGGGGGAGCAAGAATTTGTGCAGGGCTTGCGCCGCGATGTCCTCCGCCAGCAGTTACTCAGCGCAATCACGAAATCCGCGCCGGCGCCGCGCAGGCTTGCGGAAACACTCTATTCCTATAGGGAAGAGACCCGGGTCGCGCGCGTGTTGAGCGTGCCCAACAATTCGATCGTCGATCTGCCGGAACCGGACGAACCCGCACTTCAGGCATTTCACAAAGAGTTTTCTAGTAAATTTATGGCGCCTGAATACCGGGCCATCGAATTTGTTCACCTGCGTGCCGAAGACCTCGCCGCCGAGGTCGCGATCCAGGAAACCGAACTGCAGGCGGAATTCGAGGCCCGGCGGGAAGACTTCACAGTCCCGGAACGCCGCGGCATAGAGCAGATTGTGTTCGACGATGAGGCCGCAGCGAACGCTGCCATGGACAGCTTTCGCGATGGCGCCAATTTTGAAGCGGTTGCGCAGGATCGGACCGGTCAACCGCCAGTCGACCTAGGCACGGTGGAGCGCGGCGAGCTGCCCAATGAGCTGAGCGACGCTGCCTTCAATCTCAACGAGGGTGAGATCGGGGAGCCGGTCAAGACGAGCTTCGGCTGGCACATCTTGCGCGTGCGGGAGATTCTGCCTCGCGAGGAAGCGGACTTTGAGAAGGTTCAAGAGGAACTTGCCCAGGACATGGCGATGTCTCGCGCTATCGAAAGCTTGGTTTCTATCGCCAATCAACTCGATGACGAGCTTGCCGGAGGAAACACGCTTAGCGAGGCCGCGGATAGTCTGAATTTACCGGCACGCCGCATTCGGGCGATCGACCGGGACGGTCGCGACGACCAGGGAGCCGCCGTAGAGGGCTTCCCGGCCGAGCGCTTCTTGGAGATTGCGTTCGATACCGCTCCCGGCCAGGACAGCCTTATGACCGAAACCAGCAACGGCGACTTCTTTATCTTGCACGTGGACAGCGTGACGGCGTCTCAGCTTCGTCCGCTTGGCGATGTGCGCGCTGAAGTCGTAGAACTTTGGCGGGACGCCCGGCGGGCGGAAAAGGCACGTGAGATCGGCAACGCCTTAGCGGAACGCGCCCGCCTAGGCCAAAGCCTTGAGGAAATCGGTAAAGCGGAAGGGTACAAGGTCGAAATCAGCGAACCCTTGTCGCGGTTCGAAAGCGATCCCGCCCGCAGCTTCGCTCCGGCGCTCACGAGCAAGCTTTTCGATCTCGCGCCAGGAGAGGTCGACACCGTCGCCGCATCCGACAGCCACATCGTCCTCGAGTTGGTGGAGGTCACCAAGGTCGATCCTGCGAGCAAGGAAACCGAAGTCGCGGCGCTCCGCGAAGGCCTCTCCAATGCCATGCGCAACGACCTCCTGGAGCAGTTCGTCGAAACCCTGCGCGGCGAGTATGGAGTCACGATCGATCAAGGTGTGATCGACAATGTGATGGCTGCGTACTAGCTGGTATGGAAGCCTCGCCCGCCTTCGATGATTTCGCGGCGGCTTATAACGCCGGGAAAGCGCAGGTAGTCTTTACGACTCTGATCGCGGACCTGGAAACGCCGGTTTCCGTGTTTATCAAGCTGGCAGGCGGGCAGGCCTACAGTTCGCTGTTCGAATCCGTCGAGGGGGGCTCGACAATTGGCCGCTACTCTTTCATCGGTATCAAGCCCGATGTGATTTGGCGCTGCCATGGCGAGAAGGCTGAAATCAATCGCGATGCCGAGCGTGAGGACGGCGAATTCAAACCCTGCGCCAAGGGCGCGCTGGAATCGTTGCGTGCCTTAGTCGAGGAGTCACGGATCGAACTGCCTCCGCGTACGCCCCCCATGGCCAGCGCCTTGATCGGGTATTTGGGGTACGACACGGTTCGCCTTATGGAACGTCTGCCCGACGCTAACCCGGACGTCTTGGGTGTGCCAGATGCCATGTTCGTGCGCCCGACGATCATTGCGGTATTCGATCGGCTCGAAGATCAAATAACCCTCTTTTCGCCCGCCTGGCCAAAGCCGGAGACGACAGCGCGCGAGGCCTATGACGCGGCGTGTTTGCATGTGAAGAAAGCGTTGGACGACATTGAGTTCGCGTCGCCGATCGCGCGCCAGCCGGTAGGCCCAACGCAGACCTTGCCGGAGCCGGTCTCAAACGTGTCGCCCGAATCCTATCGTGCTATGGTTGAGGCCGCGAAGGCCTACATCCGCGCGGGGGACGCGTTCCAGATCGTGCCCAGCCAGCGGTTTCAGGTGCCCTTCGCCTTGCCGCCATTGTCGCTTTATCGGTCTCTGCGCCGCCTCAACCCGTCTCCATTCCTGTTCTTTCTGGATTTCGGTGCATTTTCGGTTGTTGGGTCCAGCCCCGAGATCCTGGTGCGGGTGCGCGGCGATAAGGTCACTATCCGACCGATCGCCGGAACCAGGCCACGCGGCGCGACGGCCGAGGAAGACAACGCCTTAGCGGAAGAACTGCTCGCCGATCCTAAAGAACAAGCCGAGCACCTGATGCTTCTCGATCTGGGGCGCAACGATACCGGCCGTGTTTCCAAAATCGGCAGCGTCAGAGTCACCGAGCGTTTTACGATCGAGCGTTACAGTCACGTCATGCATATCGTCTCCAATGTCGAGGGCGAGCTCGATCCCAAGTTCGATGCCTTGGCCGCCCTGATCGCGGGCTTTCCCGCCGGCACGGTCTCCGGCGCCCCCAAAGTGCGCGCCATGGAGATCATCGATGAACTAGAGCCTGAGCGGCGCGGCATCTATGCCGGCGCGATCGGGTATTTTGGCGCCAATGGCGATATGGATACCTGCATTGCCCTGCGTACGGCAGTGGTCAAGGACGAGGTCATCTACGTCCAAGCCGGAGGCGGCGTTGTCGCCGATAGCGACCCGGAGGCTGAGTACCAGGAAACTCGCAACAAAGCCCGCGCGCTTATCCGCGCCGCCGAAGCCGCGGTCGCCTTTGCCGCCGGAAAGAACTGAGAATAGAGGCGGGTCGCTCTTACCCGGCCGAACCGCCAACGCCTTGGGCAACCTCGATCTGGTAACTCACGATCGCGCTGATGGGCACCAGGGCAATGCCACGCCGGCGCGCCTCGGGCAGCCACTTGGCGAGGATATCTAAGGTAAGGCGATGCGGATGACCAATCCCGACCGCATAACCGCGCTGGCGTGCGATACGCTCTAGGTCCGCTAATTGACTCTCAATCGCACTGGCATTGCGCCAATCGTGATCGAGAAAGATATCGCGCCGGGCGAAAGGGACTCCACTGCGCGCCGCGGCTTGCCAGGCGACGCTGTCCGCCGAGGTCACCGAATCCAGAAACAAGAGATCGCGCGCACGCAGCTCGCGCATGACCTGAGTCACGCCCCGTGGCGCCGCCGTAAACTTGCTGCCCATGTGATTATTGATACCAACATACCCGTCAAAGCGGCCGAGGCCCCATTCCAGGCGTTTGGCAATTTCGCTTTTGGACAGTCCGTTCCGCAAGACCTTGGAGCCTGCATCGTAAGCCGGATCTCTGGGTTCCATGGGCACATGCAAGAGCAGTTCATGCCCCGCCGCACGGGCATCGGTGGCATAGCGCTGCAGACCCTCAGCATAGGTCATGAACGACAACGTAAGCGGCGCCGGCAAATTAATCGCCCGCCGGGCCGCCGACCGCTTCAAGCCAAGATCGTCCAGCACGATAGCGATCATCGGTTGGCCGGCCTTCACCGATACGGGCACGGCATAGCGCTGCCAAAGTGGCGGGCGACGGGCGGGCACCAACTTCGGAATTTGGGGCGTGGGCAGGCTCGCCAACTGGACCATACTGGATCCGCCCGCCCCTGCCGGACCCCGCTGCGCCGACTCCAGCGGCTCCTCATAGATACGGGCCATCTCGGCCTCGTTGAGCTCGGCCACCAGGCTAGGGACGTTGTTTGGCGGGGCCGCGGCCGTTTCCATAGGCACCCCGGCCCAACCCATTTCGCGGTTGGCTTGCCCTTCGGACACAAGCGCTGCCCGGGACGCGGGCAAGAGACCTTGCGGGACATTGGAGAGGGCCAAATGGGCGCCGGCAAGGCCGCCCAAAAACACGGTCAAGATAGACACGCTCACGGCCATTCCGGCCTGACGCGCGCGAGTCTGCCTTGGTGCGGTCGCGATTCGTCGCTTTGGCGGGCTAGCCTTGGCGGCGGTGGCGATTCGAGGCCGTATTGAGGCGCGGGGCATGCATTAATCCGGATCAGACACGTCAGCTTAGCACGGGCCGCCCCGCAGCCGACAGCCGACCCGGCGAGTATGACTGCTTAAACTTGGGGATTACTTAACGATTTTGGCTTCACTCAGCCCGGCAAGATCGGTCAAAATAGGACAGTCGCCCCGCTCCTCGCTGACCACCTCGGGATGAATCGGACAGGTGTATGCCGTTTCGTTCTTGGCCGCAGGTTCGCGCATCGTCGGGATGTCCCCTGAAATATGGTCCGAGGCCAAGTTCTGCTCGCTTCCGTCCGTCGGATCTAGCTGATATAAATGGCGGTGAAGAGCCTCAGGGTTCGCCAAAGGAATTTACTCTAAGGCACTGATATGTTTATCTTGATAGATAATTACGACAGCTTCACCTACAACCTGGTCCATTTCCTGGGCGAACTGGGCGCGGACGTCGGGGTTTGGCGTAATGACGCGATCTCTGTCGAAGAGGTTCTGGCTAAGCGGCCGCAGGGGATCGTGATCTCGCCCGGCCCGTGCGATCCGGACCGTGCCGGGATTTGCTTGGACCTTGTGCGCGCGGCCACCGGGCAAGTGCCCCTGCTCGGCGTATGCCTGGGGCATCAGGCAATTGGTCAAGCCTATGGCGGCAAGGTCACGCGGGCGCCGGTCTGCATGCACGGCAAGCTGAGCCCGGTGCGGCACGACGGGGCCGGCATATTCGCGGGCCTACCGTCGCCTTTCATGGCGACGCGCTATCATTCCCTGGAATTGGCGCGCGACAACCTGCCGGGTTGCCTGGAGGTGACCGCGGAAACGGAAGACGGCCAGATCATGGGTATCCGGCACACCGACTTCCCGATCTTCGGGGTCCAATTCCATCCCGAGAGCATCGCCTCGGAGCACGGCCACGCGCTACTCGGCAATTTCCTGGCCGTGGCGGGTCACAACGTCACCGAGCGGCCACGCCAAGCCGCGGCGGGATGACCGCCGTATGACAGCAGATATGACCGATCTGAAGGCGCTGCTGGGGGTGGTGGCGGACGGCCGCGCGCTGGACAGCGCCCAAGCCGAGCAAGCCTTCGACATCATCATGTCGGGCAACGCCACGCCGGCCCAGATGGGCGGCTTCCTGATGGCTTTGCGCGTGCGTGGTGAAACGGTCGAGGAAATCACCGGCGCGGCCCGCGCCATGCGCGCCAAGATGCTGACCATTGAGGCACCTGCGGGTGCGATCGATACCTGCGGCACCGGCGGGGACGGCAAGGGTACCTACAACGTTTCCTCGGCCAGCGCCTTCGTGGTCGCCGCCTGCGGCGTACCGGTCGCCAAGCACGGTAACCGGGCCCTTTCGTCCAAGAGCGGCGCGGCCGACGTGCTGACGGCCCTGGGTGTGAATATCGATGCCGACATGAGCTTGGTCCAACGCGCCCTGAACGAAGCAGGAATTACGTTCCTGATGGCGCCGCGCCATCACAGCGCCATGCGCCATGTCGGCCCGGCCCGGGTCGAGTTGGGCACCCGAACCATCTTCAATCTGCTCGGCCCCTTGTCCAATCCGGCCCGGGTCAAGCGCCAGTTGATCGGTGTCTTTTCCCCGGACTGGGTGGAGCCCTTGGCCCAGGTTCTGAAAGAACTGGGGCATGAGCGAGCTTGGGTCGTCCACGGCGCGGACGGCATGGACGAGCTATCCACCACCGGCGTATCCCAGGTCGCCGAACTCAAAGACGGCCGGATCTCGACCTTCGAGGTGTCGCCGGACCAAGCCGGACTGCCAACGGCCAAACTGGACGACCTCAAGGGCGGAGACGCCGAACGGAACGCCCATGTCTTGCGCGCCATGCTGGACGGCGAACATGGCCCCTTCAGGGACATCGTCATCCTATCGAGCGCCGCAGCCCTCATCGTGGCGGACAAGGCAGAGGATTTGAAACAAGGGGCCGGGATGGCGACCGAGGCCATCGACAGCGGCAGCGCGCGGCGGGTGTTGGCCCGTCTGGCCGCGATCACCAACGAGCGTCTAGCGGATGAAGCCCCGGCGTGAGTGACATCCTGACCCGCATCTGCGCCGACAAGGCCGAACTGATCCGCGCCCGTAAGGCGCAGACCAGCCTGAGCGATCTCGAGGTCCAGGCAAAGGCCGCGTCCCCGCCGCGCGGCTTTCATCAAGCCTTGGCCCGGCGCGCACAGGCCGGGCATTACGGCCTGATCTGCGAAATTAAGAAGGCATCGCCCAGCAAGGGCTTGATCCGGCCCGACTTCGATCCGCCAGCCTTGGCCAAGGCGTACCAGACCGGCGGCGCCACCTGCTTGTCCATCTTGACCGACACGCCGTACTTCCAGGGCGAAGACGCATACCTGGTAGCCGCGCGTGCGGCGGTCGAGCTGCCGAGCTTACGCAAGGACTTCATGCTCGACCCTTATCAGATTGTCGAATCGCGCGCCTTGGGCGCCGACTGCGTTCTGCTCATCATGGCCGCCCTCGGCGACGCGCAAGCCGCGGAGTTGGAAGCGGCCGCGCACGGATTGGACATGGACGTCTTGATCGAGGTCCACGACGCGGCCGAGTTGGAACGTGCCTTGAACCTCAAGTCGACGCTCATCGGCGTTAACAACCGCAATCTCAAGACCCTGGAAGTCGATCTCCGCACGACCGAGGCCCTCGCGCCCCGAATCCCGAAAGGCCGCCTTATGGTCGCCGAGAGCGGGTTATTCACCCGCGCGGATCTGGAGCGCATGCACGCCGTGGGCGCCTCCGCCTTCCTGATCGGTGAATCCTTGATGCGCCAGAATGACGTGGCCGCCGCGACCGCGAGCCTGATCGGCGGTTCCGCGCGCCAAGCCGCCAACGCCTAAGCGTAGGGAGTCCACACATGGCCGAATTCACCCACTTCGATGCCGAGGGCAAGGCGGCCATGGTCGATGTCTCGGCCAAGTCCGAGACCAAACGTGTGGCGACCGCAAAGGGCTCGATCGTGATGGATCCCAAGACCCTGACCATGATTCGCGAGGGTGCGGTGGCCAAGGGCGACGTGCTTTCGGTCGCGCGCCTGGCCGGAATCATGGGCGCCAAGCGCACGCCAGACCTGATCCCGCTGTGCCACCCCTTATCGCTTAGCTCGGTCACCCTCGATCTGAGCCTGGCGCCGGCCCGCAACGCCGTCGATATCACCGCGACCTGTACCCTGACGGGACGTACGGGGGTCGAGATGGAGGCCCTGACCGCTGTCGCCGTCGCCGCGCTGACGGTCTACGATATGTGCAAGGCGGCCGATCGTGGCATGCGCATCGCCGATATTCATCTGACGCACAAATCTGGCGGCAAGTCTGGCATTTACGAGGCCGTTTGATGATCTCGGTTGAGGAGGCCCTGAGCCGGATCACGGGCGCCTTCGCGCCCCTGCCGGCCGAGACCGTGAGCCTGAGCGAGGCACTGGGCCGGGTATTGGCCGAGGATGTTGTGGCCCGGGTGACCCAGCCGCCCGCGAACGTTTCGGCCATGGATGGCTATGCCGTGCGTGCGCAGGACGTGGCGCAGACCCCAGCAAAACTACGCGTCGTTGCGCATATTGCCGCCGGCGCCAGCTTCGAGGGGACTCTGGGACCGGGTGAAGCCGCCCGCATCTTCACCGGTGCCCCCCTGCCCACTGGCGCCGACGCGATCGTGATCCAAGAGAACACGGAAGCAGACGGCGAAGAAGTGCTGGTTTTGGAGACGGTGTCCGAAGGCCGTTACGTGCGGCCGGCCGGGCTGGATTTCCGGACCGGCGATACCGGCATTCTGGCCGGGCACCGCCTCTCCTCGCGCGACGTTGGCCTCGCGGCGGCGATGAACGTGCCCTGGCTTAGGGTCCACCGCCGCCCGCGTATTGCGATCCTGGCTACCGGCGACGAGGTCGTCTTGCCCGGCGAACCACGCGGGCCCAATCAGATAGTTAGTTCAAACGGCTTTTCCCTTGCCGCCTTCGTGACCGCTTGCGGCGGAGTCTCCATCCATCTGGGCGTCGCCCCCGATGACCGGGCCGCCCTGGCCGGCTTGGCCGACGGCGCGAGGGGCGCCGATCTTCTGGTCACCAGCGGCGGCGTCTCGGTCGGCGAGCACGACATGGTGCGCGCAGCGCTGGGAGACAAAGGCCTGGCCGTCGATTTCTGGAAGATCGCCATGCGGCCGGGAAAACCGCTGCTTTTCGGGCATATCGGCGCCACGCCGATCCTCGGCCTACCTGGCAACCCGGTCTCAGCCCTGGTCTGCGCCGCCCTCTTCCTGCGCCCGGCCATGGCGGTCATGCAGGGGTGCGGCGATGCCCCGGCTGATTTGGAGACGGTTCGGCTGGGCGCCGATTTGCCCGCCAACGACCGGCGTCAGGACTATCTGCGCGCGCGGCTGGATAAGGACGCAGATGGCCGGCGCGTCGCGGTGCCCTTTGAGCGGCAAGACAGCTCGATGCTCGCCACTTTAGCGCGGGCAGATTGCTTGATCGTGCGCCCACCACTGGCCGAGCCCGTGCGGGCCGGCGAAACGGTCTCTATCGTTCCGCTCCAAGGCGGAATCCTGACGATTTAGCGCGTTTGCCCGAAGCGGCGCCGCCATAGCTCGATAAAAATACAATCCTGCGGCTCGAGACCCCTTGACGGCAAAAAAGAACTAAACTAGAACATGTAGCGGCGTTTTTGTTTTGTTCTATATGTTGTGGGTCCTCGGGCGAACTCCTCTAGGGGCCGGGGCGCAAGCGATAAGGGGGCGTTTAGGCAGTCCATGCTCACGCGCAAACAGCACGAACTTTTGCTCTTCATCCATCTCCGTCTGAGCCAGCAGGGCATATCCCCATCTTTCGACGAGATGAAGGATGCCTTGAAGCTCAAGTCCAAATCGGGAATTCATCGTTTGATCACGGGCCTCGAGGAGCGCGGCTTTATCCGCCGCCTGCCGCACCGCGCACGCGCGCTCGAAATCCTGCGCATGCCGGAAAGCGCCGAGCGGTCCGCGGATAGTGGAAGCAAGTTCGCGCCAAAGGTCATTCAGGGCAACTTCGGCAACGCCCTGCCTGGCGCCAATGTGGCGCAGGCAGGCGAAGCCGTGCAGTTGCCGCTGTACGGCCGCATTGCCGCGGGGACACCGGTCGAAGCCCTGCGCGACGAGGACGATTTCATCGATGTCCCGGCGACAATTCTGGGCAAGGGCGAACACTATGCCCTGGAGGTCGACGGGGATTCCATGGTCGAGGCCGGAATCCTGGACGGCGACACGGTGGTGATACAGCGCGCCGACACGGCCGAAAACGGGACTATCGTCGTTGCTCTCATAGACGGCCGGGAAGTCACCCTGAAACGTATCCGGCGCAAGGGCCGCACAATCGCGCTCGAACCCGCCAACCGAAACTACGAGACCCGCATATTTCCGCCGGAGCGGGTCAAAATACAGGGCCAGCTCGTCGGCCTGCTGCGGCGGTATTAGGCCGGAACTGCCAAGGTCTAGATGCCAGGCGCACCTCGCGCCTTCTCGCGATGTCGGCGCCGCGCGGCGGGCGGGCGCTGTGGCGCCCAGGGCCGAACCCCCCGATAAGCGGCGGCGCTCTCCACCCTCACACCGTCCTTACGAAGCCAGAAGGCGTGCGCGCCGCCACGCCATAGATCGAAGCGATCGACGATGCGCCGAACACTTCGGCACTGACCGCGCCGGACCGGCTCGCGACTAATCACGACAGTCGCGGTTGCGCAGTCGTCGGTGAGCGCGCGGCTATCGTACACCAGGGCGACCACCTGGCCGCCCGCCCGGTAAATGCAGCCGAGCGAATCGCAGCTCAATCCGCTGCCTAGCTCGGTGCTTGCGCTAGTCCAGTTCTCAGCCTCGTCTTCGCCCAGGCGGCGGCGCCAGGTTTCGCCGCTGAACCGCTGCCGCGAACGGCTGGACAGGAGCAAGGCTCCATCCGCCGCGCGCACACCGAACAGCCCACCGTCTGCCGACACCAATACATCGGGCGGCTCGGTCGCGGCGGCACTGAGCAAGCCCAGAAGGATCGCGGTCAAGCCAACGAGGCGCCAAGCCCGCCGCCAGAGGCACAGCCAAACGCCACCCAGCGCAATGGCGACCAAACCGGCGGTCGGCATGGCGGGCACGGCGAGGGTCGCGCCCGGCCAAGCCGCGACCGTATGGGCCACGCCAAGCATGCCCTCTATGCCCCAGCCCATAGGCACAAGCGCGAAGCGTTCAGCGCCAAAGGGCATCAAGCCAAAGGCGACCAAGGCCCAAGGCATGATCCAGAGGGCAGTTAAGGGCACCGCCACCAGGTTCGCGGCTAGGCCGAACCAGGCGATCCGGTTGAAATGGAAAAGTGCGAAGGGCGCTGTCGCCAGGCTGGCGATCAGGGATGTCGACGCCACGCCGCCCACATAGACCCCGATCCGGCCCAGAATTCCTTGACTGGCAAAGCGCACGCCGAAGCGCTCGCGGACAAATTCATAAGCTGCAATCAGGGCGATGACGGCGGCAAAGGACATCTGAAAGCTTGCGCTCAAAAGACTTTCCGGCGCGACGACCAGGACCGCGAAGGCGGCCCAGGCGACGAGCCGCATGGACAGCGCGCTGCGGTCCACGATCACGGCGGTAAAGACCAGCGAGACCATCAGGAACGCGCGCTGGGTTGGGATCGTGGCGCCGGTTAGCATCAGGTAGGCGAAGGCGCCGCACACCGCACCCGCGGCGGCCCACTTCTTGATCGGATAGTCCAGCGCCAGAGACGGTATCGCGGCCAGAAAGACACGCAGTCCTAGGAATAGGAGGCCGGCGACCAAGCCGACGTGCAATCCGGAGATGGCAAGCAAGTGGGCCAGGCCCGACTCGCGCATGGCCGCCATATCCGCCTCAGCGATAGCGCCTCTCTCGCCCGTCATTAGGGCCGCCGCGACCGCGCCGCTGCGGCCCGGCAGAGCCACCATAATCCGCCGCGCGAGGTCGGTGCGCAGCCCGGCCCAAGCGGTGGCCCAGGCGTCAAAGGGCGTAAAGATCGCCGCCTGCTTCTGTGGTGTCTGCCGTTTTACCGAGTGGATACCGCCATAAGCGAAACCGACGGCGCCTAGGCGTTGGAAATAGGCTTGGCGGGCAAAGTCGAACGCGCCGGGGGCAGACGGGCCTGGCGGCGGCCGTAAAACCGCGCGCAGTCGAACCCAATCGCCAGGTCGCAGGTCCGGTGCTACGGACGAGACGACGATTCGGACACGAGCCGGCGTTTCGCTGGACCCAAGACGGGCGATATCGGGCTGGCGCAGGGTAATCCTCGCACCCTTGGCGCGCGGCTCCAGGGTCTCAACCTCGCCTGAAACCCACACCGGCCCGATGCGCTTGGCTAGGACCGGTGCCTGGACTAAGGCGCTGCGTACCTGGGCGGTCAGGAATCCGGCCACGAGCGCGAGCGCCAACAAACTCAACGCAGGCCCGCTCGGCGTACCGCGCAACACAAGGTAGAGGCCGACAGCGGCGATCACGCCGCCGAGGCCCAGCCACAAGGGCGGTTCTACCGCCAAGGCGAAATAGAGCCCGATGCCGACAGCAAAAAAGACCGGCAGCCACAGAGCCCAGCGGTCGCGCTCGGCCACGAGCAGCTCGGAGAGTTGGCGCAGAAGCGGCCAAGAATACAGTTGCAGCCCAAGACCAACTGGCCGCGCCGAAAGGTGCGAAAGCGTCAATTCCTGCCCCCGGAGAAGCCGGCGCCCTCAAAAGGCCGACCCCAGCGCAACATCCTAACGCAGCTTAGGGGATTCTGACGAGGCCCGTGCACGGGACTGATCGCCATGGCCGCGCCGCCGGGGATATGCTAAAGAGCGCGCCGTTCCCGGCGGGCAAATGCCCGGCCCGCCAGCACGGACCAGCACGGACCAGCACGGACAAAATTGCTTAGAAAGATCGACGGCAAGGCATGAACGAAGTCGAAGCCAAAACCCCCGAAGAGCCCCGCGATTTTATCCGGGACATTATTCGCGCCGACCTCGCGGAAGGACGGTGCGACACCGTGGTGACCCGGTTTCCGCCAGAACCGAACGGCTATCTGCATATCGGGCACGCCAAGTCGATTTGCCTCAATTTCGGAGTCGCGGCCGAGTTCGCTGGCCGCTGTCACCTGCGCTTCGACGACACTAACCCGGTTAAGGAAGAGCATGAGTACATCGAGAGCATTCAGGCCGATGTCCGCTGGCTTGGCTTTAACTGGGGCAAGCACCTGTTCTTTGCTTCGGATAATTTCGAAACGCTCTACGACTGGGCGTGCCACCTGATCCGCAATGGCCACGCCTATGTGGACGATCTTTCGGCGGAGGAGATACGCGCCCATCGCGGCACCTTGACCGAGCCGGGCAAGAATAGCCCGTTCCGCGACCGCACGGCCGAGGAAAACCTGGACCTGTTTTCCCGCATGCGCGCCGGGGAGTTTCCCGACGGCGCCCGGGTTCTGCGTGCCAAGATCGACATGGCGTCGGGGAACATCAACCTGCGTGACCCCGTGCTGTATCGCATCCTGCGCGCCACGCACCCGCGTACCGGCGACGCCTGGTGCATCTATCCAACCTACGACTTCGCCCACGGGCAGTCGGACGCAATCGAGGGCGTCACGCACTCGCTGTGCACCTTGGAGTTCGCAGACCATCGCCCTCTTTACGACTGGCTGATCGATAATTTGCCGACCTCCAGCCGGCCCCGGCAGTACGAGTTCTCGCGCCTGAATCTGACCCACACGGTGCTATCCAAGCGCCGCCTGACGCAACTCGTCCAGGAGCGCCACGTCACGGGCTGGGACGATCCGCGCATGCCCACCCTGGCCGGCCTGCGCCGGCGCGGCGTGCCGCCGGCCGCGATCCGCGATTTCGTGCATCGAATTGGCCTGACCAAAAGTGACAACCTGGTCGAGGTCGCGGCGTTGGAGCATTGCATCCGCGAGTATCTGAACCAGGTTGCCCCCCGGCGCATGGCGGTTCTACGCCCACTCAAGGTGGTGATCGAAAACTACCCCGAAGGCCAAAGCGAAGAGCTTGAAGCCGTCAACAACCCTGCCGACCCCGATTCCGGGACCCGGCTAGTGCCCTTTGGCCGCGAGATCTACGTCGACCAGGCTGACTTCATGGAGGACCCGCCAAAGAAGTTCTTTCGCCTGACACCGGGCCGCGAGGTCAGGCTGCGTTACGCCTTTTTCCTGACCTGCCGGGAGGCGGTCAAGAACGAGGCCGGCGAGGTCGTCGAACTGCGCTGTACCTACGATCCCGAAACCCGTGGCGGCAACGCGCCGGACGGGCGCAAGGTCAAGGCCACGATCCACTGGGTCTCCGCCGCGCACGCCCTGCGGGCCCAGGTGCGGGTTTACGATTACCTCTTCGCCCGGCCCGACCCTGGCGCGCAAGGCGACTTCCTGGAGGACATCAACCCGGAGTCCCTGAGCGTGCTGCAAGATTGCCGCCTGGAACCGGCCCTGGGCGAAGCGCGGCTCGGCGAGGCGATCCAGTTCGAGCGCGAGGGCTATTTCTGCCTCGACCCCGATTCAAAAACGGGACACGCGGTCTTCAATCGCACCATCGCGCTGCGCGACGGTTGGGCCAAGACCCAAGCCAAAGGCGGCAAGTAAACCGTGACAAAAGTCGTTACCCGCTTCGCGCCCTCGCCAACCGGTTATCTGCACATCGGCAGCGCGCGCACGGCCCTTTTTAACTGGCTTTTCGCGCGCCATCACGGCGGTCAATTCCGCCTGCGCATCGAGGATACCGACCGCAAACGCTCCACGCCCGAGGCGATCGCCACCATCCTGGATGGCCTCACGTGGCTGGGTCTGACCTGGGATGACGAGGTTGTCTATCAGTTCGAGCGGCGGCAGCGTCATGCCGAAGTGGCGCAGCAGCTTCTGGCGGCCGGTAAGGCCTACCCCTGTTATTGCTCGCCGGAAGAGCTGGATGAGATGCGTCAGAAGGCCCGTGCCGAAGGGCGGGCCAAGCTCTACGACGGGCGCTGGCGCGATCGCGATCCGGCGGAGGCGCCGTCCGGCGTCGCGCCGGTCATCCGGCTTAAGGCGCCGCAGGACGGCGAGACCGTCATCGAGGATCTGGTTCAAGGCCGGGTCGAGGTCGCGAACCAACAGCTCGACGACATGGTTCTGTTGCGCGCGGATGGCACGCCGACCTACATGCTCTCGGTTGTGGTCGACGATAACGATATGGGTGTAACCCACGTCATCCGCGGCGACGATCACCTCACCAACGCATTCCGCCAAACCCAACTCTTCCTGGCCATGGATTGGAGCTTGCCCAAGTTCGCGCACATCCCGTTGATCCACGGCCCCGATGGCGCGAAGCTGTCGAAACGGCACGGGGCCTTGGGCATCGAGGCCTATCGCGACATGGGCTATCTGCCCGAAGCTCTCCGCAATTATCTCCTGCGCCTGGGCTGGAGCCACGGCGACGAAGAAATCATTTCCGACGCCCAGGCCGTTGACTGGTTCGATCTGGATGCCGTTGGCCGCTCGCCAGCCCGGCTCGACTTCGCCAGGATGGAGAACCTGAACGGGCACTACATTCGCGAATGCGAGGAGTCTAGGCTGGTGGACCTCATGCAGCCGCATCTTGAGGACGCACAGGATCTGACCGCCGACCAACGCGAGCGTCTGACCCGCGCCATGGCCGGGCTAAGATCGCGCGCCAAGACACTCAAAGAGCTGGCGCAACAGGCGTCGTTTTACATTGCAAGCCGGCCCCTAGCTCTCACGCCCAAGGCGCAGGCGCTGTTGTCCGGCGAAGCCTGCGCGCGCCTCGCGCGGTTGTTACCGTCCCTGCAAAATGTTCCGGTATGGGATGAGCCAAATCTCGAAGATGCGGTGCGAAATTTCGCTGAGGCTGAAGGCGTCAAACTGGGCCTAGTCGCACAACCCTTGCGTGCTGCTTTGACGGGCTCGCATACATCGCCTGGGATCTTCGAAGTCATGCTGGTGCTCGGCCAACAAGAGGCCCTAGCGCGTATTGCCGACCGTATTCAGTAACTTTTCCGACGTTCGCCGTTGGTTTGCCTAAAGCGTGTTTAGCCACTATGCTGCACCGCACGCGGGGAGAGCGGATTACGGACGGGGAACACGGACATATGGCTGACAAAAAATCTGATCCGAAGCAATCCAAGGGCGCACAAACCGTCACCTTGACTGACAACTCGACGGGCAAGACCTGCGAGTTACCGATCTTGCAGGGTACGGTTGGCCCGCGCGTCGTCGACGTGCGACGCCTGTATGCCGAGACCGGATTCTTCACCTACGATCCAGGGTACACTTCTACCGGAAGTTGCGATTCCGCGATCACCTATATCGATGGCGACGAGGGCGTCCTGATGCATCGCGGATACGCGATCGAAGACCTAGCCGGCAACAGCAGCTTTATGGAGGTTTGCTATCTGCTGCTGCACGGAGAGCTGCCGACCAAGAAGGAGCGCGACAAGTTCGAGCGCACGATCACCTACCATACGATGCTGCACGAACAGATGCTGAACCTGTACCGCGGATTCCGCCGAGATTCGCACCCCATGGCGATCATGGTCGGCGTGGTTGGCGCGCTTTCGGCCTTCTATCACGACTCGACCGACATAAGCGATCCGCATCAACGCATGGTCGCCTCGCACCGGCTCATCGCCAAAATGCCGTCCATCGCGGCGATGGCCTACAAATACTCGGTCGGCCAGCCCTTCGTGTACCCGCGGAATGACCTGAACTATGCCGAAAATTTCCTCTACATGACGTTTGCGGTACCGTGCGAGGATTTCAAAGTCCGCCCGGCGGTTGCCCGCGCGATGGACCGGATTTTCATTCTGCACGCGGACCACGAGCAGAACGCCTCAACATCGACAGTGCGGATCGCCGGCTCCAGCGGCGCCAATCCTTTCGCCTGCATCGCGGCCGGCATTGCTTCGCTGTGGGGCCCCGCGCACGGCGGCGCTAACGAGGCCGTCCTGAAGATGCTTCACGAGATCGGAACCAAGGACAAGATCCCGGAGTTTCTGGCACGCGCGAAGGACAAGAACGATCCCTTCCGCCTCATGGGCTTCGGTCACCGGGTCTATAAGAACTACGATCCGCGCGCGGCGGTTTTGCGGGAAAGCTGCCATGAAGTGTTGGAGGACTTGGGGATGCGTGACGAGCCGCTCCTCGAGCTTGCGATGGAATTAGAGCGCATCGCCCTCGAAGATGAGTATTTTGTCGAGAAAAAGTTGTTCCCAAATGTCGACTTCTATTCTGGGATCATCCTTCAAGCCATGGGTTTTCCGACCTCAATGTTCACCGTTCTCTTTGCGCTCGCCCGCACGGTCGGTTGGGTCGCGCAATGGCAGGAAATGATCGAGGATCCGCATCACCGTATCAGCCGGCCCCGGCAGCTTTACACTGGCAACAAAAAGCGGCCCTTCGTGCAAATCGCCGATCGCGGCTGAAGTTACAGGTAGGGGTAAGAAAAGAGAGGCGCCGAATTCAGATTCGGCGCCTTTGTCTTTGTTGCTGCCTGTCGCCGATTATTTACGTTCGATCAATTCGATTTTGTAGCCGTCGGGATCCTCAACGAAAGCGATAACACTGCCGCCATGTTTCATCGGACCTGGCGGGCGCGGAATCTTCACGCCTTCCTTTTCCAATGCCGCACAGGTTCCATAGATGTCGGGGACGCCGATCGCCAAGTGCCCAAACCCTGAGCCCAAGTCATAAGGCGTCTCCTGGCCCCAGTTGTGGGTCAGCTCGATAACGGCATTGTCCTTTTCGTCACCGTAGCCAACGAAAGCCAGCGTGAACTCACCCGAGGGATAGTCCTGCCTGCGCATCTGCGACATGCCTAGGAGCCGGGTGTAGAAGTCGATCGATTTGTCCATATCCTTCACGCGGATCATGGTGTGCAATAGCCGGTACTTACTGGTGTCAGTCATAAATCCTCCTGATCAATTGGCCGTATCTTAACCGTTTCGGAAAGCGCCGCCAGCATCGATCATCGCCAAGATCGTCCGCGCGGCCAGTTCACTGGGTGTCTCCTCGCAGGCACTGAGTTTTGCCACGGCGGCCCGAGCGCCCTCCTTCTGGGCCTCACGGGCCGCGGGATCGCTCAGAAGTCGTTCCAAAGCACCCGCCAGATTGTCGGCCGTGCAATCGCCCTGAAGAAACTCCGGCTGAACTTCGCGATCGAGCAGGATATTGGGCAGGCTGGCATACCTCACCTTAAGGAGGAGGCGCGCCAAGAAGCCCGTGAGCGGCGCCAGGCGATACGCAATCACAGTCGGCACACTGGCCACCGCCAGCTCAACCGCAACCGTGCCGGAGGCCGCCAGCGCCGCATCCGCGGCCGCGAAGGCATCGTACTTGGCCGACCCGCCGCGTAGGACCGCGACCGGAAGTGGCCAGGCCTTAACAGACTCGGCAATCTCGTCGGCGACCGTGGGAACCGTCGGAACAACCAACCATAAGTCCGGAAAGCGCGGCGCCAAGCGTTCTAGAGCTTCACGAAAAATCGGTAAAAGCCGGCGAACCTCGCCGCGCCGGCTCCCGGGCAGGATACAGACTATCTGTGCACTATCTGGAATGCCGTGGCGATGTCGGAATGCCGCCGGATCGCCACCCGCCCCCGCCGCCTCCAGCGCCGGGTGGCCGACAAAGGTCGTGGCCAAACCGTGGCGCTCGAAGTACGGCGGTTCAAACGGCAACAAGGTCAGAAGGTGGTCCAGGTACCGGGCCATCCGCTTGGCGCGCCACGGCTTCCAGGCCCAAACCGAGGGCGCCACATAGTGCACCAAGGGAATGCCTTCGCCGGCCAGGCGCTTGGCGACTTCGAGCGAGAAATTCGGCGCGTCGATGGTCACCAGAATGGCCGGGCGTAGCGCGCGAACCTTGGCCACAGTCCGGCGAATATGCCCCAAGATGCGCGGAAGATGCGGTACGACCTCGATCAGGCCCATAACCGCCAAGTCTGAGATGGGAACCAGGGAGTTCAATCCCTGTTCCGCCATGGCCGCGCCGCCAACGCCCGCGAAGCGAACCTGACCGCCACACCGTGCCTTGAGCGCCGCCATGAGGCGCGCGCCGAGAAGATCGCCCGACGGCTCCCCAGCAATTAAAAAAACCAACGGTCCAAGTTCACTGTCCGCTCCGGTTTCGTGCGAAGCGGCGCTTGGCGCGCGCGCCGTCATTCAGTTACCTGGATTCCGATCACGAATATGCCGGCCCGGTCGGCCGTCTCGACCACCTTGGCCCGGTCGATGACCAAAGCGCCACCGGCTTGAACCGCGATGCCACGCAGCCCAGCGGAAGCGGCGTTCCGAACCGTTTGTGGACCGATGGTCGGCAGATCGGCGCGGGTTTCCTGTTTGGGTTTCTTCAATTTGACAAGAACGCCGCCAGGGCCCGCCCGGCGCAGATCCTTGCAGCGTGCCAACAGGCGGTCCGTGCCTTCAATGGCCTCGACGCCCAGAACGGTTCCCTCTTGGACCACGACTGACTGTCCGACATCGACCGCGCCCAAGGCCAGCGCCACACGCACCCCACGCGCGATATCGAGATCGGCCCGCTCGTCCGGAGAATGTTCCCCGAATTTCCCTTCCTCGGCCAAGACGCCGGATAGAACATCGTCGATCCCCAAGAGGTTAAAGCCCTCCTCCTCCAACGCAGATATCACGGCCCTTAAGAGACCGTCGTCGCCCTGACTTTCGGCGCCGACTCTAGCAAAGAATTGGATACCGCGCAGATCGGGCCGCAGCTCGCGCATGCTTGGCCGGCGTATCGGCCCCGCCATCACAAGCTCGCTAACCCCCGCCTGACGCAAGGTTCGGAGTGCGCTACCAACAGCGCCAAGGCGGCTCCAGGCATGCTCGGCCCCTCGGACGGCGCTCGGGTCGGTTTGCCCCTCGAACGCCAAGACAAAGACCTCCCGCCCGGCTGCGCGGCATGCCTCAACCAAACGCGCGGGCAGGTCACCGCCGCCCGCCAGAATACCAAGCTTATCCGCCATTGCCCGCCTTAGGCCGGCAGAGGGCGCGCGATGAGCCGGTTTGAATGAAGGAGAGGATATCGTCGACCCCTTTGACCTTGCCCCGCTCCTTTGCGAGGCGTTCGACTCGCTCGGCCATGGTGTCGTCATCGCTGAACAAGAAGTTATAGGCCTCGTTCAAGTCTCTGATTTGCGCACGCTCAAATCCGTGCCGCTTTAGGCCGACAATGTTCAGACCTTGGAGACTGGCCCGCTCTCCCATGGCCAATCCATAGGGAATGACATCGTGCTCGATGCCCGACATGCCACCGATCATCGCCCCGCGCCCGATGCGCACGAATTGATGAATTGCGGACAAGCCGCCCACAATTGCGTCGTCTTCAACCACCACATGTCCAGCCAGAGTCGCGTTGTTCGCGAGGATGACGCGGTTTCCAACCGTGCAATCGTGCGCAACGTGTGCGCCCATCATAAATAGGCAGTGATCGCCAACCTTGGTCAGGAGGCCACCACCCTCGGTCCCCGGGTTCATGGTGACATGTTCGCGGATCATGTTGTCCGCGCCGATGACGAGTTCCGAGGTCTCGCCGCCATATTTCAGGTCCTGCGGCCTGTGGCCGAGAGAGGCGAAGGGAAACACCTGCGTGCGTGGCCCGATCCGGGTGTGCCCCGCCACCACAACATGGCTGTGCAGTACAACACCGTCGCTAAGTTCGACCTCGCCGCCAATCACGCAATAGGGGCCAATCTCGACGCCGGCCCCAAGCTTGGCGCCGTCCGCGACAATTGCCGTGGGGTGCCGCTGCGCCATCAATCGTCCATGATCATGGCCGAAAACACGGCCTCGGCGACCAACCCACCGTCGACCTTTGCCTGACCCCGAAATTTCCAGACGTTGCGGCGATTTCGAATCTTGCTGACATGGATGTGCAGTTGATCGCCGGGAACCACCGGCCGGCGGAAGCGGCCCTCGTCAACGGTCATGAAGTAGACCAGCTTACCATCCGCCTCCCCCGCCAGGGTCCGCACCACAAGTACAGCCGCCGTCTGCGCCATCGCCTCGATAATCAGCACGCCCGGCATAACCGGCTGACGGGGAAAGTGTCCCTGAAAATAGTTTTCGTTGATCGATACGTTCTTGATGCCGACAGCACTTTGGTCGAGAGCGATATCGACAACCCGGTCGATCATCAGGAACGGATAACGATGCGGAATCAATTTCATGATTCCCATGATATCTAACGCTTCGACGACTTCCGTCACGGCTGTCTGTTCATTCATTGGGCTTGTCCTTTGCCTTGACCTGACGTCTCCAAGAGCTCGCAAGCCGCATGAATTCGCGTATCGGCATGGCCGGGCTGCCGCAGACGCTCTGACCAGCCGGCACGTCGCGCATAACACCGCTCTGGGCGGCAAGCTGCGCCCCCCGACCGATGGTCAAGTGACCCGTCACGCCCGCTTGAGCCGCGACCACGACAAAGTCCTCCAGTTTCGTACTTCCCGCGATGCCCGACTGCGAGACCAGAACGCAACCTCGCCCTAGTTGCACGTTATGTCCGATCTGAACCAGATTATCGATCTTACATCCGGCGCCAATGATCGTATCCGGTCCGGCGCCACGGTCTATTGTGCTGTTAGCGCCGATTTCGACACCGTCTTCGACGAGGACGCGGCCGAGCTGTGGCACATCCAAAAACCCCTCCGGGTCCATGGCAAATCCAAATCCGCGATTTCCGACGCACACACCGGCGTGGATTTGGCAGCCGCGACCGATAATGCAGTGGGACAGCGATACGTTCGGCCCGATACGGGTTCCATCCCCAACGACGACACCGTCACCGATCACCGCGTTGGGCCCGATCTGGCAGTTTCCGCCTATTTCCGCCGCCGCGCCTATCGTGACCCCCGGACCGATACTGGTCCCCGGTCCCACAACCGCGGTCGGGTCCACATCGGCGCTCTTATGGCGGCCCTCTACAACCGGCGCTTCAGGATAGAGGCTGGTGGCGATTCGGGCGTAACCGCGGTAGGGTTTGTCGGTAATCAGCAAGGCCATGCCATCGGGCGCCCGATCCGCGTGTTCGGGCATCGCCACACAGGCCCCGGCCCGGCTTTTTGCAAAGGCGTCCAGATAGCGCCGATTATCCAGGAAACTGACCTGATGGCGCTCCGCGGAATCGAGCGGTGCGACATCGCTAATTTCGGCATCCGGATCCGCCCCTGCCGAGAGTTCAGCCTCAGCCATTTCCGCGAGTTCGCAAAGGCGGAAAGGGCCCGCGCGCGTAAAGAACCGGGGGTCAGCCACGATCCACCGCCTATTGTTTAGGGAGCTCGACCGAAACCGCTGGCAGACGCTGGTTCAAGCGCTTCGATATCTCGCCCGTGATCTCAAATTCTGGCTTTACGATGACGACTGTCGCCTTGGAGAAAATGAGGTCGAGCCCCATTTCTTCCGCTATCCCCTTGGCTATCTTGGCTATCTCAGCTTGAACCCGGGTTAAACCGCTAGAGAAACCGCGGTCGAGAGAGCGTTTTCGCTCCTGCACTTCCCGCTGGAGCGTTGCGACCCGCTGCTCCAATTCCTGCCGTTTTTGAGCAAACACTTCGGCGGAAAGGATAGTGCGTTGCCGCGCCAACTCTTGGTCGGCGGCACGCAGAGCTTCCTCCTCCTTGCGAAGTTCCGTCTGGTAGGCATTGCGAAGCTTTTCAATCTCTTGGTTCAAGCTCTTCATAGCCGTCGACTGGCGCAGGACACCTTGTACGTCGATGATGGCGAATTTTGGCGCGGAGCTTGATTGGGCCTCGGCGGCAGAAGGCAAAAGGATCTGCAAGGCCATGGCCACAAGCAGTGCCGATCCGGTCACTGCTAAGCGGCCCGTGCGCGCTAAATGATCAGTAGTTTTCATGTGTCCTAGAATTGCGTTCCGAAGCTGAAGTTCAGAAGCTCCGTCTCGTCAAAATCTTCCTTGTTCACGGCAAAACCGACATCGATGACTATTGGCCCGAACGGAGAGCGCCACGTTAGGCCGGCTCCGACCGAGGCCCTGGGAGTGGACTCATCGATAGTATCCGCATTGGCGCGATCCAGATCCCATGCCGAGCAAATGTCGCTAAACAAACGTCCACGGATCGCAAACTCGTCAGGCAAACCAAGGGGAAAACTGAATTCCACCGTCCCGGTATAGAAGTTCTTACCACCTAAGGCATCCTCGGTCACGCGATCGCGCGGCCCCACACCTGCGAATTGGAAACCACGGCAATTCTGCCCGCCGATGAAAAAGCGGTCGCTAATTCGCGTATCTTCTCCTAACCCAATGATATTGCCAATTTCTCCCTTGACGGCGAGGGTCAAATCCTCTGCCACGGGATAGTAGTACCCGCCACCCAAGGTGGATTTTAAGAAGCGGACGTCACCGCCCAACCCGGCAACGTCGTTTCGTAAGCGTACGACAAAGCCCTCGTGAGGGTCGAAGCGGCTGTCGCGCCGATCGAAGGCCAATTCATGCCCGATCGTCGATTCCAGAAAGCGCCCTTCCTCACTTTTGACGAGCAACGAAGCATCGCTGTCGACGTTTGTGATCTCCTGATCCTCAAGTGTATATCGAACCGTCTGACGTATGCGCTCCCGCCAGGAAAATCCGGCGCGTAGCGACCCGCCGTTGCGCACCGTGTCGAATGTTTGCCGGTCCGAATCGTTTTCGATCCGAAACAAATCGACCCCGGCCGCGACGTTGCGGCCAAGAAAATACGGCTCGGTGAAGCCAAAATTGAAGGCGGTTTGCTCGCTTGACAGGGTCGTGCTCAGACGAACGTCCTGGCCACGGCCCAGGAAATTCCGTTCGCGCAGCCCGACATTGCCCAGAACGCCGGCGCTGGTCGAAAACCCGACCCCGAAGGTCAGGTCGCCGGTCGACTGTTCCTCGACTTCTGCCTTGATGACGGCCCGGTCAGGGGCGCTTCCAGGCTCGGATTCAATCTTGACAGTCCGGAAATACCCCAGGTTTTGGATCCGTTGCCTTGACCGCCGTTGCTTGGCGGTATTGAACGCGTCTCCTTCGACCAACCGGAACTCGCGCCGAATCACGCGGTCGAGGGTGCGTACATTCCCTTCGATATCGATGCGTTCCACATAGACTTTCGGTCCTTCTTGTATGTTAAACGTCGTGTGGATTATCCGATTTTCCCGATCCCGACTCAATTTGGGCCGAATTTCGACAAAGGCGTATCCCAAGTTCCCGACGGCGTCGGTTAGGGCCTGGACGGTGTTTTCCACCTGTTTTGCGTTATACCATTCGCCTTCTTCCGGAACGACATGCTCACGCAAGGTTTCAGGGTCGAGATTGGGCAGGGTCGTCACGATGTCGATACGGCCAAACTTCTGACGTTCACCCTCTTCCACCGTAAATGTCACGATGAAACCTTCGCGATTCGGCAGCAATTCAGCCAAGACGGACACCACCCGAAAGTCAGCGTAGCCTTCATCCAGGTAAAAGCGGCGGAGCAACTCGCGGTCAAAAGCGAGGCGGTCCGGATCATAGGTATCGGTCGTGCTTAGAAAGCTGAAAATTCCGGACTCGCTTGTCGTAACCTCGTCCCGAAGGGAGGAATCCGAGAAGCGCCGGTTGCCAATAAAATTGATGGCTTCGATAGTGGTTTGCGGCCCTTCCTTAACCTCGAATACCAGGTCCACGCGATTTTGCGAGAGCTGAATAACCTTTGGCTCGACCGTCGCTGCATATCGTCCTGAGCGCCGGTAGATTTCTAGGAGGCGCTGAACGTCGCTTTGCACTTTGGTTCGGGTAAATACGACGCGCGGCCGTAAGGTAATCTCTGACGATAAGGTATCGTCTTCGAGCTTATCATTACCCTCGAAAGCGATCCGGTTGACAATGGGGTTTTCCACGACGGACACAACCAGGGTTTCGCCTTCTTGGCGCAAAGTGACGTCCGCGAACAGTCCGGAACTGTAAAGATTTTTGAGCGAGCGATCCAGGCGCGCCGGGTCGAAACGGTCGCCCGGATTCACCCTCATGTAAGATCGAACAGTTTCCGGCTCTATTCGCTGCGTTCCCTCGACCCGGATCTCACGGACAATCGCGAGACCGCTCGCTGTCTGAGCCAAAGCGGTGTCAAGACTCCCCAGCCCAAGGGCAAGGCAAATAAACGCAACACGAAAAACCCAAGGCCGTCCCCAAGACACCTAAACGCACCCCCCAAAGGCTGCGCCCCAACGCAACCGATCCGCAAAACCACCCAAAATTCCGGTCACCGGCGATAAAAACCCGCCGCGCCGTCCCAGGCTCGCCTAACCACCATCGGCCATGACGCCCCCTTTACGGCTAGGAGACCAAGTTTCTTATGAAATCGAAAACCTCTAGATTTGCCAAGTCGTTAAAGGTAACAAAAACCATCAGGCTGAGCACGAGCGCCAGCCCAATCCGAAAGCCGTACTCTTGCGCCCGTTCGCCTAACGGCCGCCCGCGCACCGCCTCGATGCCATAGAAGAGCAAGTGCCCTCCATCCAGCATCGGGATCGGAAACAGATTGATCAACCCCAGATTAATCGAAAGAACGGCCATAAACCAAATGACCGGAACCAGGCCCGACGCCGCCATGGTTCCCGACATCTGCGCAATCCGGATCGGACCGCCTAACTCTTCGGCCCCACGCTTGCCAACGATAATCTGCCCTACGGCGTCCAAGGTGCCAATGGTCAGGTCCCAGGTCTCGACCCCGGCGCGCCAAACCGCGGTTAAAGGATCGTGGCGGGCATAGTCGACACCGCTGCGCGTCACGCCCAAGAGGCCGATGACTTGAGTATTCCCGAAACTGTCCGTCTGCTCGCTCGCTTTTGGCGTGCCGACCAAGGCAATCCGCTCGCCATCGCGCAAAACTTCGATCGCGAGCGACTGGCCTGCGCTCGGCCGGATTATCCGTTGAACGTCTTCAAAACGCTCGATAGCCGAGCCTTCCAGGCTGACGATACGGTCCCCGGGTTGGATACCTGCCTCTTCCGCAGCGCTGCCGGCCACGACCTGTCCAACCACCGGCGGCGTGAACGGCTGCCCAACGGTTGCGAAGAGTCCCGCCAGGAGAACGATAGCGAACAGAAAGTTAGCCAAAGGTCCGGCGGCGACGATCCAAGTCCGCGCCGACAAAGACTGGCTGGGGAACGCGACCGCGCGTTCCTCCGGGCTCAATTTTTCCACCGAGCCATCGGGCTGGCTCGCCGCATTGGCATCGCCGAACATCTTCACGTAACCGCCCAAGGGGATAAGGCTAAATTTCCAACGGGTCTGGGTTTTATCCGTCCAACCGAAAATCTCGCGCCCGAAGCCGATCGAAAAGACTTCGACCCGGACGCCGTTCCAGCGCGCGACGAGGAAGTGCCCCATCTCGTGAACGAAGACCAGGACCGTCAAGACGATCAGGAAAGGTACGATTACCCCAAGAAAATCGTTAATCATTTCCATCGTTTATTCACTTTTGGGCGGATACTGCGGGGCCGATTCGAGCGGCCCACACTCTACCCGCATTGCTCCTGGAGGAACAAGCCTCAAGGCAGCTTGTTCGGTGGATACAGATCCTCAAACAAGCGCATACTATTCAATCGTTTGAAGGATTTTCTTAACGCGTCAGCACGCCAACGCGCTGGCGATATGCCGGGCCTCGCGGTCGATCGCGTGAACATCCTCCAGGCGCTGCAGCGCGCCTGTGGGAAGTCGCGACAATGTCTCCTCGACGATCGCGGCGATACGCAAGAACCCAATTCTGCCGTCCAAGAAACTCTGCACGGCTATTTCGTTCGCCGCATTCATAATAGTTGGGGCCGTACCGCCACTCTGCAAGGCTTGCCGCGCAATGGCCAAGGCGCGAAAGCGCTCGGAGTCGGGAGCTTTGAAGGTGAGTTGGCCGATCTTCGCTAGGTCCAGGCGTTCAACCGGCGCCGACATACGCTTTGGCCACGCCAGCGTGTAGGCGATCGGTGTGCGCATATCCGGCTGGCCCATCTGCGCCAGAACCGATCCATCGACATAGGCGACCATCGAATGAACAACAGACTGTGGATGGACTAGGATATCGATCTGCTCTTCCGCCAGGCCAAACAGGTGGTGTGCCTCGATAAGTTCCAGGCCCTTATTCATCATGGTCGCGGAATCGACCGAAATCTTGGCCCCCATATCCCAATTCGGGTGTGCCACGGCTTGTTCAGGCGTGACCTTGGCCATGTCCTCGCGCGACATCTCCCGAAACGGCCCGCCCGAGGCTGTGAGTATGATTCGATCCACCGATTCAAGCTGGTCGTAATCCAGGACCTGGAAGATGGCATTGTGCTCCGAATCCACCGGCAGGAGCGTCGCACCGCAACGCGCCACCTCGGCCGTCATGAGGCCACCCGCACATACCAGGGTTTCCTTATTGGCCAGCGCTACCACGGCGCCACGGCGCACGGCCGCCATGGTAGAAGCAAGGCCGGCTGCACCGACAATTGCCGCCATGACCCATTCCGCCGGGCGCTGGGCGGCCTCCACCACCGCTTCCAAACCGGCGGCCGCTTGCACGCCGCTACCCGCCAAAGCGTCCTTAAGCTCCCCGTAACAGGCATCGTCGGCGACGACTGCAACTTTAGCGCCGACGCGGCGGGCCTGGGCAGCAAGACGTCCCACGTTGCTGTGCGCGGTAAGCGCCTCGACCTCGAAGGCCTCGGGCTGCCTTTCGATCAGATCCAGGGTATTGCAGCCGACGGAGCCGGTTGAGCCCAAAATACTGACTCGCCGCGGCGCCAGATCGGTTATCGTCCTTGGAGATGCAACATCCATGCTTAAACCGAATCCCCCGCCATCATTCGAATTCCACCATACACCAAAGATACCGCCAGGAACCCGTCAATCCGGTCCAGAATTCCACCATGGCCGGGGATCAGGTTGCCCGAATCCTTGGCGCCAACCCGTCGCTTCAGGCCCGATTCAAGGAGATCGCCCAGTTGTGCGACGATCGCGAGCGCGGCACCAGCTGCGGCCAGCCGCAGAGCACCTCCATCCCCGAGCCAGGCGGCGCCGGCACTGACGCCCGCCGCGACTATCATGCCGCCGGCGAGGCCGGCCCAGGTCTTCTTCGGGCTGACTGTTGGCATCAGTTTCGGACCGCCAATCGCGCGCCCCGCGAAATAGGCGCCGACATCCGTGCCCCAAACCAGAATTATAAGCCAGAAGGCGGCCCAAATGCCGTCTTCGGGTTGGCCGAGAAGCCACTGAAAGGAGAGAAAGGCGGATGCGATATACACGACACCAAGAGCCGACCAAGCGCTATCGCCTTCCCGGCCGCTGCGCGCGACCCAGAGTAGAACCGCCATGGCTCCCGCCGCGGTCAGCCACAAGGCCGCGTCGAGCAGACCCACCGCCGCGGCAAACAAGCTGAGGGAAACACTGGCAGCAGCCAAGCCGGCCGCCCAGTCCCACGACCCGCCATGGTCCAGGCTTTGGCTCTGACACAGACGCACCCACTCCCAAGCCGCGGCGCCACCAGCGACGGCAAATAAGGCATCGCTATAGGGTGGGCCAGCGTAGACCGCGAGCAGGAGCAGGGGCGCCAATAACGTCGCCGTCAAGACCCTGAGGCCAAGTCCAGACCATTTATCCGGAGCCGGCTGCCGCACCGTATCTCCGGTCGCGCAGCCGGAACTCCTTGATTGCATCTGCTAGATCGTCTTTTCCGAAATCGGGCCAGTGTTTCTTAGCGAATACGAATTCGCTGTAGGCGGACTGCCACAGGAGGAAGTTACTGATGCGCTGTTCGCCGCTGGTGCGGATTACCAAGTCGGGATCCGGGATCCCATTGGTTAAAAGCGAAGCATTGAACAATTCTTCGTCAATCACCTCCGGCTCCAAGCGCCCGGCCGCGGCCTCCATCGCCAGATGGCGCGCGGCGGAGACGATATCCTGGCGCCCACCATAACTAATCGCCATGGTTAGGTTCAGACGGGTACCTCCCGCCGTACTCGACTCAGCCTCTGTGATCAGCCGCGCAATGTCCTTTGGTAAACGCTCACGATCGCCGATCACGCGTAGGCGAATGCGCTCCTTGTGGAATTCCGCGATCTCGCCTTGCAGGTGGCGGCGAAGGAGCCCCATGAGCTCATCGACTTCGGCCAGGGGGCGCTTCCAGTTCTCCGAAGAAAATCCGTAGAGAGTCAAATAAGAGATCCCGAGTTCGATGGCCGCCGCAACCGTGCGGCGAACGGACTGTGCTCCGGCCCGATGGCCGGCCGTACGCGGAAGTCCGCGCGCCTTAGCCCAACGCCCGTTACCGTCCATGATGATGGCGACGTGGACCGGGACCGGGTCGCCCAATTCCGACGGAACTACGTTCATCTCGTTAGACCTGGAGGATCTCTTCGTCTTTTTGCACCAAGGCGGCATCGATTTCCTTGATGTGATCGTCGGTCAGAGTTTGAATTTCTTCCGACCAGAGGTGATGTTCGTCTTTGGAGATATCGTTGTCTTTTTCCATTTTCTTCAGCATTTCCATGCCGTCGCGTCGCACGTTACGCACGGCCACCCGGGCCTGTTCGGCATATTTCGCCGCCACCCGAGTAAGTTCGACCCGCCGCTCTTCGGAGAGGGCCGGAATGGGAACGCGTATGAGCTGACCGTCCACTGCTGGATTCAAGCCCAGCCCGGCGCTCCGGATCGCCTTCTCAACCGCGCCGACAAGTGAGCGGTCCCAAACCTGAACCGTGACCATGCGGGGCTCTGGGACGCTTATGGAGCTCACCTGGCTCAGGGGCATGGCCGCGCCGTAAGCATCGACCGTCACCGGTTCGAGCAAGGCCGCTGAGGCGCGCCCCGTGCGCAGACCGGCGAACTCGCGCCGCAGGGCCTCCTGTGCGCCGTCCATGCGCCGGGTGATATCGCTTAGATCGGGATCAGTCACGATTCGCTCCTCGTCACGTCACGCCTTCGTCGGATACTTCCGTATACTGGCCGCCGCCGCTTAGAATCTCGGCAAAGGCTCCAGATTCGTAGATCGAGAATACCAGAATTGGAATGCAATTTTCACGCGCTAAGGAGATAGCGGCATGATCCATGACCCCTAGGTCCTGGGTCAGGACGTCCCGGTAGCTCAGCCGCTCGAAGCGTTTGGCTTTGGGGTTCTTGACCGGGTCGGCATCGTATACGCCGTCGACCTTGGTGCCCTTCAACAAGGCGGCGCAGCCCATCTCCGAGGCGCGCAGAGCCGCCGCCGTGTCCGTGGTAAAGAAGGGATTTCCGGTTCCGGCGGCAAAGATGACGACCCGGCCCTTTTCCATATGGCGTACCGCGCGGCGCCGGATATAGGGCTCCGCCACGGTGGCCATCGGTATGGCCGAGAGAACGCGCGTGTTGACGTCCAGCTTTTCCAGCGCGCCTTGCAGGGCCAGCGAGTTAATCACCGTCGCCAGCATGCCCATGTAGTCGGCGGTCGCCCGCTCCATCCCCGCCGCCGCGCCGGATATGCCGCGAAAAATATTACCCCCCCCAACGACGATGCAAACCTCGACGCCTTTGAATAGGACGTCCCTGACGTCCTCTGCGATGCGGTTGACAGTATCTGGATCCAAGCCGTAGTCGCGACCGCCCATGAGGGCCTCGCCGGAAATCTTCAGCAGGACCCTTTTATATCTCGGCGTACCGGCCATGGATTTCCTGCATGCTAGAAGCTGGGTAGAACGCCCAGCGAAGGTTACGCTAGTTGGGCCGCGACCTCTGCGGCGAAGTCGCTTTCCTTCCGCTCGATCCCCTCGCCAAGCTGATAGCGCAAGAAACCAGTGACCTTGATCGGTCCGCCGGCATCTTCTCCCGCTTGTTCAACCGCTTGGCGTACCTTGTTCTCCCCATCTATCACGAAGGTTTGGTCGAGCAGGCAGACCTCCTCGTAGAACTTGCGCAGACGGCCTTCGATCATCTTTTCGACGACATTTTCCGGCTTTCTGCTGGCGCGCGCCTGCTCGCCAAGCACGTTACGCTCGCGCTCGACAGCGACCGGATCCAGGTCGGACGCATCCAGCGCTTGCGGGTTCGTTGCAGCCACGTGCATCGCCAGCTGGCGCCCGAAGGCGGCTAGCTTGGCCTTATCTCCAGACGATTCCAGTGCGACCAAAACACCGATCTTGCCGAGAGCCGGCGCAACTTGATTGTGCATGTAGGCCGCCACTACGCCGTCCGAGACCTGAAGAATCGCGGTCCGGCGCACCGACATATTCTCACCGATCTTCGAAATCATATCGGTGACGGTGCTGGCAACCGTGCCACCGCCCGGGTAGTCAGCCGCCAAAAGCGCTTCCAAGTCGCCGCCGGCGCCCATGGCGAGTTGTGCTACGGTGTTGACGAAAGTTTGAAAGGCCTCATTTCGGGCGACGAAGTCGGTTTCCGAATTAACCTCGGCGATCGCGCCAAGCGTCCCTTCGGCCGCCACACCCACCAAACCCTCGGCCGCGACCCGGCCCGCCTTCTTGGCGGCCGCCGCCAGGCCTTTCTTGCGCAGCCAATCGACTGCGGCCTCTAGATCGCCGGTTGTTTCGGTCAGTGCCTTCTTGCAATCCATCATGCCGGCACCGGTCTTTTCGCGCAGATCCTTGACCAACGCCGCGGTAATCTCAGCCATACCTCTAATAGTCTCCTAGGCAGATAGTGTTTGCGCCCGGCGCGCCGATCCGGAGCCCGTGCAAACCGCGATTAGGCTGGGGTCGTCGTCTCCTCGCTGCCCGCCTTGATCGCGAGTTCAGCTTCGGGCGCCGCCTCGGCAGCTGCTTTAGGCTCCGTTGTGGGAGCGGCTTCCGGCACCGTTGTAGGAGCGGCGTCGGGCATCGTTGCGGGAACGGCGTCAGGCACCGTCGTGGGAAGGGCCTCGACCGGCGCTTCCTCTGCCTCGCCGCGATCTCCCCCCGTAGCAATCAGCTCGGCCTGAATTCCATCGAGCACCGCGTCGGACACAAGCTCGCAATACATCCCAATTGCGCGCAAAGCGTCGTCGTTGCCGGGGATGGGATAGTCGATACGGGTGGGGTTCGAGTTCGAATCGACAACGGCCACAACGGGAATGCCCAGGACTTTCGCCTCGTCAATGGCGATATGTTCCTTATTCGTGTCGACCACGAACAATACATCGGGCAGGCCGCCCATCTCCTTAATCCCGCCCAAGGCGCGCTCTAGCTTGTCCCGCTCACGCGTCAGATTGAGCAGCTCCTTCTTGGTCAAGCCCTCGACCTCGCCCCCGAGTTGAGTGTCCAGCTCTTTCAAGCGTCGGATCGACAGCGAGATGGTCTTCCAGTTGGTCAGCATCCCGCCCAGCCAGCGGTGGTTGACATAATGCTGGGCGCAGCGTTTGGCGGACTCAGCGATCTTTTCGCTAGCCTGACGCTTGGTGCCGACAAACAGGACCCGTCCGCCGCCCGCGACCACGCCGCGGACGAAAACCAAGGCTTGATGCAGCATCGGTACCGTCTGCTCGAGGTCCAAGATATGGACGCCGTTGCGCTTGCCAAAGATGAAGGACGCCATCTGCGGGTTCCAGCGGCGCGTCGTATGTCCGAAGTGGACGCCAGCTTCCAGGAGCTGGCGCATCGTGAATTCAGGAAGGGCCATGATCTCTCTTTTCCGGTTGTGCCGCCGCAGGCGATGCATCCGTTATCCGGACACCGGAGCGACCTCCGGGGATGTCTCCCCCGATTGCCGCGCGCCCGCGTGTGATATTGAGTGCGCCGGGGTGTACCCCTGGACGCCTCCATTTGCAAGCAAAATACCGCCGAATTCGGCCCCCAGAAGGTCTAGCCCAACCGGCTAAATCTCAGGCTTCCTGGACTTCGAGCCCCGGAATCGCCTTAATCGCCTGGCGGATCTCGGGGCTCAACCGATATCGGCCCTCGAGCTCGATCTCGACCTCGTCGCGCTCCGGGAGGTCGAGGACCAGCGATACCCGGCCCCGGCCCCGCCGGTCGCGGGCCAGGACGCTCTTGAGGCTATCCAACGGCCGCGCGTCGCCTAAGAAAACCTTCAACCCGATCCCAGCCTGCGCCACGGCGGCGTCCAGCGGCTCTAGGTCCTGGGCGGTCAGGCGCAAGTCCTCGCCGTCGCCCCTTGCCTCAAGTGTAACCAGAAGCGGCGCCCCGCCCTCCAGCAATTCCCGGCACCGCGCCAGGAGGTCGGAGAACAGCATGACCTCGAAGACCCCCGTGGCATCTGACATCTGGACGAAAGCAAAACGGTTACCCTGGCGCGAGGTGCGTTCTTGCTTGCCAATGACAATTCCAGCCGCCCGCTGCCGCCCGCTCTTACGGGCAAGAACGCTGGGCAAATCGGCGGCAGGGACGACCCGCAGGCGTGCCAGGCCGGCGCCATAGGCATCGAGCGGATGGGCCGAGAGATAGAAACCGATGGCTTCGAATTCGTGCCGCAAGCGGTCCATACCCGGCCAATCCTCGACCGAGGGGAGGATTAGGCCCGGCCCGCTATCCTCGGCCTCTCCTCCGAAGAGATTTACCTGCGCGCTGGCCCGCTCGCTGGCGGCGGCGGCGGCGTGCCGGACAATCGTCTCCGCGGCCTCATGGACCTGATGGCGGTTCGCGTTGAGCCCGTCGAAGCCCCCGGCACGGGCTAGGTTCTCGATCTGGCGCTTGTTCAGGCCACGCGGATCCAACCTCTGCGCGAAGTCGCCAAGGGACCGGAATGGACCTTTCTCCGTGCGCTCCGCGACCAGGCCCTTCATCGCCGCCTCGCCGACATTCTTAATCGCCCCCAGGGCATAGCGGATACCCCACGATCCGTCTTCCAACTGCTCAACGCTGAAATCGGCGCGCGAGCGGTTCACGTCCGGCGGCAGAAGCTTGACGCCCAGACGCACCAGCTCCTGGCGAAATACATTCAGCTTGTCTGTATTGCCCATATCGAAGGTCATGGACGCGGCCATGAACTCAACGGGAAAATTGGCCTTGAGATACGCCGTCTGATAGGCGACCAGGGCATAGGGAGCGGCGTGACACTTGTTGAAGCCGTAGCCGGCGAACTTGGCGATCTGCTCGAAGATCATTTCCGCCTTGGCCTCCGGGACGCCCCGCGCGACCGAGCCTTCGATGAAGTGCCGGTGCTGAGCGTCCATCTCCGATTTGATCTTCTTGCCCATGGCGCGACGCAGCAGGTCGGCGCCGCCGAGGGAATACCCCGCCAGCTCTTGAGCGATCTGCAAGACCTGTTCCTGGTACACGATGGTCCCGAAGGTTTCCTCCAGGATCCATTTCAGGCTTGGGTACAGATAGTCCGGTTCTTCCTTGCCGTGCTTGCGCGCGATGTAGCTGGGAATGCTATCCATTGGGCCGGGGCGGTAAAGTGCCACGACCGCGATCAAGTCTTCGAACCGGTCGGCGCGCAGGCGGCGCAGGACGTCGCGCATGCCGGACGATTCCATCTGGAACACGCCAACCGTCTCGGCCCGGCCCAGCATTTCGTAGGACTTGGCGTCATCGAGCGGTATGCGCGACAGGTCTAGCTCGCCGCCCCGTTCCTCGATCAGGGCCAGGGTCTTGGCCAAGACCGACAGCGTCTTGAGGCCGAGGAAGTCGAACTTCACCAAGCCGGCCTTTTCGACGTACTTCATGCTGAACTGCGTGACCGGCATGTCCGATCGCGGATCGCGGTAGAGCGGCACCAACTCGTCCAGGCGGCGGTCGCCGATCACGACGCCGGCGGCATGGGTCGAGGCATGCCGGTACAGCCCCTCGAGTTTGAGCGCGATGCCGAGCAGCCGCTTGACCGTCTCGTCTTCCCGACGCATCTCCTGCAAGCGCGGCTCGCCCGCGATGGCTTGGGTCAGGGTGACCGGACTGGCCGGGTTGTTCGGCACCAGCTTGCAGATGCGGTCAACCTGCGGATAGGGCATCTGCAACACGCGCCCAACGTCGCGCAGCGCGGCGCGCGCCTGCAACTTTCCAAAGGTAATGATCTGGGCGACTTGATCGCGACCGTACTTGCCCTGAACATACCGAATCACCTCGTCACGCCGTTCCTGGCAGAAGTCGACGTCAAAGTCAGGCATCGATACCCGCTCCGGGTTCAGGAAGCGCTCAAACAGCAAGCCCCAGCGCAAGGGATCGAGATCGGTGATGGTCAGGGCCCAAGCAACGACCGATCCGGCGCCGGAGCCGCGCCCCGGGCCAACCGGAATATCCTGTTGCTTGGCCCATTGGATAAAGTCCGCGACAATCAGGAAGTAGCCGGGGAATCCCATCTGCTCAATCACGCCAAGCTCATAATCCCGACGCTCCTCATAGCGCCGGGCGGTGGCTACACGGGTTTCTTCGTCCATGCCCGGCGTGAAAACCTGCGCGCTCAGGCGCTTCTGAAGGCCGGCTTCGGTGCGCGCGCGCAACTCGTCCGCCTCGCTGCGTCCAGCCTCGGTTGGAAAGGCGGGCAGAATCGGGGCGACCTCGCCGGGCACATAGGCGCAGCGTTGAGCGACAACCAAGGTGTTCTCAATCGCTTCGGGAAGGTCGTCAAAAAGCGCGGCCATTTCCTCGGCCGATTTGAAGCGGTGTTCGGGGGTCAGGCGCCGGCGGTCCTCGCTGGCCACGTAGGCGCCTTGGGCAATGCAGATCAGCGCGTCATGGGCTTGGTACATGCCTTCGTCGGCGAAAAAGGCTTCGTTGGTGGCAACCAGGGGCAAGTCGTGGGCGTAGGCCAGGTCGACCAGGCGATCCTCGATCCGTTTCTCCTCATCCAGGCCGTGACGCATCACTTCGACATAGAGTCGGCCTGGGAATATGCCTGCCAGCGCCTGCAGCATTTGCTCGGCAGCAGAATTCTGTCCCTGGAGCAGACGCCGGCCGACCGGACCCGCCGGCCCGCCGGTCAGGGCGATCAGGCCCTCATGGTGGGCTTCCAGATCGCCGAGACCGACCTGCGGCGCCTCGCCAGGCTCGGACTCGAGGTGCGCCTTGGAGGTCAGCGTCATCAGGTTTTTGTAGCCGGTCTCGCTTTGCACCAAGAGGACCAGCGGATCGGGGGGGGCTTGAAGGCCGCCCGCTGTCTGCGGCGAATCTGCGGTGAGGCCGAGTTGGCAGCCGGTTATGGGCTGCACACCCCCCTTAGCCGCCGCGAGCGCGAACTCCAGGGCGCCGAAGAGATTGCCGCTATCGGTGACCGCAACCGCCGGCATATCGTGCTTACGGCTAAGCTCAACGAGTTCGTCGACCTTCAGCGCCCCTTCAAGGAGCGAATAGGCGGAATGGGTGCGAAGGTGAACGAATCCAGCGTGCGGCATGCCTCATTCTTGGCACCGCCGGAGCGTGATGTCACTGTGGATATCGGGTCGGAGGCGCGGTGGTTTACGCGGCGGGTGACTCGGCCAAGCGCTTGGGTAGTTGCTCCGCCAAAAGCCTGATGTGATCGGGGCCTATGCCGCAACACCCACCCACGATCTGCACGCCCATCTCGACCCACTTCCGCGCCTCAGCAAGGTAATCTTCGGGCGATATGATATCCACGAACTGCCATTCGGGCATGATAAAGCGGCCGCTGTGCGGGTAGGCGGCCACCGGGCCCGGCCAGTGTGCCCGCAAGGCCTCGAGGGCTGGCCCCGTTACCGCGACATCGCTGTGCATAATCCCCGCGACCGAACCGCCGACCGCCATGACCTTGTCGACCGCGTCCGCGAACGGCGTATCAACATCTTTGCGGAAAAATAGAACCGTTTCGCCGTCCGCGGCCAAGCGACAGGAAAAGCCAACCCAGACCGGCAAGCCGGTGGCCGAAGCCGCTTCGAGCGCATAGACCGTGTAAGCCACGTCCATCATCATTTCCAAGGCAATCAGGTCCGCCCCGGCCTCGGCAAACACCTCCGCTTGCTCCCGGTAGCTGGCGAGCGCGACATCGGGCATGATGTGTTTGTCGTTGGCGTTTTCCGGCAGGAAGCTCGATATCGACCCGGCGATCAAGACCTCGCGGCCGCCTGCCGCTCGATCGCGCGCTTCCTTTGCCAATTCAACGGCGCGGCGGTTCAATTCAACCACACGCTCGCCTAAAGCCGCCTGAGCCAAGACATGGCGCGCGGCGCCAAAGGTGTTGGCGATCGTCACCTCGGCTCCAGCCCGAATGTAGTCTTCATGGATATCCCGAATGACGTCCGGGTGGCTCGCGATCGCGGCCGCGCTCCAGGCGACTTTATCCATGGGAACGCCACGGCGCTGCAACTCGGTGCCCATGGCGCCGTCGGTTATGATCACCTCGCCATTCGCAAGGCGCTCGTCGAGCTTAGACACGCTGTCTCCCCAAGGCCTTTGATGACGGGTGCAGGTCTGTTTAAGGCGCCCGCACCTCTTTTATTGTTTTACAGCGGCCAAGGCACGAATCCCCCAAAACGCGCCCCAGCCAATACCCAGCATAGCGCAGCGGCGTGTCAACGCAATTACAACCCGCAGGCCTAATTTACACCGCCATCCTCCAGGTGCAGGACCCGGTCCATGCGTCCGGCCAAGGCCGGGTTGTGGGTCGCGATTAGGCCGGCGAGACCGGAATTCTTGACCAGGTCGATCAAGACATCGAACACGCCTTCGGCCGTGTGCGGATCGAGATTTCCAGTTGGCTCGTCGGCTAGAAGGATCGCCGGCCGGTTGGCCAAGCCTCTGGCAATCGCGACCCTTTGTTGCTCGCCGCCTGACAGGCGCGCCGGGCGATGGTTCGCCCGCTCGGCCAAGCCGACTTGGCTTAACAGGTCCAGCGCGCGTGCATTGGCCTCGGCTTTTCGCGCGCCGGCGATCATCTGCGGCAGCGCGATGTTTTCCTGAGCCGAAAACTCGGGCAAGAGATGATGATACTGATAGACGAAGCCGATGGTCCCCCGGCGCAGGGCCGTGCGCGCACCGTCGTCGAGTTGGGACGCCACCTGCCCCTCGATAACGACATCCCCGGAATCGGCACGCTCCAGCAACCCGGCGATATGCAAGAGCGTCGATTTTCCGGCGCCCGAGGGGCCGACCAGGCCAACCAACTCACCGGCGCGGACTTCGGCCGAAATGCCGTTCAGGATGTGCAGAGGCCGCTCGCCTTGACGGAAGGTCTTGACGATGTTGTCCAGCCTTAAGACCGCTTGGGCCGGGCCCTCGTTATTCATAGCGCAACGCCTCGACCGGATCGAGCCGAGCCGCCCGCCACGCCGGCAAAATGGGCGCGAGAAAGGACCAGAACAGGGCCATCAAGGTAACCTGGGCAACCTCAAGGGGATCGATCACAGCCGGTAGACGGGACAGGAAATAGATCTCGGCGGAGAATAGCTCCGTGCCGGTTAGAGTCTGCAGAATGGCGCGAATGGTTTCGATGTTGGCCGAGAACAAGAGACCCAGGATGAAACCGATCAAGGTTCCCACGACCCCGATGCTGGCACCGCTGGCGAAGAAGATGCGCAAGATCATGCCGCGCGTCGCCCCCATGGTGCGCAGGATCGCGATATCGCGCCCCTTGTCCTTCACCAGCATGATCTGGCCGGAAAGTATATTGAAGGCAGCGACCAGGATGATCAGCGACAGAATAAGGAACATCACGTTGCGCTCGACCTGGATCGCGTTAAAGAAACTGGAGTTCGACTGCTGCCAGTCGAGGATGCGGAATTCGGGACCGACCACACCGGCGATACGCTGCTTGATCGCGGTTATGCTGTCGGGGTCGGCGACGAATACCTCGATCGCGTTCGCACGCTCTGGAAGCCTGAAGAACAACTGCGCGGCCGAAAGCGGAATATAGAGGAAGGTGTTGTCGTACTCGAACATGCCAACCTCGAACAAGCCGACAATTCGGTAGGTCTTCAGGCGCGGTATGGTGCCAACGACCGTGGTCGTGCCCTGCGGCGAGACGACAGTGATCCCGTCGCCGACACGAAGCCGCATGCGCTGTGCCAAGCGGCTGCCGAGTAGGATCGGATCGCCTGTCCCCACCCCGCCGTCCACGAAGTTGTCCAGCGACCCGGATACGATGTTGTCCGCGATCAGGGCGCGCGCTTTCAGGTCGCTCGGCAGGACGCCCCGAATCATGCCGCCGGAGGCCGTACCCTGCGCGGTGACCATGACCTGGCCCTCGACATGGGCGGTCGCGCTCACCACGCCATCCACCGCTCGAATCCGCGCTACGATATCCGGGTAATCCTCGATCGGGCGTGAGGCGCCATAGATTGAGAGGTGTCCGTTGACCCCAAGAATGCGGCTCAACAGCTCGACACGAAACCCATTCATGACCGCCATGACGATGATGAGCGTCGCGACGCCCAAGGCGATACCCAACAGCGAGAAAGCCGCAATGACCGAGATAAAGCCTTCCTGGCGGCGCGCGCGTAGGTAGCGCATCGCGACCAAGCGTTCGAAGGGGCCAAGGATCATGGTAGATTGAGACTCATAGGCGCGGCGTCGGTCTTCACCTTCAAGGCATCACCTTCGACAAGGCTGAGTCTAGCGACAGCTCTTCGCGCTCACCGTCGCGCCGCCGCTTGAGTTCGATCTTGTCGTTGGCGAGGCCGCGCGGCCCGACAACGAGTTGCCAGGGCAAGCCGATCAAATCCATGTCGGCGAATTTCGTACCCGCGCGCTCGTCGCGGTCATCATAGAGCACCTCGACGCCGGCCCCGCGCAGCTTGCCGTAGATATCCTCGCAGGCTTTGGCGCAAGCGGCGTCGGCGGCCTTTAGATTGATCAGACCGACCTTGAAGGGCGCCACCGCCTCGGGCCAGACGATCCCGGCGTCGTCATGGCTAGCCTCTATGATCGCGCCGGCCAGACGCGACACGCCGATGCCGTAGGACCCCATGTGGACCGGCACCTGCTCGCCCGCTGCGTTGGCTATCATAGCGCCCAGCGGTTCGGAATACTTGGTGCCAAAGTAGAAGATGTGGCCAACTTCTATGCCGCGGCGCTCAACCCGCTTACCCTCCGGCACTTCTCTTTCGAAGGCAGCGGCTTCGTGCTTTTCGTCGGTCCGCGCATAAAGCGACGTCCATTTACCGACAATCGGCTCCAAATCGGCTTCGTAGCCGATATCTTGGCCAAGCACATCGAATTCGACGTAATCGCGATGGCAATAGACCGCGCTTTCGCCGGTGTCCGCCAGGATGATGAACTCGTGACTGAGGTCGCCGCCAATCGGCCCAGTGTCGGCTTCCATCGGAATCGCCTTCAGGCCCATACGGGCGAAGGTGCGCAGATAAGCAACGAACATCTTGTTGTAGGCGCGTTTAGCGCCCTCGAAATCGATGTCGAAGGAGTAGTTGTCTTTCATCAGGAATTCGCGCCCGCGCATGACGCCGAAACGCGGCCGCACTTCGTCACGGAATTTCCACTGGATGTGGTAGAGCATTTTCGGGACATCGCGGTAGCTCTTGGCCGAGGCCTTGAAGATATCGGTGATGAGTTCTTCGTTGGTCGGGCCGTATAGCATTTCGCGGCCGTGCCGGTCCTCGATACGCAGCATCTCCGGTCCATAGGCGTCGTAGCGGCCGGACTCGCGCCACAGTTCCGCCGACTGAATCGTCGGCATAAGCACTTCCTGCGCGCCGCTGCGATCCTGCTCCTCGCGCACAATTTGCTCGATGTTCTTCAGGACCCGAAAACCGAGCGGCAGCCAGGAATAGATCCCGGCGCTGGCCTGCCGGATCATACCCGAACGCAGCATCAGGCGATGCGAGACGATCTGAGCCTCGGACGGCGTTTCCTTGATGGTCGGCATGAAATAGGCGGAAAGGCGCATCGTTGAACCCTGGCTTGAGGCGCGGGCAGGCGCGCGATTGCCCGCCTGGACCGGTATCGGACCGGAAGAATTAACCGGCAGATGTATAGGAGAAGGCCGCGGCGATGTCTATGCCGGGTCAGGGCCGGGCGGCTTGGGACCGTCCGGTGAGGATTTCCTGGCAGCGCCGGGTTAATTCGGCCTGGGTTTTGTCTTGAAGGGGTTGACCGTTGAAGCGGGCACTGCCGTCGGGCGCGACCTCGACTAGGCCAATTTGGGCGTCGCCTTCGAAGGAATTCACGTTCGCGGGAATGCCGAAACGGTCCTGCAAGTCGACTTCGATATCGATCACGATGATCTCCGGTAGGGCGATCCTGGGCGCGCCGCCCAGATCCGCCGGGGCAACCTGACGGCCACGTACGTCCACGCCCGATTGATAGGTAACGCCAGGGTCCGGAACGTGCACGGCTAGGCGCTGGCAGTCTCGCTTGGTGATCCGAACCTCAGTACCACCGGCCTCTGCCGCCAGCGCTGCGGTCTGCCAGAGAACAGCCGCGAGAAGAACAAGAAGGCAAAAACGGATCAGGGGGCCCATGCCTGTAACTTGGTGGGCCCCGTTTAAGAAAGCTATAACCAAGCCCGCCAAACTATCTTACAGGCCTGGTTTGGCGGGAAGTTTCTTGCGATTATGTCACCCATCTCGAAATAACGTGACGTAGGCGTTGCTTTTACGGTAAGCTCATTCCATAAAAACCATGCAGAAACCAAAGCATGGCCCAAGCTTAGGGAGGAATCGCCGCAGGGCGATCACTGGGAGCGAAAGTTCCTTTAAAAATAAACACTTACGGCCATTTTGGTTGAGGCGAGGCACTTTGTGTACTTGCCTTTCTTTTTGCCTATGGGGCACTTAGCGGCCCGGACAGGTCCGCGTTAACCATCATTCCGGCCGGATCGAGATCAAGCCGCTTTCGACTAGCGCAAATACACCCAGCCAGATCACAGCAGCGATAAGTGTGGTAATGGCGGCCTTGCGCCACATCATGGGCCGTTCCGGTGCGCTGGCCGCGTGACCCGGCGCCGGCTGCTCCGGCGCTTTCACACCCCAGGGCAGAACGGCGAACAAGACCACCCACCAAATCATTAGATACGCCAGTATGCCATTGAACCAGGTGATGGCCGGTCCTCCCGCTGATGCCTGCCCTTAGGCCTGTTCGAGTTCAATCAAGGTGCCGCAGAAATCCTTGGGGTGCAGGAACAAGACCGGCTTACCGTGGGCGCCGGTCTTGGGCTCGCCGTCGCCCAGCACCCGGGCTCCATCGGCCTTGAGCTTATCGCGCGCAGCTAGAATGTCGTCGACTTCGAAGCAGATGTGATGAATGCCGCCTGACGGGTTTCGCTCCAGGAACGGCGCGATCGGCGAACCCTCTCCCAAAGGATGCAGGAGCTCGATCTTGGCGTTCGGCAGTTCGACGAAAACGACGGTGACGCCATGATCGGGCTCATCGTTCGGCGCCGAGACCTTGGCGCCCAGGGTATCGCGGTATTGCGCGGCCGCCGCTGCCAAGTCCGGCACCGCGATAGCGACATGGTTCAGTTTGCCGATCATGCGTCCTCTCCGTCGTCCAACCCGCCTTAGCGTAAGCGCACCAGGTGCACATCGGTCACGGGCTTCTTACCGAGCATGCGGTTAAAGGCCCGGCGCGCGGCGCGGCGCGCGCTTTCCTTGACCGCTTCATCGTCGCACCGGGCTGCGGGCGAAAGCGACTTAAGGGCCTCACGCACACCATCGCCGATGAGCGCCAGTTTGTCGGCCTCGTCCTGCGGGTCCAACACACCGCTGGCCGAGACGATGGGATCGCCTTGAAACAAGTTGTCCTGCCCTATGACCAGGGTGACCGCGGCGGCGCCGCTAAACGCCATCTTCTGGCGGCCTCGCAACACCGGGCTTCCCATGGGCAACAAGCGGTTGCCGTCCAAGGCCAGGCGTCCGCTGGGAACGCGATCCACGATCTTGGCCGGACCGGGGCTCAATCGGATTAAGGCACCGTTCTCACCCACGATCTGCTCCGGCACCTGACAGGTACGCGCCAGCCGGGCATGCTCCGCCAGGTGGCGGGCCTCGCCATGCACCGGAACCGCGATTTGCGGGCGCACCCACTGATACATCTGAGTCAGTTCCTCGCGCGCCGGGTGGCCGGATACATGAATGAAGTGGTCGTCGTCGGTAATGATCTCGATGCCTCGCTGCACCAGCTGGTTTTGCAGCCGGAATATCGAAATGTCGTTGCCGGGGATGATCCGCGAAGAAAAGACGACCGCGTCGCCCTCCTCCAGTTTCACCTTCGGGTTGTCGTCGTTGGCGATCCGCCACAGGGCCGAGCGGGGCTCGCCCTGGCTGCCCGTACACAGCAGCAGCACCTCCTCGCGCGGCAAATAATCGATATGCTCGTCCGCGATGGGCAGCGGCAGGTCCTGGAGGTAGCCGCAGTCGCGCGCCGCGCGGTAGACGCGCTGCATGGAGCGGCCGACCAGGGCAACCCGCCGGCCATGGGCCTGCGCGACCTTGGCCATGGTTTCCAGGCGGGCCACGTTGGAGGCAAAGCACGCGACCGCGACCCGGTTCTTCAGGCCGCCGATCAGGTCCATCATGGAGGCCCGGACCTCCGATTCGGACCCCGAATCCCCGTCCACCATGGCATTGGTTGAATCGCACACCATGGCCAGCACGTTCTCGTCGGCCAGGGCGCGCAGGGCCGCCTCGTCGAAGTTATCCCCCACTAGGGGATCGGGATCGAGCTTCCAATCCCCCGTGTGCAGAACCGTCCCGGCCGGAGTGCGGATGACCAGCGCGTTCGGTTCGGGAATCGAATGGGTCAGGGTGATCAGCTCGATCTCGAACGGCCCGACCGAGAAGCGACCCGACATGGGCACCTCAATCAACTCGACCTCGTTTTCAATGCCGGCTTCGACGAGCTTCGGGTAGACTATCGCCTTGGTGAAGGGCGTGGCATAGACCGGGCAGCGCAAGCGTGACCACAAATGCCCGACCGCGCCGATGTGATCCTCGTGCGCGTGAGTCAGGACCAGCCCCGCCAGGGCATCCCGCCGCTCTTCGATGAAGGCCGGGTCGGGCATGAGGACGTCGACGCCGGGCAGGCTCGCGTCCGCAAAGGTCACGCCGAGGTCGACCATGAGCCATTGCCCGGCATGGCCGTAGAGATTGAGGTTCATCCCAATTTCGCCGGTCCCACCTAGTGGCAGGAAAAATAGCTCATCCTTACCGGGCGCTTTCACGCACGGCGCTCCGCGTTGATCCGGTGGATATGGCACAGCCCGCGCATGGTGATGTCCGGGTCGATCTCGTCGATACAATCGGCCGCTTGCGCAAACAAAGGCGCCAGGCCACCGGTCGCGATCACTTTCATGGGCGGTCCATACTCGTCCTTTATGCGGCTGACGATGCCCTCGATCAAGCCGACATAGCCCCAATAGGCGCCCGACTCCATGGCCGGGACTGTTGCATTGCCGATAACCCGCTCCGGCGGCCCCTTAAGCGCGATGCGCGGTAGTTTTGCCGCCGCACGATCCAAAGCCTCCAGCGAAAGATTTATCCCGGGTGCGATCACGCCGCCCTCATAGGCACCGTCTGCCGCGATGACGTCGAAAGTGGTGGCGGTTCCAAAATCGATCACAATCAACGGCCCACCAAAGCGATTGAAGGCGGCGACGCCATTGACCAAACGGTCGGCCCCGACCTGATCGGGCCGGGCAATGCGGACGTCGATCCCGATCTCGACCCCCGGGTCGCCCACAACCATGGGCTCGATTTGAAAATACCGGCGGCACAAGGACTTGAGCGCGAACATGGCTGCCGGCACCACGCTAGCGATGATTGCGGCGTCGATCTGCCCTGGCTTCACGTTTTCAAGCTTCATCAACTGAGTCAACCAGACCACGTATTCATCAGCTGTTCGCCTTGAGTCCGTCGAGGTTCGCCAAGATCCTAGGTTGACGCCGTCCGAATCGTGGACCGCGAATAATATGTTCGTATTTCCGGCATCGATCGCAAGCAGCATGGCGGCCTCTACGTCACCCGGGGAAAAACACGTCGCCGGCCGTTATCAGGCGCTGGCCGGCGCCGGGAAGGTCCAGAACCAAGGCGCCGGTCTCGTCCAGATCGACAAAGGTGCCCGACAGCGTTTCCTTCGGCAAGCGAACCTGAATGACCTCGCCCCGCCCCTGGGCATGGGAAAGCCATGCTTGGCGCACCGGTGCGAAACCGTCATCCAGCCAGCGATTGACCCAGGTCAGAAGGTGGCGCGAGAACGCCTGAAGCAATTCCACTTCGGTGACCGTTTTGGGCGTCCCCTCGAAGTGCAGGCTGGTCGCCGGGAATTCGGTATCCTCTGGATAACTTGCCACGTTAACGCCGACCCCAAGCGCCAGCCAATCGATCTCACCGCCCGTCGTGGTCCGGGTTTCGAGCAAGATCCCGGAAACCTTGCGCCCGTTCAGCAGCACATCGTTCGGCCATTTGTATGTGATTTCCAACAGGGCCGGTGCGACGCTACCAATGCCATCGCCGAGCGCCAGTGCGGCCACGAAACTAAGCTGCGCGGCGGTCGCGATGTCGCAGTCGGGCCGCAGCACCAGGGACAGATAGAGGTTGCCGCGCGGGCTCGCGAAGTTACGCCCCTGCCGGCCCCGGCCCTTGGTCTGTTCGCGCGCCCAGACCAGGGTGCCATCCTCCGCGCCCGCTTCGGCCAAGCGGATAGCCTCGTCATTCGTGCTTTCCACGCTGTCCAAAGTTATCAGGCGATACGCCGGCGGCAGCCTGACTTCCGCCCCCCGGTCCGAGGGCGTCGCTGTCATCCAGCCAGCAGCGACGCCGCTGCCGCCGCCGCCCCGTCCAAGATCGGCCCGGGAACCGCGAAGAGAAGCAGGATGACTGCGCTGGTACCGACCAGAACGAGCGCCATATCACGGCCGATGGGTCCGTCGAAGGGCTCCCCCCCCTCGTCGAAATACATGAACTTAACGATGCGTAGGTAATAAAAAGCGCCGACCACACTGGTCAACACGCCGATCACCGCCAAGGTGTACAAGCCGGCATCGATCGCCGCCATGAAGACATAGAACTTGGCCAGAAACCCAGCCAGCGGCGGGATACCCGCCATGGAGAACATGAAGATCAGGAGTGGCAAGGCCATCATGGGATTGGTCTTCGACAAGCCCTTCAGGTCCTCCAGGCTCTCCACCATCACGCCGGTGCGGCGCATGCACAGGATGCAACCGAAGGTGCCCAGGTTCATGACGATGTAAATCGTCATATAGACGATGACGCCCCGCACCCCCTCCTCCGTCCCCGCGGCCAGACCGATCAGGGCATAGCCGATGTGCCCGATCGAGCTATAGGCCATCAGGCGCTTGATGTTGGTCTGGGCGATCGCGGCGAAGGCGCCGACAAGCATGGAGGCGATCGACACGAAGACGACAATCTGCTGCCACTGCGCCACCAAATCGCCGAAGGGCCCCATCATGACCCGTACCAGCAAGGCCATCGCCGCGACCTTGGGCGCGGTTGCGAAGAACGCCGTCACCGGGGTCGGCGCGCCCTCGTAGACATCGGGTGTCCACATGTGAAAGGGTACCGCTGAAATTTTGAAGGCCAGCCCCGCGATCAGGAAAACCAAACCGACGATCAAGCCGAAGGGCGGCGCCTCGCCATGTGGGGCGCTGGTGAAGACCCCAGCCAAAGCGGGGAAGCTGGTAGTCCCGGCGAAACCATAGATCATCGAACTACCATAGAGCAGCATGCCCGAGGACAAGGCGCCGAGGACGAAGTACTTTAGACCCGCTTCGGTCGAGCGCAGGTTATCGCGCCGGATCGCGGCAATGACGTAAAGCGACAGGCTTTGCAGCTCGAGGCCGACATAAAGCGAAATCAAGTCGTTCGCGGAGACCATCATCAACATGCCGAGGGTCGCGAATAGCGCCAGCACCGGATACTCAAAGCGCTGCATCTGCTCGTCTTCGCAGTACCGCCGGGACATGATCAAGGTCACGATAGCGCCCAGCAGCACCAGACTCTTCATGAAGTCGCCATAGCGATCCAGGACGAACATCCCACCGAAGGCATCCGCCGTCGCCCGTCCGCCAAGTGAAATCATGAAGAACACGATCACCAGGGACGCAACCGACAAACCCAGGATCGCGGGCGCCGAACCATCGCCGCGGAACACCCCCAGCATCAGCAGGGCCATGGCCAGGCAGGCAAGCACGATCTCCGGCAAAGCCGTCATCAAATCGAAGGAAATGATTGCCATCGCCGCGCCCCTACTGACCTAACGAAAACAATGACGCAAAGGTGCGCCCCGGCGCTTCGAGCAAGGCCGCCTGGTGCGATTCGACTATGTTCGTAACCGAGGCCGACATAACGTCCAGGAACGACATGGGATAAATGCCCATCCAGAACACCAGCGCCAGGAGCGGCGCGAAAACCACAACCTCGCGTGGAGTCAGGTCGAGGATCGCCTTCAGGTCGGGCTTGGTCATGACGCCAAAGATGACCCGCCGATAAAGGTAGAGCATGTAAGCGGCGCCCAGGATCATGCCGGCGGTCGCCAACAGCGCGGCCCAGGTGTTGACCTGGAAAATACCGACCAGAACCAGGAACTCTCCCACGAAACCGCTGGTCCCCGGCAGACCGACCGAGGCCAGCATGAAGATCATGAAAAACAGCGAATAGGCCGGCATGCGGCTGACCAGGCCGTCGTAGCGCGCGATCAAGCGCGTATGCAGGCGGTCGTAAATCACGCCGACGATGAGGAACAAGGCAGCCGAGACCACGCCGTGCGACAGCATCTGGAATATAGCCCCTTCCAGACCCTGCTGTGTGACCGTGAAGGTGCCGAGCGTCACCATCCCCATATGCGCGACCGAGGAGTAAGCGATCAGCTTCTTCATGTCCTCCTGCGCTAAGGCGACGAGGGAGGTATAAATGATCGCCATCACCGAGAGGGTGAACACAAGCGGCGTAAAGAACTCCGACGCCAGCGGCAGCATGGGTAGCGAGAAACGTATGAAGCCGTAGCCGCCCATCTTCAGCAGAACGCCCGCCAGAATCACCGAGCCCGCCGTCGGCGCCTCGACATGCGCGTCCGGCAGCCAGGTGTGGACCGGCCACATCGGCACCTTGACCGCGAAGGAGGCGAACATCGCCAGCCACAACCAAGTCTGCATGGAGGCCGGAAAGCCATACTCCAGCATGGCCGGAATGTCGGTGGTGCCGACCTCGAAGTACATGGCCAGCAAAGCCAGGAACAAGAGGACCGACCCCGCCAGGGTAAAGAGGAAGAATTTGAAGGCGGAATAGACCCGCCGCTCGCCGCCCCAGATCCCGATGATCAGGAACATCGGGATCAGCACGCCCTCGTAGAAGAAGTAGAACAGCACGAAATCCAAGGCGCAGAACATGCCGACCATAAGGGTTTCGAGCACTAGGAACGCGATCATGTATTCTTTGACGCGGGTCCGGATCGCGTCCCAGCTGGCGACGATGCACAAGGGCGTCAACACGGTCGAAAGCATGACGAACAGCATCGAAACGCCGTCCACGCCCATCTTGTAATTGATATCGTAACCGGGGAACCAAACCGCCTCATCGATCATCTGGAACTCGGCCGAGCCGCGCTCGAAATTGAACCAGATGAATAGCGACATCACGAAGGTCGCGAGCGAGGTCCACAGCGCCATATAGCGCGCGTTGCGAGCCACGACATCGGGCTCGCCCCGAATCCACATAATGAAAAATGCGCCCACCAGCGGCAGGAAGGTAACGAGAGAAAGGATTGGCCAGTCTTCCATGCCGCCCTCAGCCGACCCGTGTCAGAAGGTACCAGGAGACCAGCGCGACGACGCCGATCAGCATAGCAAAGGCGTAATGATAGAGATAACCGGTTTGAACCCGGCTGATCCTGCCTGCGAGGCTGCGAGTCGCAGCGGCGATTCCGTCGGGCCCAACGCCATCGATAACCGCGCCGTCGCCGCCCTTCCAAAGACCGCGGCCCAGATACATCGCCGGGCGCACGAAGAGCCAGTCGTAAAGCTCGTCGAAATACCACTTGTTGTAGAAGAACAGATAGATCGGCCGGAAGCTGCGGGCGACCAGCGCCGGCAGGTCCGGGCGCAGCACATACATGACCCAGGCCAGCGCGATGCCGGTCGCGCCCATAACCAAGGGCAAGACCTTGACCCAGAAAGGCACATGATGTCCCGCCTCGACGCTGTCGTTCGCCGCCAGGACCAGGATCGATTCACCCCAGAATTCCGCTCGTCCCTCGCCGACGAAGAGGTCGTAACCCAACCACCCGGCGAAGACCGCCCCGGTCGCCAGGAGGATCAGCGGAACCAACATAACTTTCGGCGATTCATGCACGTGCGACATGGTTTTCTCGTCGGCCCGCGGGTTGCCGTGGAAGGTCAGGAACAAGAGGCGCCAGGAATAGAACGCGGTCATGAAGGCCGCGGCGATACCCATCCAGAAGGCGTATCCGCCGACCATGCCGCGCGCACCATAAGCCGCTTCCAGAATCATGTCCTTGGAGAAGAACCCGGCGAAGGGCGGAACCCCGGCCAAGGCTAGCGAACCGATCCACATGACCGCGTAGGTCACCGGGATCATGCGCCAGATGCCGCCCATTTTGCGCATGTCCTGCTCGTCGGAAAGCGCGTGAATGACCGAGCCCGCGCCGAGGAACAACAGCGCTTTGAAAAAGGCGTGGGTCATCAGATGAAAGATCGAGGCGCTGTAGGCGGAAACACCGGCCGCGAAAAACATATAGCCCAGCTGCGAACAGGTCGAATAGGCGATGACCCGCTTGATGTCGAACTGTGTGAGGCCAACCGTCGCCGCGAAGAAAGCGGTCGAGGCGCCGACCACGGTCACGACCTCCAAGGCGAAGGGCGCGTACTCAAACATCGGCGACAGACGCGCGACCATGAACACACCCGCGGTCACCATGGTCGCGGCGTGGATCAGGGCCGAAACCGGGGTTGGGCCCTCCATCGCGTCCGGCAGCCAGGTATGCAGAAACAACTGCGCCGACTTGCCCATGGCGCCGATGAACAGCAGCAGGCAAATGATGGTGAGCGCATTCCCTTGGATGCCGATGAATTCGAATTGGGCGTCGGCCATGGCTGGCACGGCGGCAAAGACCTGCTCGAAACCGACCGCGCCGAACAGGAAGAAGGTGCCGACGATGCCCAGCGCGAAGCCGGCGTCACCAACCCGGTTGACCAGGAAGGCCTTGATCGCGGCGGCGCAGGCGCTCGGCCGTTCGTACCAGAACCCGATCAGCAGGTAGGAGGCGAGCCCGACACCTTCCCAGCCGAAATACATCTGGACGAAATTGTCCGATGTCACCAGGGCCAGCATGAAGAAGGTGAAAAGGCTGAGATACGAGAAGAACCGGGGGATCGACTTGTCGTGCGACATATAGCCGATCGAATAGACGTGAATGAGGGTCGAGATGTTGGTGACGACCAGCAGCATCACCGCGCTGAGCGTGTCCAGCTTGATGGCCCAGGACAACTCGAACTCGCCCGAATCGATCCAGGTGAAAAGCTCCGTGGTCCGCGTGTTGCCGTCGAGCGCGATATCCTTGAAGACGAAGATCGACAGCAGCGCGGACACGCCCAAAAGACCGCAGGTGACGATCTGCGCGCCGCGGTCGCCGACAAAGCGCCCGAACAGCCCGGCAATGGCCGCGCCGAGCAACGGCAGAAGAACGATCAGGGTTTCGATCACCGGACCCAGCCTCTCATCGCGTTCCCTAGCCCTTCATCAAATTGATATCCTCAACCGCGATCGAGCCGCGGTTGCGGAAATAGACGACCAGAATCGCCAGGCCGATGGCGGCCTCGGCGGCCGCGACAGTCAGAACGAACATAGCGAAGACTTGGCCCACCAGATCGTTCAGATGGGTCGAGAAGGCGACCAGGTTGATGTTGACCGCGAGCAGCATAAGCTCGATCGACATCAGGATAATGATCACGTTTTTCCGGTTCAGGAAGATCCCGAAAATACCCAGCGTGAACAGAATCGCCGCAACGCTCAGATAGTGGGAAAGACCGATTTCCAGCATACCTATACCCCGCTCCGGCTGGGTACTTTTTTGATCTCGATCGCGTCCTCACGCTTAAGTGAAACCTGTGCTGAAATCGATTGCCGATGCACCCCTTCGCGCCGGCGCAGAGTAAGCACGATAGCGCCAACCATCGCCACCAGCAGGATCAAGCCGGAAGCCTGGAAGAGATAGATGTATTTAGTATAGAGCACCCGACCCAGCGCCTCGACATTGCTGACCTGATCGGGTGGCAATATGGGCACGCTGGCCACCGCACCGGCCTCCGGTGAGGTTATCCAGGCGCCGAACACCATGATCAGTTCAACCAACAGTATGAGGCCGATGAGACCGCCGATCGGTAGGTATTGTAGAAACCCCTGGCGCATTTCGACCAGGTCAACATCCAGCATCATGACCACGAAAAGAAACAGAACCGCGACCGCACCGACGTAGACCACGACCAAAATCATGGCCAGGAATTCCGCGCCCATCAGCACGAACAGGCCGGCCGCGTTGCAGAACGCCAGAATCAGGAACAGAACCGAATGCACCGGATTACGCGCGGAAATCACCATGACCGCCGAGGCCACGGTAATCGCCGCGAATAGGTAAAAAACTAACCCCTGTACAATCATCCCCTGCCCCTCGCCGCGATCCGATTATTCGGCCGCGGATTCGTCTGCCGCCCCCGCGCTAACGGTAGGGCGCATCCAGTTCCAGGTTCTGCGCGATTTCGGCTTCCCAGCGGTCGCCGTTATCGAGCAGCTTTTCCTTGTTGTAATACATTTCCTCGCGCGTCTCCGTGGCAAACTCGAAATTCGGTCCCTCGACAATGGCGTCGACCGGACACGCCTCTTGGCAAAAGCCGCAGTAGATGCACTTCGTCATATCGATGTCGTAGCGAGTCGTCCGGCGGCTGCCGTCGCCGCGCGGTTCCGCCTCGATGGTAATCGCCTGGGCCGGGCAGACCGCCTCGCACAGTTTGCAGGCAATACACCGCTCCTCACCGTTGGGATAACGGCGCAAGGCGTGTTCGCCGCGAAAGCGCGGGCTAAGCGGCCCTTTCTCGTAAGGGTAGTTCAGCGTGACCTTGCGCTTGAAGAAGTAGCGCAGCGTTAGAGCCATGCCCCCCACCAGCTCACCAAGCCAGAAACCGTATGCGCCCCGTTCCAACAATGCCATGGTCGCCTACCTCGTTCCCTCGGGCAGCGCCCTATGTTCCAATGATCCGCTCATGTATTCGGCACCAGGTCGAAAGCGATCAAGAACCCAGCGGTCGCGACCACCCAGAACAGCGACAGCGGCAGGAAGACCTTCCAGCCCAGGCGCATAAGTTGATCGTAGCGGTAACGCGGGAAAGTCGCGCGCACCCACAGGAAGACAAACAGGACAACGGCGATCTTGCCGGCGAACCAGATCGGACCCGGGATCCAATTGAAGGGCGCGATGTCTACGATCGGCAGCCATCCGCCGAGGAACAGGATGGTCGTCATCGCGCTCATCAGAATCATGTTGGCGTACTCGCCCAGAAAAAAGAGGGCGAAGGGAAAAGACGAGTACTCCAAGAAGAACCCGGCCACCAATTCAGATTCGCCCTCGGGCAGATCGAAGGGCGTGCGGTTGGTTTCCGCCAGGGTCGAGATGAAGAAAACGATGAACATCGGCAGCAGGGGCAACCAGAACCAACCGAACATGCCGTAATCGCCTTGCTGCGCGAGTACGATGTCGCTGAGGTTCAACGAGCCGACGCACAGCAGCACGGTGATGATAACGAAGCCCATGGAGACTTCGTAGGACACCATTTGCGCCGCCGAGCGCAAGGCGCCCAGGAACGGGTACTTCGAGTTGGAAGCCCAGCCCGCCATGATGACGCCGTAGACGCCAAGCGATGAAATAGCAAAGAGATAGAGGATGCCGACGTTGATGTCGGCCAATACCAGCCCGGCGCCAAATGGAATCACAGCCCAGCCGATCAGGGCCAGGATGAAGGTCAGCATCGGCGCCATCAGGAAGATCACGGGGCTCGCCCCAGCCGGAACGATGGTCTCCTTGAACAACAGCTTGACCGCGTCGGCGATGGGTTGCAGCAAACCGAAGGGGCCGACCACGTTGGGCCCTTTGCGCAGGTGCATGGCGGCGATGACCTTGCGCTCTGCATAAGTCAAATAAGCGACGAAAAACAGCAGCGGGGCCGTGATCGCCAGAATCTGCGCGACGATGATGACGCCCGGCAGGGCGTAGCCTTCCCAAAGCTCAAGGACCCAGGGCTCAGCCATCGGTGCCGGTCGCCCTTGTTAGCGGGCCAAGGCCGAGTTCCGCGCTGCATTTGGCCATGGTTTCCGAAGCCCGGCTAATCGGATCGGTCATGTAGTAGTTATCGATTGCGGCGCCGAAGGGCGCGCTGTCGAGCATCCCGGCCGCGCCGAAGTCGCCCCAGGGTGCCGGCTCGATTGTATCGAGCGCCGCGAAGACCGGATTGACCGCAATCAAACGTTGGCGCAAGGCGCCCAAGCTGTCGTAGGGCAGCCGCGTCCCGACAACTTCCGACAGCGCCCGCAGGATGGTCCAATCCTCCCGCGCCTCGCCGGGTGGAAACGTGGCCAGGCGGCCCAGTTGTACCCGCCCTTCGGTGTTGGTGTAAGTGCCGTTCTTCTCGGTATAAGCGGCGCCGGGCAAGATGACGTCCGCGCGGTGCGCCCCAGCATCGCCGTGGTGACCCTGGTAGATCACAAAGGCCATTTCGCCCAAGCGGCTCATGTCGATTTCGTCGGCGCCCAGAAGGTACAGGGCCTCGATCTCGCCGTCGGCGGCGCCCTTCAGGATACCGTCTGTATCGCGCCCGCCCGATCCGGGCACGAAGCCCAGGTCAAGTCCGGCGACGCGCGCCGCCGCCGTGTGTAACACGTTGAAACCGTTCCAGCCCTCGCGCACCATCTTGAAGGTTTCGGCCACCTGGCGCGCCAAGTCCAAAACCGCGCCCCCGTCCGGGCGTGCCAGGCCTGCCATGCCCAGCACGACCATCGGCCGCTCGGCGGCGCTTAGAGCCTTCGCGAAATCACCCCTCCCCGCCGCCAATTCAGCCAGCACGTCCGGGCCCGAGCCCAAATCGTAGACCGGATAGCTCAAATCGTTGGGCACGCCGATTGAGCCGACGGTCAAACCGCCCCCCAGGAAGCGCTTACGAATTCGCGCATTGAGTAAGGGGGCCTCCCAGCGCGGGTTGGCCGCGACCAGCAGGATCGCGTCGGCCTGCTCGATCCCGGCAATACCGGTGTTGAACAGGTAACCCGCCCGCGAGCGCGCGTCGAGCTTTGCTCCGTCCTGCCGGCAATCCAGGTTTGTCGACTTAAGACTCGCCATCAAGTCCTTGAGCGCCAACATGGATTCGGCATCGCACTGATCGCCGGCTAAGGCCGCAATCTTGTCGCCGGCCAATCCGGTCAAGCGGTCGCGAATGGCGCCGAAGGCCTCCTCCCAGGACGCCTCGCGCAGCTTCCCGTTCTTGCGGACATAAGGCCGGTCCAGGCGCTGGCTATGCAAGCCGTCGCAGGCATAGCGGGATTTATCCGCCAACCAATCTTCATTGACGTCCTCGTGCAGGCGCGGCAGGACGCGCATCACCTCACGGCCGCGCGTATCGATCCGGATGTTCGAACCAACCGCGTCCAGCGTATCCACCGAATACGTTTTGCGCAGTTCCCAAGACCGGGCCGTGAAGGCATAGGGCCGCGAGGTCAAAGCGCCGACCGGGCAGACGTCGACCAAGTTGCCCGATAGCTCCGAATTGATCGCATTCTCGAGGGTGCTGATTTCTAAGTGCTCGCCCCGGCCGAGCGCGCCGATCTCCTCGACGCCCGCGACCTCGGTCGCGAAGCGCACGCACCGCGTGCAGTGAATACAGCGGGTCATGATCGTCTTGATCAGCGGGCCCATGTATTTTTCCTTCACCGCGCGCTTGTTCTCGTCAAAGCGGCTGCGGTCGAAGCCATAGGCCATGGCTTGGTCCTGTAGATCGCATTCCCCACCCTGATCGCAGATCGGGCAATCCAGCGGGTGGTTAATCAGCAGAAACTCCATCACGCCCTTACGGGCCTTTTCGACCAGCGGCGTGTCGGTGCGAATCACCATGCCTTCGCCCGCTGGCATGGCGCAGGACGCAACCGGCTTGGGCGAGCGTTCCATCTCGACCAGGCACATGCGGCAATTGCCGGCCACCGACAAGCGCTCGTGATAGCAAAAGCGCGGAATCTCGACGCCGGCCAACTCGCAGGCTTGCAAGACGGTCAAGCCGTCCGCAACCTCGATCTCGCGACCGTCGATGGTGAGTTTAGGCATCGCCGGTTCCCTTATTCCGCAGCCACTTGGTCGCTTTTCTTCGCGTCAAGTATCCGTTTTTCAAGCTCCGGTCGGAAATGCCGGATCAAGCCCTGAATTGGCCATGCCGCCGCGTCGCCAAGCGCACAGATCGTATGGCCCTCAACCTCGTAAGTCACCTCCAGGAGGGTGTCGATCTCTTCGACATGGGCGTCGCCGCGCACCAGCCGCGTCATCACCCGCCACATCCACCCCGTGCCTTCCCGGCACGGCGTACACTGTCCGCAACTTTCATGCATGTAGAAGTGAGAGAGATTGGCGATCGCCGCCACAATATCGGTAGACTTGTCCATGACGATGACCGCGGCGGTGCCGAGGCCCGACTTCACATCGCGCAGCGAGTCGAAATCCATCAACACGGAATCGCAAATCGTTCTCGGAAGACAGGGTACCGAAGAGCCGCCTGGAATAACCGCAAGCAAGTTGTCCCATCCACCGCGCACCCCACCCGCATGCGTGTCGATGAGCTCCTTTAGGGGGATACCCATCTCCTCTTCGACATTGCACGGCGTGTTGACGTGGCCGGAGATGCTGAAAATTTTGGTCCCGGTGTTGTTAGGGCGGCCCAGGCCGGCCCACCAGTCGGCACTCCGGCGCAGGATCTCCGGCGACACGGCGACGGTTTCGACATTGGTCACCGTGGTCGGGCAGCCATAGAGGCCCATGGCGGCCGGGAACGGGGGCTTCAGGCGCGGTTGGCCTTTCTTGCCCTCCATGCTTTCCAGCAGGGCCGTCTCCTCGCCGCAGATATAGGCCCCAGCGCCGCGATGAACGTAGATATCGTACGGCCAGCCGGAACCGCAGGCGTTCTTGCCGATCAGTCCAGCCTCATAGGCCTCGGCGATGGCCGATTCCAGGCGCTGCGACTCAAGCACGTACTCGCCCCGGATATAGATGTAACAAGCCTTCGCCCCCATCGCGAAACCAGCCACAAGGCAGCCCTCGAGCAGGCGATGAGGGTCGTTACGCAGGATCTCCCGATCCTTGCAGCTTCCCGGTTCGGACTCGTCGGCGTTGACCACCAGGTAGTGCGGCCGGCCATCGCTTTCCTTGGGCATGAACGACCACTTGAGGCCGGCTGGAAACCCCGCGCCGCCACGCCCGCGCAACTGTGAATCCTTGATTTGCTGGACGATGCTATCTCGGCCCAGCTCCAGCAGTTTTTTGGTCCCGTCCCACACGCCACGCTGTTGCGCACCCTTCAAGCCCCAATCGTGGAGACCGTAGAGGTTGGTGAAGACGCGGTCCTTGTCCTGCAGCATCAAGCGCCCTTCTCCGTGCCCGCGTCTTTCTCAGCGCCCTTCTTGGCGGGCGCCGGAAGATCCTTAAGGGTCGCCGGCCCGCCCTCGGGCGCCGAGCATAGGCGTCCGCTCTGAGGTCCAACCGGAACTTCCTTGCCGGCGCGCAGGTCGTCAATGATCTCGCTCAAGCGCGCGGGCGTCAGATCCTCGTAATAGTCGTCATTGATCTGCACCATGGGCGCGTTGGCACAAGCGCCCAGGCACTCCACCTCCATCACCGTGAACAGGCCATCGGCGCTCGTCTCTTTTAGCCCAACGCCCAACTTACTCTGGCACGTGCGGGTCAGGTCCGCCGCGCCGCGCAGCCAACATGGCGTGGTCCGGCAAACCTGAATCAGGTGCTTGCCGACCGGCTTGAGGTTGAACATGGTGTAGAAGGTCGAGACCTCATGGACCCGGATTGGCGCCATGTCGAGCACTTCGGCGACATGTTCGATCGCTGCTGGCGAGACCCAGCCCCCGTTTTGGGCCTGGGCAATGTACAAAAGCGCGATAACGGCGCTGGCTTGGCGGCCCTCCGGGTAGCGCGCCATGTAAGCCTTGGCCTTCTTCAGATTTTCAGGCGTGAACGAAAACTCAGAAGCTTGATCGCGCCGGTAGCTCGTAATCTTCATCGATCGATCTCGCCAAACACCACGTCCATTGAGCCCAAAATGGCGACGCTGTCGGCCAACATGTGGCCCTTGCACAAATGATTCATCGCCGCCAAGTGCGCGAACCCAGGCGCACGGATCTTGCAACGATAGGGCCGGTTGCTGCCGTCCGAAACCAAGAACACGCCGAATTCACCCTTGGGCGCCTCGACGACCGAGTAGGTCTCGCCAGGCGGTACATGATAGCCCTCGGTATAGAGCTTGAAGTGGTGAATCAAGGCTTCCATCGACTGCTTCATGGCGCCGCGTTTGGGCGGGGTTACCTTGTTGTTCTCAACAGCAACCGGGCCGTCGGGCATCTTCTCGATACACTGCCGCATGATACCGAGACTCTGACGCATCTCTTCGACCCGACACAGATAGCGGTCGAAGCAATCGCCTTTCTTGCCAACCGGAATATCGAAATCCAGATCTTCGTAACACTCATAAGGCTGCGACTTGCGCAGGTCCCAGGGAACGCCTGAACCGCGCACCATGGGGCCGCTGAACCCCCAGTCCATCGCGTCTTGTCGGCTGACCACACCGATATCCACGGTGCGCTGACGGAATATCCGGTTGTTTGTCAGCAAGCCTTCGAAGTCTTCGATGTGCTGGGGAAACGTCTCGCAGAACCGGCCGATATCGTCGAGCAAGCCGGCCGGTAGATCCTGGTGCACGCCGCCAGGACGAAAATAAGCCGTGTGGAGTCTGGCGCCGGATGCGCGCTCGTAGAATTCCATCAACTTTTCACGCTCTTCGAATCCCCACAGGATCGGCGTCATCGCGCCGACATCGATGGCGAAGGTCGTGATGTTCAAGATGTGGTTCAGGATTCGCCCGATCTCGCTAAACAATACGCGGATGTATTGGGCCCGTGGCGGCACCTCGATGCCCAGGAGTTTCTCCACCGCCAGTGCAAAGGCATGTTCCTGGTTTATCGGCGCGACATAATCCAGACGGTCGAAATACGGTACCGCCTGCAAATAGGTCTTATATTCGATAAGCTTTTCGGTGCCGCGATGCAGCAAGCCGATGTGTGGATCGGCCCGCTCTATGATCTCCCCGTCCATGTCCAGCACACAGCGCAACACCCCGTGCGCGGCGGGATGCTGCGGCCCGAAATTGAGCCTGAGCGGCTTGATCTCCATCTCGGCCATCTAAGATTTCGCCCCCTCGCCTTCGCCGTCCGCCGCCGCATCCTCCGCCTTTTCGTCGCCCGGCAAATGCAGCATACCTTCCCAGGGGCTGACAAAATCGAACTGGCGGAATTCCTGAGCCAAGTTGACCGGCTCATAGACAACGCGCTTTTGATCCTCGTCGTAGCGCACCTCGACATAACCGGTTAGCGGGAAGTCCTTCCGTAAGGGATGCCCGTCAAATCCGTAGTCGGTCAAGATACGGCGCAGGTCCGGATGGTCGGTGAACAGCACGCCGTACATGTCCCACACTTCGCGCTCAAACCAGATCGCCGAGTTAAATACCGACGCGGCGCTCGCCACCGGCGTCGCCTCATCGGTTGAAACCTTGACCCGAATACGCTGGTTCTGCTTGAGCGACAGCAGATTGTAGACCACGTCGAAGCGCTCCTCGCGCTCCGGATAATCGACCGCGGTTACGTCCATTAGTTGCTTGAACTGGCAATTCTGATCGTCGCGAAGGTAGGTCAGGACTTTCACGATGCTCTCGCGCCGTACCCGCAGCATCAGTTCCCCGTACCGGGTATCGGCATCGATCAGAGCCTCCGCCAACGCGAGGCCGACGTACTCGCCCAGGTCCCTCAGGGCTTCGCTCATGCCAGACCGCCCAATCCCATGCGACGATACCCCGCCATCAGCGCGCGATGCCGCCTTCGCGTTTTATCTTCTTCTGCAATTGCAGGATCCCGTAGAGCAACGCTTCGGCCGTCGGCGGGCACCCGGGTACATAGATATCGACCGGCACGATGCGGTCGCAACCGCGCACGACCGAATACGAATAATGATAGTAGCCACCGCCGTTGGCGCAAGACCCCATGGAGATGACCCAGCGCGGCTCCGCCATCTGGTCGTAGACCTTGCGCAGCGCGGGCGCCATCTTGTTGGTCAGCGTGCCGGCGACGATCATCACATCCGATTGGCGCGGGCTGCCACGGGGCACGATCCCAAAGCGATCGAGATCGTAGCGCGAGACATAAGTGTGCATCATTTCGATGGCGCAGCAGGCCAATCCGAAGGTCATGGGCCATAGCGAACCGGCCTGAGCCCAAGCCGCCAACTTATCCATCTGCGCGACGACAAATCCCTTGTCCTGCATTTCCTCGGTCGCGCGTCTCAGAATGGCATCCTGCACGGGGCCCGGCGGCACGGGTTGGTCTACTCCCATTCCAGGGCTCCCTTTTTCCACTCGTAAACGAAACCGATGGTCAAAATGAGCAAAAATACGACCATCGACCAGAACCCCAGCAATCCGATATCGCCCAGGGTCGCGGCCCAGGGAAATAGGAACGCGACCTCCAGATCGAAGATGATGAAGAGAATGGCCACCAAATAGAAGCGCACGTCGAACTTGCTGCGCGCATCGTCGAATGCCTCGAAACCGCACTCGTAGGCCGAGGCCTTTTCAGAATCCGGCCGCTGCCGCGCGATCATGTAGGAGGCCATCACCATCATAACGGACATGGCAATGGCGATGGCCAGAAAAATCAAGATCGGCAGGTATTCGGCTAGGAGTTGCTCCATCGCTTTCCCGCTCGCCCTCCGCTCACGCAGTCTGATGGGACCGTCGCGCGATGGCGCGGCCCGACTCGAAATATAAGAACAACTTCAGACTGTGGAAAGCACCAAACCACCCGGAGACCGACCAACGCCCTGCCATTTCAGCGGTCTTCATGGCCATCGCTAAGCCTTCAACGAGTGGCTGGAAATATGGCGGGAGTGACGGGACTCGAACCCGCGGCCTCCGGCGTGACAGGCCGGCGCTCTAACCAACTGAGCTACACCCCCAAAAGCGCCCCAAAAGTACCAAGAAGCCGTCATCTAGGGCCGCCGTCATGTACTCCAGGGTCTAGGGAGTGTCAAGCTGCGCGGCCCAATCCAAGCCTCCTACCCCAGCCTGAAATCCGGTGTCCTGGTGGGCGATGACGGGGTCGAACCGCCGACCTTCTCGGTGTAAACGAGACGCTCTACCAACTGAGCTAATCGCCCTTGCCTAAGCGGCGCTAACAACGTCGACAATAAAACCGGCCGCCTCGCACGGACAGCGGGCGGCCGGATAGAAAGGCGCGAGGAAGAACGGTCTTACTTGTTGACCAGGTCCTTCAGGCCCTTGCCGGCCTTGAACTTCGGCTGCTTCGAAGCCGGAATTTGAATCTTTTCGCCGGTGCGTGGATTGCGCCCCTCCGACGCGCGGCGCTGGCTCACGGAAAACGTTCCGAAACCAACGAGGCGAACCTCGTCACCGCCCTTCAGCGCATCCGAAACTGCGTCGAAAACGCTATCGACCGCATTGGTGCTGTCCGCTTTCGACAACCCGGTCTTGTCCGCGACGACACCAATCAATTCATTCTTGTTCACGATGAACCCCCCTGACATGGATAAAGTGAGGTGCTCTGAAGTGAGGTCAGATGCACTGAGACAGATAAGCGAATCTCGAAGAAGCCGCGATATTAGATCGTGCGATCCAGCGCCGTCAATGAATCACCTAACAATAATCGCAGGATTTGTGCGCTTTCCGTGGAAAAGTCGGCCGGGCACCCCGTCTACCCGGCCCATTAATCAATGCGTCAGGAGTCCGCTGCGCCCTTGGCCTTCCGGCGCCTTCGGCGACGCTTCAACTTCGCTGCCGTCGCTCCAATCCATTTGTGTGAGCGGCGAAACGAGCGCGATGTGCAGAACCTCCTCAACCAGGCTCACGGGTACGATTTCCATCGCACGCTTGACGTTGTCGGGGATGTCCGCCAGATCTTTTTCATTCTCTTTGGGAATGATGACGGTCTTGATCCCCGCGCGCAGCGCCGCAAGCAGCTTCTCTTTCAGGCCACCAATCGGTAAGACACGGCCACGCAAGGTTACCTCGCCGGTCATGGCGACGTCGCAGCGCACCGGTATGCCGGTCAAAGTGGACACGATGGCGGTAACCATTGCGATACCGGCGGAAGGCCCGTCCTTTGGCGTCGCGCCTTCCGGCACGTGAACGTGGATGTCTTTCTTTTCAAAGTCGGCCGAATTGATTCCGAACTCGATAGCACGGCTCTTGACGTAGGATTCCGCCGCCTGGATCGACTCCTTCATAACGTCGCCGAGCTTGCCGGTCGAGGTGACCTTGCCCTTGCCGGGGACCGTCACGGTCTCGATCGAGAGCAACTCACCGCCGACCTCGGTCCAGGCTAGGCCGGTGGCCACGCCAATCAAATCCTCAAGCTCCGTCTCGCTGCGCCGGAAGCGCTCGATCCCGGCATAGTTTTTCAGGTTGCGCCGATTAACAAGCACCTTCTCGCATTTCTTGATCGCGATTTCCTTTACCGCCTTGCGCATCAGTCCCGCGATCTCGCGCTCAAGATTCCGCACTCCGGCCTCGCGGGTATAAAGTTGAATCAAGTCGCGCAAGGCCTGCTCGGAGATCGACCACTCCTCGTCCTTCAGACCATGCTGCTTCATCAGCTTGCTCATCAAGTGGCGCCGCGCGATCTGGACTTTTTCATCCTCGGTATAGCCGGGGATACGGATGACCTCCATGCGGTCGAGCAAGGGTTGTGGCATCCGCAAGGTATTCGCCGTGGTCACGAACATGACATCCGACAGATCGTAGTCGACTTCCAGGTAGTGGTCGTTGAAGGTGCTGTTCTGCTCCGGGTCGAGAACCTCGAGCAGCGCCGACGACGGATCGCCGCGCCAATCGGCGCCCAGCTTGTCGATCTCGTCGAGCAGAAATAGCGGGTTCGAGGTCTTGGCCTTCTTCATACCCTGGACGACCTTGCCGGGCATGGAGCCAATATAGGTTCGCCGGTGACCGCGCACCTCCGCCTCGTCGCGGACCCCACCCAGGCTCATGCGCACGAAATTGCGCCCGGTCGCCCGCGCGATGGATTTGCCGAGCGAGGTTTTACCTACGCCGGGTGGCCCGACCAGACACAGAATCGGACCCTTGACCTTGCCCATGCGCTGCTGGACCGCAAGGTATTCGAGGATCCGCTCCTTGACCTTCTCAAGCCCATAGTGATCGGCGTTGAGGATATCCTCAGCTAGATTGATGTCCTTCTTGACCTTGCTGCGCTTTTTCCAAGGAATACCGAGCAGCCAATCCAAATAGTTGCGCACGACCGTAGCTTCGGCTGACATCGGGCTCATGGAACGAAGCTTCTTCGCCTCGGCCTGGGCCTTGTCGCGCGCCTCCTTGGTCAGCCGCGTCTTAAGGATCCGCTCATCGAGCTCGGCCAGCTCGTCGCGGCCCTCCTCGCCCTCGCCCAGTTCCTTCTGAATCGCCTTGAGCTGTTCGTTGAGATAGTACTCGCGCTGAGTCTTTTCCATCTGCCGCTTAACGCGGTTGCGGATTCGCTTTTCAACCTGCAAGACACCGATCTCGGCCTCCATGAAGCCGAACACTTTTTCCAGGCGTGCGTTGATGGTTTCGGCCTCAAGCAGCTCCTGCTTCTCCGCAATCTTGAGAGTCAGATGCGAGGCGATCGTATCGGCCAGCTTGCTGGGTTCTTCGATCTGGTTGATCGAGACCAGCACCTCCGGCGGAATCTTTTTGTTCAGCTTGATATATTGCTCGAACTGATTGATCACGGTTCGCGCCAAGGCATCCAGTTCGCGGTCGTCACCCTGGGTGTCCTCGACGATAGAGGCATAGGCCTGGAAAAACTCCTCAGCCTCGGTATAGCGGTTGATGCGCGCGCGCTGTTGGCCCTCGACCAGAACCTTGACCGTGCCATCCGGCAACTTAAGCAGTTGTAGCACCGTGCCTATGGTGCCGACGGTATAGATATCGGCAGGCTTGGGATCGTCCTGCGCCGCGCTCTTTTGCGTGACCAGAAGAATCTGTTTGTCGTCCTTCATGACATCTTCGAGCGCGCGCACCGACTTCTCGCGCCCGACGAAGAGCGGCACGATCATATGGGGAAAGACCACGATGTCGCGTAGGGGAAGGACCGGAAACAAATTACCGCCTGGAATTTCGAGCATATGACCTCTTCAGTTATCGTGACGCGGGCCTGCGCCAGGGATCGATAGGCTGGCACCGCACCGGATTGGCCCCTGGTGCCTTAGAAATCGGGTCGGAATCGGGCCACTTCAAGGCCAGGGCATCGGGAGAAGCCACCCTGTGCCCCAGCGAACTGGAATTTAACGCCACTCTCGCCCCGAGGGGCCTAAGCGCTCGACACGTCTTCGCGGCGATCCGTGTAGATTTGGAGCGGTTGGGCCCGCCCCTCGACCACCTCCCGGTTGATGACGATCTCCTCAACACCATCCAGGCCGGGCAATTCGTACATCGGTTCCAGGAGGATCGCCTCCATGATCGAGCGCAAGCCGCGGGCGCCGGTCTTACGCTTAATCGCCTTCTCGGAAATCGCCTTGAGGGCCTCCTCGCTGAAATCGAGGCTGACGTCCTCCATCTCAAACAGGCGCTGGTATTGCTTGACCAGGGCGTTCTTGGGACGGGTGAGGATTTCGATCAGCGCCGCCTCATCGAGGTCCTCGAGCGTGGCGACGACCGGCAAGCGGCCAACGAATTCCGGGATCAAGCCGAATTTTAGCAGGTCTTCCGGCTCCACGTCCTTCAAGACCTGGCCCGCGCTGCGTTCGTCCGGGCTGCGGACGTCGGCCCCAAACCCGATTGAGGTGCCCACACCGCGCAGGGAAATGATCTTCTCAAGTCCGGCGAAAGCGCCGCCGCAAATAAACAAGATGTTGGTCGTGTCGACCTGCAGGAACTCCTGCTGCGGGTGCTTGCGTCCACCCTGCGGGGGCACGGAGGCCACCGTGCCCTCCATGATCTTCAGAAGAGCCTGCTGCACACCCTCGCCCGAGACGTCCCGGGTAATCGAGGGGTTGTCCGATTTCCGGCTGATCTTGTCGACCTCGTCGATATAGACGATGCCTCGTTGCGCGCGCTCGACGTTGTAGTCGGCCGACTGCAACAACTTCAGGATGATATTCTCGACATCCTCGCCGACATATCCCGCTTCGGTCAGGGTCGTGGCGTCCGCCATGGTGAAGGGAACGTCCAGGATCCGCGCCAGGGTCTGGGCCAGAAGCGTCTTGCCGCACCCGGTGGGGCCGACCAGCAGAATATTCGATTTTGCCAGTTCCACATCCGACGACTTGGCGCTGTGCGCCAGGCGCTTGTAGTGGTTGTGGACGGCAACGGAGAGAACCCGCTTGGCCTTGCTCTGGCCGATTACGTAGTCGTCCAGAACCGAGCAAATATCGTGCGGGGTCGGCACGCCGTCACTGGACTTCACCAGGGTGGTTCTATGCTCCTCCCTGATAATATCCATGCAGAGCTCGACACACTCATCGCAGATAAAGACCGTCGGACCCGCGATAAGCTTGCGGACCTCGTGCTGGCTCTTTCCGCAAAACGAGCAGTACAGAGTGTTTTTTGAGTCGCTGCCGCTAGATTTGCTCATGTTCTTTATGTCTCAAACCCCAAGCTCGACAAAGCCATGTTAGACGCACGCGCCACATGCATACAATGTTAAAATCCGCGGCTTCCAGCGCCTTTCCGGCAATCCGCGGGCATTATCAACCGGGCCCGTAAGCTCCTGGAAAAAGTGTAGGGAATGCGCTTCAAATTTCCCTTAACGCCAGTACTTTCGGACAGGTTTAACCTTATCCGGTGAGTTTCCTTACGATTTGGTTAACGATTCGGAAAGTGTCAATCGGCCAAGGACGATAGCGCGGATTTTATTTGCCGCCGCCGCCTCTGGGCCGGAAATCGCCCAGGGCCCGCCACGCCGGACCGGGATTGGGCGTGAAATTGGGGACCGGCGGGGCGAAACAGCCTTATGCCCCCCGGGCCCTTTCCGGGGCCGGTTAGCTTGCTAATCGCGCTTGTCGTCGTCGGAGACCGGGCGATTGACCACGATGGTATCGATCAGGCCGAATTCCTTCGCTTCGTCCGCGGTCATGAAACGGTCCCGCTCCATGGCGTCCTCGATGATTGCGACGGTTTGGCCGGTGTGCTGGGCATAAAGCTCGTTTAGACGGCTTCGTGTCTTGATAATTTCCCGGGCGTGGATCTCGATATCCGTGGCCTGGCCCTCGAAGCCGCCGGAGGGTTGATGCACCATGATCTTGGCGTTCGGCAGGGCAAAGCGCTTGCCCTTGGCGCCGGCCATCAGCAGCAGCGAGCCGGCCGATGCGGCCTGCCCGACGCAAACGGTCGAGACCTCGGGGCGGATGTACTGCATCGTGTCGTACATCGCCAAACCGGAGGTCACGACGCCCCCGGGCGAGTTGATGTAGAACGAGATATCCTTTTTCGGATTCTCGGATTCCAGATAAAGCAACTGAGCGCAAATCAAGCTGGAGACCGGGTCATTGATCGGTCCGGTCAGGAAGATGATCCGCTCCTTGAGCAGACGCGAATAGATGTCATAGGCCCGCTCACCGCGGTTGGTCTGCTCGACCACCATCGGCACCAATGCGTTCATCGCCAAATCTCTTGCGTCACTCATGAGATATCCATTTTTCCTGAATCTGTTGGAGCGTGAGCCACAAATCCTAAAGTCGGGTTAGCAGCCCGGCCGATCAAGCCCCGGATCAAGAATCCGTCGCCCCCTTCTTCGGCTTGGCGGCTTTCTTCGCCTTGCCGGCCGCTTTCTTGGCGCCTGCTTTAGCCTTAGCTTTCTTGCCCGACCCGGCACCCTCGCCAGCAGCTTCCGCTTCCATTTCCTTGCGCAGTTCCTCTGGCGTCACTTTTCGCTCCGACACTTTTGCCAGATCGACGATGAAGTCGACAACCTTGTCCTCGAAGATCGGGGCGCGCAGGTTAGCCATGGCCTCGGGCGTGCGCTGATAGAATTCGAACACTTCGCGCTCATGCCCCGGATGCCGCTGCGCTTCCTGCAACAAGGCCCGGTTCAGCTCTTCCTGGGTAACCTCGATAGCGTTGCGCTGCCCCACTTCCGAGATGAGCAGGCCAAGACGCACGCGGCGTTCGGCAATTTCCCGGTATTCGGACTTCAGCTCGTCTTCGCTCTTGGCGGCGTCGTCGGCGTCCAGCTTGCCGGCCTTACGATCCTCCTCGATCTGCTTCCAGATCGCATCGAACTCGCTGTCTACCATGCCTCCGGGCACCGGGAATTCATGCCCCTCCGCCAATTGGTCCAAGAGCTCGCGCTTCATACGATTGCGACCGAAATCTTTGTATTCCGACGCCAGGCGCTCACGCACCCGCTGCTTCACGCTGTCCAAGTCTTTTTCGCCTAGTGTGGCGGCGAATTCGTCGTTGATCTCGGCCGGGACCGATTCCAGCACGTCCTTGATCGTCACGGCGAAGATGGCCTCGCGTCCGGAGAGCTTGTCGTTCGCGTACTCCTCGGGAAAGGTCACCTTGACCTCACGGCTGTCGCCGGCGCCGACGCCAATCAGCTGCTCTTCGAACCCGGCGATGAAGGAGTTCGAACCGAGCTCAAGATGGTGGTCCTCGGCCTCCATGCCGGGAAAGGCCTCGCCGTCTACCGTACCCTTGAAGTTGAGCACCAGGACATCGCCCGACTTGGCCTTGCGCGGCTTATCGAGGGGCTTGGTCTTTTTGTGGGCCTTGGCCAGGTCCGCCAAGGTTTCCGCGATGGCGCTGTCCTCGACCTCGATCGCCAAGCGTTCCAGCTCGACCTTTGCGAAATCCATCGGCACAATCTCGGGCAGAACCTCCAGCGCCATGGTGTATTCGAGATCCTTGCCCTCGTCGAAGGACGTGATCTCGATCTTGGGCTGGACCGCCGGGCGCAAGCCGCGCTCGCTAAGGGCTTGGCTGGAACTGTCGTTGACCGCGCGTTCCAGAACCTCGCCCATGACCGACTTGGCGAAGCGCTGTTTGAGCACCTGCATCGGCACCTTGCCGGGACGAAAGCCCGGCACCTTGATTTTGGCGCCCAGCTCTTCCAGCTTTCCGGTTACCTTCTCTTCAATGTCGTTGGCACTGATGAGGACCTTGTACTCGCGCCTTAGCCCTTCGGTGTTTGTCTCGGTAACCTGCATGACCAGCTTGGCCTTTCTGTCTCGTGCGCTTCGATTGCTTCGATCCGGAAGCCGTCCCGTATCGATTCAACGGGCTGCCCCGGCCGGCAGATGCGCCCTTGTTTTTGGTGCGGGCGGAGGGACTCGAACCCCCACGGATCGCTCCACTGGCACCTAAAGCCAGCGCGTCTACCAATTCCGCCACGCCCGCAGCTATGGCGGCGCGCCCGTTTATACCATAGCGCCCCCCGGTGCAACAGCGGGCGGCCAATGCGCCTCCGCTAGCGGCGCCGGACTCGCGCCAAGCAGGCCGCGGCGCAAGCATCCAGGATCGCCTCACTATCGATTCCATACTTGCGATAGAGATCGGGTAGATCGCCGGATTGCCCGAAATGCTCCACACCCAAGGCCTGAACCGTGTGACCGCACACACCCCCCAGCCACGACAGGCCGGTGGGATGGCCGTCCAGCACGGTGACCAGCCCGGCATCGGGATCGAGCGGCGCGAGCAGGTGCTCGACATGACTTTGGGCCTTAGAATCGCCGGCCTGCCGGGCCCGCCCGGCCGCGTGCCAGCCGGCGTTCAAGCGATCGGCCGAGGTCACGGCCAAGAGCCCGGCGCCGGGAATCTCCTCGGCAATGGCCGCGTGCGCCGCCAGGGCCTCTGGCGCGATCGCTCCTGTATAGGCAATCGCCAAGTCGGCCCCGCGCGCAGGTTCGCGCAGCCAATACCCGCCCGCGATGACGGCATTTTCCAGGACCGCCGGCATGGCGCGTGCCACTTGCGGAATGGGGCGCGTGGAAAGCCGCAAATAGACTGAACCGCCGCCGGCATCGCGCAACCAATTCGCCGGGCCGGGCGTCGGGCCGCGCCCCTCCTCGCCGCCGCGCTGCATATAGTCGAAGGCCCAGGCCATGATCGCCGCCAGCTCATCGGCGAACGCCGGTTCGAAGCTGGCCAGGCCATCCTGCGCCATGCCGATCAGCGGCGACGAGATCGACTGATGCGCCCCGCCCTCCGGACCCAGGGTTATACCCGACGGCGTCGCGACGACCATGAAGCGGGCATCCTGATAGCAGGCGTAATTGAGCGCATCCAAGCCGCGCTGAATGAAGGGGTCGTACAGCGTCCCGACCGGCAGCAGCCGGGTCCCGAACAGGGAGTGCGAGAGGCCCAACGCGCCGAGCAGCAGGAACAAGTTGTTCTCGGCGATACCGAGCTCGATGTGCTGACCGCCCGGCGACATGCCCCAGCGCTGCGCGGAGACGACCTTTTGCTCCTTAAAGACATCCTCTCGTTGGTGCCGGTCGAAGATGCCGCGGCGATTGACCCATCCGCCCAGGTTGGTCGAGACCGTGACGTCCGGCGAGGTCGTCACGATGCGCTCAGCCAAGGCGCCGCCGTCGCGCGCCAGCTCAGCCATGATCCGGCCAAAGCCTTCCTGGGTCGACATGATCTCAGCCTTAGGGCGCGGAAAGCCGGGCGGTACCGCGATCGCTGGCACCCCGGTGCGCCGGCGTGGCCGGGCCGCGAAAGGCACCTCGTCAAGAAAGGTTTGAACGGTCTCCGCCGGCAAATCCAAGCCCGCGAAACGATCCCATTCCGCACCCTCGGGAATGGCGTTGAGACGTTTGAATTCATCCATCTGCGCCGGATTCATCAAACCGGCGTGGTTGTCCTTGTGTCCCGCGAACGGCAGGCCCAAGCCCTTGATGGTATAGGCGATGAAGCAGGTCGGCCGGGTGTCTTGCACGGCGTGAAAAGCGTCCAGGACCGAGACCATGTCGTGTCCAGCCAGATTGGTCATCAGCCCGGCCAGGGACTTATCGTCGAGGTCGTCCAGAAGCGCGCGAACACCGGCCGCATCGCCGATATCGGCCCGTAGCTGGCGGCGCCAGGCCGGCGCGCCCTGGAACACCAGGGCCGAGTAGAGCGAGTTCGGGCAATCGTCGATCCAATGCCGCAAGGCCCCGCCGCCGGGCTGTTCGAAGGCGGCGCGCAGGCGTTCGCCATACTTCAAGGTCACGACCTGCCAACCCAGGTTCGAGAACATCTCGTCAATGCGGCCGAACAGCCGGTCCGTGACCACGGCGTCCAGACTTTGCCGGTTGTAGTCAATCACCCACCAGACGTTTTGAATGTCGTGCTTCCAGCCCTCGAACAGGGCTTCGTAGACGTTGCCCTCGTCCAATTCGGCATCGCCGACCAGAGCGACCATGCGGCCTTCCGGCAGGCCCTCTGGCGCCCAACCTTTCAGATGCACATAGTCCTGTGCCAGGCTCGCGAAGCTGGTCATCGCGACGCCCATCCCGACCGAGCCGGTCGAGAAATCGACGTCGTCCACGTCCTTGGTCCGCGAGGGATAGGATTGGGCTCCGCCGAGGGCCCGGAACCGTTCCAAATTTTCGCGCGTTTGCTGACCCAACAGATACTGAATGGCGTGAAACACCGGACTGGCATGCGGCTTAACGGCGACCCGGTCCTGCGGCCGCAGCACGTCCATATAAAGCGCGGTCATCAGGGTCGCTAGGGAGGCGCTGGAGGCCTGGTGGCCGCCGACTTTCAAACCGTCACGACTGGGCCGGATATGGTTGGCGTTATGGATGATCCAGGAGGAGAGCCAAAGGATCTTTCGCTCCAGCGCCCGCAAGCAAGCCAAGCGCGCCGGATCTGTCGCCCGATCGCGATCTTGTCCCGCCGCCGATGGGTCCGCCATAACTTCGATCCTCCCCAATGCGCCGGCATGATTACCGACGATCGAGGCGCACTCAAGCCCCGCAACCCTGGTCCGGGGGCACGCACGTCAACTGGCATCGATTTGTTGGAAACCGGCCCCTTGGGGAAGAAACGCGCGGACTGGCGTTCAGCCGGCAGCGAGAGCCTTACCGAAGCGTTCCGCGAAACTGTCGAGGCCTAGGGTCCGTTGCTCCTCGAAGCACTCATGGTGCGCGCTCTGGATCGACACTTTGTAGTGCACATGGGGAACGCCCATGCAATCGGGGGCGATTTCCAACACCTTGGCAATTTCGACGATGTTGCCCCGGCGAGTCTTACGAAATTCCGCCCCGACCTTCACATCGTCGGGTCGAGAACCGCCTTTGAACCATTGGCCGACTTGTAGCGCGAGCATATTGAATACCTTTCACCGTGACCCGCTCCCTGCGGGCAGGGTTTGCGCTAACCCTAGGCTCGAATTATGGCTCACCACGTTTAAATACAGGTTAAGCCGCCCCGTAACCTTATGAGGGAGTTAATATCGCATAATTTCTACTTATAATTGACGCATCCTCGCGAAATGGCGCAGAACAGCTACCGTATCGGCTATCCGGAAAGATGGGAGGGGTGTGCCTGGATGACGGTAAAATTGGCCAAACGGGCTTACGGACACGCCAAATAGCCAAAAACGGGCTTTCAGAGTAGATTTTGCGGTTATGTGGGAAGTGTCAGGTTCACCAAAGCTTGAGGTCCAAGTTGCGGCTAAACAGTAATTTGGATTTACTTTGCCCGACTATTTTGCTGTAATTTTTGATCGGGTCGCGATTACCGTCGGCACCAGGTTGGTAAACCTTGGAGTAAATCGGGACTCACGGTACGCACCGCCTTTCGTGGCCAGTATCAGGCGTTGAGTTAGGTAGACGAATGACGGAATGGCACGCCTTGGGGAAACGTAAAGGTCCCTACTGCGCTCGGCGAGGCGGGGCAGCGGTCTGCGTATTCGCTCTGTTTGTGTTTGTCCTTTATCCGGACGCTGTCGAAGCGACTTTGATCAATGACGGTTCCGGACAATCGCAGCCCGGTTCACACGACCCCTTCGTGGGTCAACTGACGTCGTCGCACGAGGGATTGAGCTCTGACGCCTGCAGCTTATCGTACAGTGATGCTGACGCCAGTTCCTATGTAATAGGTGGGGAGCTATCGAGCGAGCATGCCGAATCCGGAGCCGTAATCGGGAATTTGGCCTTCCAGCCTTCCGGCAGTTTGTCTCGCGACAGTGATTCGCAGCCCCTATTGGAGCCCCCCAGAGAGGGTTCCGGTTTGGATCGGGCGATTTCGGAGCCAAACGGCGGTAGCCCCGATGCGGGCCTGCCCAATGGCAATACGTCGGATTTGGGCCAGGTCAAAGCACACATGACGGATATTGGCGCACGCGTGGCGAATATCGGAAATTGTCTGAGATATTTTGAGTCCATACTAAATACAGCCGAAGGAATTTTCGGATCGCCCCAGGGAAAAGCCAAATCCGCATTCGACAGAAATCTTGAAAATAGTCTGAGTAATCTTGTGTTTATCAAGCCTGGAAGACCTGCAACAAACAGCTCAGGCTCGGGCAACAGCTCAGGCTCGGGTAACAGCTTAGGCCTGGTCAATAGCTTAGGCCTGGCCAACAGTTTAGGCTTGGCCAATAGGTCAGGCTCGGCCAGCGCTATTTCAGAATATGCCCCAAAACATAGGCTTTTGAGCTCTTACACAACAATGTCGAACGCCTATACAAACAGATCTACAAATAATGCTAACGACCGGGAAGACACTTCAAACACCACACAACAAAAACGGCGAAACGGTGTTTCTATAAAATCGTTTGTGAAGGATTTTCTGACCGACGTGTTTTCGCAAGTCTATACATATATTCTACTTTTTGTAATGTTTATTTTTGGATTATTTATGAAAGCCGTAACACAGTAAATTTATACTGTATATTTATTTAGAAATTCAGTTTTATATTCAAGCAAAGCCCAATAGAGATTTATCTCGACTCTCAGTGATATCGGCCCATTTCACTGCCGGAATTTTGCCCGCCAGCCGCGTTGGGCGGTGTGCCCGATCCCGGGATTGCGCCTCATTGGCTCATCCTCGCTAAGCGGCGCAGAACTACCGCTAGAGCCGCAGGAAGATCATCGGCGATTAGCCCCGGGCCCACTGCAGCTCCGGCCTCCCCATGCAGCCAGACAGCCGCACAGGCGGCGTCGAAGCCGTCCAGTCCCTGAGCCATCAGCCCCACCACAAGACCCGCCAGGACATCGCCTGCACCAGCGATCGCCAGGCTTGGCGGCGCGTTGCAATTGATCGCCGCCCGGCCATCCGGCGCTGCGACGACCGTATCCCCGCCTTTCAGAAGCACAACGGCGCCGCTGGCGGCCGCGGCGGCCCGGGCCCGGCTTAACTTGCCGCCCTGGAGATCCGGGAATAGGCGGGCAAACTCCCCTTCGTGCGGAGTCAGGACACAGTTTCCCGCTATCGCCCCGAAGAGCTCCGCGGGCCGCTGCGAGAACGAGGTCAGCGCGTCGGCATCCAGAACCATGGCCTTGCCGGCGCCGAGTGCCGCCAAGACCCGGCTTCGGGTCGACTCGCCAAGACCCAGACCGGGTCCGATAAGAACCGCGTTGCGCCTGGGATCGGCCAAGAGATCCGCAAAATCCTCATCGGCGTCGCTTGGCAAGACGATCAGGCTGGGGCTGGCTTGGGCGTAGACGGGCACCGCTACGCGCGGGCAAGCCACGCTGACCAGCCCTGCGCCGACCCGGAGCGCGGCCTGCGCCGCCAGGCGGCCGGCTCCCGTCATGACCGGACCGCCGAGAACCAGCGCGTGGCCGAAGTCGTACTTGTGGCTATCGGGCCCGCGCCAGGGATATCTGTCGGCCCACAGCGGCGGCGCGTTCTCAAACGTCGAGGGCGCGATCCCGGGCAGGACGTCGTGAGGTATTCCGATATCCGCGACCACAAGTTCGCCGCATAAAGATCGTCCTGGCAGAAGCAGATGGCCGGGTTTCTTGCGAAAGAAGGTTACGGTCAGTGCAGCCTTGAGCGCCGTATCGCCAAGCACCGCTCCGCTGTCGCCCGATAGGCCGCTCGGCACGTCAATCGCCACTACCGGCAGACCCGCCGCCTCGATCGCCTCGACCGCCGCACGGGCGGCGCCCTCCAACGGTCGGGCGAGGCCGGCGCCGAACAAGGCGTCGATGGCCAAGCCGGCGTCCTGGAGCAAAGCCGGAAGGTTATCCGAGGTCAGAGGCTCCACCGGTCCGGTCCAAAGCCGGGCATGGTGCGCCGCATCGCCCTTGAGGGTTTCCGGCCTTCCCAAGAGGGCGAGACGGACCGGCCAACCGGCGTCCATCAAGCACCGGGCGACCACGAAGCCATCGCCACCGTTGTTGCCCGGCCCGCAGAACACAACCGCCAAACGAGGCGAGAACCTTGCCCGAAGCGCCACGGCGGCCGCGCGGCCAGCGTTTTCCATCAGCGCCATACCCGGAACCCCACCGGCTATGGCGGCGGCGTCGGCCCGGTACATCTGCTCAGTATCCAGAACGTACAAAGAGTCCCTGGTCTCCATAGGGCGCATCGTAGATCGATCACGCCAAAGTGACACCACATTTGGGTGGCAGCGCGTTATCCGTGTACATCATCACATGCAAAAACACGAATATGCAGGGAGAACCCATGAGACTCACGATTTCCGCGCTTGCCGCGACACTCGTTTTTGGACTTGGGCTGGCCGCCGCGCACGCGGAGCCCATGAAAATCGACGCCGTCCTGACCCCCAAGGAAAGCATGCGCATGAATTTCGAGGACGGGTCGAAGCATTTCGTCCTCATGGTCCGGCGCGAGGGTACGGCCAAGGGTAACGGTCCCTTGAGCGGCGCCTCGGTCACGGAACTGGGCATGCACGATATCATTCCCGGGGTCGGGGGCGATCCGCGCGGGTATCTCGAGTTCACCGATGCCAAGGGTGGCAAGGCCTATGTGAAATGGCTGGTCCGCGCCATCTTCGTGCCCGGCGAAAAAGGTAAGCCGAAGCTAATCGATTACGGATTTTGGGAGATTGTCGGCGGCACCGGACAGTACGCCGGTATGAAGGGCGCTGGCTCGCTCCAGATCAAAGCCGCCGGGCCGAAGGATCGCCGTTTCATTCTCGAAGGCGAACTCGTCTCCGGGGGCTGAATCCGGCCCGGCCCTCTTGCGCACGCTAGACGTTCCAGCCCATTCTTGGCTGGAACGTCTAGCGTGGAGGCCCAATGGGAGGCCAAGTGGGAGGCTAAGTGACGGAACAGCGCGCGCGCATCGCGGCCTATCTTGGCCGCTTAAACGGCTACGCGATCAGCTTGACCGGAAACCGGGACCGAGCCCGGGATCTAGTCCAGGACTGCGCGTTGCGCGCCATGGCGGCGCGCCGATGGCCGGGCGATGAACCGGCTTACCGGGCCTGGTTGTTCCGGATACTCCGCAACGCTTTCTTTGACGAGGAGCGCCGCTCGGGACGCGTCGTCGCACTGGACGATGCCACCGAACCTGTCGCGGAGGGAGGCGAAACCTGGCGCTTCGACGACAGCCTGATCAGCAGCCTGACGGTGCGCATCGGATTGACCAAGCTGTCGCCGCCGCATCGCGAAGTGATTGCTCTGGTCGACCTGGCCGGCTTTAGTTACGGCGAAACGGCGGCGCTGATCGGGGTTCCGCCAGGCACCGTTATGAGCCGTCTCAGCCGGGCCCGCCATTGCCTGTTGCTGGCTATCGGCGAGAGCAATGTGCAGCCGCTGCCGGCGCGGGCAAGGAAGGCCGCGAAATGAACACCTCCCGGCCAGACTGGACTCAACTTAACGCCTACGTCGACGGTGAGTTGGCGCCCCCCGAGGCCGCCGAGGTCGCGCAATCGCTTGCTGGAGACCGAGAATTGGCGATAGCGGCCGCGACGCTCGCCAAGCTCAAAGCGACCGTCCATGAATCGGCGGAAGTCCCCGACATCGAAATTCCCGCGACCTCCGTCCGCCGCGTGGGGCATGGCGCCATCGCGGCTTGCCTCCTAGGTATTCTCGTCCTGGCCGTCGCCGCCCTTTCGATTCCCCTTGGCGGAGCGGGCGCACCGCCGCCTTGGCTGGACAAGGCGTGGGCGGCGCACGAGGCATGGGCAAACGCAGGGCCCACTCGAATCGCGGTAAGAGAACCCAATGCCGGACAAGTCCTTGCCGCCGTCAGCCGCCTGGGCGCGCAGGCTTATCTGCCGGATCTGACATCGGCCAAGCTAACGCTGAGCCGGATTGAGCCCACGGCGCTAGGCAGCCCCGATCGGGAAGCGATGCACCTTGGCTACCGCGGAACCCGCGGTTGTCGCGTCAGCCTATTCATTCTAACCGGCGGTGCGGGCCTGCCACGCGCGTTCACGCAACTTGGCCAAAGTCCAAAGCAAAGCTATTCCTGGAGCAGCGCCACCCACGGATATCTTCTGATGGCCGACGGGATGGACCAAGCTCGGCTGGATCTAATCGCGCGAAGTCTGCACCAAGCCACGCGTGAACGGGCGCCGCTCGACGTTCAAACCCGCACGGCCCTGCGGGAAAGCCGCGACAAGAGCATCCCCTGCCCGAGCTAGTGTGGACCCTCGGAAAAATGCGCGGCCAAGGGAATAAAATCGGCGCTCGAAACGTCTCCTCTCTCATCAGGCAAAAAAAGCGCAGGCAGCGCGGCCATCAAATGGGAGGAAGCGAATGACCAAGAAGCCGATCGAGCGAGGCATCTGCGAACTTTATGAACAGGACCCGGAAGCGGCCGACTATATGATTTTCGGCCGGGTCGCGGAGCGCGATCGGCGCGGCTTTCTAAAGGGCGCCGGCTTGGCCGCGATGGGCGCCGTGGTCGGCGGCACTATTCCCTTCCAAAGCAACATGCCCAGTGGCCTGATCCCCGCCGCCCTGGCGGAATCGACCAAGGATTTCATGCTCAAAGGCAAGGACGGCCTGACGGTCTTGAACGACAGGCCGATCAACGCCGAGACGCCGCCGCACCTGCTCGACGACGACGTGACCCCCAACAGCCGCCATTTCGTGCGTAACAACGGAATCGTGCCTGAAATGGCCGAGAAGATGGACGCAAGCGGCTGGACGCTTACCGTCGACGGTGAGGTGAACAACCCGATGACGCTGACGCTCGACGACCTCAAGAGCAGGTTCGAGGTGGTCAAGCTCAAGCTCCAGGTCGAATGCGGCGGCAATGGCCGCGCCGCCTTCAACCCGCCGGCCAAGGGCAATCAATGGACCCTCGGCGCGATCGGCAATGCCGAGTGGACGGGCATACGTTACCGCGACCTGCTCAAGGCCGCGGGCGTCAAAGACTCGGCCATCTATACCGCGCACTACGGTATGGATGGACACCTTTCCGGCGACCCGAACAAGTTACCGATCTCGCGCGGAGTGCCTTTGGCCAAGGCGATGGAGGCCCATTCGATCGTCGCCTTCGAGATGAATGGCGAGCCGATCCCGACCCTGAACGGATTTCCGGCGCGCACGATTTGTCCGGGCTGGCCTGGGTCGACCTCGCAAAAATGGCTGCGCCGGATTCAGATCCGCGACGTCGTGCACGACGGGCCGAAGATGACCGGCACGGCGTACCGGCGGCCCTACTACAACGTCGCGCCGGGCACCAAAGTGGACAAGAAGGATTTCCGGATTATCGAGGCCATGCCGGTGAAGTCCCTGATCACCTCGCATGAGACCGGCCAAAGCATCGGTGGGCGGAGCCTGCGGGTCGGTGGGCACGCTTGGGCCGGCGACCGGAAGGTGGCCGCGATGCACGTCAGCATAGATTTCGGCGCGACCTGGATCGCGGCCCAACTCATGGACCCACCCAACCCTTACTCCTGGCAACGCTGGAACGCCGACCTATCGTTCCCCGAGAAGGGCTATTACGAGATCTGGGCCCGCGCCACCGATGACGCCGGCATGACGCAACCCTTTGCGATCAACTGGAATCCCAAGGGCTACCTCAACAACTCCATGCATCGAATCGCGGTCCAGGTCGCTTGAACCGCTTCGCTGCTGGGGTTTTCCTGACGATCTTGCTGCTCGGCGGTTGGGGCGCGCGCCTCCCAACCGCCAGCGCCGCACAGGACGCCGCCGATTTCGAGGGCTTGCCCGAGGGCCCGGGCCGGGAAGCAGTGTATTTCACCTGCACCGCTTGCCACTCGCTCAACCAGTTCGCACAGCAGCGCATGAGCCGCGAGGACTGGGACGCGAACATCGAACGCATGATCAAGTCCAATAACATGACACCGCCCAAGCCTTGGGCCCGGACCTTGATCTTGTCCTATCTCTCGACCCATTTCGGCGTCGATAGCGAAGACTGGGGTGGACTAGCGGCGGGTCCGGGACGCGAGGAGGTTTATTACATCTGTCAAGCGTGTCACTCGCTCGCCATTGTGCTGCAGCAGCGGCTAACGCGGGCGTCGTGGGAAGAGACGCTGGAATGGATGGTCGAGGAACAGGGCATGCCCGAACCCGAGCCGGAGGAATTGTCGGCGATCCTGGATTATCTAGGCAGCCGGCTCAATCCGGACACGCCACGCTAAACCGGGACTGAGGTTAGCGCCCCGCACGCAGCGCGGCGACGCTGGACCGCGCCGCATCGCGCAGCAAAAGCACATCCGCGTCGGCCAATACCAGACTGTAGCCCGCGTTCGTCAATTCGGCGGCGCTACGCTCCGGCGTGGGAATGCCGCCTAACCTGACCCCGGCCGACTTGGCCGCCGCCTCGATCTCCGCGATCGCGGCGCAGGCTTCGGGATGGTCGGGTTTGCCGAGGTGGCCCAAACTCGCCGACAAATCGAAGGGCCCGATAAACAGCATGTCGACACCCTCGACAGCGGCAATCGCGCTGGCGTTGCGGACGGCCTCGGCGCTTTCGATCTGGCACATGACCAGCAAGGCGTCGTCCGCTTTGGCCACGTATTCCTGCCAGCATGCGCCGTATTCAGAGGCGCGCACGATGGTGGCCGCCATGCCCCGGCGCCCACGCGGCGGATACCGGCACGCCGCCACGGCGGCCTCGGCCTGCGCCACGGTATCCACGGACGGTATCATGACTCCCTCGACGCCAATATCGAGCACCTTTTTCATGTTGACCGGATCGTTGGAGGGTACCCGAACCAGCGGCGCGCAATCCCACCCCTGAACCGCTTGCAGCAGCGGAACCATATCGAGAAACGATCCCGGCCCGTGCTCCAGGTCGATCAAAACGCAGTCGTAGCCGGCTTGAGCGACCACTTCGGCCACCATCGGGCTAAACAGATTAAGCCAACAGCCGAATGCGGTCTGGCCCGGCGTCAACTGGTTCTTGAAGGGCGCCAACGCGCTCAATTGGCCGCCCCTGACGACGGCAAAACCTTGCAGAACGTACCCAGCGCACTTGCGGTTAGCGATCTGCACCACTTGCGGCCGGCGTTCCAATTTTCGAAGTCTCCGGCAACCACCCGGTACAGGACTTTGCCGTCACTGAATTGAACCGGCGTGACGGCGCCATCGACACCCGTAAGCTGCGCTTTATGCTGGTTCTCGATCCGGCGCAGGTATTCGATGGCCTGGCCTTCGCTATCGGCCGAGTACAGCCATACCTTCACCCTGCCGCCGACGCCGGATGGCGCCGCCCCGACACCCGCGCGCGCGACCTGTGTCTTGATCTGCGCCGGTTTGGCCGCCCGTGGCGTGACCGTCTGCGTCTTGGCCACAGGTTTGGCCGCGGGTTTGGCTGCGGGTTTGGCTGCGGGTTGGGTCTGCAGCGGTGTTCTTGCCGGCGGGGTCCCCATTTGGCCGGTCTTTGTCTGAGCGGCCTTGGGCACCTTGGGCGCAGCGATCTGCGCGCCCGTTACACCTTTCTTGACCGGCATCTCTGCGACGGCCGTGTTTTGTTTGGTTGGCGCGGCCGGCGCCGCTGGTTGCGCAAGGGCGGTGCTTGGCGGTGCTTTCTCCGCCTGAGCTGTCACGGCGTTCTTCGTCACTGCCGGCGCCTGTGCGGTCTGCGCCTTCGGTGGTGCAACGGGGGCTACCCCCCCAGATGTGCCCCCGGGTGCGCCCCCCGCATCGCCAGGCGCATCGAGCGACGCATCCATGCGCGGCTTCACGCCTTCCTTGCGCAAGACCTCGGCCTGTTCCCTTGCCTTCTGATGTCCTTGAGCGGCGGCAAGCTGATACCAAGCAAGCGCCTCGCCCCGGTTGGCCTCGGCCGTCAGGCCATGAAGCCGGACCTGCCCTAGGGCATACTGGGCGTCCGCGAGCCCAAGTTCGGCCGCGCGCCGGAACCACGATTCTGCTTCCTTCTTGTTCTCGGCAACCCCTTCGCCGCGAAAATAAGCCAAGCCGAGATTGAATTGCGCCATCGGATGGTTCTGTTTGGCCGCCCCGCTCCACAACTCCACAGACCGGCCTGCGTCACGGGCGACGCCGCGGCCTTGGGCATACATCAAACCCAAGTTGTTTTGCGCGGCCGCGATCCCCTGGGCCGCCGCCAGCCGGTACCACTCGACCGCGCGCCCATAGTCACGCTGCAGATCGATGTTCCCGGTCTCGTAGAGCTTACCCAGACTGTATTGAGCCGTCGCGTCGCCGCCCGTGGCCAAGGGATCCCAAATCCGGACCGCGCGCTCATAGTCGCCCGCCTCGTAAGCGGCCATGCCGGCGTCGTAATCCTGGGCCCGCGCCGGCCCGGGACCAAGGATCGCCCAGACGCCGACGATCAGGATGGCGAAAATCGTGAACGAAAGTCTTGTAGCCATGGGAGTTGCACGCCGCGTTATTTGCGAATCAGCGATCATACCCTGCTATGCGCCAACATGCCGCCGAAATATTGCGTGGGCATTGAGGCAAATTGCCGGGAAATTGGGGCCAGGAAATTGGGGGGGAAATTGGGGTGGCTGAGGGGACTTGAACCCCCGACCCCCGGTACCACAAACCGGTGCTCTAACCAACTGAGCTACAGCCACCATCGATATTCGCCGCGATCACGTACCGGGTGTTAAAACACCGGGCCCTGGTCCCGTCAAGCGCCGGGCCTGCCCTTGCTCGCGCGCTGGCCACAGGCGTAGTCTCGCGCCCGGTTGAGCTCGAAAGGACCCCGGCCATGGAAGTGAGCGCCCTGAGAACCGCCGAGGCGATTGGGCGGATCGGCACCGAAAGCGCGTTCGAGGTCTTGGCCCGGGCCAAGGCCCTGGAAGCGGCGGGCCGTTCCGTCATCAATCTGGGAATCGGTCAACCGGATTTTCAGACGCCGGGCCACATCGTCGAGGCGGCGATCAAGGCTCTGCGCGACGGGCACCACGGCTATACCCCCGCCGGCGGCATACCGGCGTTGCGCGAGGCGGTCGCCGCCGACCTGCACCGCCGTCTTGGGGTCGAAGTCAATCCCGGCTTGGTCCTGGCGGTGCCGGGCGGCAAGGTGACCATGTTCTTCGCGGTTCTGATCTTCGGCGAGCTTGGCGCCGAGATCATGTACCCTAACCCCGGTTTTCCGATCTACGAGTCGGTCATCAAGTTCAGCGGCGCGACGCCGGTGCCGATCCCGCTGTTGGAAGAGAACGGCTTCGCCTTTTCGGCCGAGGACGTGCTGGCCCGGATCACGCCGAAGACCAGTTTGATTATTCTCAACAGCCCGGCCAACCCGACCGGGGGCGTCACGCCGCGCGCGGAGGTGGATAAACTCGTCGCCGGATTGGCACGCCACCCCGGTGTTGCGGTCATGTCCGACGAAATTTACGGCCAGATGCTTTACGACGGACGGGAGCACGCTAGCCTGCTCCAGTATCCGGAACTGCGCGACCGGGTGATCCTGCTCGACGGTTGGAGCAAGACCTACGCCATGACCGGCTGGCGGCTAGGCTATGCCGTGTGGCCCAAATCGCTGATTGAGGGCGCGACCCGCTTGGCGATCAATTGCCATTCCTGTGTCAACGCGCCGGCTCAGTTCGCCGGTATCGCCGCCCTGGAAGGCCCGCAAGAGCCGGTCCGCGACATGGTCGCCGCTTTCGACGCCCGCCGCCGGGTCGTGGTCGAGAAATTGAATGCCGTTCCAGGCTTGTCCTGCGTGGCGCCCGGCGGCGCGTTCTACGCCTTCCCGAATATCTCCAAGACCGGCATCGCGGCCAAGAAGCTGGAAACAGGGTTGCTGGAACAGGCCGGTGTCGCGACCATCGCGGGGACCAGTTTCGGCCACTACGGCGAGGGCTATCTGCGCCTGTCCTACGCTAATTCGATCGAGAACATCCGTGAGGCCATCGACCGCATCGGCATCTGGCTGGAAGAGCGAAGAAGCGCCTAGTATGGCGATGAAATATTAGGCTAACTGCCTATTTGTTAGGCGAATGCGTCATTTTCGGATGGATGCCGAGTTGGGTTGGTTTGACCTCGTTTTCTTTGTATCGCAATGCCTTGGCCGTTGGTTCCGGCTCTCCGCCAGACTTGGTACGCGGCATGCTATACGTGAAATGGACAACGGCGCGATCGGCACGCCGGTTTTGGCAGTCGCGTAACCCCTGAGACAACCAAACGGCGGGATTCATGAAAAAGATCGAGGCGATCATCAAACCTTTCAAGCTGGACGAAGTGAAGGAGGCCCTTCACGAGGTCGGAATCAAGGGCATTACCGTGACCGAGGCCAAGGGCTTCGGCCGCCAAAAGGGTCATACCGAGCTTTACCGGGGCGCCGAGTATGTCGTCGACTTTCTGCCCAAGGTGAAAGTGGAGGTGGTTCTCGAAGCCTCCTTGACCGAGCGGGCGATCGAGGCCATTCAACAGGCCGCGCATACCGGCCGGATTGGCGACGGCAAGATCTTCGTCAGCACGATCGACGAAGCCATACGGATCAGGACCGGCGAACGCGGCGGCGACGCGGTTTAATCTTCCGCCCACGCTCTGCAAGTCGCTCAACACACAAACCGAACACGGGAAAAAACGAAAATGTCCGACGCAAAAACAGTTCTTGAGATGATGAAGGAACACGACGTCAAGTACGTCGATTACCGCTTCACGGACCCGCGCGGAAAGTGGCAACACCTCGCCATGGCGGCTCAGGCCGTCGACGAGGACGCGCTAACCGAAGGGATCATGTTCGACGGGTCGTCGATCGCGGGCTGGAAGGCGATTAACGAGTCGGACATGACCCTGGTGCCCGACCTCTCGACCGCGGTGATGGATCCCTTCGCGGCACAGCCGCAGCTGATCCTATTTTGCGATATCGCCGAGCCGGCCACCGGTCAGCCCTACGACCGCGACCCTCGCTCAACCGCCAAGAAAGCCGAGGCTTACCTCAAGGCGGCGGGCATTGGCGACACCGCCTACTTCGGCCCCGAGGCCGAATTCTTCGTATTCGACGACGTGCGCTTTAAGGTCGAGCAGAATCACTCCTATTTCCACCTCTCCGACGAGGAGGGCCCGTATATGTCGGGCGAGAAGATGGAAAGCGGCAACACCGGACACCGGCCGCAGGCCAAGGGCGGCTATTTCCCGGTGCCGCCGGTCGACACCGGAACCGATCTGCGTGCGGAGATGACCACCGTCATGGCCGAAATGGGCCTGAATGTCGAAAAGCACCACCATGAAGTCGCGCCGTCCCAGCACGAACTGGGCATCGTCTTCGATACCCTCGTGCGCACGGCCGACAACATGCAGATCTACAAGTACGTCGTGCAGAATGTCGCTCATAATTACGGCAAAACGGCGACCTTCATGCCCAAGCCGGTTCATAACGACAACGGCTCCGGCATGCACACGCACCAGTCTATTTGGAAGGACGGCAAGCCCCTTTTCGCCGGCGACGGCTACGCCGGGCTATCCGAAATGGCCCTGTACTACATTGGCGGAATGATCAAGCACGCGCGCGCGATCAACGCTTTCACCAACCCCTCGACCAACAGCTACAAGCGCCTGGTCCCGGGTTTCGAGGCGCCGGTCCTCCTGGCCTATTCGAGCCGGAACCGCTCGGCGTCGTGCCGCATTCCCTTCGGCGCCGGCCCTAAGGCAAAGCGTGTCGAGGTCCGCTTCCCCGATGCGACGGCCAATCCCTACCTGGCCTTCGCCGCCATGTTCATGGCCGGTCTCGATGGCATCCGGAACCGGATTCACCCGGGCGATCCGATCGATAAGAACCTCTACGACCTCCCGCCCGAGGAGTTGAAGGACGTGCCCACGGTTTCGGGCTCCTTGCGCGAAGCCGCCAACGCCCTGGTCGACGACCACGAGTTCCTGCTCGCCGGCGATGTTTTCACCAAGGACCAGATTCACGCCTATCTGGAACTGAAGTGGGAAGAAATTTATCGCTTCGAGCAGGCGCCGCACCCGATCGAGTTCCAGATGTACTATTCGTCCTAGTGTGGTGGAACAGAAATTGGTGGCATTGAGTTTCCCCGTCATCCCGGACGCGACTTTCCTCCAAATCCATGCCCTCGCGAAAGCGGGGGTCTGATTTGGTAAGGAAAGTCAGTGATCCGGGATCCATCGCGCCGCAATCCGGGCGTCGGACAGGCGGATACATGGATCCCGGATCGTAAGGCTCACCTGCCGAAAATCGGGCGATTTTCGGGCTCGCCCCCGATCCTGTCGGGGGCAGGCTCTAACCGTCCGGGATGACGGCAATGAATTAGGATGCGAACTTCAGCTCCAGAACACTAGTCCAGACCTACGTCGGACACGCGGAGCCGGGCTCCGCGTGTCCGATGGTTTCAATTGTAAAGGGATTACAAAGAAATTCGGGAGGCCGGAACGTTCCGGCCTCCCGTTTCTTCTGGAGAGCGCTAAGTGAGGAGAAGATTGCGCAGATCAGATACCTGAGAAAGCAATGAAGGAATTGTAATCCCCGGCTTCTTCGAAATCAATAGAAAATTATATCGAATTTTCTATTTTTCCCAGCTTTTTTGGTTAATACTTAGTTAATTTCTAATTTTTGTTTACATTTACTAACGAATAATTACTCCACGATCCTGCACCGAAACGCCTGGGATTCAACGCTCGGATAAGACAAAATTAGGACCAGGCGCCCTAACTTCGCTGAGCCTGCCCGGCCCGGAGGGTACCAACCAGCTAGCGGAAATTCGCCATGGCCAACGACCCGAGTGAACCACGCCCCATGACCGCGGAAGAGCTGCGCCGCCATGGCAGCCGCCTATACGGCGCCCATCGTTGGCAAACGGCCTTATCGCGAGAACTGCGGATCAACGACAGAACCGTGCGGCGCTGGGCGTCCGGCGCCTCGCCGATCCCCTATCCGGCTGCCTTATGTGTACGTATGATGGTATTTCTGGACGAGCTGAGTTGGCTCGGTGAGTGGCGCAAGCTCCTGAACGAGGAAGATTACTAACGCCGGAGGACGCAGGTCACCCAGGATGAGAGGCCCCGTCACAAAAAGTTCATCAACTTTGACGGGTTCAAATAACGGAACGTTAAAGAAAAAACTCTACTCCTCTGACTTGTTTTGCTAGATATTTCGGTCGTTTAGCCAAAAAGAGGCGTGTAGGCGTGACAAGCATAAGTAGCAGAGGCCTCATTGTCCTTGCGGAAGACGATGTGCTCATGAGGCGGCTTTATGTCGATACTCTGGAAGAAGCCGGCTTCAGCGTTCTGGCGGCGGCTGACGGTTTGGAGGCTCTGAGCTTGCTCTCCAGGGTAACGCCTCGACTGGTCATCTTGGACATCATGATGCCGAAACTCAACGGCATCGAGACCTGTGAGCGCGCCCGAAAGATCATCGGCAATGACATCCCGATCCTTTTTCTGAGCGCCCTGGATCAGATCGTCATCCTGCGCGACTGCCTCGCCGCCGGCGGCGACGATTACCTGATCAAGTCCAACAGCATCGAATCCCTGATCGAGCGGATCCATACCTGGCGGCGGCACGCGAAGCGGCAAGGCATGCATGCCAGGCGCGAGAAATTGCTCCAGGATCTCAATGCCAAACTCGGCTCTGCCGAACACGACACTTCCTGAATAAACGCCGTGAACTCCGGGGGCTTGGAAAACGGATCGTTAAGTAAATACGGTTAATCTTCCGTTCCGTATCGTTCCATAGCTCGGTCGGTTAACCGGAAAGGCGTAACAGGCGTGGCAGGCGGCGGCCTTATTGTCCTCGCGGAAGACGATCCGCTCATGAGACGGCTTTATGTCGACACGCTAAGCGCCGCTGGCTTCAGCGTCTTGGCGGCGGCCGACGGTGTCGAAGCGCTGAGCTTCCTCTCAAAGACAACGCCCCGTCTGGTGATCCTGGACATCATGATGCCAAAGCTCAACGGCATCGAGACCTGCGAGCGCGCCCGAAAGATCATCGGCGGCAACATTCCGATCTTATTTCTGAGCGCCCTAGACCAGATCGACGTCCTGCGCGACTGCCTCGCCGCCGGAGGCGACGATTACATAATCAAGTCCGACAGCATGGAAACCCTTGTCGAGCGGATCACGCTCTGGCTGCAGCACGCGCAACGACAAGGCTTGAGCGCCAGGCGCAAGAAAAAACTCACGGACGTCAGCGCCAATCTCAAATCCGCGGAACCCATCGCACCCAAGGCGTCGCCACCCAAGAAGAGCGATTCGGAAATGGCCAACCTCCTGGCCTTGGTTCAAGACGCCCTTCAATATGTCGGGCCGCAATTCGGCAAAACACCGGAGCACAGGCTACGCCTGACAGGTTATATCGCCGGGATCATCGAATTCTGGTCGGAGGCCCATAAGCCCCCCAAGGAGACGTCCCTCGACTACCTCCAGGCGATTCTTCAAGCTACAGGCATTGTTGCACCGGAGGACGTGGCCAAGACCGCCGAGGCATACGATAAGCTCTCCAAAGACATGACCTTCCGCATCGGCAAGATACGAGGCCGCGACGACGCGGCTCGGCGCCAGAAAGAAGGTCCGGGCTTCCGTATGACCGGCCTCGCCGACGCGGGCGCGGCGGGCGCTACCGGCTCCTCCGTCGCCAGCTAGTGTGGTGGAATAGAGTCTCAGCGCTTAATCTCGACGGTTAATTCCGCACCGCCATAACCGTGCACGCTGTCGTGCGCGCGTAGTGTGACCCGATCCACGCCTGCCGGAATGGCGACCCCACCGAGGGAACGGGTGAAGGGCTGTTCGTTTTCGTGAGGATGCAACAGGACTCGGGTGCCCAGCAGACTCCCGTCGGGCGCGAGAACGTCCCACTTGTCGGCATAATGGTCCCAGCCGCTATCGCCGTGCGACACCGAAACGTGGAAGCGGTACACACCCTCGCCATCGCGCACCGCCTGCGCGGCCACGACATCGGCCTCCCCGGCCTGAGCCAGACCGACAGCTCCGAGGAGTATGGCCACCCCCAATCCGAAACCCGTACACTTCTGCCCGATCATACTTCGACTTCCTCCTGCTGTACCGGCCGCGGCCGCCCCTTCGCATCCAGCGCCACAAACACGAACCGACCTTCCGTAACTCTCACCCGCTCACTCAAGCGGCCACGCAACGCCCAGGCTTCAAGATGAACGCTGATCGAGGTGCGCCCGACGCGCTCGACCTCGGCATAGACGCATAGGACGTCGCCCACGTAAACTGGAAGGTGGAAGGTCATGGCCGTGATTGCAACGGTGGCGACCCGGCCCCGGGCGCGCTGGCCTGCCGTGATCCCGCCGGCGATATCCATCTGCGACAGGACCCAGCCCCCGAAAATGTCGCCGTTGGGATTGGCATCGGCCGGCATGGCCAAGGCGCGAATGGCGAGTTCGCCCCTTGGCGAAGCCTGTGCCTCACCGGAAGACACAACCGATTCCGCCCCGTAGGCGCTTTTTTTAGATCGGGCCATGAAGGGCTCCTGAAAAGTTAACTATATGTTGTGAATATCGCACCTATAGCCTACATCATAGCGCTAAATCCTAGCTGCACAGCGGGACCCAAGGGGGCAAGATTCGGGGTAATATGGCGGACCTTTTCGACAACTCCGCACGCACGCAAGGCAGTTATTCGGCCAAGGACATCGAGGTCCTCGAAGGCCTGGAGCCGGTCCGGCGGCGCCCCGGTATGTATATCGGCGGCAGCGACGAGCGGGCCATGCACCATCTGGTGGCCGAGTTGCTCGATAATGCCATGGACGAGGCCGTCGCCGGCCACGCCACGCGCATCGAACTGGAGCTCGGCCGCGATAACCTGGTTACGGTCCGCGACAACGGGCGCGGCATTCCGGTCGACCCACATCCCAAATTCAAGACCAAGTCGGCACTCGAAGTTATTTTGACCACACTGCATTCCGGGGCCAAGTTTTCGCAGAAGGCCTATGCGACCTCCGGCGGCCTGCACGGCGTCGGCATCTCGGTGGTCAACGCCTTGGCTGAAAAGTTGTGCGTCGAGGTGGCGCGCGACAAAAAGCTCTACCGGCAAGAATTCAAGCGCGGCAAACCTCAAGGCAAGCTGAAACCGGCCGGGGGCGCACCCAACCGCCGCGGCACCACGGTGTCCTTCCAGCCCGATGTCTCCATATTCGGCAAAGAAGCCGCATTTCAGCCGGATCTTGTGTACCGCATGGCGCGCTCACGCGCTTATCTGTATCGCGGCGTCGAGATTCGCTGGGCCTGCGACCCCAGCCTGATCAAGAAGAAGAGCGAGACCCCGGCCGAGGAAACCCTGCACTTCCCCAATGGCCTACAGGACTATCTGGACGCCAGCCTGAACGGCCGTAAGACTCTGATACCGGAACCCTTCGTTGACCAAGCCGACTTCCCCGACGGCGAGGGCCGTATGGAATGGGCCATGACCTGGCCCGCCGACGAGGACGGTTTCTTAAGCTTGTACTGCAACACCGTCTCCACACCCGACGGTGGGACCCATGAGCAAGGTCTGCGCGCCGGCCTGACCAAGAGCCTGAAGGCTTATGGCGAAATGGCCGGCAACAAAAAGAAGATGGCGCAGATCACCGCCGACGACATTTTGGGTTGCGCCTGCGTCATCCTCTCGCTCTTCATCAAGGATCCGCAGTTCCAAGGCCAGACCAAGGAAAAATTGGCCTCGCCCTTGGCGGCTAAGCTTGTCGAGACGACGGTCAAGGATCACTTCGACCACTGGCTGTCGGGTCATCCCGAGCGGGCCAAGGTCCTCCTCGATCGCATCATCGAGCGCGCCGACGACCGCTTGCGCCGGCGCCAGGAAAAAGAGCTCAACCGCAAGTCAGCGACGCGCAAGCTGCGCCTCCCCGGCAAGCTGTCCGATTGCGCGCGCTCGCGCGCCGAGGGCACAGAGGTCTTTTTGGTCGAAGGCGATTCGGCCGGCGGCTCCGCCAAGCAAGCGCGCGACCGTGTAACCCAGGCCGTTTTGCCGCTCCGCGGCAAGATCCTGAACGTGGCCAGTGCGACTCAAGCAAAGATGCGCGCCAATCAGGAAATCTCCGACATCACGCAGGCGCTTGGCTGCGGCTTGCGTCAGCAGTTCGACATCGACAAGCTGCGCTACGAGCGGGTCATTATCATGACCGACGCCGATGTCGACGGCGCCCACATTGCCTCGCTGCTGATCACCTTTTTTTATCGCGAAATGCCGGGCCTAATCGAAAACGGTTGCCTGTTCCTGGCCCTGCCGCCGCTCTACCGCCTGACGCAAGGTGGAGAGTCTGTCTACGCGCGCGACGACAAGCACAAGGACGACTTGCTCAAAGATCACTTCAAGGGCCGCGGAAAGATCGAGATCAGCCGCTTCAAGGGCCTGGGCGAAATGCCCGCCAAGCAGCTCAAGGAAACGACCATGGACCGCCGGAACCGCACCCTGCTGCGCGTGTCGCTGACGGATGCGCGCGGCACCGGCGCGGAGGCTCAGGCTAAGACCAAAGCTCACCGCAAGGAGGCCGACGACCTGGTCGAGCGCCTGATGGGCCGAAAGCCGGAGCTGCGCTTCGCCTTCATCCAGGAAAACGCCAAGTTCGTCCAAGAACTCGACGTCTAAAGAAAATCCGCAACGACCCGCCCGCGAAGACCTTTCCAGCGTCTCGGGGTCGCGTCTGGACAGGCACATAAACCGATTCGAGGGATGGCCGGGTCCCGCGCCCTGCCGGACCCCTGCTCTAGGAAACGGCCAAGCGGTCCACCTCTCCATATCGAGGACCGCCAAGCCTGGCCTGTGCGGGCGCAGTGCTGCCGTGCGATTTGACCCACCACGGGTCTTCCGGGTAAAACGGAATAATCGCTGCGTTTGACTTAGGTCAATGTTTCTATTGCGATATCTACGCAGATTGCGTTGTCGATGGACATCAACTGGGGGCTCCGGTCACGATTATGCGCGCTTCCAGATTTCTGACTTGGGCCCTTGCGAGCAGTGTTTTGTTGGCGGTCGCGACCGGCGGTTGGTCGGCGCGAGCCGAGGCGCAGACGACCCCAAGCGCTGACACGGCGGCCGAAAGCGACGCCGAATTGCTTGACAGCGAATTGTGCCTGGGTTGTCACGGCATCGAAGATTTTGCCGAACCCGGCCCCGGCGGTGAAATGCGCCAGCTGCATATAGAGCCGGAGAGATTCGGAGAGAGCGTGCATGGGAAGCGCGCTTGCGTGGAGTGCCACAAGGACGTCGTCGAGATCCCGCACCGGGAGAACGTCGATCGAGTGGTCGGCTGCGTCAAGTGCCACCAGAGCCTATGGGAAACAGCCCTGCGCGAGGGCAAGATGGCGGAAAACGCCACGTTGGGCAAGGTGGTGCGGCAGATCGAGAGCTACTGGGCGTCGATCCACGCCCGGCCCAATATGGACGACCAGTCGCGAACCAACGCAACCTGCTATGACTGCCACAATGCCCACTATGTCGTTCCGATCGAAAGCACGATCGGTGCGGAATCGCGGCTGGAGATTCCGAACATCTGCGGGAGGTGTCATACCGAGCAAAAGGCTGCCTATCTGACCTCAGTGCACGGCAAGGAGATTTCCGTTAACGCCAATCCTTTCGCAGCCGTCTGCACAGACTGCCATACCACGCATGACATCGAATCTCCGACCGGCAGTAACGGTGGCTCGGTCGAACTGGCGATTACCAAGAATTGCGGGAACTGCCACGAAGAAGAGCTGGAAACCTATACCGGTACGTACCACGGCCAGGTGAGCACCTTGGGCTATGCCTATACAGCCAAATGCTTCGACTGCCACGGTTACCACGAAATTCAAAGGGTGGACGACCCGGCATCGCAGGTGTACGGGACCAACCGCCTTACCACCTGCCGGAAATGTCATGAGGACGCGGTCGCCGGGTTCACCACCTTCCAGCCGCACGGCAATACCAAAGACTTCGAACGCTATCCGTATTTGTGGCTCGCCTCCAAGGGCATGATCGCGCTGCTCTCCGGCGTCTTCGCCTTCTTCTGGACTCACTCGGCGCTGTGGTTCTACCGGGAGTACAGAGACCGCGCGGAAGCCAAGAACAGGCCGCACGTGCAGATCAACGAGTTGCCGCAGGGCGAAAAGAAGTATGTCAAGCGCTGGCCCGCCCTCTGGCGGCTCGCCCACCTCATCTTTGCGATCGCCATAATGACGCTAGTCCTGACCGGGACTGCGGTGCTCTATGCGGATTCGGGCTGGGCGCAGCTAGTCATGAAGCTGCTCGGTGGCCCCAAAGTCGCGGCGTTGATCCACAGATTCGCCGCAGCGGCCTTCATCTTCATATTCGTCGGGCATCTCGTGTACGTTCTGACCCACGTCATCCGGAACTGGAAAACCTTCAAGTTCTTCGGGCCCAACTCGACGGTGCCGAACCTGCAAGACCTGTGGGATGTGGTGGCCATGTTCAAGTGGTTCTTCGGCATGGGATCGCGGCCGATCTTCGACCGCTGGACCTACTGGAAGAAATTCGACTACTGGGCGCCGTTCTGGGGCATGGTGATCATCGGCTTGAGTGGAGCGATGTTGTGGTTTCCGCAGGTAACGGCCTCCGTTCTGCCCGGGTGGGTGTTCAATGTGGCGACCCTCGTTCACGGGGAGGAGGCGTTCCTTGCAGCCGTGTTCTTGTTCTCGGTTCACTTTTTCAACGTCCATTTCAGGCCGGACAAGTTTCCGATGGATATCTTGATGTTCACGGGAGCCATGCCGTTGGAGGAGTACAAACGCGAGCACACATTGGAATACCGGCGTCTGGTCGAAAGCGGAGAGTTCGAGAAATATCTGGTGGACGCGCCGTCGCGGCCGATGACGCGGGCTTCCAAGGTATTGGGGGCCACATTGATCCTGATCGGACTGACGCTGCTCGTCCTGGTTTTGGTCGGCTTCTGGGGACATACGGTGTCCGGGTAGAAGCGAGACCGCCATATTGTGGAGACCTTATCGATGGCACGCATGCACAAGGGAACCTACAGGGCCGTTTTCACCGAGAGCCGGGCCATACTCTCACCGGTTCTTCGATCGGGCTCCAGTCCGAGACGGTTCGTGAGGCGCTTTGCATTGGGTATCGTGCTGCCATTGGTGCTGATCGGGTGCGGCGAGGATACGAAGACCGCCATGGTGCCCCCGGATATCGGCGCTGGCAAATCCGTGGCGGAGGCGCAGTGCGTCGGCTGCCATAGCCTGGACGGGAGGGGCCGGGCGCCCGGTATCCCTCACATGGCGGCCCAGGTCGACCAGTATCTGTTCGAGTCGCTAGTTGCCTACAAGGAGGAAAAGCGGACGCATGCCGCCCTCCGGGACATGACGAAGGAGCTGAGCAGCGCGGAGATCCGCAACGTCGCTGGCTACTACGCCAGTCTGCCGCCGCTCGAGGGCGTCGCTGAAATGAAGCCGGAAGATCTCATGTCTCCCTACGAAAAGGGCAAGGCACAGGCCGGCGTCTGCGCCAATTGCCATGGCGACGACGGCAACAGCAAGACTTCCGGCACGCCGAGTCTGGCCGGCCAACAGCCGCTTTATTTTGTCTCTGCCGTGCGGGCCTATCTGGACGGCAGACGCAGCATTTCCGGCAAGGAGATGCTGCGCGAACTGAGCCATGTCGATATCGAGAGCTTGGCCATGTACTACGCGACTCAAACTCCGGCACGGCGGGACGCGCCCACCTTCGGCGACGCCGCCGCCGGCGAGCCGCTAAGCGCCCGCTGCGGCGGTTGCCACGGCGCGCGCGGGGTGAGCCACGATACGGCAACGCCGAGCCTTGCCGCCCAGGACCCGCTATACCTGGTCGGCGCGATCAAGGCCTACCGCGACCGGTCTCGCCAGCACGATGGGATGCTCATCGACGACACCGACAAAGAGATCGCGAATCTCGCGGCGTTTTATGCGACACAGCAATCCGCGTCGGCAGAGAGCAGGCCGATAACCGCGCCGGAGTTAGCCGCGAAATGCAACCGTTGCCACGGCGCGGAGGTTAAGAATCCGACGATGGCGATTCCGAAGATCAGCGGGCAGGACAAGGACTATCTCGTTAAGGCCCTGAGGGCGTATCGCGACGGCAAGCGCGGCAGCTCCATGATGCACAGGATGAGCCTGCCCTATAGCGAGGCGATCATCGAAAGCGTCGCTTCGCTATATGCGAACCAACCCGCGAGATAAAACCCGGCACGGCGGTACCGGAGTCGGGCATCGGATCGACCTAGAGAAACCGGTGGAAACCGGTGCCATCGAGGGTAACGGCGGTTGGGGCAATCCTCGCGCAGGGAGATCCCGCCGGGTCAGGTCAAGCATTTTCGCCCTGCAATTGATCGGGGTCATTGACGCTAAGGCAGGGATGCATAATCCTTCGCGAGTTGACGATGTCATACAGGACGTGTCCTTGGGCACGCATCTCCAGGCGGTCCGCCGGATTGCTTTGAATCTCCAAGCTAAGGCCTTCCCTCGGTGCCGGCCCCTAACACATAGGAGCCAGTCATGACAAAAATCTCCCTCCCCTCGTTGATGCCGATCTGTCTTCTCTTCCCGGCGGCACTGGTGCTTTCACTGGCCAGCACGCCGGCAGCGGCCGCGGGCCTCAACGGCGACGCGGCCTACACGGAAGGGCCCCAGGTTTGCGGCCAATGCCACGCCGAAGCGCTCGACGCCTGGCTCAGCCACGGCCACAGCCGCAAGCTGGCCATCGGCGGCCCCGCCATCGGCGCCCTGGATGGCCGCTTCGGCCTGTTCGGCAACGCCCGCGACGGCGGCTTCCTGCTGCCCGATCACGACAAGGATGTCTACAACTGGGACAACGTCCTCTTCATCATCGGCGCCAGCAAGCACTGGAAGACCCGTTTTGTCGGCAGCGACGGGCACATCCTCACCAAGAACGGCAAGAACCAATACAACTGGTCGGATGGGTCGTGGAGCAACTACCACAAGGACGAAACGAAACAGTTTTCCTGCGGCACCTGCCATACCACGGGTTACCAGATCGATGGCAAGGTGTTCAACGAGAAGGGCTTCCCCGGTGTCTCCAAGGCCGGGCTTCCGGGTATCAAAGGCGACTGGGCCCAATTCAACATCACCTGCGAGGCCTGTCATGGGCCGGGCGCGGCGCACGCCAAGAAGCCGACCAAGGCCAACATCAAGATCGACAAAAAGGCCGCGCAGTGCGGATCCTGCCATGTCCGCGGCAAGGACCCCAATGTGACCATCGCTGCGGGCGGCTTTATCCGCCACCACGAACAGTACCCAGAGCACCTGAATAGCCCGCACGCGAAGCTCTCCTGCGGCAGCTGTCACGATCCGCACGACACGCGGGCCAGCGGCATCAAGGTGCGCGAGGGCAAGAAGGAGGTCTGCGATACCTGCCACGCCAAGCAAAGGAAGGCCTACACGGGCAGTACGATGGAGAAGGCCAGCGTCAGCTGCCAGGATTGCCACATGGGCCGGGCGACCAAATCGGCGATCAAGAACGGCCCCTATGAGGGCGACGTCTGGACTCACCTGTTCCGCATCAACAAGGCCGCCGACTACACCATGTTCAGCGACGACGGCAAGAAGGCCAAGAATGCGCTGAGCCTGGAGTTCGCGTGCATGCGCTGCCATGCCGACGCCGACAAGGCAGCCTACGCCGGGATCGCGAGCACCCATACCATCGGCAAGTAGCCGCCGATCCGCCGGCGAGGGATGGTCAGGGGGAGCCTCAAGCTCCCCCCTCTTTTCTTGCCGCCAAAAAAGGACGGTTCGGGAATCCCCTTTAAGTGGGGTCGTCGTCCGCCAAGGCCTTTTCAGTGCCTCGCGAACAATGTAAGCAAGCGTCCGTCAGGCCGACTTCAAAGCTTCGCGTAATCGTGAATTGTCGCGATCCGAATTCGCACTCAAATGCGGTATGCTAGGTCTCATCGTTGCCGACGGAGGATGTATTCGATGACGGGTTTTGCACGACTAACTTCCAGTTTGGTTCTTGCCGGCGGGCTATCGGCCTGTGCTGCCAGCGCGCTAGACCCGACTTATGTGAGCACATGGGATCCCAAGACCGTCAACTACATCGCCGCTAAAGGTCCCGTATACACCCAGGTTGTCGGCAACCCCTTTCAAGCGTCGCAGGCCGAATTCGAACGCACGGTAACCGGTGCGATGGCCGGCGCGAACTTTGGGCAGCCACTCCGGTTCTCAACCCAAAAGGAGCCGAATAACGGCTCACCCTACCGGGTCGTTATGGTGTTCAATGCCAAGCCCGGTTCCTCACCTCAGAATCTTTGCGAAGAAACCGCGCCGAGCAGCCGCCAGGCCGACGGACCGATCCAGGTTATGGCCGCGCTGTGTGCAGGAAGCTCCCGCGAGACTTCGGTGAGCGCGCGTTTGGCTCAAACGGCGGCCGGTCACAACGACCCGGCGCTCAAAGGGTTGCTGCGCCAGATAACGCGCGAGCTGTTCCCCTCCAAGAACGACAATATCCTGGGCAGTTCCTCGGCGTTCGATCTCTAACCTCGCGGCCAGGCGGACAGCCATGTGCGTAAAGCCCGATTGACTTCGGTTGGTTTTTCCAATGGCGGCAAGTGACCGCACCCGTCGATAACGGTCAGACTCGCGCTGTGAATACCCCGGACCAATTCCTCGTGACACGCGAGCGGCGTGCGGACATCCTCGCGGCCGCACAGGACCAAGGTCGTGCAGGCAATGCGCGGCAAGCCCGGCAAGCTGTCGGGCCGAGTCATGATGGCGGTTTGCTGACGCACGAACACGTCGCGGCCGCACCGCTCGGCCATGGCCATGATTTCACCCGTCACGGCCTCGTCGCCGAGCGCGTCTTCGTGAACCAGCATGGGCAGGAGCATGCGGGTAACGCCGCGGAATTTGCCCTTTTGCGCCAGTTCGATCAGGCCGCGCCGGCGGCGCGTCTCTTCCGGTACGTCCAATCGCGCCTTGGTGTCCAGCAGCGCCAGCAGGGCGACACGGTGCGGCGCTTGGCGCATGATTTCGAGCGCGACGTACCCGCCCATGGACAAGCCGGCGAGGGCAAAACGCTCCGGCATTGCCGCGAGGACCGAGCGAGCCATGTCCGCGACATTATCCTGCGTCGAAAAGTCGGCGACCCGGCAGTCGGCGGTGTCCGCGAGAGCCTCCGTCTGGGCCCGCCAAAGGCCGGCGTCGAGCAGCAAGCCCGGCAGCAGGGACAGCGGCACGCGTTGTGTCATGCGGTCGGTCTAGACGTCATTGGGAAAGGCGCACCCTTGAACAAGCGTTACTTGATGTAGCGTAACAGGTGGCGAAAGTCTTCCGTGCCCGCGCGGCGCAGCCACTCGAACACAACCATCTCCGCGGTCACGATCGTCGCCCCTGCCCGCTCCAGCCGTTGCAGCGCCGCCCGCGCATCGGCCGGATCGCGCGAGCCGACCGCGTCCGCCACGACAAAGAGCGCGGCGCCGTCGCTCAGCATGTCTAGGCCGGTCTGCAGCATGCACACGTGCGCCTCGGTGCCGAGCAACACCACCTGGCGCCGGCCCAGCGCGCGATAGCGTTCTAGAAATCCCGGATCGGCAAGCGAAGAGAAGGCGATCTTCTCCACCTTGTCCGCACCGGGCGCGAGTTGAAGGATTTCCGGCAAGGTGCCGCCCAAACCTTTGGGGTACTGCTCGGTCAGAAGAACCGGCACCTTCAGGCGCGCGGCGGCGCGCAGCAAGAGAGCGGCCTTGCGCACCACTTTGTCCCGCCCCGATATCGCAGGGGCCAGGCGTTCCTGCAAATCGACTGCGACTAGACAGGATGCCGCCGCCTCGATCAGTAAACCGGACATGTCCCCCACCATTTCGACTCACGAAATAAAACCAACAATATTCCCCAGTTTAGGCATATTTTATTACGCGGCAGTCTGAAAGGAAGGAAATACACAGTTTATAAGGGGTTTTGACCCATAACCGCAGTTGACAATGGACCGTGAACCATCAAATAAACTGCTGTCCATAGTTACATCCTTAGAAACAAACTTCCGATTGATAAAACATAGATGAATTTCACTGATCTAGGACTTAGTCCTGAAGTCCTAAAGGCGGTGGATGAGGTCGGCTATGCCGAGCCCACCCCCATTCAGGCACAAGCTGTTCCCTACGTCCTAATGGGCCGCGATATTTTAGGCTGCGCCCAGACCGGGACCGGAAAAACCGCGTCGTTCACACTTCCCATGATCGATATCCTGGCCAGCGGGCGCGCCAAGGCGCGTATGCCGCGGTCGCTTATCCTAGCGCCGACACGTGAATTGGCTGCCCAGGTATCGCAGAACTTCGAGCTATACGGCAAGTACAGCAAGCTCTCGATGGCGCTTTTGACCGGCGGCACCTCGCTGGCCGATCAGGAGCGTAAGCTGGATCGCGGCGTCGACGTCCTGATCGCGACGCCAGGACGGCTGCTCGATTTGTACGAGCGCGGCAGGATCCTGTTGGCCGACGTCAAGATCCTGGTGATCGACGAGGCCGACCGCATGCTGGACATGGGCTTTATTCCCGATGTCGAACGGATCGTGGGCCTGTTACCGAAGATTCGTCAGACCCTGTTTTTCTCCGCGACCATGCCGCCCGAGGTTCGGCGCCTGGCCGACGCTTTCCTGATGAACCCGAAAGCGATCTCGGTCGATCCGCCCAGCTCCGCCGCCGAAACCGTGACCCAGGTTATGGTTAAGGTCAGCGGCGACCAGAAGGATAAACGGGCGGCGCTTCGGGCCGTGCTGGAAACCGAAGATGTCGCGAGCGCGCTGATCTTCTGCAACCGCAAGAAGGACGTGGACATCGTCTATAAGTCGCTTAAGCGCCACGGCCACAAGGTCGCGGCCTTGCATGGCGACATGTCCCAGCCGGCGCGGACCGAGACCCTGGCGAAGTTCAAGGCCGGCGAGATGCCCCTGCTGGTTTGCTCCGACGTGGCCGCGCGCGGCCTGGATATCCCAAAGGTGTCGCACGTCTTCAATTTCGACGTGCCGGTGCATGCCGAAGACTACATCCACCGTATCGGCCGGACCGGACGCGCCGGACGCAGCGGCCGCGCCGTGACCCTGGCCTTGGCCGAGGAATCCAAAGGTCTCGACGCGGTTATCCGCATGTTGGGCCGAGGGATCGAGGAGATGGCGGTCGAGGGTTTCGAGCCCTGGAGCGAAGCCGATGTCCCAACCCGCGGACGCGGCGGACGCGGGCGCAAGAGCAGCGACAAACCGGCACGATCTCGCGGCACCGCCCGCAAGGCCTCGCCAAGGCCAGCGCGCGAAAAAGCCGAGCGAGAGCCACCCAAAGCGGTAGCGGTACCGGCAGAGCCGGAAACGCCAGCACCGATTGAGGACGCCCCGGTTGCGGAGGAAAAGACACCCCCGGCCGCCAACGGCACGACCGGCGGCGCCGTCGCCAGACCAAAGCCAGCTGCCGCAAAGCCACGGCGCCGGGCCAGCAAGAAACAGGACGATATCGACACCACCATCGGTGAAGCCTCCTTCGGCGAGCATACGCCGGCCTTCATCCTGCGCCCGGTTAAGGTCGCCTGAGCAAGGTCTCCTGGCCGGATAAGAACGCCCCTTCGGGGGCGTTTTTGGTTTTCACTCAGATGCTTTGACGCGGACCGCGACCAGTGTGGCGCGTCGGCATCTCACCCTAGATCAACACTATGCCTGGCACACAAAAAAGGGGGAGGAAGCCAAATGCTTCCTCCCCGTTGCCTGTCAGAAGGGAAAGATCCCCCAAAGGTCCGGCTAAGGGATGACCGTTGGATGCGCCGTTCGATAGCGGTTTGCGGTCATCCCGACACCGGTGCCGGCATCAGCCGTCAGTCCCTGCCCCTTTTGCCACGACGGTCAATCTTCGTCTTCGTCTTCGTCTTCGTCTTCGTCTTCGTCTTCGTCTTCGTCTTCATCTTCATCTTCGTCTTCGTCGTCCTTATCTTTTTTGCGATCTTCGTCTTCGTCTTCGTCTTTGTCCTTGTCGCGGCCGACGGTTCGGAACTCATTGGACGTTCCCTCGAATGCGGTGCCGCCAACCAGTATGCCGCTGCACATCAGCGTCCGGTCGCCGCGCTCAATGCCGAGCGATTGAGTCTTGAACAAGCCAATCACGTCGGTAAAGCCATCGTCGTTGAAGTCTTCCGTGTTGAGCCGTTCCGGCATGGCTTGGGCCGGTCCACAGGTTACCTCGGCGATGGCGAGGTCCATGTCGGCCCAGAACTTGATGGGCGTGACACCGCGGCTCTTCAGGTTGATGGCACGCGGCACCTTGATGTTGACCTCCTTGAAGGCAGGTTGATCGATACCGCTACCCGTCAAGCCGAGTTCGACAACCGATTCGTCCGGATCATCGCTTTGAATCTCCAGGCAACCGGTGTCGGTCCCGACATCGACCGGGGTGTAGGTCGTCGACACGGCCCTGGTGCCGCCCGGCGGGATAACGAAGGGTGTCATATCCGCCGTGAAGTCGAACTCCGCACCGGTACCGACGCACAGGTTGACGAAGACGACCGTGAGATCGGCATTGCCCAGGTTCTGGATGTCGGCGGTGCGCAACGCGCTATTGCCGATTGCGACCGTGCCGAAATCCAACGCCATCGGAGCCAGGTTGATATCCGGCGTCGGCGCCGCCTCACCGGTCCCCGACAGGGCAACCGTGACCGTGGCTTCGTCCGGATCGTCGCTGGTGACCTCCAGAGACCCCGTATCCAGACCAAGATCGAACGGAACGTACGACACCGTCACGGTTTGGCTGCCGCCGGCCGGGATCACGAAAGGCGTGGCCGGTGCGGTGAAGCTGTACTCCGTGCTGGTACCCGAACCCAAGGCGATGCCGGTTACACTGAGATCGGCGGCGCCGAGGTTCTCAATCTGGGTGGACAGGGTCGCCGTGTTGCCGATGGTGATCGCGCCAAAGTCGAGCGCCATCGGTGTGACGTTGATGTCCGGTGCCGCGACTGCCCCGGTTCCGGCAAGGTCAAGATTGACCGTGGCCTCGTCGGGATCGTTGCTCGATATCGCTATGCACCCGGTATCGGTGCCCTCGTCGACCGGGCTGTAGGTCACGGTCATTGACGTGCTTGCCCCCGGTGCGATGTTGGTCGACACCCCGCCGCGAACGAACTCGCTGCTGGTGCCGGCGCACAGGTTGATGGCCGAAAGGGCCAGGTTGGCCGTCCCGAGGTTCTCTACCAGGCTGGTCAGCATCAAGGAATCGCCGACCGTGACCGTGCCGAAGTCGAGCGCCACCGGATTCAGATTGATGTCCGGTGCAGGCACGGCAGAGCCTGCGCCCGTCAAGCCCAAGTCGGACGTGGGCTCGTCCGGGTCGTCGCTGGCGATCACCAGAGACCCGGCATCGACCCCGACATCCGCCGGGGTGTAGGTCACCGACACCGCCTGACTGCCCCCCGCCGGTACCGTGAAGGGGACGGCCGGTGCGGTGAAGCTGTACTCGGCGCTCGTCCCTGCGGACGGCGTGATGCCGGTCACAGTGAGATCGGCGCTGCCGAGGTTCTGGATATCGGCACTCAGCGTGCCCGAATTACCGAGCGTGACCGTGCCGAAGTCGAGCGCCACCGGATTCAGGTTGATGTCCGGTATCGGCACCGCGGCTCCGGTACCCGTCAGGTCGAGCAAGACCGTGGCTTCGTCCGGATCGTCGCTCGCGATTTCCAGACAGCCGGTATCCGTTCCCACGTCGGCCGGGGTATAGGTCGCCGACACCTGTCGGCTGCCGCCCGCCGGGACGGTAAAGGGAGTCGCATCCGCCGTGAAGCTGAACTCCGCGCTGGTGCCGGTGCACAGACCAGTGAAGGTGACCGTGAGATCGGCATTGCCCAGGTTCTGGATGTCGGCGGTCAAGGTCGAGGAACTACCGAGGAAGACCGTGCCGAAGTCCAACGCCACCGGAGCGAGGTTGATGTCCGGCGTCGGCGCCACCTCGCCGGTCCCCGACAGGGCAACCGCGACGGTGGCCTCGTCGGGATCGTCGCTGGCGATCTCCAGAGAGCCGGTATCCAGGCCCACATCGACAGGCGAATAGCTCACGTCCACGGCCTGCGTGCCGCCGGCGGGGACGATAAACGGCGTGGCCGGCGCCGTGAAGGTGAATTCCGTGCTGGTTCCGGCACCAAAGCCGAGGCCGGTCACCGTGAGATCGCCGGTGCCCAAATTCTCGATCTGGGTCGTCAGCATGCCGGTGTTGGAGACAAAGACCACGCCAAAGTCGAGCGTGGCCGGGTTCGGATTGATGTCAGGCACTGCCACCACACAGTCCGAATCGGCGCCGTCCTCGAGCAGGTCGCCGTCGTTGTCCAGGCCGGTGGCTCCGAACAGGCTTTCCGTCCCGTTGGCGTCGCACGCGTCGGTCGGCTTGTTGGGATGCGCCGTGTCGGGCGTGAAGTAGTAGGGCGGCGGTGTGTTTTCAGCCACCGTCGTGAAAGCGGTTGGATTGGAGTCGTCGTGGCAGTCGAGACAGCCCGTTTCCCCCGCATTCCAGTGCCGCTGACGCAGGCCGGCACCAATCGTACCTATCACACTACCCTGCGTCTGCGCGTCCTCGGCGCGGCCGTGACATCCCGCGCAGGAGATCGGGTCGAGGCCGGTTCCGCCGACAGAAGAGCCGAGAAAGACCGGGAACCGCGATCCGCTTACGTGGCAGGTGTTGCAGTCGCTGGAAAGCATCGTGGTCCGGTGCACGTCGTGGAGGTCGTCCCCCCAGTTCGCCCCGTCCTTGTTCGAGATGTAGGGACTCGTCCGGAAGTTGCCGTGGCATTCGGCGCAATTCGTGGTGTTTCTATCCGTCGACCACTGTTCGAACGCGCCCGCCGGGGGCGCCCAGGCGGTCAAGGCTAGGAACGCGACAAAGACGGACAGAACGCCCGCCCAACACCGCCCTTGCTTGCTCGATGCATATGCTCGTGCCATGTCCCTATCTCCCCTGCCTCGATTTTTCCGTGCCGCTTCGCCACCGACTGCCTCGGCGGCGCGGGCCGCGGATGTAATGCCAAGGTGCCGCAACGCTTATCCGGCGCTACGTGGACCGTACCGCTCCCTTATCAAAATCATTTGACTGAGAAGGGAACCGTGACATATCGAATCATGTCAGCCGATATTTCCCAAATAGCACTTCCGGTATTTGAAACAGCAACCACAACTCGCCAATCGAAACATTGACCCAGGTCACATTTGTCGTAATTTTCGCCCCATGGCCGTTTATGGCGACGAAATCAGCAATCCAGGCATGATTCACCCGTGGCTTGGCGCACTTCGTCTGCTGAACGATCTCGCTCATCCTGACGCGCTTCGTCATGTTGGTTTTGGCGACGACGCGCGCAGACCTGCAGTCAAGCCCAGGACGCGCGCGAACAGAGCACGCGATACCGCAGCCTCGGCAAGCTGGAACGTGCCGCCCCTTTCGGGGGTGTTATTTCGATTCAGTCCCCCGGCGCCGCGCCAATGAGGCGTTGGCACGCCTCGCGGATGCATTATCATCGGACCCAGGTATCTTCAGCGAGAGCGGGCGTCCCTCATGCAAACGATCTTCGTGATGACGAAATGCGAACTCGGCCGGGCCTACAAGGTCGCGGACGAGGCGGTCCAATCGATCGAGCAGGTCTCGGAGGTGCACTCGACCTCGGGCGAGTACGACCTGCTGATCAAGTGCTATCTGCCGGACGATCAGGACATCGGCCACTTCGTGACCGAGCACCTCCAGACCCTCAAGGGGGTCAAGGACACCTTCACGATCATCGCCTTCAAAGCCTTCGCCTGAGCCCCGGGTGCTAAGCGCACCCTCTTCGTCACCCTCGTCCTTCGACAAGCTCAGGATGAGGGTGCAACAACGCTCGTCTGGCCAGTCCGAAGGCACGAGAACCTCTCCTCATCCTGAGCCTGTCGAAGGACGAGGAGAGGTTCGGTTGGCGGAGCCACCCACCGGGTGTGGCGCCCGCCTTCGGCTTACGCTAGGATCGCCTCAATCTCGAGGCGATTCTTCGGGTAAAAGGTTAAAACAGGGAGTGAAGACCATGAAATCGCGGATACTTGTACTTGCGGCGTTGAGCGCCATTCTGGCCGCGCCCACGCTGGCGGCGGAGCCGGTCAAGATCGGCATGATCACCACGCTTTCCGGCGGCGGCAGCGCCCTGGGCATTGCCATCCGCGATGGCTTTCAGCTCGCGATCGACCAGGAAGGCGGCAAACTCGGCGGCCAGGCGGTTGAGCTAATCGTCGAGGACGACGGTCGCAAACCGGAAAAGGCGGTCGAGTTGGCGACCCGGATGCTGGAGCGCGACAAGGCCGACATTCTGACCGGCATCGTGTGGTCGAACCTGGCGATCGCGGTGGTACCCAAGGTGACCCGCGCCGGTGCCTTCTACATCAGCCCCAACGCCGGCCCGTCCCTGCTCGCGGGCAAGGGCTGCAACGCCAACTACTTCAACGTCGCCTGGCAGAACGACAATTTGCACGAGGCGGTGGGCCAATACGTCAACGATAAGGGCTTCAAGAAGGTCTATATCATGGCCCCGAACTATCCCGCCGGTAAGGATGCGCTCAAGGGTTTCAAGCGCTTTTACACCGGCGGTGTCGCGGGTGAGGTTTATACCAAGCTGGGCCAGAAGGACTACGCCGCCGAGATCGCGGCGTTGCGCGACGCCAAGCCGGACGCGGTGTTCTTCTTCCTGCCCGGCGGCATGGGCATCAGCTTCCTGAAGCAGTTCGACCAGGCGGGCCTAACCGGCGCGATCCCGGTCTTCGGTCCGGCCTTCTCCTTCGACCAGACGATCCTGGGCGCGGTCGGCGACGCGGCGCTGGGGGTCATCAACTCCTCGCAGTGGAACAAGGACATCGACAACGCGGCCAACAAGGCCTTCGTCGCCGACTTCCAGAAAGCCTACGGCCGCCCGCCCTCGCTCTACGCCAGCCAAGGCTACGACGCCGCCCGCCTGATCGGCAGCGCGCTCAAGGCGACCGGCGGCATGGCCAGCGACAAGGACGCCTTCCGCGCCGCACTCAAGGCCGCCAAGTTCGACTCAGTACGCGGCGCTTTCCGCTTCGGCAACAACAACCACCCGATCCAAGACATCTACGTCCGCCAGGTGGTCAAGGAAGGCGACACCCTAACCAACAAGATCGTCGCCACCGCGTTCAAGGATCACCAGGACGCCTACGCAGGCGATTGCAAGATGTAGGGGGTTGCGGGGGGCGCCGGATCGTATATCCGGCGCCTCCTTGGCCGCAACGAGGACACGCAAGCGTACCTAAGTAATATGTCCCTGGAATTCGCCCGGAGCTCGCACTAAGGCGGCGTTTAATAAAATATTTACCGCAATTTAATCTATTTCAACTATAATCTAACTTGATGTCAGACGTGTAACAGACATTCCGCGCACCAAAGTTTCTTGTTAAAAGCTGCGCGACAGGTGGGGCGTTTCTTCGAGGCATGATTCGTGATCTTGCCTCAGCAGAGGAGACCGATCGATGCCCACACTTGAACAATGCACCCGGCGCTGCTTTACACTTTTCTCCGAAAACTATGGCTCGTGCGGACACCTGAATTGCCTGAAATGCATGGCGGCCGAAATGCGCGCCAAGCGCCGTCGCGACGGCAAACCCGACGGTGACCTCCGGGATCGGGAAGGAAGGCTTGCCGACGCTCCGGGAAAATCGAAAGCCGCATAAAGCGGAGCGATCAAGGGGTGGCGGCCGTCTTACCGATGGCGGTGCGGCGCGGGGGTGAAACGGTCTCCCCTCTGGCTCCTATCGGGCACAGAAAACCGGAGACGCCGGAAAAGCGGCCAGGGAGGTCAGCCCTGAACCGAGCCCGTCGAGTGGGACTCGTAGAACTGCTCTTCCTTGGAGACCTTGCGCTTGGGAACCGGGTCGTGGCCGCGCCAGTAGGTCGAGGCCGCGGCGACGCCGCTGCCCGGCTTCACGTCAACGCCGACGTCGAGCATCGCCATCTCCGCGCCGGCGATGGCGCCCATCAACATGAGCTCGTTGAGGTCGCCCAGGTGGCCGATGCGGAACACCTTGCCGGCGACCTTGGAAAGCCCCGCGCCGAGCGCGAGGTTGTAGCGCCGGAACGCCACGTCGATGACATGGGCGCCGTTGATCCCCTCCGGCACGATCGCCGCGCTCACGGTGTCGGAGTACCACTTGGGCTCCTTGGCGCAGAGCGACAGCCCCCAGCCCTCGGTGACCGCCGCGCGCACCCCCTCCGCGAGATAGTGGTGGCGCGAGAAGATGTCCTCGAGCCCCTCCTCGAAAATGATGTCGAGGGCCTCGCGCAGGCCGTAGAGCATGGGCAGGGCCGGGGTGTAAGGAAAGTAACCGCTCGCGTTGGCGGCGATCATGTCGGCGAGATCGAAGTAGCAGCGCTTCGATTCGGCACTCTTCCTCGCCTCCAGGGCCTTCTGGCTGACCGCCAGGATGCCCAACCCGGCCGGCAGCATTAGCCCCTTCTGCGAGCCGCTGACGGCAAGGTCGACGCGCCACTCTTCCATGCGGAAATCGATGCTGGCGAGCGAGCTCACCGCGTCCACGCAGAGCAGGGCCGGGTGGCCGGCGCCGTCCATCACCCGGCGCAACCCGGCGATGTCGCTGGTCACGCCGGTCGCGGTTTCGTTGTGACAGGCCAGGATCGCCTTGATCTCGTGCTTACTGTCGGCGCGCAGCACCTCGTCGGTCCACTCGAGCGGCACGCCCTCGCCCCACTCGACCTCCTGAACCACGACGTCGAAGCCGAGACGCTGCGCCATGTCGATCCATAGGTGGCTGAACTGGCCGAAGCTCGACGCGAGAACCTTGTCTCCCGGCGAGAGGGTATTGGTCAGGGCGGCCTCCCAGGCGCCGGTGCCGGAGGAAGGAAAAATGAAGACCTGCCCCTCGTCCGTCTTGAACACCTTCTTCAGGTCGCTCAACACGCTCATCGAAAGGTCCGGGAACCTGGTTGAACGGTGGTCCTCCATCGCGACGATCATGGCGCGCTGCACCCGGTCGGGAATGTTGGTCGGTCCCGGAACGAAAAGAAAATTGCGGCCAGTGCTGCGGCTCATGGCGATCCTCCCTCAAAGGGGTTTGTGGGGCCGGGCGGCGAATAAGTAGAGCCCGCCTAACGCTATTCCAGCTTAGCCGAAATGGCGAGGCATTGGTTCAGAGCGGTCAATTCCGGCGTAAACGCGTCCTGTTGCGTGGCCAATTCGATCTCGGGTTATCGCCACCGCATCAATGCTTACGCCCATACACGAAGCGGTCCTTCAGGGCGTACCAGCGAATGACGGTGGGAAGGAACCAAGGCTTGCCGTTGTAAAACGGACGGGTCGGGAAGGGTGTTTGCGCGAACAGGGATTGCGCCTCCTCCCCGTTGCCCAGAATCATGTGGGCGGCCTTACACCCCAGCCATGGCGCCCAGACGACCCCGGAGCCGCAGAATCCAGTGGCGTAGTGAATGCCGTCATGCACGGCAAGATGCGGGACAAAATCGAAGGTATAGCCCGTATATCCCCACCAGGAATGGGTTAGCCGGACGCCCTCCAGCTCCGGAAAAATCTCCAGAAGATTAGTATACAGGTGCAGGCATTTCCGCATGTCGTCGTCGGTATCCGCACCGCGTCGTCCGCCGAATACGATCCGCGTGCCATCGGGCGAGGGCCGATAGTAATTGTAGAGATTGCGGGTATCGCCCACCATCCGGCGCTTGGGCATGAGCCGGTCCATCAGGCCGGGATCGAGTGTATCGGTGGCGATGATCTGGCTGGGAATGGGAATGATGCGGCGCCGGAGCCAGTCCGTCACCTGATCCGTGTAGCCGTTGGTGGCGACAATGCACTCCCCAACTTCAACCGACCCGCGCGCGGTGCTGAGAGTGAATCCATCCGGGGTTCGGTCGATGCCGGTGACGGCCGTCTCGTCGATGACCGCAACCCCGGCACTGAGCGCGCGCTCGTAAATGCCTCGATGCAGTTCCGCCGGATGGACGCCGCCGATATCGGGGCGAACCCGCCCGCCCTGGTAAAAGTCCGTGCCCAGTTCCGCGCGTTGTTGGTTTCGCGGCACCATATAAGCGCCGAAATCAAGATGCTTGTTCAAGAGATCCGTTTCGTGGGCCATGGCGTCGTAATCGCGCGCATGATTGGCGCCGTCGAAGCGTCCGACCATCTTGAAACCGCAGTCGATGTTCTCGTCTTCGATCAGTTTAATCAGCGCCGTTCTGGCGGCGATTCCCTCGGCGAAGATGGCCTTGGTCCGATCGAGCCCAAACTTGTCCATCAGGGCGGAGAAGCTGAATTTGATGTTGCCGCTGCAAATACCGCCGTTACGGCTGCTCGCCCCCTCGCCCGCCCGCATGGCATCGAAGACCACGACACGTCGTCCCGCGCGGGCCAGGGTGAGGGCCGCGGTCATACCGGCGAACCCGGCCCCAACGATCCCGACATCCGCGGTCCCGGGGATATCGGCCGGAGCGGTCACGGCGGGTGGCGCCGACTCCCACCAGTACGGCGTAAGTTTCAGGTCTTCTATACGGGGCGGTTTGGGCATGGCTCATCCCTCGGCTGTTGGAAGCGAAAGATCGCGCCGGCCGTTATGGAAGGCAAGGCATGTGACTCGCACGAGCGCGCGTGCCCGCCGGGAAAATAAAGCCCTTTCGCCGCAAGTGTCGAAGGATCGGATCAGGGTTTCCCTTGGCCGCTTGCGTCCGGGCGTGCGACGGCGGCGGGGTTGGTCACCGAGCCTGAAAGAGGAATATCGGCACCGCCCGGCTGGCAGGGGTTGCAGCCGGCGAACGGCCTGTCCCCACAGGTGGCAAGATGGGCTCGCTCTCTGGCCTGATTCTCGGACTGGCTTAGCTCGTGCGTGACGAAATCTACAAGTTTCTGCGCTTTACAGCGAATTGACCTTTCGACGTCCTCCAGCAATCCAGGGTTGTTCTCCATCGCGGTGTACCTTCTCAAGGTTCTTTTGAGATTTTAAAGAAGCCGGAGGACCCGTGCATTGACACAGGTCAAGCTCGCCGGCCCGGCGGCAACTCCCACGTACTGCTGTCCACCGGACCCGGAAGGAAGACGTGGCTGCGCTGGGCGCCCAGTCAGTTGGTGATCGGGTACACACAGTTCTCGCCGGCAGATCAAGGGAGCGTCTGGTTAGCCGCGACAAGCTGGGTCAATTTCCGCCATCGCGTTCTCATACGACGATAGGCGTTTGTACGTCGCGGCCGAGACGACGTCTAGTGCTGCCAACCAGCGCGAGATCTTCTCTATCAAATTTGACGGAACCGACCTGACGCAACTAACAAGCAATGCGGTGTACGATTCGCAACCCGTCGCCATACAACCGCCGTGTTATTGATTTTAGAGGTTCGACACGAACCTTGGCCGCTGGAGGGTTCGTCGATTCCTCACTGCTTTCAGCAAGTGTGCATCGGACGCGCCCAGAACGCATGCCCGCTTAGGGCGCATCCTCCCGTTCGGATGAACATTCGAGCCCGCCCGCAGCCCGCATGGCATCGAAGACCACGACACGTCGTCCCGCGCGGGCCAGGGTGAGGGCCGCGGTCATACCGGCGAACCCGGCCCCGACGATCCCGACATCCGCAGTCCCGGGGATATCGGCAGGATCGGTCACGGCGGGCGGTGCCGACTCCCACCAGTACGGCGTAAGTTTCAGGTCTTCTATACGGGCCGGTTTGGGCATGGCTCATCCCTCGATTGTTCGGACACCATACCCACTCAAGGTCAGAAATTAGGATTTATTTCGTCCGGTTTCAGGATCCCGGCCGCCGGGCTCAACGGCAGCTATCGAATATTTCGTGCTGCATTTCTAAGAGATTGTAAAGCTGGTCGTAATTGAGACGCCGCTTGAAGGTGCCGGAGGTCAAAATGTCCCAGACGATCGCGCTATGATTGATGGCACTCATCCGCGATCCCAGGATCCAGTAGGTCTTGACCGCGGTGCGCATGAACTCGACGAACGGGCCAGGTTCCTGCCTGAGCACGAATAACTTCTCGTAGGCGTCCTCGTACGACGAGAAGATATCCCGTAGTTCGTGCCAGAACTCCTTGTATTGACCGCGGACCGAGTCCGTCAGCTCCCGCAGCAGGGCGCGCCGCTCCGGGTCCACGAAATCCGTCGGCACGGCGTCCTGCCCCATCCACTCGATGTTCTGCCTCCAACTCGGAAGGCACCGATTATATTCGAAGTCGTAGTACATGATGCCTTTCCAGGCGGAGAAGATCTTGCTCGCCTCCTCGCGCGGCAGATCGAACGCGTCCATGATCGGCATCAGGGTATCGATATCCTTCGTGTTCCAAAGCTTCTTCATGAGAAAGAGCGTCCGTCCCTTCTGCAGATCTTCCGAGTCCGGGAACGCGAATGCGATGATCGGTTTCAGCTTCTCGGAAACGTGCGCCTGAATGGCCTTCCACTCGGTGTCCGAGATCTGGAAGTAGATCTCATGGGCGTGAATTCCCTCGATGTCCAGCTTGTCCTTGACCAGGAAGGGGTCGAGCGACGGAAGCTCCTCTAGCAGACGGATCAGGCTCAGGTCCCGGTCGGCGTCCTCGCTTTTTTCGTCGAAATCGAGCCCAGCGTGGTGTTTGAGCATGCGCCGGATCTGCGGGTCGTCGATGAAAGCGGACTTGCCGCCATCGTAAATTCGAGCGCAGTTATACGGAAAGTAGAGCTTCGTTCCGATCGAATGGTCGAAGTGGTAGCGCGAGCTCTTGCGGCTCGGCCGCGCCTCCTTGACCAGGATCACGTTATTGAGCTCGCGCGAGTGGAACAGGAAGCCCGGCTCCGCCTCCTCGGCGCTGTTGGCGATTAACCGACTCAGTTCGGCACTGCGCGAACAGACGTTGAACACCCGGGACGATCCGGTCTCCAACGTCGGAAATAGATAGCTGTCCCGGATGGCCATGCGGCCAACCTCCTGGCAAATACGCGCCCAAATTGTAAAGGATTCTGCCCGGACTCTCTTGGGGAAGGGTTAACGCTCCTTGGTATTAAACACCGATTAACGCATCCGGTCCTAAGACAGCGGCACGTCGCCACGGATTTCGCGGGCTAGCTTTTCGACCAGCGCCGCGGCCAAGTCCTCGAAGGTGACCGCCGGCATGACGAAGGCCCCTGGGCCGCCGATCACCTTGCGGGCGTAATGACGATAGACCCCGGTGGCCGGGGCGCCGCCGCCCGGATTGGGCCGAAAGCTCAGCAGGGGCAGGCCGTTGATCGTGAGTCCCGACAGGACCGCGTCGTCTCGCGCCGCCTCGACCGCGCGGCCGTCGCTGTTCGGGCCGTCGCCGGAGATATCGATCACCGCACGGGCGCCCTCATGGCCGTTGCGGCTGAATTCCCGGCGCGCGAAATCGATCGCCGCGCTGATCGAGGTGCCGGGCGCGCTGCCGATGGGCGCGCGCGCCAGGGTCTCGGCGAAGCGCTTGGCGCTCGCCGCGTCGTCGACAACGGCCCAACCGGCGACGACACGCTGGTACAACGCACCGGCCCATTCGAGGTAGCTAACCGCGATCCGGCCTCTCGGTCCCGATTGGATCGCCGCGATCACCTCCGGCTGCGATAGCGCGAAGATATAGCCGTCGCGCTGCTGCCGCGCTTCCTGCGCGTCGATGCTCGCCGAAACATCGACCGCCAAGACCAGCTCGAGATCGACCTCCAGGGCCAGGGCCGGCCCGGTCAGCGCCTGAACAACCACGGCCACGACAATCAGAGCACTCGAACTTAATTTCACGGGGTCGCTCTCGCAGGGGACATGAGTGGAAGCATGCGTCATCGCACCGACCCCGGCAACAGGCCGCAGCCCGCCTAGGTCGCGACTATGCGAGCGTATCGCGCTGGGTGGGTTCACCGAGCTCGTGAACTCTCGAACCAATGCGGCTTGCTCAAAAAATACAATCTCTTTACGCTGAATTTATAAATACTTGTGGAGCAAATCGCCGATCCAAGGGAGGGTATACGATGGGTAAAATTGGCCAGCTATTAGTTCTGGTAACCGGTTTTCTTATGGGCACCGCGACCGTCTCACTTGCCGATACGACCGAGGTTAAGTGGCAGGACATAGTGACCATCGCCAAGATGGGCAAACACTGCGTCGACGATCCGAACTGCTTCAATCGCTATCACCCGGCGATTCCGCCGGTCTCGCGAGCCGAGCCCGGCCAAATGATCGTATTCCAAACGCGCGACGCGTTGGATTCCGATCTCACCCTCGATTCCAACGCCGACGATTTGGCGGCGATCGATCTGAACCTGGTTCACCCGATGACCGGACCGGTTTACATCGAGGGCGCGAAGCGCGGCGATGTTCTCGCCATTACCCTCGTCGATATCGTGCCCGACGAATATGGCTATACGGTAATTGTGCCGGGCTTCGGCTTCCTGCGCGACATATATACCGAGCCCTTCTTGGTCAACTGGAAGCTGTCGCGCACGCATGCGGTCTCCGACCAGATGCCCGGCGTCAAGGTGCCCTACGAGGCCTTCATGGGGTCGGTCGGCGTGCTTCCCGGCGACCCTGAGGTCAAGAGCTGGCTAGCGCGCGAAACAGCGCTAGGCTCGGCCGGTGGCGTCGCTCTGCCGCCACAGCCCACGGGCGCCCTTCCCACCGCGGTCTGCGGCCCCGAGGGGTCGAACAAGACCGAGTGCCTGAGGACCATTCCGCCGCGCGAAAACGGCGGCAACATGGACGTGCAGCAGATGCAGATCGGCACCACCCTGCTGCTGCCTTGCTTCATCGACGGCTGCGGCCTTTTCGTTGGCGATGTGCACTATGCGCAGGGCGACGGCGAGGTTTCGGGCACCGCCATTGAGATGGGCGCGGTGGTGACCGTGAAGACCGAAATCCGCAAGGGTCAGGCCGCGTTCATCAAGGGCCCGGAGGTCGAGGGTGGCCCGCAGATCAGGAACATGGAGCCCACCAAGTTCTACCAGACGATCGGCCTACCCCTGAAGCAATCGGGCGAGGTGCCGACGCAATACACCTATCTGGAAAGCAAGAAGATCACCGATCTGAGCAACCTGTCGGAGGATCTGACGCTGGCGGCGCGCGATGCGTTGATCAAGATGATCGACTACATCCAGCGTAAGCATGGCCTCAGCGCCGAACAGGCTTACATCCTGGCCAGCGTCGCGGTTGATCTGCGCGTCGGCCAGGTGGTTGACGTGCCCAACTATATCGTCACCGCCGTGCTCAAAGAGGACGTGTTCGACGAGTGATCGGGCGGAGGCGACTCCTCAAGGCTGGGTTGGCCGCCGCGGCAGGACTGCTGCTCGGCGGCCATACCCCCTACCAACAATGGGTGGTCTATCGCCGCAAGCATCTGTTAATCGGGTGTCATAAGGCCGACCCCCGCACCTACGATCTGGCCAAGCAGATCGTGGCGCTGTTGGCCGAGCATTTGCCGGCGGCGAAGGCGCGCATCGCCCGCGCGCCCGATGCCGGGCGGCTGGCCAGCCTGCTCGGCACGGGGCAGTTGGATGTAGCGGTTCTGGGCGCTGCGGACGCCGTGGCGATGTCGAAGGGACTCGATGCTTTCGCGCCCCATGGCCAGACGGCACTGCGCGTTTTGATACCAACCGACGACCGCGTCCTGGTCGCGCAGGCCGACTTCCCGCCTCGCTATGCCTGGCTGCTGACCGGGGCACTGGCCGGCACCGATCTGGCGGTCGCCCCCGATATCGCGATTGACCACGGCGTGCCGTGGCATCCCGGCAGCGTCGATTTCCTGCAAGGGCGCCCCGAACCCATTGATGATTAGGCGTGTTCTTTGGATCTTGCTGCTGCTCGGCATGGCCGGGGCGGCGCAGGCTCACGATCCCGGAATGACCGTGGCCACCATTGTCGTCGACGCCGAGCAGACGACCGTTGAGATCTCGGTCAAGGGCGCCGATCTCGCCTTGGCGGCCGGGCTTGACTTGCTCGGCGCCGATGGCCTGGTCGACCCTGAACGGCTGGACAGAGCGAGCCCGGCGATCGGTGACCATCTGCGCGCGGTGACGGCGATCGAGTCGGCCCGCGATTCTTGCCCACTGACCCTCGACGGTATCGCCGCGGCCGCCGATGGTGTTCTCGTAATTTTGCGGTCGCCCTGTGGCGCCACCACCGCGGGGCTCGTCTACCGCACCCGGCTTCTGCATCGGACCCGGCCCGGCACCATACAGAACGTCCTCCTGGTCGCGGGCGACGACGCCACACCGGTGGCCCTCAACCAAGGCAACAACACCCTTGAACTCGGCCAGCCTGTGCCGCGATTCGAGGTCTTCACCCGCTATGTCGTTTCCGGTGCCGAGCACATCTTCATCGGCTTTGATCATCTCGCGTTCCTGCTTGCCCTCCTGCTCTGGGCCCGCCGCGTTTGGTCCGTGGTCAAGGTGGTCACCGCCTTCACTCTCGCGCACACGGTGACCCTCTCGCTTGCGGCACTCGATATCGTTACCCTGCCGGCGAGCTTGGTGGAACCCCTGATCGCGGCGACCATCATCGCCGCCGCGGCCGAGAACTTTTTCAATAGAGATATCGAACGGCGCTGGAAGACGGCCTTCGTCCTCGGCCTGGTCCACGGCTTCGGTTTCGCCAGCGCGTTGACCGCCTATGGCCTGCCGCGCGACGCGCTGCTCATCGCTCTGGCCTCGTTCAATATCGGTGTCGAGATCGGTCAGGTGGCGGTGGTCGCCATCATGCTTCAGGTGCTGCTTCTGCTCGGCCGGATGACGTCCGCCGGATCCGGAGCGGCTAGAAGGCCGGCTCTCGTCTACGGCCTCTCGACGTCGATCGCCTTGCTCGGCGTCTATTGGCTGATCGAACGCACCCTGCTTTCCTAGATCCTGATCCGTTGCTTGGGCTGGGCTGGGTACTTGACTTGAGCGAGGGTGGCATGACCTCATCGGGCGTTTCCCGGCGCTCTCACCTCTGCTGATCGTATATTGCCCGGAATCCACGATAAATTCAGGAATTCTGCAGAGCTCCTGCAAGCCTTTAGCTGGAGAACGGCGCATATTCCGCTCGTCGGCAATGCTGAACACAAGATGGCCGATCTCCATGGCCCCGCGAAGCCAGAGAGATGTTTCCTAACGGACGGATCTCACCTATCCACAATGTGCCAATCGTTTGGCAATCGCAGACTTAACGAATGCAGATACCTATGAAAACCATACCCCCCGAAGGCGGCCGGCGCGGATGGGCGACCATCTTCGTTCTTAGCCTCACTCAGGCGCTGTCGCAATCGGGCGCGGTCATGGTGACGACCGTGACCGCGCTGACCGGGTTGTACTTGGCCGACAATCCGGCCCTGGCCACCTTGCCCATGGCGCTTCAGTTTGTCGGCACCACGGTGGCGACGATCCCGGCGGCCTTGTCGATGGGGCGGTTCGGGCGGCGCATCGGCTATTCTGCCGGTCAGGCCATTGGCGCGGCCTCCGCCTTTGTGGCCGTTTACAGTATTCTTCACGGGCAGTTCTGGTTGTTCGCCGCCGCCAGCCTGGGCATTGGCGTCCACAATGCATTTTGGCAACAACTACGCTTCGCGGCGACGGAATCCGTGGGCGCGCGGCACCGGGCGCGGGCGATCTCCTATGTCTTGGCGGGCGGCATTGTTGCCGCCGTGGCCGGGCCCTGGCTGGCCGTTCAGACCCGCGAACTTTTGTCGCCAGTGCTTTTCGCCGGAAGCTACGCCGCCGTGGCCGGATTGGGTTTGACGGCCATCCTGGTGCTTCAATTGGCACGCTTCGAAAAACCGGTGGCGAAAGAAAATCGGAACAAAGGCCGGCCCCTCGCCGCTATTACCCGGCAGCCGGTGTTCGTCGTCGCGGTCATGTCGGCGGCGCTGGGGAACGGGTCGATGATCCTGGTGATGACCTCGACGCCCTTGGCCGTCATCGGCCAGGGATTCGGCTTCGGCGACGCCGCCTTCATCGTTCAGTGGCACGTGCTCGCCATGTTCGCGCCCAGTTTCATCACCGGCCATCTGATCAACCGCTTCGGCGTTCTACGGATTATCTGTGCCGGGGCGGTGCTCAGTGCCGTGACCATGGCCGCCAACATCTCCGGCACGGGGCTGGAGAATTTCTGGGTCGGACTTGTGGCCATCGGCATCGGCTGGAATTTCATGTTCATTGGCGGCACCACCTTGTTGGCGGGAACCCATCGGCCCGAGGAACGCGCCAGGGTCCAAGCGCTGAACGACTTCACGGTCTTCGGCACCGTCGCCGCCGCCAGTTTTCTTTCGGGATCGCTGTATTCGGCCTTTGGCTGGATCACCGTGAACGGCGCCCTGGCCATACCCATAGCCCTGATATTGGTCGCGATCGGTCTATTGGCGGTTCGCCGCGCCGCGACCAATACCTGACCGGCCTTTCGCGGTGCAATCGGCATCCACAGCCTTTCCATTGTATGCGCCGTGGCAGTGGCTAGACTTGCGGGTCCGGAAAGGCGCAGATATCTCGAAAAAAAATTTCCCTGTTCTCAGGGAATAACAGGGAAATGAGCGACCGCCGAATTCCCTGTTCCGGGGACGAACAGGGAACCCGATTCAACTCCGGCCCCCTGCCACCGCTAGGTTGACTTACCCATGCTCCTCCTCGAACAGATTTTGAACGGCTTGCAGCTTGGGGTCATGCTGTTCCTGCTGGCGGCCGGCCTGACGCTGGTCTTGGGGATCATGAACCTGGTCAATCTGGCGCACGGCTCGCTCTACATGGTTGGGGCTTTCATCGCCGCCAGCGCCGCGCAGTGGACGGACTCGTTCCTGCTCGGCCTTTTGATCGCCCTACCGGCAACCGCGCTGGTCGGCATCGCGGTCGAGGCGATCGCGCTGCGCCACCTCTATGACCGCGATCATCTGGACCAGGTGCTGGCGACCTTCGGGCTGATCCTGTTCTTCAACGAGGCGGTGGCCATGATCTGGGGCCCGCGCGCCCTGTTCCTCGATCCGCCAAGCTGGCTGTCGGGCGCGGTCGAGATTCTGCCCGGCGCCCCCTACCCCGCGTTCCGTCTGGCGATCCTGATCCTCGGCCTCGGCGTCGCCGGGTTCCTCTATTGGCTGGTCGCGCGCACCCGCCTTGGCATGCTGATCCGCGCCGGAGCCTCGAACCGCGAGATGGTCGGGGCCCTGGGCGTCGATATCAAACGGCTCTACACCTTGGTGTTCGGGCTGGGGGCAATGCTGGCGGCGCTCGCCGGGGTCATGGCCGGGCCGATCTATGCGGTCGAGACCGGCATGGGCGAGCCGGTCCTGATCCTCGCCTTCGTGGTCATCGTCATCGGCGGCATCGGCTCGATCCGCGGGGCGCTGGTCGGGGCGGTCTTGGTCGGGACCGCCGATACCCTGGGCCGCGCCTTCTTGCCCGGCCTGTTCGGCGCGATGATGGGCCCGGCGGCGGCCAGCGGCGTCGGCGCCGCCCTCGCCTCCATGGCGATCTATATCCTCATGGCCGCGGTCCTGGTGTGGCGCCCGCGCGGGCTGTTCCCCGCCCATGGCTGAGAGTACAGGCGAACATCGAATTGCCCTCTCCCCGAGGGAGAGGGCGGCGCGACGCGCGGGTGAGGGCTTCTCGTTTTGTCGAGGGCCAAAGCGCACCTTGACAAGCAACACAGATGCTCTCCCTCGGGAGAGGGAAAGTTGAATTTGCGGCGTGCCCTTCTGTTCGGCGGCCTTGCCTTCGCGCTCCTACTGCCTCTGCTGGCCGGGGCCTTGGGCCTGGATTACGCGGTCGGAATCGCGACCCGGATTCTGATTTTGGCGCTGGCCGGGATCGGCCTGAACCTCATCCTCGGTTATGGCGGCATGATCAGTTTCGGGCACGCCGCCTTCTTCGGCCTGGGCGGCTACGTCGTGGCGATCTTGAGCCGGCACGAGATGAGGGGCGAGCCGTTCATGACCTGGCCCTTCGAGGTTGCCGGAACCGATCAAGCAATCCTGGCCTGGCCGGCCGCCATGCTCGCCTGCGCCCTGGCCGCGCTCGTCATCGGCGCGATCAGCCTGCGCACCAGCGGACTCTATTTCATCATGATCACGCTGGCCTTCGCGCAAATGCTGTTCTTCTTCTTCGTCTCGCTCGAGACCTATGGCGGCGACGATGGGCTCAGCCTGCTCTCACGCTCGGCCGCGGGGCCGCTCGACCTGCACGACCCGGCGCAGTTCTACTACCTGGTGCTGGTCCTCGTTCTGATCGCATTGCTCGCCACCGCGCGTTGGGCCAACGCCCGTTTCGGCCTGGCGCTTCAGGGCATCCGCGACAACGAGCGGCGCATGCGCGCACTCGGCTTCGCCACGACCCGCACCAAGCTCACCGCCTTCGTGATCTCCGGCGCGATCGTGGGACTGGCCGGCGCACTCATGGTCAATCACACGGAGTTCGTTAGTCCGGCGTTCCTGAGCTGGCAGCGCTCCGGCGAGATCCTGGTGATCGTGGTCCTGGGCGGCATGGGCACGGTCTTCGGTCCGCTCGCCGGCGCGGTGGTCTTCTTCATGTTGGAGGAAGTCCTGTCGCAATGGACCCAGCATTGGATGGTGATCTTCGGGCCGCTGCTGGTCCTGGCGGTTCTGTTCGCGAAGCAGGGCCTGTGGGGCCTCGTCGCTGCGAAGTTGGACCGCCGTGGCTGAGTCCTTGCTCAAGGTTACAGGCCTAACCAAGGCCTATGGCGCGCTTGTGGCGTGCGACGGTGTCGATCTCGATATCGCTCCGGGCGAGGTGCACGCGGTGATCGGCCCCAACGGCGCCGGCAAGACCACGCTGATCGGGCAACTGGCGGGGGAACTGCGTCCGGACAGCGGACGCGTGAGCTTCGCGGGCCGGGACATAACCCATTTACCGATCCATGTCCGCTCGGCCCGGGGCCTGGCCCGCTCGTTTCAGATCACCAGCGTGTTTCCGCGTTTCAGCGCCCTCGACAATGTCGCCCTTGCGGTCCAGGCGCACGCGGGCGGCAACTTTCGGTTTTGGGCCGACGCGCGCAAGGACTCGACGTTGCGCGACCCCGCGTTCGCGTGCCTGGAGCGGGTCGGCTTGGCGGCGCGCGCCAAGGTGCCGGCCCGGGTCTTGGCGCATGGCGAACAGCGCCAGCTTGAATTGGCCATGGCGCTGGCCACCGATCCGCGCCTGGTCCTGCTCGACGAGCCCACCGCCGGCATGGGGCGCGAGGACAGCGCGCGCATGGTCACCCTGCTGACCGGATTGAAGGGCAAGATCGCCATGCTGCTGGTCGAACACGACATGGACGCGGTCTTCGCCTTGGCGGATCGCATCAGCGTCATGGTCGGCGGACGGGTCATCGCCACCGGCCGGCCGGACGAGGTGCGCGCCAACACGGAGGTTCGCCGCGCCTATCTGGGCGAGGACGAGATCGCCTGATGTTGAATGTCCAGGGCCTCGAGGTTTTCTACGGCGAGAGTCAGGTCCTCTTCGGGCTCGACCTCGCGGTTGGCGCCGGCGAGGCAGTCACCCTGCTCGGGCGCAACGGCATGGGCAAGACCACCAGCGTGCGCGCGATCATGGGCCTGGTGCCCCCACGCGCCGGGCAGGTGCATTTCGAGGGCCGGGATATCGCCGGCCTGGCCCCGTTTCGAATCGCGCGCGCCGGCCTGGGCCTAGTCCCCGAGGGACGCCAGATTTTTCCCAACTTGACGGTCCGCGAAAATTTAGTCGCTACCGCGCGCCCGGCCCCTGGTGGCGAGGCGGCCTGGAGCCTGGAGCGGGTTCTGGCGCTGTTCCCGGTTCTGCACGAGCGACTGAACGCTATGGGCGATCAGCTTTCCGGCGGCGAGCAACAGATGCTGGCCATCGCCCGGGCGCTTATGACCAATCCCAAGCTGCTCATCCTCGACGAGGCGACCGAAGGTCTGGCGCCCCTGGTGCGCGCGGAGATCTGGCGCACGCTCGAAACCCTCAAGGCGGCGGGGCTGGCGATCCTGGTTATCGATAAGAACGTGGCCGCGCTGGCCCGTTTCGCAAACCGCCACACCATCATCGAAAAGGGCCGCGCGGTTTGGCGGGGCACCTCGGCCGAACTCACCGCCGACCCCAGCTTGAGCGAGCGGTACCTGGGGGTTTAAGCAGGGCTCAGGGACGCTCCGCCAGGACGCGCGCCTCGGCCTCCGCCAATTGCGCCCCCGACATCTCGCGCGCGATCTCCTGACGCCGCTGGTCGGCCCAAGCGCGGCCTTGGTCGGCGGCTAGGCTGAGCCAGACATAGGCCGTGACCAAATCGCGCGGCACGCCCGCGCCGCGGCTGTAGAAGTCGCCGAGGTTCAGTTGTGCGACGGGATGCCCAGCCTCGGCGGCCCGGCGGTACCAGGAGATTCCGGCGCCGACGTCAGCCCGAACGCCTTGGCCCGCGAGGTAGAGGCTGGCCAGCGCGACCTGGGCCTCGGCATCCCCCGCCTCCGCCAACGCGCGCCATTCTTCGAAAGCTGTTGGGTAATCGCCGCCATCGTAGGCGGCCAGTCCATCGGTGAAATCCGCCAGAGCCGGGGCCCCCAACACCGACAGCCAGACAGTAACCGCGCAAAGCCTCAGGCCTTGAATTGCGGTTACCGAGTCCCTGGCTGCGGTGCGGAGGCGACTCAATAACGATCCCTTTTCAGACGGGTATTAGCGGACCCGGTACTCCTCCGGCAGGAGCATGACCGAATCCTGATCCGGCGTCACCGACATGTGACAGCCGATGCAGAACTCGACGTTGTCCGCGCCCTTGCCCTTGGTGGTTCCAAAGACGGCGCCGTTCGGCATAACCATGGTATAGCGCCAATCGTCGCTATCCGAATTGAAGCCCGCCTTCATTTTTTCCATGATGAACAAGGGTTCAACGGAAACCTTGCCGCCCCCGGTCACCGAGAAACTGGGCTTTGCCAGGGCGGTGCCGGCCGGTAGGGTTCCCGCGTTTTCGAAAGCGCCATAGGCGCGGCCGGTTTTGTTCGCATAGTTCTGAACGAAGCGGCCGCCATGCGTATCGGATACATAGGCCCGCCTGCTGTAGCGCGGCCAAGATGCGTAGGACACCGCGACCTTGTTGCCCGACTTGGCGTAGGCCGACTTAAGCTCCTTCAACAAGCAGTCGTAGACCTTCACCGCCTCGGCATCCGTCAGCTCCGGCGCGGCGGCCCCGCCACAGGGGTTGCAAGGGTTGCAAGCCTTCGCCGCGCAAGGATTGCAGGGATTGCATTTCTTGGCCGCACAAGGATTACACGGATTGCAAGCCTTGGCAGCACAAGGATTGCACTTCGAGGCCGCGCAAGGATTGCACTTCTTGGCGGCGCAAGGATTACACGGGTTACACGCCTTGGCCGCGCAAGGGTTGCATTTCTTAGCAGCGCAAGGATTGCATTTCGCCGCCGTCCGCAAACGGGGCACGAAGCACGCCTTGCTGGCGGACCCACCACCACCTGCCGCACAGGGATTGCAGGGATTGCAGCCCTTGGCCGCACAGGGATTGCAAGGATTGCACTTCGCTGCCGCGCAAGGGTTGCACTTCGCTGCCGCGCAAGGATTGCACTTCGCTGCCGCGCAAGGATTGACCTTCGCTGCCGCGCAGGGATTGACTTTCTTCGCGGCGCACTGGGCCAGCGCCGGGGCGCTTCCAGTGCCGTTCGTCAGGACCACGCCCCCAGCCGCAACACCGGCAAACAACACGAAGGGCATCACTGTGTTGGACAACAGCGCCCGTTTTCTTGAGATCATTACGTCCCTCCCCTTACCTCAACTCTTAAAAGCAAAAAATGAAATGCCCGGCTCCACGGCCGCAGCGACACGCTCCAATCTAGCGGTTCGGGAAAAGGTTTGCAGAATCAAGGTGTTTCACGTTCGCGTGATGACGCATCTCTGTAGTCCGGCGCCGCTGGCCGGATTAGTCAGCGACATCCAGCCGGTAGGCCTTGGGCACATAAAACATGTGGTCTTGTTCGGCCCCAACCTGGGCGTGACAGGATACGCAGAATTCCACGCGTTCCGAGCCGCTCCCGTTGGTCGTACCCAGCAGACTGCCGTCGGGCATGATCATGGTGTAGCGCCAATCGCCGCTGGAGGCCTTGAACCCAGCCGCCATTTTCTCCATCGCAAAGATCGGGCCACTAAAGACATCGCCCTTTTGGGTGACCGCGAAGCTGTCCTTGACCAGGATGGCACCGGCCGGCATCGAGCCGGACTTTTCGTATAAGCGGTACGCCCGCGCCAAGTCGTTGGCGTAATTATTGACAAAGCGCTCGCCGTGCTGTGCGGAGCGATAGGGGGCGGTGTTGTAGCGCGCCCAACCAGCATAAGAACGGGTATAGGGCTCTAGCGACAATCGATACCCCGACACCATGTCGTCTTTGATCCGGTTGTAAATATCCTGGGCATCGGCCCCGGTTAGGCCGGCGGGCTGGGTGACCGTGAAATGCTTCTTCGGCTTCGTGGGATCGACGTCCGACTGGGCGCTGGCCGGGGCCGCAAATAGCGTGCCTAGCAGTACGGCAGAAAGGGTAGCTGATTTGACATCAAATGATAGCGTCATGCTCTAAGTCCTTGAGCCAACCGCGTAGACGCGCGGGCCCGGCCGCGGCGGGCGTGGGACTCGGCGCTTGAAAAAGGGGCTGCAGAAAGGCCGCGAAGGCCTGCACTATCGGGGACACCGCCCGGCCGGCCGGGTAATCCAAGTACCAAGCCTCCGACCGGTCTCGGAAGGCCGGCAGAATCGTGACCAGCCGGCCCGCCGCGAGATCGTCGGCAACCATGGCCTCGGGCATGAGCGCCAAGCCGAGGTCCGAAAGAATAGCGAGACGCAAGGCCGCCCGGCTATTGGCGCGGAAGCGGCCGCTGACGGTCACGTTTCGCGAGCCCCCGGGGCCTTCCATGCGCCACGTCCCGCCACCGGCCCCGAGCCCAAAGCGAAGGCAGTTATGTTTGGTAAGGTCACTGGGCGTCTTCGGCTCGCCATATCGCGCCCGATAGGCCGGTGTGCCGCAAACAATGCAAATACAGGGCGCCAAACGAACCGAATGCCCGCCAGCGATCGGGGCTCGCCCGATACGGATCGCGATGTCGACGCCGTCGATGCCAACGCCGTCGTCGGCCCGCTCATCCGCCTCGTCGCGCGAAGACAACTCGATTTCAATGTCCGGATACCGCGCCATGAATTCATGCAAGGCGCGCGCAATCCCCTGGCTCCCAAATAGACCCGGAGCACCGACCCGGATGCGGCCCCGCGCCACGCCAAGCGATGCCAGGATCTCCGACTCAGCGGCCGCCAGTTCCTCAAGGATCGTGCGGCAATGGGTGTAAAACCGCGCGCCCTCTTCGGTCAGGCCCAGACTGCGGGTGGTGCGCTTGAGCAGACAAGCGCCAAGCCGCGCTTCCAAATGCGCGACCTGCTTGCTGACGGTTGCCTTGGAAAGACCGAGTTGGCGCGCCGCCGCCGTAAAGCTGCCGGCATCGACGACCCGCGCGAAGGCCGCGACATGCGCCAGGCCAAGCTGCCCCAAGCCTGATGACGACTCGCCTTTCATCGACCGGATCGCGCCTCCGTACCGTGGACTCGCCACTGGGGCCCTGTCGTGACCCTTTCGTGATATATTAGGCGGCCCGGTCCGGCGCAGTAGTCACAAGCGATCACATCCCGTTGAGACTTCGCATTTGAACGCGCCCCAAAAAGATGCCCCTCCAAGCCAGGCATCGGCTCGAAGGGGCGAGCGGGGAGAGACGTCCGAAGGATTTTCTAGAGCGCTTACCTAATCTCCGTAGAGAACGAAGGCTCCATCTTTTCCGGATAACAGGCCGGGCCCAGGTTGGATTTCATGGATTTCGGTATATTCCATGGGTTCGATCTGGGCGCAGGCCGTGGCTAGCAGGATCACGGCGGCCAGGGCCGCGCCTGGTCCTGCTATTCGTTTCAGCTTGGCATTGGAAACCATTATCTTGCCGTCCTCATGCTCTAGAACTTGACTCTGGCGCCGGTCAGAACCGCGAAAATGTCATCGAAATCGGTGCCGCTGCGATCCAGTTCGTGATTGCGCAGCGCCAGGTAGAGTTCGGTACCGATCGCGTCGAAACGCTGCACGGCGAAGGCGCCATAGGTGGTGAACTCATCGCCGACCGCCGCCAGATCGTCGGTCTTGGCGAAATCGACGCCGACCGCGGTTTCCCCCATGTCGGTCAGACGGAACTTGTAACCGAGCTTACCGTAGTAAGTCATCGGATCGCTGCCGGCGCGGCCGGTTAAGTCGCGGGAACCCGCCGCGCCGGTAACGCTGACCCCGAAGGGAAGCAGAACTGAAACCGATCCGTTGACCTGATCGAAGCCTTGGCGCGAACCGGCGTCGGCGTAGGCCAGGGCGGAAACCACCTTGGTGCCCGCGAAGTTACCGGCAAAGCGCGCGGCCGCATCCCACGAGCCGCCGTCAACCGCAGAGGCCGAGCCCTGGAAGCCCATGAACTTCGGCGTATCGTAGCGGACGCGATCGTCGCGGGAGAGACCGTCGAAATTACTGAAGGCCTGATTTATGCGCGGGCCGAGGGCGCCGCCAGACGCCGCGAAGGCTATGCCCCCAGCCATGTCCGCGATACCGGAGTAAGCGACGACACTGGTCCCTGAAAGATCGACCTCGGACGTGCCGTTGGAGGCGGTATCGCCTTGGCCAACCCAGACGCGGCCCAGGGTCTTGCTATCGCCGTAAAGCTCCAGCTTACGTTCCGTGAAGTTGTTGGGGCCGGCTGGACTATCCTGATCGATTCGGATCGCGGCGGTTGAGTTGGATTCGAATTGCACCTCGATTTGCGTGCCGACGCTCACGTCTTCGTTGAGCTGCCCCTTGCCGATGAAGCGTATGCGGGTTGAGGAATTGTCGTTATCGACATGAAAGACCTCCGAAGTCGGGCCGTTATCGACGAAGAGAACACCGCGGTTCACTTGGCCGGACAACTCCAGCTTTATCTTGTCGTTGCCAGAGGACACGGTCTTATCCTGCTTGCCCGCCGCTGCATCGGCTTTATCTGCTTTCTCCCTCTCCTCCATCTGATCGAGCCGATTGTTCAGCCGGTCTATCTCGCGCCTCAAATCCTCTACCGTTTGCGCCGCCGCGCCCTGAATACCCAGACCCAAGCCCACCAGGACAGCCGCTGTCACTACCAGAAGGACTCTACTTCCCGTTCCCATGCCAATCCCTCCAAGAATTGTCCCCCAAAAACACCTTTGGGCGGAGTGTTGGTTCTTAGGGGAACTACAATTTAGGACCTGCGTTCATTTACCTAATAAATAATAGTAAAATACTTGCGATCTTATTTCTTTTAAAGAAACAGTTTGTTTCTATATTTATAACAATCCTTACTTTTTTACTTGCATTCTATTCTTTGGGTGCGCGGAAGCCCCCGCCTTGCTTGGCAAGGCAGGCGGCACCCCATCCAATCCACGGTGGATCGGCCCACGCGGGGATTATTCGGCGCCAAAGGCCTTGATTGGCCGCAGAAACTGTATATTTAGGAAACCATACTAGATTAGTCCGATTTGGAGATCGGGATGTTTAAACTCAATCGTTTGACGGATTACGCTGTGGTGGTGATGAGCCAAATGACCCGGTCCCCGGACGGGCTGTGCACCGCGCCCAGTATCGCCCAGGAGACAGGCGTTCCCCTGCCCACGGTGGCGAAGCTATTGAATGCTCTGGCCCATGCCGATCTCGTCACCTCGCACCGGGGCGCCGCCGGAGGGTATTCCCTGGACCGGCCGGCCGAGGCCATTTCGGTCGCCGAGATCATCCAGGCCCTCGAAGGGCCGATCGCCCTGACCGCCTGCGTCGATGGCGCCGTCGGCGGCTGCGAGGTGCAGTCTTTTTGCCCGATGCGGGGTAACTGGGACAAGGTCAACAAAGCCATTCACGGGGCGCTTTCTCGGGTCAGCCTGGCCGACATGTTGCCAGGCCCCCCCGGCGACTTCTTTCCGGGCGCGCGGGATATCCCCGACGCGCAAGCAAAGCGTATGGTCTGAGGGGGAGTACGCGGCCATGGCTGCGAATGTCGAAACGATCGAACAAGTCCAAGCGGTTTCGGAGAAGTACAAGTACGGCTTCGTCACCGATATCGAAACGGATACCGCGCCCAAGGGCTTGAGCGAGGACATCGTCCGATTCATCTCGCACAAGAAGAACGAGCCGGAGTGGCTGCTCCAGTGGCGGCTCAAGGCCTACCGCCATTGGCTGACGATGCCGGAGCCGGAATGGGCCAAGGTCGCCTTCCCGCCGATCGATTACCAGGACGCCTACTACTACTCCGCGCCCAAATCGAAGACCGACGGGCCGAAGAGCCTGGAGGACGTCGATCCCGAACTCCTGAAGACCTACGAAAAGCTCGGCATCCCACTCAAAGAGCAGGAGATGCTGGCCGGGGTCGCGGTCGATGCCGTGTTCGACAGCGTTTCGGTCGCCACCACCTTCAAAGGTAAGCTGGAGGAGCAGGGCATCATCTTCTGCTCCATGTCCGAGGCGGTCCAGAATCACCCGGATTTAGTGCGCCAGTATCTTGGCTCGGTCGTGCCGGCCGCGGACAACAAGCACGCCTGCCTCAACTCCGCCGTCTTCACCGATGGGTCCTTTGTCTATATCCCCAAGGGCGTGCGCTGCCCCATGGAGCTCTCGACCTATTTCCGGATTAACGCCGCGAACACCGGACAGTTCGAGCGCACCCTAGTCATCGCCGACGCCGGGTCCTACGTCAGTTATCTCGAAGGCTGCACCGCGCCGATGCGCGACGAGAACCAGCTTCACGCCGCCGTGGTTGAGCTGGTCGCCTTGGACGATGCGGAGATAAAGTATTCGACGGTGCAGAATTGGTACCCCGGCGACGAGAACGGCGTCGGAGGGATCTATAATTTCGTGACCAAGCGCGGCGCTTGCCGGGGCCGCAACTCCAAGATTTCCTGGACCCAGGTCGAAACCGGCTCGGCAATTACCTGGAAGTATCCCAGTTGCATCTTGCAAGGAGATAACTCGGTCGGCGAGTTTTATTCGGTCGCTATCACCAATAATATGCAGCAGGCCGATACCGGCACCAAGATGATCCACCTGGGTAAGAACACGCGCTCGCGCATCGTCTCCAAGGGGATCTCGGCTGGGCGCTCGCAACAAACCTATCGCGGCTTGGTCAAGGTCTCGCCCAAGGCCAGCGGCGCGCGCAACCACACGCAATGCGACTCCCTGCTCATCGGCGATCGCTGCGGCGCACACACCGTGCCCTATATCGAAAGCCGCAATCGCAACGCGATCTTGGAGCACGAGGCGACAACCTCAAAGATCAGCGAAGACCAGCTGTTTTACTGCCGGCAGCGGGGCATCTCCCAAGAAGACGCGGTAGCCCTGGTCGTCAACGGCTTCTGCCGCGAGGTCTTGCAGCAGTTACCGATGGAATTCGCCGTCGAAGCGCAAAAGCTCGTCGGCATAAGCCTAGAAGGCAGCGTAGGATAATGGTGCTTTCATGCGTCATCCCGGACACGGCTTTTCTCCAAATCTATGATTTGGATAGAAAAGCCAGCGATCCGGGATCTTCGGCAAAAGCCGTACCAATGTTCGACAAAGATCCCGGCTCGCGCGGCGGTGCCGCTTGGCCGGCATGACGATTTGTGACTGGGGTTAAGCTCGTGAGAATTGGGGAACTAGGAATAGGCTATGCTTGAAATCAAGAACCTGCACGCGACGGTCGGCGGCAAGGGAATCCTCAAGGGACTCAACCTGACCATCGGCGCCGGCGAAGTACACGCCATCATGGGCCCCAATGGCTCAGGCAAAAGCACGCTCTCCTATGTGCTGAGCGGGCGCGAAGGCTATGATGTCACCGAGGGCGAGGTCATATACCAGGGCCGGAACCTGCTGGAGATGGCGCCGGAAGAACGCGCCGGCGCAGGGGTCTTCCTCGCCTTCCAGTACCCGGTTGAGATTCCCGGCGTGCCCAACACGACCTTCCTGCGCGAGGCGGTCAACGCGGTGCGCAAGTACCGGAACGAACCGACCCTCGACCCCATGGCCTTCATGAAGGTGCTGCGCGGGAAGATCAAGGAGCTCGGCGTCTCCGACGACCTTATCAAGCGCCCGGTCAACGTCGGTTTTTCAGGGGGCGAGAAGAAGCGTAACGAAATCCTGCAGATGGCGTTACTGAACCCGGCGCTGGCGATCCTGGACGAGACCGATAGCGGCCTGGATATCGATGCCTTGAAAACCGTGGCCGACGGCGTTAACACGCTGCGCGCGCCCGACCGTTCGGTCCTGATTATTACCCACTACCAGCGCTTGCTCGATTACATCGTGCCGGACCACGTGCATGTACTGGCGCACGGACGCATCGCGCGGTCCGGCGGCAAAGAACTGGCGCAGGAACTCGAGAAAACCGGTTATGCCGGCTTCACCGGAGAGGCTGCCTGAGACCATGAGCGAAAGCACGGCGACAGCCGATATCCTGGATCGCTTCGGCCCCGGGGCCGCGATGGCGGGCACGCCCGCCCTGCCCTGGCTGGAGCGCCTGCGGGCCGGTGCCCGTCAACGCGTGGCCGCCACCGGACTGCCGACTCCGAAGCTGGAGTCCTGGAAGTACACTAACCTGCGGCCGCTGGAAAAGTTGATCTTCGGACCCCAAGCCCAAGAGCGGATCAGCATCGACCGCTTGCCCAGCCTCTTGCCACAAGGTCAAAGCGCGCAGCGTCTGGTCTTCGTCAATGGCCTGTTTCGCCCGGACCTCTCCACGCGCACGGCTCTCCCCGACGGTGTGCGGGCCGGCAGCCTGGCCGAGGCCTTGGCCGAGGGTAACGGCGGCGAGTTGTCCGACCTGTTGGGCCAGATTGCCGGCAGCGGCGAAGGTCAGGCTATGTTGGATCTCAACACGGCTATGATGACCGACGGATTTCTTCTCCACATCGGGGCGGGCGTGCGGTTGGAGTTACCGATCGAAGTGATCTATCTGGGCGCCGCCCCGCGTGAGCCCCAGGCGTTCCATCCCCGCAGCCTCATCGTCATGGAAGAAAACAGCCGCGCCATCGTGGTCGAACATCACGACGGTATTGGTGACGGCGCCTATTTCGCCAACCATGGCTGCGAGGTCCGGGTCGGCAAGGGTGCCGAACTGCGCCACTACAAGGTCCAAGCCGAGGCGGAAGACGCCATTCACTTGGCCAACCTTCATGTCGAGGTGCACGCCAAAGGCGTCTACGACAACTTCATCCTCACGCGCGGGGCACGGCTGTCGCGCAACGAGGTTTCCGTGCGGCTTACGGCGCCGGGTGCGGAGTGCCACCTGAACGGCGTCTATATGCTGCGGGGCGACCAGCACTGCGACAACACCACAACGATCGAGCATCTGGCGCCGGAGACGGCCTCGCGCGAGGTCTTCAAGGGCGTGCTGGACGAACGCGCGCGCGGCGTTTTTCAAGGCAAAATCGTGGTTCATCCCAAGGCCCAAAGGAGCGATGGGCACCAGCTTAGCAAGGCCCTGCTCCTCTCCGACTCGGCCGAGATCGACGCCAAGCCGGAATTGGAAATCTATGCCGACGACGTGAAATGCAGCCACGGCGCGACTGCTGGCGACATGGACCGGGAAGCCCTGTTTTACTTACGCGCGCGCGGCATACCCGAGGAGACGGCCCGGCACATGCTGATCGAGGCCTTCCTGTCCGATACCATTAACAGCCTCGCCGCGGAGGGCTTATGCCCCGCCCTCATGTCCAGCGTTGGCCACTGGCTTTCGGACGCGGCCACTGGAGGCGAGCTATGAGCAACGCGAAAAGCGCCGTGAAGATCGCGCCGGGCGACAACTCGACCCTCGCCTTCGATGTCGAGCGTGTGCGCGCCGACTTTCCGATCCTGCGCCAAGAGATTTACGGCCATCCACTGGTCTATCTAGACTCCGCCGCTAGCGCCCAAAAGCCGCGTCAGGTTATTGACGCCATGAGCCAGGCTTACGAGACCTGTTACGCCAACGTGAACCGCGGCGTGCACCGGATGAGCCAACTGACCACCGACGCCTTCGAGGGCGGGCGGCAGAAGGTCGCCAAGTTCCTGAACGCGGCAAGTGCCGACGAAATCGTCTTCACCCGCAACGCAACCGAGGCTTTCAATCTCATCGCTTCGTCGTTCGGGCGCGCGAACCTGGGCGCGGGCGACGAGGTCATCGTCTCGCACCTGGAGCACCATGCCAACATCGTGCCCTGGCAGTTGGTCCGTGAGCAGTTGGGAATCGTCCTGCGCGTCGCGCAGATCGACGACGCCGGCAACTTTCTGTTGGAAGACTTCGAGGCGCTGCTGAGTCCGCGCACTAAGCTGGTCGCGGTCACCCATGTCTCGAACGCCCTGGGCACTGTCGTGCCGGTCAAGCAAGTCATCGATCTGGCGCACGGCCGTAATATTCCGGTCCTGCTGGATGGCTGTCAGGCGGCGCCGCATTTGGCGATCGATGTTCGCGCGCTCGATGTCGACTTCTACATCTTCACGGGACACAAGGTGTATGGGCCGACCGGGATCGGCGTTCTCTATGGCAAGAGCGAACTGCTGAATGCCCTGCCCCCCTATCAGGGCGGCGGCGATATGATCAGTTCCGTCAGCTTCGAGAAGACGACCTTCAAGGCCGCGCCGCATCGCTTCGAGGCCGGCACGCCGCCGATTGTCGAAGCCATCGGCCTTGGCGCCGCGATCGATTACATCACCGCACTGGGCCAAGACAATATCGCCGCCCACGAAAATGGTCTGCGCACTTACGCGGAAGAACGACTGGCGCGGGTTCCCGGCGTCCACCTCGTCGGCACCGCGCGTGAGAAGGCCAGCATCGTCAGCTTCGTCATGGACAACGCCCACCCGCACGATATCGGCACCATCGTGGACCGGGCCGGCGTGGCCGTGCGCACCGGGCACCATTGTGCGCAACCGCTGATGGAGCGGCTCAATGTCGCCGCCACGGCGCGCGCTTCGTTTGGCCTCTACAACACACGCGGCGAGGTGGAAGCCTTGGCCACAGCCTTGGAATCCGTCAGCGAGATTTTTGGATAAAACGGCATGGACGATCTACGCGAATTATACCAGGAAGTGATCCTGGAGCATGTCAAGAACCCGCGTAACAAGCGCACGCCGGAGGACGCCAACCGCCACGCGCACGGCCATAATCCGATCTGCGGCGACGCGGTGGAGGTGCACCTGAAGGTGAACGATCAAGGCGTGATCGAAGATGTCGCCTTCGACGGCAAAGGCTGCGCGATCTCGGTCGCCTCGGCATCCCTGATGACCGAGGAACTGATGGGCAAGACCAAGGCGCAGGCCAAGGCGCTATTCGAGACTTTTCAGGAGATGTGCACCAAGGACGATGCCAAGGTCTCGGAAGGCGTCGATGAAGATACCCTGGACCGCATGAGAGTCTTGGCCGGGGTGCGCGAATTCCCCATGCGGGTGAAGTGCGCGACCCTGGCGTGGCACACCATGACCGCCGCGATGGCCGGGAAAGACGAGACGACCACCGAGCGAGACGGAAATGGAGCCTAAGGCCATCATGCCGGACGATCGCACGCTTCAGGACTTCATGCCCGGCGTGGCCGAGGATTTTAGCGCTACGGCGGGCACCGCCCTGGCAGCGGGCCACGGTCCGGTGGCCAGCGAGGACCTGATTATCGAGGCTCTCCGCGAGGTCTATGACCCCGAGATTCCGGTTAATCTCTACGATCTCGGCCTCATCTATGTTATAAATATCGCCCCCGATGGCACTGTAAATATTGATATGTCTTTAACCGCGCCCGGGTGTCCGGTCGCGGGGGAGATGCCCGGCGAAGTGGCCCGGGCAGTGGCTGAAGTTCCGGGCGCCGGCGAGGTCACGGTGCGCCTGGTATGGGACCCGCCCTGGACACCGGAGCGTATGTCGGAAGATGCCCGCTTGGCCTTGGGCATGATTTGAAACGGCTTTAACCCGATCCCATGTACAATGGGCACAGGAACGAGAGACGAACATGGCAGCACCGCTGATAACTTTGACCGACAGCGCCGCGGGACGCGCGAAACGCTTGATCGAGAAGAGCGATAGCCCAGTCCTGGGTCTGCGCGTGGGCGTCAACACGAAGGGCTGCTCGGGCCTCAGTTACGTCGTCGAATACGCAGAGGACCAGAAGCGCTTCGAGGATGTCATTGAAGACAAGGGGGTCAAGATCTTCATCGATCCGACGGCGGTGATGTTCCTGCTTGGCTCCGAGATGGACTATGTCGAAGACAAGTTCCATAAAGGCTTCGTCTTCAACAACCCCAACGAAAAAGGCCGCTGCGGTTGTGGCGAGAGCTTCCATATCTAGCCGGTAGCTGCGCGCGATTCGGCTAGTCGGTTAGCCGATCTCGGTCTATTTTCACATCGTAGGTTAACGCGGTAGGACGGCTCTAGCGGCCGCGCATCATGGCAATCGTAAGTCTTGAAAGGCTCGAAGAGGGGGCGCGCGTCGAGGCCACCTCGGCGCCCTTTGTATTGCTCGATGACCGGCTGTCGCCGGGCAAATCCAGTATTCTCTTCGAGGAACCTGTCGATATCCTGCGCTGCGACGCGCCGGACCAGGCCGATAAGACACTGGACGACTTGGTAAGTGCGATTAGTCGTGGACTGTATGCAGCCGGTTTCCTGTCCTACGAGCTCGGCTATCTCTTGGAGCCCAAGCTGGCGCCCTTGATGCCCGTCCGGCGCGATCAGCCGCTTATCTGGATGGGCCTGTTCAAAAAACCACGGCACCTGGACGGCACGGCGGTTGGAAAATTTTTGGCTGAACGCCGAAGCGGGTATCACCGCATTACGGGCGAGCGCTTATCCACCGAACGCGCCGACTACCTGAGCGCTTTTGCGCGGGTTAAGGAATATATCGTCGCGGGCGACGTCTATCAGATCAATCTCACGTTCAAGTACCTGTTCGATTTCACGGGCGACCCCCTCTCGCTCTATGACGAATTGCGCCGCAAGCAACGTGTCGCCCATGGTGCGGTGATCCATGCCGACGACTTCGATGTCTTGTCGCTGTCGCCTGAGTTATTCATGGAGGTGTGCGACGGGCGCGTTCTGGCCAAGCCCATGAAGGGCACCGCGCGGCGGCGACCGACAACGGCCCTGGACGTGGCGGAGCGGGCCTGGCTGCGCGCCGACCAGAAATCGCGGGCCGAGAACCTGATGATCGTGGACCTGTTGCGCAACGACTTAAGCCGGGTCGCGGAAATCGGCTCGGTCGAGGTCCCGGCCCTTTTCGAAGTCGAAACCTATCCGACGGTCCATCAAATGACATCGAGCGTGACCGCACGCTTGCGTCCCAGCATCGGCGTGCGCGAGCTCATCCGATGCCTGTTTCCCTGCGGCTCCGTAACCGGCGCGCCGAAGGTTCGGGCCATGGAAATCATCCACGAATTGGAGCCCGAACCGCGCGGAGTCTACACAGGCGCGGTCGGCATGCTGGGGCCGGAAGGTCAGGTCAACTTGAACGTCGCGATCCGCACTTTGATGTTGCACCGTGACGGTCGGGGCGAGATGGGGATCGGCAGCGGCGTCGTCTACGATTCGCTAGCCGAGGCCGAATACGACGAATGCCTTCTCAAAGCACGTTTCCTGACCGATCCGTTCCAGCCCTTCCGCCTCTTGGAGACCATGCGGTGGCGCCGGGCCGGCGGGTACGACCTCTTGGAGGCCCACCTGGAACGCTTGGCGGCCTCGGCGGCGTATTTCGGCTATCCTTGCGACATCGCCAGTATCCGGCGCACCCTGGTGGAGCGGGCGCGGAATACTCAAGGCCCGGATATGCGGGTGCGTCTGACGCTGGGAGAGGACGGCGACATCGAAATCGAAGAGACGCCCCTGCCTCCGTCCGACCCCGAGGCTGTGTTGCGCTACGCCGTCAGCACGCGGCCGATCGACCGAAGCAGCCCGTTCTTCTATCACAAGACGACGCGGCGCGAATTCTTCGACGAGGAACTCGCGCGCGGTCGCGCTGCCAGTGCATGCGACGAGGTGATCCTGATCAACGAGCGCGGCGAACTCACGGAGGGGTCCCGGACCAATCTTTTCGTCGAGCGCGATGGCCGCCTCTTGACCCCGCCTCTCGGCTGCGGCTTGCTCGACGGCACGCTGCGGCGGGCTTTGCTCGACGATCCGGACCAAGCGACCGACGAGTGCGTGCTATATCCCGCCGACCTACAAGGCGCGGCGGCTGTGTATCTTGGCAATTCCGTCCGCGGCCTGGTCAGGGCCGTTCCGAGCAAACCCTGAAAACGCAATCAGTAAAGGCGACCTATGAATTACGTTATACCTTCGTGGAACCTGCCTTCCCTCGCCGTCGAGGGCGAAACCGGCCGCTTTCCGGTTCGACGGATTTACTGTGTCGGGCGCAATTACGCCGAGCACGCGCGTGAGATGGGCAACGATCCGAATCGCGAACCGCCGTTCTTCTTCATGAAGCCGGCCGACGCCATCGTGGCGGACGGCGGCAATGTCCCCTACCCACCCGCGACCGCCAATCTGCATCACGAGGTTGAGTTGGTCGCAGCGATCGGCACGGGGGGCGCCGAGATCGCACCGGAAGCTGCCAACGATCACATTTATGGCTACGCGGTTGGGCTCGACTTGACCCGGCGCGACCTGCAGCAAATTTCCAAGGACCGGCGCTGGCCTTGGGACACCGGCAAGAGCTTCGACTGCGGCGCGCCCTGCGGCAACATCGCTCCCGCTGCCCGTATCGGCCATCCCGCCAAGGGCGCGATAACCCTGGACGTTGGTGGCGCGCGGCGGCAGAGCGGCGACCTGGCCGACATGATTTGGTCGATACCGGAGATCGTCGGGCACTTATCCCGTTTGTTCACTTTATGCCCCGGCGACCTGATCTACACCGGCACGCCGGCCGGTGTCGGCCCGGTCCTGCCGGGTCAGCGGCTCGACGGGTCGGTCGAAGGGGTCGGCACGCTCTCTGTCACGGTCGGTGACGCCGCCTAGCGGGCCGTCACTGGATTTGGCCGACGGTAGTACGGGAGGGGATAAAGGAACCTGTATAGGCCCCATCGGCACGCAGGCCACGCCGGTCGTCACGCGGCGCCAGTCCGAATTGCGTGCGATAGGCGCGAGAAAAATGCGGCGCCGAGGCGAACCCGCAGGCGAGCGAAACGTCCACGACGCGCATATCGGTCTGTTCCAGATATTGCCGCGCGCGGCGCAGCCGAAGCTTCAGGTAGAATCCGGTCGGCGTGTCGTTCAGGTGGGTTTTAAAAAGACGCTCCAGTTGACGGCGCGAAATACCGCCGAGCAATGCCAAGCGATCGAGCCCAAAGGGTTCTTCCATGTTCTGGTGCATGGCCTCGACGATTTTTAGAAGACGCGGGTGCCGCACGCCCATGCGCCGGCTGAGCGCCAGACGCAGGTGATCGTCGGGCGCGCGCATGCGGGCATGCAGCAAGGTCTCGGAGGCGCGAACGGCCAGATCCCGGCCATGCCGCGTCTCGATGAGATGCAACATCAGATCGATGGCCGCGGTTCCGCCGGAGCAAGTCCAACGGCCGCGATCGACCTGGAACAATTCCTGTGTCGGCTCGACTCTTGGAAAGCGTTCGGCGAAGGCCGGCGCGTTTTCCCAATGAACCGTGGCCTTGCAACCGTCGAGCAAGCCCGCGCGTGCCAGCAGAAAGGCGCCGTTCTCAAGTCCCCCCAAGCGCGAGCCTTGGCGGTCGAGCCGGCGCAGCCAGGCCAATACGGGCTTGGTCTCATGACGCTCGGGCTCGAAGCTCACATTCACGAAAACGGTCGGAAAACTTTTGATATCGGCAAGGGATGCCTCCGCGACCACGGTCATACCGTTGCTGGCTTCTACCGGCTGGCCAGTGGCTGAGAACACGTGCCAGCTATAGAGCTCGCGCCCATGCAGCCGGTTGGCCACGCGCAGAGGTTCGACCGCCGAGAGGAAGGCCATCATCGAGAAGCGTGGCAGCAACAGGAAGCCGATGCGCTCCGGAAACTCAGATTGAGACCACGCGGTCGGGGGCACGGATCGACCCTTTCCTCTCAAGCATGCGGCACGCTTGAGGCGCCGGTTCAGACCCGCAAGCGTGCGTTACCCGGATCGTACACCGCTTCGGCCAGGATTGTCGCCCCGCGTGGCGCGCCCAGAACATCGACGGTGAAACGCGTACTTGGCCCGGCAAAGGCCGGCTCGACATAGGCAAAACCCAGGCTCTTCCCCGTGTAATGCCCGTAGCCGCCGGAGGTCGTGATTCCGATCACGCGGTCCTCCACCATGACCGGCTCGCCGCCGTGCATATCGCAGTCGCCCGGTTCAATCTCCAGGTAAACCAGTTGGGTCGCGACGCCCGCCTGCTTGACCTCGAGCGTCGCTGTCCGGCCAATGAAGTTCTCCTTGTCCCCGGCGAAGAAGCGTTCCAGACCCGCTTCGATCATAGTGATCTCGTTGGTCAGTTCCGCGCCCCATCCCCGGTAAGCCTTCTCCAGGCGCAGCGAATCGACGGCATAGGTGCCGAAATCGGCGATACCGAACTCCTGACCGGCCGCCCAAACCGCGTCGTAAAGCGCGGCGAGGCGGTCCATGGGGCAGTGCAGCTCCCAACCCAGTTCGCCGACGTAGTTGACGCGCAAGGCCCGCAAGGGGATGCCGGCGACCGCGATCTCCTTGCCGGTCAACCAGCGAAACGACGCGGAGCTTAAGTCTTCGTCCGTGAGCTTCGACAAGACCTCGCGCGACTTCGGCCCTGCCAGTACCAGCGTGCCCCAATCGTCGGTAACATCCGTTACTTCGACACGCTCGTCTTCGCCTATCCGATGGCGCAAGAGATCGAGGTCCCGATCCTGGGCTGTCGCGCCGGAGAGGACGTAAAAGCGATCTTCCGAAAGCCTGGTGATCGTGGACTCGCCCCGGATGCGGCCCTCTTCCGAAAGATAGTGCGCCAAGGTGATGCCGCCCATGCGCCGGGGCATGCGATTGGCGCAGACGCGATTAAGGAAGGCTTCGGCGCCGGGGCCGGTCACGTCGTACTTAGCGAAACTCGAGAGGTCCAACACCCCCACGCGCTCACGCACGGCGCGGCATTCCGCGGCCACGACCTCAAAGGTGTTGTTGTGGCGAAAGCCCAACTCCTCTTGCCGGCCGTCGGGGGAGAACCACTTAGGCCGTTCCCAGCCGTTCGCCTCCGTATGCACACCGCCTTTCGCCGCTAGCTTGTCGTAAAGCGGCGTTTTACGCGCACCGCGCCCGGCTGGCCGTTCCTCGCCGGGCAGATGCAGGGCATACATGTGCTCGTAGTCCTGGTGCGACTTCGCCTTGGTGTAGGCGCCCGGCGCATAGGACCCGAAGCGGCGGGGGTCCAGGCCGACCATGTTGATTTCGGCATCGCCGTGGATCATCCATTGCGCCAGATACTTGCCGCAACCCGCCCCTTGGGCGATGCCGATTGCCGAGCCGTTGCACTGCCAGAAGTTCTCCAGACCGGCGGCCGGACCAAGCAGGGGGTTGTTGTCGGGCGTGTGCGGGATGGCGCCGCACACAATCCGCCTAATACCGGAGTCGGCCCAGATCGGCATACGCTCCATGACCCGTTCGACGTAGGGCGCCAAGCGATCGAGATCGCCGGCGAACAATTCGTTCTCCGAATCCCACTCGGGCCAACCGTCGCGGTGGGTCCAGCATTCCGCGGACTCCGCAGTCTCGTAAATGCCGATCAGTCCGGCCTTCTGTTCTTGGCGGAAGTAGGCCGAGGCATAGGGATCGCGCATGACTGGCATCTCTTCGTCACGCTCGATGAATTCTTTGATCGGCTCGGTGACGATATAGGTGTGCTCCATGTTGGTGATCGGTACATCGGTCCCCGCCATCTGGCTTATCTGGCGGGCGTAGCACCCAGCCGCATTGACCACGTGCTCGCACAAGACGTTGCCCTGATCGGTGAAAATTTCCCATTCGCCCCCGGCGCGCCGTTTCACATCCATGACCTTGGTCCGGCGAACAATGCTCGCCCCCATGTCGCGCGCGCCCTTCGCCAGAGCGTTACAGCATCCGGCCGGATCTATATGTCCGTCGGTGAAGGTCAGAGCGCCGGCCAGAACCCCATCGGTCGTCACGAAGGGATTGATCTGCTTGATCTTTTCCGGATCTATGATCTCCATCTCAAAGCCGATCAGCTTGGCCACGCCGGCCACGTGCTGAAACCACTCGACCTCTTGCGGCGTGAGCGCGAAGCGGATACCGCCGCAGCCGTGCCAACTTACGTACTGGCCGGTGATCGCCTCGAGCTTGGGGTAGAGGTGCAGGCCATAATCGTGAATCTTGGCCATGTTGTAGTCGGCGATAAAGCTGGGACATTGCCCGGCCGCGTGCCAGGTCGAGCCCGAGGTGAGCTCCCCCTTCTCGATCAAGAGGGAATCGGTCCAGCCCTCCTCCGCCAAGTGATACAACAATCCGGCGCCCATCATGCCGCCGCCGATTACTACTACGCGGGCGTGCGATTGCATTTTTCTGTTCCTTATACCAAGGCGCGCTCAGCGGCGCGCGCGCATGTTTCCGCGGGGCAAGCGGATCGGAAACGATTCGCGAATGCGCGCGTCCATCGCGGCGTCGATGTGATCCGGGTAATGTTCGGCCAAAATTTCTTGCGTGCGCTTGTGGGCCTTGTCGACAACGTTTGTCGAGCCTTGCTCGACCCATTCCTTGGGACTCGTCCGGTCGCCGATGGTGGGATAGACATAGTCCTTCTGCATCAAGTCGAGAGTCTGCGCGTGGCCGAGGAAGTGACCCGGCCCCTGCAAGCAGACGTCTCGTATCGTCTCCACGGCCAAGTGATCTTTACTCATCTCGATTCCGCGCACGGTGCGCAGGACGCTGCCCAACATGTCGTTGTCAATAACCAGACTCTCCAGGCAGAAGCCAAGCAAACTGGCGTGCATACCCGCCGACTCGTAGATCATGTTGCCGCCTGCTTGCGCGGCCAAGGCGACTGTATAGCCTTTTTCATAACCCGACTGCGCGTCCGGCACTTTGGAATCGGTCATGCCGGCCGCGACACCGCCAGGCAAGTCATAGAATTGCGCCATCTGAGCGCAGGCCGCCATGAGCACCGCCTGTTCGCCGCTGCCACCGCTCATGGCGCCGGTCCGTAAATCGGACACGAAGGGCCAAGCTCCGAATATGCAGGGGTGACCCGGCACGATCAGGTTAACGTAAACGAGGGCGGCGAGGACTTCCGCGGTCTCCTGAACCACGGCTCCCGCCAGCGACGCCGGACTGGTCGCGCCCGCCTGCCCCGCCGCCAGCAAGAGAACCGGCATGCCCGCGCGCACGCCAACCTCCAGGCACCGGCAGGCATCTTCAGCGAATTTCAAGGGCGGAACCACGAAACAACTCGACATGCTGACGAAGGGCCGCGCGCGCCACTTGTCCTCGCCGCCCGCGATCATGTGCAGCATGCGCACGGTCTCGTCGACATGCTCGGGCTGAAAGAAACTGGTACCCACGTGCTTCGAGGTGCCGGAGATCGCCGCGTAGCAGGTGTTGATATCGAGCTCCCGCGACTCCTCGATATCGCGCAGAACGATGGAGCGCTGGAAGAAGTGGATATGCTCCAGGCTATCAACGATGCGGGCGATATCGTAAAGATCGTCCAGGGTCGATTCCCGGTAAACGCCGGTCATGGCATCGACCATATGGACGGCAGCGCCGGCGGTGCCAAAATGTACTTTCTTGCCCCAGGGCTCGAAATCATGGCGCGAGTCGAAGCCATGCACGGTAAAGCGCCGCGCGGCCATGGCGATCGTGTCCTCAACCAAGGAGCGTGGAAACAAGAGCCGCCCGGCGTCGCTCAGCGTGCCGCCAGCGGCGGTAACCATCTCGATGCAAGATGGGATTGCGTCGCAGAAGCCGACTTGCTCCAAGAGGTCGAGCGCGGCCTCGTGAATTCGCTTCACGTCGCTGTCGCTCAAAGGCTTATACAGCCCGCCCTCCAGCCCGGGGCGCACCGCTTTCAGTTCGGGTGGCAGCGCCGCCGCCCGTTCTTCGCGGCGCGCGGCGCGGCCCCGGCGACGGGGCGCTATCGCTTGAACTTCGCTCATCGGCGGTCTCCAGGTTCGGCAAGGCACGGCCGGTCAAACCCGGGCTTGCCCAAGCCTCGTTTCGGTGATGCATTCGCGATATCGAGAAAACCGGACCACCGTTGCAAGCGAGGTTGGGAATCATGACCGACACGGCGAAGAAATCTAGCCTTCAAGGCCAACGCGCGATCGTCACCGCAGGCGCTTCGGGCATCGGCCTGGCCATCGCGCGTACGCTCTATGCCGCAGGAGTACGGGTCCAAGTCTGCGACAACGACGCGGCGGCCATGGCGGCGCTGAGCGAGAGCGACCCGCAGATTGACGCCTGTATGGCAGATGTTGCCGATGAGGCTCAGGTCGACAACCTTTTCGACCAGGCCTTGGCGCGTCTGGGCGGGCTCGACATCCTGATCAATAACGCCGGTGTCGCCGGACCGACCGGGCCGGTTGAGTCTTGCGAACCGCAGGCCTGGCGCCGGACGCTGGCGATCAACCTCGACGGTCAATACCTGTGCGCGCGTCGCGCGGTACCGGTCATGAAGCGGGCCGGGCGCGGCTTGATCGTCAATATGTCCTCGAGCGCCGGACTGCTCGGGTTCCCTCTGCGTGCGCCCTACGCCGCGTCGAAATGGGCGGTGATCGGACTGACCAAGACCCTGGCCATGGAACTGGGGCCCTGGGGTATACGGGTCAACGCGATTTGCCCGGGTAGCGTCGAGGGCCCGCGCATCGACCGGGTTATCGCCGCCGACGCGGCGGCACGCGGCGTTGAAGCGCAGCAGGTGCGCGATAGCTATCTGCGCCAGACTTCTATGCGTACCTTCGTCAGCCCCGAGGATATTGCGAACATGGTGCGGTTCTTGTGCTCCGACGACGGGCGGCGGATTTCCGGGCAAGCGTTGAGTATCGACGGCCACACCGAATCGCTGGGTATGTGACTGGCTCATCGCAGCTAACCCTACCCCAAGGCACCGCCGGTCTTGGCAAGCGGGTCCGTGCGCGCACCCTAGAATCCCGCCGATCACTAGCCAAGTCAGCCAGTAATTTGGTCGTTACCCTTCGCACGCTAAACCAACAGATAACCTGTACTTGATTTTTTCCGCCATTATATTGATCTGTCGCGACATAAGCATTCTAGAACGCCATTTCGACCTCTCTCATCGGTCAGAAAAAAAGGGGCCGATCTGGCCCCCCTTTTCTTTTTAGTCTCCGCCGTTGAAACAACGGCGGCGGCGGTTGCTACATGGCGCGCACCTGGGCCAGGAAGCTATCGACCTGTGTGCGCATCTGCTCGGACTGCTTGGAGAGTTCGGTCGCGGCGCCCAGGACCTCCTGCGCCGCACTTCCGGTCTCGCTCGCCGCCTGAGTGACACCTGCGATATTGCTGGAGACCTCGCCCGTACCGGCCGAGGCTTGTTGGACATTTTGAGCGATTTCCTGGGTCGCCGCGCCCTGTTCTTCCACTGCGGAAGCGACCGCCGAGGCGATTTCGTTGATTGACTCGATGGTCGCGCTGATCTCCTTGATCGCGCCCACCGCGTCGCCGGTCGCGCCCTGAATCGAGGCGATCTGGGCCGAGATATCCTCGGTCGCCTTGGCGGTTTGATTGGCCAAGGACTTGACCTCGGAGGCCACGACCGCGAAGCCCTTGCCCGCTTCACCGGCGCGCGCCGCCTCGATGGTGGCGTTGAGCGCCAGCAGGTTGGTCTGCTCGGCGATATCCGAGATCAAGCTCACGACATCGCCGATCTTCTGCGCGGCGTCCGCGAGCTTCTCGACCTGCTCATTGGTGTTGCGCGCTTGAGTGGCCGCCTGGGTCGTGCTCTTCGTGGATTCAGCGACCTGGCGGCTGATCTCTCCGATCGAGCTCGACAACTCTTCGGCGGCACTCGCGACCGTCTGCACGTTGGTCGAGGCTTCTTCGGAGGCCGCCGCGACCGAGGAGGCTTTCCGATTGGTTTCGTCGGCCGTGGCCGACATCGATTGCGCAGTTGCCTGCATTTCGGTGGACGCCGCGGAAACAGCTTCGACGATCTTTCCGACGTTGGCCTCGAAGTCGTCGGCCAGACGCACGTTCTCGGTTACCACGCTCCAAGTCAGCATCGGGCCGATGTACTCTCCACCCTTGTCCAAAATTGGACTGACAAGGAGATCCAGCGACTCCGGACCGACCGCAATGCGGCTGCGATGCGGCAGGTTTTTGGGATCGCCCAGGAGAGCACGCTGGTGTGACGGATTCTTGTGAAAAATGTCGATGCACTGGCCCACCAATTGATTGGCCTTGACCGGCAGGTGCTGTTCGAGAGTTTGCAATGTCTCACTGGAGAACTTGTTGAGGTAATTGATCTCTAGCGTAGCCGGATCGCACATCATGACCCCGATCGGCATGAGCTCTATCATCTGCGCCAGACGCTTGGACTCGGCATCGGCTTTGACCTTTTCGGTCACCACCGACCAGGTCAGCATGGGGCCGATGTAGTTACCCTGCTTGTCGGTGATCGCCGTGACCAGGAGATCCAGGACCTCCGGGCCGACATCGATCAAGGCGTTGTGGGGCAGGTTCTTGGGATCGGCCAGCAAGGCGCGCTGATGGGCCGGGTTCTTGTGGAAGATGTCGATGCACTGACCCATCATTTGATCGGCCTTGATCGGCAGGTACTGCTCGATCGACTTCAGGGTCTCGCGCGAGAACTTGTTGAGATAAGTGATCTCGAAGCTCTCCGGATCGCACTGCATCACCCCGGTCGGCATCTCCTCGACCATCTGCGCCAGACGCGCCGATTCGGCATCGGCTTTGACCTTTTCGGTCACCACCGACCAGGTCAGCATGGGGCCGATGTAGTTACCCTGCTTGTCGGTGATCGCCGTGACCAGGAGATCCAGGACCTCCGGGCCGACATCAATCAAGGCGTTGTGGGGCAGG
>JAJFGN010000041.1 GCA_021776115.1 Kiloniellaceae bacterium | reverse complement strand
CAATGCCAATCCCAGGCCCTTCCGATGGACCAAGTCCGCTCACGATATCCTGGCCAGCATCAAGCGCTTCTGCCTCAGAACAATCGAAGCCGCCGAAAACCAAACCCAAATCATTCAAACTTCCGAATCAGGACACTAGCTTGCCCACGATCACGTCAACTTGACCGAGATATCCGACCGCACGATAGGTGCAGCCCCCTTTTATTCTCCAGTTGAGCCCCCCACGTTGGACGTATCGTGACGTGAGGGGTTTTGGTCACTTGACTGAACAGCTTGGCTCGGCATGCGTGGCCTAAGTCCCATAGTATTCGGCATCGCCGCCATCGCTGTGGCGGCCATACCGGCCCCGCCTGCGGCGGCGGCCGCCTTGACAGTGGTGATAGACAAGCTGCGCAACGGTAGGGGGACAGTCCATCTCGCGCTCTGGAACCGCGCCGAAGGTTTCACCGAAGCGGACGCCGCGCTCATTCTCCGTGAGCAACCCGCCGCTCCAGGACAAGTGCGCTTTGATTTAGGCGAAATCAAACCCGGGTATTACGCGATCGCGACATTTCACGATGAGAACGGCAATGGGGAATTCGACCAAACCTGGATTGGCTGGCCCGATGAAGGCCTCGGATTTAGCAATGGGGCCTGGATAAGCCTGGGCGCGCCCAGTTTTGAAGAGGCCGCATTCGAGGTCGGTTCCAAAACTCAAGTCGTGGCGGTGGCATTGCGGTATCCCACCTCTGAGTCAGCGGCCCGGCGCGGACCGGACTCGCAATAATATTACCGTGGCAGGGGGAATCTGGAACGGAAAGCACTAGAGACTCCGACGCACGAAACATCCCATTTCGTATTCTGCCAACACAATCTCGGCCAATTGCGGCTCGGGCAGGCAGGCGCTAGGCTTACAAAAGCAACTTTTCAATACATTTGAAGTGGGAATCCCGAAGATGACGCTGGCGGCGGTCTCCCTCGACGACAAGTACACGCTCGAGTCTGGACGCGTGTTCTTGACCGGAACGCAAGCCCTGGTTCGCCTCCCTATGATGCAGCGTCAACGCGACGCGCAAGCCGGCCTCAACACCGGCGCATTCATATCCGGATACCGGGGCTCGCCGCTAGGCGCCCTGGATCAGCAGCTGTGGCAAGCCCAGCGTTTCCTCAAAAACAATCACATCCATTTCCAGCCCGGCGTTAACGAGGATATGGCGGCGACGGCGGTCTGGGGCAGTCAACAAGGCAGCCTCTTCGGCGACTCCACCTACGACGGTGTTTTCGCCATGTGGTACGCGAAGGGCCCTGGAGTCGACCGCAGCGGCGACGTCTTGAAGCACGGTAACTCCGCCGGGTCTTCCCAGCACGGCGGTGTCCTGCTTCTGGCCGGAGACGATCATACGGCCAAGTCCTCGACCCTCGCCCACCAGTGCGAGCATACCTTCTCCGACGCCATGATTCCGGTCCTGAACCCAGCCGGCGTGCAGGAATTTCTCGATCTAGGTCTCTACGGCTGGGCGATGTCGCGTTATTCGGGCTGCTGGGTCGGGTTCAAGACCATCGCCGAAACGGTCGATAGCTCCGCCAGCGTGTTCGTCGATCCGGACCGGGTCCGAATTACCCTGCCCGAAGACTTCGACATGCCCGTGGGGGGCCTGAATATCCGCTGGCCGGACACGCCACTGCAGCAAGAACAACGCTTGCACCAGTACAAGGTCTACGCCGCCTTGGCCTTCGCGCGCGCCAATAAGCTGGACCGCGTCGTCATCGATTCGCCCAAACGCCGCTTCGGCATCGTGACTGCCGGCAAATCTTACCTGGACGTGCGCCAGGCGCTGGAAGACCTGGGCATCGACGACGCCATGGCCGCCGATATCGGCCTGACCGTCTACAAGGTCGCCATGACCTGGCCGCTGGAACGCGAAGGCCTGCGCGCCTTTGCGCAAGGCCTGGACGAGATTCTGGTGGTCGAAGAAAAGCGCGCGGTCATGGAAAACCAGATTAAGGAGCAACTTTACAACTGGGACGCCGATGTTCGGCCGCGTGTGATCGGCAAGTTCGACGAGGACCAGCAATGGGCCCTGCCTTCGATCGACGAACTGACCCCGGCGCGCATCGCGCGCGTAATCGCTAAGCGCATCGCACGCTTCCATTCCAGCGAGCGCATTGAGCAGCGCCTGCGATTCCTGGTAGCAAAGGAGGAGGCGCTTCAGATGGAGAAAGCGCCGATCCAGCGCATCCCCTATTTCTGTTCCGGCTGTCCGCACAACACCTCGACCCGGGTGCCGGAAGGCAGCCGTGCGCTCGCCGGTATCGGCTGTCACTACATGGTGCAGTGGATGGACCGGCGCACCGATACCTTCACCCAAATGGGCGGCGAGGGTGTGACCTGGGTCGGCCAGGCGCCCTTTAGCACGACCAAGCACGTCTTCGCCAACCTGGGCGACGGCACCTATTTCCATTCCGGCATTCTGGCCGTGCGTACCGCTGTCGCCGCCGGCGTCAATATCACTTACAAGGTACTTTATAACGATGCCGTCGCCATGACCGGCGGTCAGCCCATGGACGGGCCGCTGGATCCGGCCATGATATCGCGTCAACTCTACGCCGAGGGCGTACGCAAGATTGTCGCGGTTAGCGACGAGCCGGACAAATACCCCATCGGGTACGAGTGGGCGCCTGGCATCAGCGTTCATCACCGTGACGATCTCGACCGTATTCAACGCGACTTGCGTGAGCATCCCGGCGTTACCGCGATTATCTACGACCAAACCTGCGCCGCTGAAAAACGCCGCCGGCGCAAACGCGGCACCTTTCCCGATCCGGCAAAGCGCGCCTTCATCAACGAACTGGTTTGCGAAGGCTGCGGCGATTGTTCAACCACATCGAATTGCCTCTCCGTGACCCCCTCTGAGACCGAATTCGGCCGTAAGCGGGCGATCGATCAGTCCTCGTGCAACAAGGATTTTTCCTGCGTTAACGGGTTTTGCCCCAGCTTCGTGACCGTGCACGGCGGACGCCTCCGCAAGGCCCAAGGCGACGTGGCCGCGGTGGCGGACTGGGCCGAATTGCCGGCGCCGGAGTTGCCAGACCTGAAGGAACCTTACGGCATCCTGATCACCGGCGTGGGCGGTACCGGTGTGGTCACGATCGGGGCGCTCCTGGGCATGGCCGCGCATATCGAGGGCAAGGGCTGCTCGGTTCTCGACATGGCGGGGCTTGCGCAAAAAGGTGGCGCGGTGGTCAGCCATGTACGCATCGGCCAGTCGCCAAGCGACATTCACGCCGTGCGCATTTCGGCCGGCGGCGCCCGCCTGCTGCTGGGATGCGACCTCGTCGTGGCGGCGGGATTCGATGCCCTGTCGAAAGCACAGCCGGGCGCCACGCGGGCGGTCATCAACAGTCACGAGACCATCACCGGCGACTTCACGCGCGATCCCGACCTCGCGTTCCCGGCTTCGTCCCTGGTGGGTACGATCCGAAGCGCGGCCGGCGACGGCGGTGCGGAGTTCCTGGATGCGACCCGGTTGGCGACCGTACTTATGGGAAATTCGATCGCGACTAATCTTTTTATGCTCGGTTACGCCTGGCAGAAGGGTTTGGTGCCGATTTCCTGGGAGGCGATCGATCAGGCGATTGAACTGAACGGCGTGGCGGCCCAGTCGAACAAGCACTCGTTCTTGTGGGGCCGGCGGGCCGCGCACGACCTGGCGGCGGTGGAGAAATTAGCCACACCCCGTACGGCAACGCCGAGCCACCGGATTGCGAAAGATCTCGGTGAGATCGTCGAGCGCCGATCCGCTTTCTTGACCGATTACCAGAATGCCGCCTATGCCGCGCGATACAACACCTTGGTGGCGCGGGTGAAGTCCGTTGAAGCCGAACGAACCCCGGGACTTTCCGGCTTGGCGCTCGCGGTCGCGCGCTACTACTTCAAGCTGCTGGCCTACAAAGATGAGTACGAAGTCGCCCGGCTGTATACCCAGGGCGAGTTCGCGGCCATGCTGAACGCGCGCTTCGAAGGCGACTTCAAGCTGCGGTTTCACCTCGCCCCGCCCTTGCTGGCCCGGCGCGATCTGGAAACAGGGCACTTAAAAAAGCAAGAATACGGATCATGGCTGTTACCCGCCTTTAAGGTCTTGGCCAAGCTGCGCGGCTTGCGTGGCACGCCTTTCGATATCTTCGGCTACACGGCCGAGCGCCGGCAAGAGCGTGCCCTGATCGCGGACTACGAAGCGATGATCGAGGAATTACTCGCCAGCCTGACACGGCAGAACCACGATGCCGCGGTCGAACTGGCTTCGATTCCCGAACACATTCGTGGATTCGGCCACATTAAGGAACGCCACCTGGCCGAGGCGAAGGCGCGCCAAGGCGAACTTCTAAGTGCCTTCCGCGCCCCGCCCCCCGCGCAAAAGAGCGCGGCGGAATAGAATAACCGTCAATACGAAGCGATTTCTAGGAGGAGCTATGACTAAGACAGTGGCACTCGTCGTCGGCGTGGGACCGGGTCTGGGGTCGGCGCTCGCGCGGCGCTTCGCCCAGGCCGGCATGGCGGTTGCGATGGCCCGGCGCAATCCTGACAAGCTGGACAGTTTGGCCAAGGAGATTGCCGGCCGCGCCTATGCTTGCGATGTCGCCGATCCGGCCTCGGTCGAAGCGCTGTTCGAGACCGTCGATCGCGAGCTTGGCGCGCCCGGTTTGGTCGCTTTCAACGCCGGCGCCTATCAGCGCGGCGGGATTCTGGAGATCGCACCCGAAGATTTCGAGCGCTGCTGGCGCGTCGGCTGCCTGGGCGGGTTCCTGGTCGGCCAGGCCGCGGCCCGGCGCATGGTCCCGGCCGGGCAAGGCACGATCCTGTTCACCGGAGCGACGGCGGCGCTGCGCGGCTCAGCCGGTTTCATGAATCTGGCGGTGCCCAAGTTCGGCCTGCGTGCGCTGGCCCAAAGCATGGCGCGAGAACTTGGGCCCAAAGGCGTCCACGTCGCGCACACCATCATCGATGGTCAGATCGCCGGGGAACGTCCGGGTTACAGACCCGAAGAACGTGGAGAGGACGCGGTCCTCGATCCCAACGCCATTGCGGAAGCCTATTATCAGATCCACCTGCAACCCAGAAGCGCCTGGACCCAGGAATTGGACCTGAGGCCTTGCGTGGAGACGTTTTAGACCACCGGAGTCAAATCCAGCGTGAAACGGTCCTCGATGCGTTTCTTAAGCTGGTCGCGCACGGCGCGGTAGGCGTCGAGGCGCACCTCCCGATTGCCCTCCACGATTGTGGGGTCCATGGTCATCCAGAATTCAACCTCGCAGGCCATGGTGCGTGTCAGTTCAACCGCCTTGTGTTGCGCCTCGGGCGACAGCGAGATGATCAGATCGTAGGAGGTGTCCTCCAGATTCTCGAAGGATTTGGAGCGGTGCCGCGAGAGATCGATGCCTAACTCCTCGATCACCTCGACCGCGAAGGGGTCGACCTCGCCCGCGCGCACGCCGACCGAATCTATGTAGATGCGGTGGCCGAGCAAGTGCTTGAGCAGCGCTTCGGCCATGGGCGAGCGGACTGAATTCTGCGTGCAGGCGAAGAGGACGGCGCTGGGAAGATCGCTCATCCAGGCTTAGCACCCTCTATCATAGGAGGATGACACCCATGGCCGCCCGAAGGGTCGCTTTTCGCGCCTTTTGGCGGGCGTCAGCGCCGCTCGACGATGTCCCGCATCGCCAGCGCGCCGCTTCCTGCTCAAAAGACGCGAAAAGTCGATCACACATATCATCCTTCTATGATAGAGGGTGCTAACCTCGAATATGCAAGACGCAGAGCAAGGTAAAGAGACGACGCGCGGTATCGAAATCGAGCTCGATCTTGCCGTCCAGGCGTTCGCGCAATAACTCCGACCCTTCGTTGTGAAGCCCGCGCCGGCCCATGTCGATGGCCTCGATCTTGGAAGGGCTCGCCGTCTTGATCGCCTCGAAATAGACTTCGCACACGGAGAAGTAGTCTTTCACGATGCGCCGGAACGGCAGCAGCGGCAGGGTGATCGTCGCGACCTCGGCCTCTGCTTCGCCGCGAATGTCAAACAGCAAGCGGTTCTCTTCGATTGCCAGGTGCAGGCGATAGGGCCCACCGTCGTGACCCGCCGGCGCGAAATAGTTTTCCTCGATCAGATCGTAGATGGCGACCGCGCGCTCATGTTCAACGTCGGGGCTGCGCCGCACGACGGAACGTTCATCGAGCTTAATCTCGCAGATTCTCGAGCTTTCTTTATTCGGCCCGGACAACGCATCCCTCCCCGGCCATGAATGTCAGCCGCCCCCACGCCGGTTCAGGCGGATCGCAACCGAGTGGGCATGTGCATCCAGACCTTCCGCTTGGGCGAGAGCAATAGCCGCCGGGCCCACAGCCGCCAGGCCGTCCGGACCGCACTCGACGAACGATGTCCGCTTCATGAAATCGGTGACCGAAAGGCCGGAGGAAAACCGGGCGCTGCGCGCGGTGGGTAAAACGTGGTTGGTTCCGGCCACATAGTCGCCGATGACCTCCGGCGTATAGCGGCCCAGGAAAATCGCACCGGCATGGCGCACGCGAGCAGCTAGCGCCTCGGGCTCTTCAACAGCCAGCTCCAAATGCTCCGGCGCGACGCGGTCGATGAGGGCTGGCGCCTCGGCGAGGTCGGGCAGCACGACGATCGCGCCATGGCGGTCCCAACTTTGCCGGGCGATCTCGCGGCGCGGTAACGCGGAAAGTTGGGTCTCGACCGCTTGCGCGACGGCGTCGGCAAAGTTGGCATCGTCGGTCATGAGGATGGATTGCGCCGCGGCGTCGTGTTCCGCTTGCGATAAGAGGTCGGCGGCGATCCAGGCGGGATCGTTTCGGGCGTCGGCGACGACCAGAATTTCCGACGGCCCGGCGATGGAGTCGATGCCCACGACACCGTAAACTTGGCGCTTCGCTTCCGCCACATAGGCATTGCCCGGACCAACGATTTTATCGACGGCATGAATCGTTTCGGTCCCATAGGCCAGGGCCGCCACAGCCTGCGCCCCACCGACGCGGTAAACCTCGCTGATGCCGGCCAGATGCGCCGCCGCCAGGACCAGAGGATTGAGTCGCCCCTCGGGCGCGGGCACCACCATGACACGGCGCGCGACACCCGCGACCTTGGCCGGAATCGCGTTCATCAGAACTGAAGACGGATAGGCCGCCGTACCGCCGGGCACATAGAGACCGGCCGCGTCCACCGCGCTCCAGCGCTGCCCCAGGCGCAGGCCCGCATCGTCCCGGTAGTCCAGATCCGCCGGCATCTGACGCGCATGATGGTCCTCGATGCGCCGGGCCGCCAGCGCAAGCGCCTGTAAAGTCTCCGCCGGACACTGCGCGGCCGCCGCCGCGAGTTCCTCGGCGCCAACCCGCAACGACGCGGCAGTCATCTCTATGCGGTCGAAGCGGCGGCTGAAGTCGATGAGGGCGGCATCGCCGCGCGTGCGGACTTCGCCCAGAATCTCGGCGACAACCCGTGCGACATCGGGCGCCGCTTCCCGCTTCGCGTTCAGCAGCACGCGGAACGCGGGCTCGAAATCCCCTTGCCCGGCATTCAATCTAAGCGGCATGAGCGGCCTTCCGGAAACGCTCGACTATGTCATTCAATTCAACCGGCCTCGTCTTCAAGGCCGCACGGTTGACGATCAGCCGGGAGGTGACCTCGGCGATCGTTTCGATCTCGACCAGATCGTTGGCCGCCAAGGTGCTCCCGGTTGAGACCAGGTCGACAATGCGCCGGCACAGGCCCAGACTGGGCGCCAACTCCATCGCACCGTTCAACTTAATGCATTCCGCGTGCACGCCGCGCGCGGCGAAGTGGTTTCTGGTGATATGCGGGTACTTGGTCGCGACACGCACGTGACTCCAGCGGGTTGGGTCGTCCTCACCCACCAGCGCGCTGGGTTCCGCGACCGATAGGCGGCAACGCCCAATGCCGAGATCGACCGGGGCGTAGAGCTCGGGATAATCGAATTCCATCAAGATGTCGTTACCGGCAACGCCTATGTGCGCCGCGCCGAAGGCAACGAAGGTCGCGACGTCAAAGCTACGCACCCGCACGATGTCCAGGTTCGGGTCGCTGGTCGCGAAGCGCAGTTGCCGGGCGTTCTCGTCCTTGAAGGCCGGTTCGGGAACGATTCCCACGCCACGCAGCATGGGCGTCAGCTCACGCAAGATGCGGCCCTTCGGCAGGGCAAGAATCAGGGGTTCGTTGGCTGGCACCAAGCCATTCCTCGCTTCGCGCGTCGTCGCTCAGCCCCGTTCTGGCGTCTCGACGTCGTCGATGTTGTGCGTGGGACGCCAGCGCGTCGGCCAGGGCTCGCCTAAATCATCCAGATGGCAGCGGATACGGTCGACTTCCAGGCGTATTTCGGCGCCGCCGGAAAAGACAATTGTGATCGCCCCCGGATCGCGCGTCAGCGTCAGCACGCTAAGGATCTGGTTACGGTCCCGAACGTCCACACCCCGGAATTTGACGTTGCGTACGTTATCGAAGCACAAGCCGCAATTTACCCGTTCGTAAAGCGCGCCCGATTCGCCGTTGGCGTCTTCGAAGCGTGCGTCGCCCATGTCGTCGGATTCCTGGTCTGAGGAACGCTCGGGCTTCGGTGCGTCATCCAGCTTCGGCGCCTCCTCCCAGAGGAAGCGATTGGCAACCATCACGAAGCGTTTTTCCCCCTTAAGAAAGGCTATATCGGCCAAGGGGACCAACGCATCCTGCAGGCACCCCGCGATCGCTTGCAAGTCGTCGGCGTCACGGGCGCGTAGCTTGAGCCCGGCGCGGCGCGGTGAAGTCTCGCGCACACTCATTTTATTCGCTCAATCTCCGCGCCGCACGCGGCCAACTTTGCCTCCAGGCCCTCGTAGCCGCGGTCCAGGTGGTAGACTCGGTTCACGATGCTTTCGCCCTCGGCCGCCAAGGCCGCGAGCACCAGGCTAACGCTCGCGCGCAAATCCGTGGCCATGACTTCGGCGCCCGCTAGCTTGGTCTGGCCGCGCACCATGGCGGAAGCCCCGTGAACATTGATGTTCGCGCCCATGCGGCACATCTCCGGCACGTGCATGAAGCGATTCTCGAAGATGGTCTCGGTAATCATCGACGCGCCCTCCGCGACCGACATAAGGGCCATGAATTGAGCCTGCAAGTCGGTCGGGAAACCGGGAAACGGCTCCGTCATTATATCGACGCCCTTAACCCGGCCGTTGGCGCGGGCGACATGCAGGCCGCGTTCGGTCTCGACGACCGCGACACCGGCACGTCCCAGAACCTCGATCGTCGTGCGCAAGTGGTCCGCCCGGGCCCCGATTAGGTCAACCTCGCCGCCGGTAATCGCCGCCGCCACGGCATAGGTTCCGGCCTCGATCCGGTCGGGCGTGATCGCGTGCTCCGCGCCGCCCAGGCGTTCAACGCCTTGAATGGTCAAGGTATCGGTCCCGATACCCTCGATCCGGGCGCCCATCTTGACCAAGCACTCGGCCAGGTCGCCAACCTCCGGCTCACGCGCGGCATTGACGATGCGGGTTTCGCCCTTGGCCAGGGTCGCCGCCATGAGCACGTTCTCCGTCGCGCCGACCGAGACCAGAGGGAACACCACCTCAGCGCCGTGCAAGCCCTTGGGCGCATGGGCGTGAATATAGCCGTCGCGCAACTCAACCTCAGCGCCCAACGCCGACAAGCCCTGCAGGTGCAGATCGACCGGACGGGTCCCGATCGCGCAACCACCGGGCAGCGAGACCTCCGCATGGCCGGCGCGAGCCACCAGGGGACCGAGCACGAGGACGCTGGCGCGCATCTTGCGCACCAGATCGTAGGGCGCGCGTGTATTGGTAATCTCCCGCGCCGTCAGTTCCAGCACCCGCCCGGCGTGGCCGCCGTCGCCGACCGCGCCGTTCATGTGAATCTCGACGCCGTGCTGCGCCAGGACGTTGGCCAGGGTCGTGATGTCGGCCAGATGCGGCAGATTGGACAGGCGTAAGGTGTCGGCGGTCAAAAGGCTGGCCGCCATGACTTTCAGCGCCGCGTTTTTCGCCCCGCTGATCGGAATTTCGCCCTCGATCGGACGCCCGCCGCGAATTCGAATCTTGTCCATATTTAAACCTCAGGCCGGCGCTACAGGCGCGGCAGGGTGATACCCTGTTGTTTCATATATTTACCGGCCCGGTCGGCGTAAGAGACCTCGGGCGGTCCCTCGCCCTTGAGAAACAGGAACTGGCAGGCCCCCTCGTTCGCATAGACCTTAGCGGGCAGCGGTGTGGTATTGGAAAACTCCAGCGTCACGTGGCCTTCCCATTCCGGCTCCAGGGGCGTCACGTTGACGATAATGCCGCAACGCGCGTAAGTCGATTTACCTAAGCAGATAACCAGTATGTCGCGCGGGATGCGGAAATACTCGATCGTGCGTGCCAGCACGAAGCTGTTCGGCGGGATGATGCACTCGCTGGCCTGGCGCTCGACGAAGCTCTCTTCCACGAAGTTCTTGGGATCGACGATGGCGCTATTCACGTTGGTGAAGATCTTGAACTCGTCCGACACCCGCGCGTCGTAGCCATAAGAACTGAGGCCATAAGAAATCACACCCTCGCGCCGCTGCGCCTCGACGAAAGGCTCGATCATGGCCTTGCTCGTCGCCATGTCGCGTATCCAGGTATCGGGCATGATGGCCATGGGCATCCTCGAAGCGCCGGTTGCACCGAATCGCCAAGAATCGGGAATTCCGGGCTGTTTCCTGCGGGGTTTCTACTGTATCGGCCGGGTCGCCTCAAGGCTTAGCCACGTCGCGGGTCAGCGCGACCGCCGGTCCACGGGCCCTGACCGATCCGGATGCGCCGGGGCTGGATCCGCCGCAAACTCCGCATCGCGCCCGCGGCTCTGCGCCTTGCGCTTGGCAAGGTTCTCACGCAGGGCTTCGGCCTGGCGGGCCTGACGCGCCGACCCCTCCCGCTCGCCCTCTGGGGATAGTCTCGGTCCCTTGTGCGCCCGCGTGCTCATGGCCGCGGAGATTGGCCGCCGATTGCGGCAAGGTCAAGGCGGGCCGGAACCGCGAGGGCCCTAGCGGACGAGCCAATCCGGTCTTGCCAGGAACCGGGACCGATGGCATGGTTCCGCCGCCTTCCCAAGGCCCCCGTGCCGCGGTAGCTCAGGGGCAGAGCACACCCTTGGTAAGGGTGGGGTCGGAAGTTCGATTCTTCCTCGCGGCACCATAATTTCCCGACATTTCTTGGCTTTTAGCCGTTCCTGTCGTAACGCAAGATGACGCGAAACGACGTGAACTCCCCATGAACACGCGCCAAAAATGGGGGAGAAATGGGGGAATTTGTTCCGCTTGCGTTCCGCGTATTTCGTCAGAACCATGGTGCGAGGCGATCGTCGAACGAACCCTGAGCGGTCATCCTGTGGCCCCTAGTTATTTCGGACGAAGAGAGCACCTGACCAGCATGTCGCAGAATAGCCGAGAGGCGACAAAGCAAGATGAAAAACTTGGCGACCTAGCGCCATTGGCAACTCATGCGCAGGCGAAGAGCTTGCGTCGTCATTCGGCTAGGGTAACCCCGTTCTTCAAGAGAACCTCTACGATCTTGGGGATGTCGGGTGGTCCGGGGGGAATTTCTTGGTCGATGGCGGTGAACATTTCAGACGCGAGGCTACCTGGTCCGGTGACCTCCAGCATCTCGCCGCCATCGGCACCATATCGAAAACTGTGCACGGTGCCAGCCGGCAGATGGACGAGCGTGCCCGGCACGGCCGACATAGTCTTTTCCCCGTAACTGAATTCGACACTGCCTTTGATGACGAAAAAAGCCTCGTCCCAGTTGTGGCTATGCGGTGGAGGACCAGTTCCTTCGTCACCTTGTTGAAATGTAATCCCATAACCTCCCGTTGCTGCGTTTGACGCCAGCACGGTAACTTTTGTACCGACCACATTTAGCGCCCGATTATAGCCTTCGGGAGTGACGACAAATGGCTGGTTTTCCATTGTTTGCGCAACTCCAATTTGGAGGAAATGGGTGATTGACTAAGGAGCAGGTTCTGGATGCACTTCGTTCGGACTTTGACTGGACCCATCCTCTGGATTGGCGCTACTCCTGGCTTGTCTTCTTCAACATTGCTGTGGTGCTGCCACCACAAGGTATACGCAAACGGATAAACCAGCAATCGCGTGTTGGAGTGCCGCCACTTGAACACTGTCGCTGTTTGGCATCGTCGGGATTGGCAATCCTTTGAAAGACCCGGAGGTCTCAGAGCGCTATATGAGGACTTGCGGAAAGCCGGCCCATCTGAATGGCTGGTGAGGGCCAGCGTCTGCCGTTCTGACCCTCTCTCTTGAACGTCTGCTGTTGAGAGTAGAGTGGTCGTAACCCGCTCGAATGTCACCTTAAAGCAAGGCCGGCGCCACGCTCGCATACTCTCCCGCGTCCAGCGCCCGGCCGCCGGTAACGATGACCTCGCGGACCCGGGTGTCACTCGCTTCTCTGGTCACGGTATAGGTCGTCTTGACGCTCTCGATCGAGAAGACGGCGAAGATCGCGCAGTTCGGTGAAGTCGTCGCGCTTGAACAGCGCCGCGCCGTGCCGAAGCTCCGTCCCCTACCCCGCCGCCTTGATGCCTTCCTCGATCAGGCGGCAGGCTTCCTCGGCTTCGCCCCAACGCTTGATCTTGACCCACTTGTCGGGCTCCAGGTCCTTGTAGTGCTGGAAGAAGTGGCTGATCTGCTGGAGCAGGATCGGCGGCATTGAGCGGTAGGAGCTGACGCCGGAATAATAGGGGTGAAGGGCATCGACCGGCACAGTCAGAAGCTTCTCGTCCAGGCCGGCCTCGTCCTCCATGATCAACACGCCGATCGGCCGGGCCCGGACCACCGCGCCGGGCACAACTGGATTGCGCGCCGCGACCAGGACATCCACCGGATCGCCATCCGACGATAGCGTGTGCGGGATAAAGCCGTAGTTGCAGGGATAGCGCATGGAGGTGTGCAGGAAGCGGTCAACGAACATGGCGCCCGAGGCCTTGTCGAGCTCGTACTTCACCGGCTCGCCGCCCAGCGGCACTTCGATGATGACGTTAACATCCCAGGGCGGATTGTGGCCGACCGGGATCTTGAGTATGTCCATGACCTGAGTTCCCCCTTCCCCTGACAATGGGCGCCGGATCGCGGCCCTATCCCAGCGCGTTTGCCGCCGCGGTGCAAGACGCCCTGGCCCAACCTCTGGCGTCGACCCCGGTGCCGGTCTTAAGCTACGGCATGAGAGCTAAAGTGGACAGCATCGTCCTAAGTGGCCGGGGTCTCACGCCAGCGACAATTGTGGAGATCGCCAGGGCCGGGCGCGGGGTGGCGCTGGACCCGGCGGCGCTAACGCGTATGGGCGAAGGCCGGCAGGTGATCGAGGCGGCGTTGGACTCAGGCGCGCCGGTCTATGGCCTGACCACCGGCTTGGGTGCGCGCGCGACCCAAAGTTTGCCACGCGAGGTTTTGGAGGAGTTTTCCCGCCTGACCCTGCGCGGGCGCAGCCACGCCCTCGGCCCACCCCTGCCCCGCGCGGCGGTGCGCGCGGCCATGGTGGTGCGCCTGAACGGCCTTTTGCTGGGCGGCGCCGGGGCCTCCTCAAGAGTCGTGGAGGCTCTGGCCAATGCGCTTAACGCAAGCCTGACGCCCGTGGTTCCCGCCTTCGGATCGATCGGCGCGGGAGACTTGTGCCTACTGGCCCATATCGGTCTTGCCCTGATCGGCGAGGGCGAGATGGACCTTGGCGGAACTGCGATGCCCGCCGCCAAGGCGCTGGAGAAGGCCGGATTGAAAGCGCTGGAGCTCGGCCCCAAGGATGGCTTGGCGACTTGCAACGCCTCCTCCGTCTCGGCCGGGATCGGCGCCTTGGCCCTGCACGACGTGAGTGAGGTGTGGGACCTGGCCAACATCGCGGCGGCGCTCAGCTACGAGGGCTTTCGCGCCAACGTCAGCTCGCTGGACGAGCGCCTGGCGCGCCTGCGCCCACAGCCGGGACAAGCGGAAACGGCGACCGCCATGCGTGCGCTGCTGGAGGGCGGCGATCTGTTCACGCCGGGCGCGGCGCGGCGGGTGCAAGATCCCTTGAGCCTGCGCTGTGTCGCACAGGTGCATGGCGCCCTGCGCGCCACCCTGGATTTTACGGCCCCAGCCCTGGACGCCGAGGTTAACGGCGACTCTTCGAACCCGGCGGTTCTGATTGAGGACAAGGAGGTCCTCTCGACCGGCAACTTTCATACACCGTTGCTGGCAATCGCTTTCGATTCGATCTCGCGAGCCTGTGCCCAGGTCGCGCACCTCGGTCTCGCGCGGATGTCCAAGCTCCTGCTCGAACGTTTGAGCGATCTACCGGCTAACTTAAGTCCGCGCGGTTCGACCCGGTCCGGCCTTGCCCCGGTTATGAAGCCGGCCGAGGCCCTGGTCGCCGAGATCGAGCATCAAGCCCAGCCGGTGCGCGGCGGCTTGAGCCTTTCGGCCGACGGTGTCGAGGACCACATGACCCACGCCCCGCAAGCGGTACAGAAGCTCGGTAAGATTGCGGAACCCATGCGTCTGCTCATCGCCGCCGAGTTGATGGTCGCGGCCCAAGCGGCGGAGATGCGCGGCGGCATCAGGCTCGGTCCCCGCATGCGGCATGTTCTGCAAGAGGTCCGCGCCCGGGTTGCGCCGCTCGATGACGACCGGCCCTTGAGCGGCGACATCGCACGCTTAGAGACTGAGCTCTTGGCAACGGGGCTGTTGTCGCGGGATGTAAATCGGCTCTGACTGAGCTTATTTTGTCTCGGCCTTGGCGACGCCGTCCCAATCCGGCCCAGGCGCGTTGCGCTGGAAGTCGCGGATGCGCGCCTCCATCAGGTCGTAGTAGGGCGTCAGTTGCAGTTCGAGGCGCGCAGCGTATTCCCGGCACGTGCCGATGCGCTCGAGCGCCGTGTCCCAGGCCTGCGCGCGATACGATTCGCGCATCTCATCGTGACGCATGGCCAGGGCGCGAAAGGTGCTGTCGCTCGCCATCTCGGCGGCGCCGAGAAGGGTGTGAATGGCTTCCGGCGTATCCTTGCCTTTAACCCTGAGGGCGTCGAGTTCCAGCATCGCAAAGCGACCCGCCACGGCGCGAGCGGTCGCACCGCCGAGCAGGACTGTGACACCGTAAACCCGCGATTGTCCTTCGAGGCGCGAGGCGACATTCACCGGATCGCCAAGTACCGTGTAGTCGAAGCGCAAGTCGGACCCGAAGTTGCCGACCACGCAGTCGCCGCTGTTGATGCCGATCCCGACGCGCAAGGGATGAAAGTCCCGCCCTTCGGCCTGGGCCGTCGCGGCCCTCTCCGTGTTCAGCGTGTCCAAGGCGGGAATCATCGCTAATGCGGTTTCGCAGGCATTTGCCTGGTGACGCACATCGTCTAGCGGCGCATTCCAAAACGCCATGATGGCATCGCCCATGTACTTGTCGATCGTGCCGCGCCGCGCGACGATCTCGTTGGTCAAGGGCGTTAGCAGGCGATTCATCAGGCGCGTTAAACCCTGCGGATCGGCCTTGTAGCGTTCGGCGATGGCGGTGAAGTCATGCGCGTCGCAGAACAGGATCGTCATTTCCCTGGTCTGTCCGCCCAGCACCAGTTGATCTGGATTCGCGGCGAGCTGCTCGACCAATTCGGGCGAGAGGTATTGGCTGAAGGCGCCGCGCACTTGGCGCCGCTGCGCTTCCTCGCGGAAGTAGTTGACGAAAACCATGGGCACGTAAATCGTCAGACTCGCGATTAACGGATAAGCGACATCGAGCAAGACCGATTGCTCGACGAAGAAATACCACGACAAGCCAATCATAGCCGCCGCGACCCCAGTGCCCACAACCAAGGTAAAAGCCGCGCCGAGCACGGGAATAATCGTGACCACCAGAAGGCCGACCAGCGCGGTCATAATCAGTTCGGCTCCCAACACATTGTTGGGCCGGATGAGAAAGCTTCCGGTCAGAATCGTCTCAAGCAACTGGGCATGCACCTCAACACCCGGCATGACCGGATTGAGCGGCGTCGCCTTGACATCGTATAGGCCGGTCGCGGAGGTGCCGATCAGGATCAACTTGTTTGCCAAGCGCTCGCGCGGCACCTCGCCCGACAAGACCGCATGCGCGGAGACATAGCGATCAGGATCGTGCCTTGCGTAGCGCATCCAGATTCGCCCTCGCAGGTCGGTTGGAATCTCGGCCCCTCCGACCACCAAGGACCGGATGCCGATCTCGTCACTCTTGACCGCAAAGGCGCCTTGCCCGGTTGCCACGCGCAACATTTCGAGCACCAGGGAGGGTACGACGGTATCGCGAATAACGATCGCGCCCGAGACCCGCCGCACGATATTGTCGTCGTCTGGGATCAGAGTGATGGTGCCATGACCGGGCGCCGCATTCTCGAGAATCTCTAGATTCCGCACGATCCCGGGGAACCGCGGCAGGTAACGCTTTGGATCCCCGCCCAAGGTCGCCAGCGGTGGCGCCCGCACAGGGCGATCGAAGTCGCCAACATCGCGCGGATAACCGGCTTGGCCAAGGACCGCCGGCGTGCCCCGAAGCATCTGCGAGAGGATCCAGTCGTTGGTTGGCAGGTTTGCCAATTCCCGGCGCACGACATTGTCGAGGGACGTCAGGGATTGCGCGACGCGCTCGGGCGACATGCGGTCGGGCTCCGCGAACACGATATCGAAACCCACCGCGAGGGCCGGCGCGTCGCGTAGTTTCCTCACCAACTCGGCAACCAGGGTGCGCGGCCAGGGCCATTGGCCCAGCTTGGCCAGGCTTTCCTCGTCGATGTCCACGATCAGGACCGGCTGTGGCGGCGAAACGCGCGGGTGAATCGACTGATATAGATCGAAGGCGCGCAGACGCAGGGTCTCTATCGGCGCCGGATCCCAAGCCCGTAGCACAAATACTGCTGCCAAAATCGCGAAGCCGAGTACGCGACCGGCTCCGAAGCGCCGAAGCGCGCGTACCACGCGCCGCCGGAGCGAGTGGGTGCTTAGCGCTAGCGCGGAGGCTTTGTCATGCCGAACCACGGGACTTCGAACTAGGCCGCGAAGTCACGCAGCAACCGGCCAGGCCGGCCGCGATCGGCGACCGCGGCATCTGACTCGGCAACCTTCACTCCGTTGACCCACACGCCACGGACGCCGAGAGCGGGCGTGGTCAGCCGGGGGGCGCCGCCCGGCAGGTCATGAACCCGGTGTGCCGGGCCGCGACCTACGCGCGCGGGGTCGAAGAGCAAAAGATCGGCGGCCGCGCCCACTTCCAGGCGGCCACGGCCGGGGATACCGAAAATACCAGCCGGGCGGCCGGTCAACTGCCATACCGCTTCCTCCAGCGGCAAGGCACCCAGATCGCGCACCCAGTGGCCCAGCAAGTGCAGGCCGAATCCAGCATCGCAGAAGAAGGTCAAGTGTGCGCCGGCATCCGACAGCGCGATGCTGGCATGAGGATCGCGCAACATGCGGCCGACGGCAGCCTCGTCCGAATTCAAGAGGACGGCCGTATAGACGGTATCGAGATTCTCGGAGAGGCTGAAATCGAGCATCCAATCGAGCGGGTCTTGGCCCGCCGCCTCGGCCAAGGCACCCACGCTTTGGCCCTCCAAACCGCGGTTCTTCTCCATCGCGGCCTCTAGGAGGTTGAGCTTGCGCCATTCCCCATTGAACAAACGCACGGCTGCGGGAACCTCCAATTCTGCTTTCACGCGGGCGCGGAACTCCGGGTCGGCATAGACCGCCTTCACCTCGTCCCCTTGGGCCTGCATGGCGGGCAGCCAGGCCGCAAGGCCCTCGAAGGGATAGGGCGACCGCATCGTGAAATCGTTGGTCAGCGGACAGCAGGAGACCTGACCGTAGAGATCGCGGCCACGCCCTTGCGCCTCGCCGATCCGGCGCAAATCTTCGAAAACCTGGTCCGGACGCGTGCTGTTGTGCAGCAGGGCGGCGATCATGACCGGCCGGCCGTTGGCGGCGGCCAGGTCCTCCAAAAACTCGATGCTGGTCCCCGACCCCTTTGTCAGCATGAAGAGGCCGCGCTCCGCCTCGCCCAAGACACCGGTCAGCGCGCGCATCTCCGCCTCGTCGGCCAAGCGCGAGGGCATGGGCACGCCGCCCTCGCCATTGTGTTGACCGGCGGTCGAGGTCGCGAAACCGATGGCGCCGGCCTTGAGCGCGTCGCGCACGATAGCGCGCATATCGCCGACCTCATCGGGTGTGGCGGCGCGCTTTGTCGCGTCCTCGCCCATGATCCAGGTGCGCAGCGAGGAATGGCCGATGAAGGCGGCGATGTTCGGCACCGCCCCCGCCGCCTCCAAGAAGTCGAGGTATTGCGGGAAGGTCTCGAAATCCCAGCTTATGCCATCGCGCAGCACCTCCAGCGACATGCCCTCGACATGGGTCAGGTTCCGCATGGTCAAGTCACGGTCCCGCGGCTTGCAGGGCGCGATGGTAAAGCCGCAGTTGCCGATCACGGCGGTGGTTACCCCCAACTCGGGTGACGGCGTGACGCCGGGATCCCAGGTGATCTGCGCGTCGTAGTGCGTGTGCGTGTCGATGATGCCTGGGCACAGCACCAGGCCATCCGCCTGAATCTCCTCGCGCCCCGGACCCAATGACGGCCCGATCTCAGCAATCCACTCGCCGCGCACGGCCAAATCCGCGGCCCGCTCCGGCGCGCCAGTCCCGTCGATTACCCGCGCGTCGCGGATCACCAGATCATGCATATCCTGCCCCGTTTCCCTGCCGTGCCCAGGGCAACAAGCTAACACGGCGGCGCCAGTACGGCACCCCGTTCACGCCCCCCACGGCGAGGTTACCGGTCAGCCCGGCTTCCGCCCAAAGCGTTATCCTGAGATTCTGAGCCAGCATGGATTCCTGGACCCAAGGAGTGATACCCTTTCCGCGCGATCGGGTGCGGCCCAAGACCGATCCATGGCGGACGAGAAACCGAGGGAGGAAACACAATGGCGTCAGCGACGGGCAAGTGCCTTTGCGGAGCGGTACGATTTAGCGTCGAGGCGGTGAAGACGCGCCATGAAGTGTGCCATTGCGGCATGTGCCGCCGTTGGTCGGGCGGCCCCTTGTTCGCCGCGGCCACAGAGGGCGTGACCTTTCAGGGCGAGGAGAACCTTACAATTTACGACTCTTCGGCCTGGGCGGAACGGGGATTCTGCAAAATCTGCGGTTCCAATCTTTTCTATCGTTTGAAGCCAGCAGACCTGTACTTCATGTGTGTCGGCGCGTTCGACGACCCGTCACAGTTCAGCTTGGTCGGTGAGATCTATATCGATCACAAGCCGGATGGGTATGCCTTCGCTGGCGACCTTGCACAGCTAACCGAGGCGGAGGTTCTGGCGAAATACACGCCCAGCGATTCGAGCTGAAGGCTTCCGGTTCTTGCCTAACCAGCGCGGCCATCGGAAATTCCGGCAACGGCGGCGCGATTAGTCTGGTGCGCCCGCGACCGGCCTACCCGCTTTCTTCCAGGCGTCGAGCCCACCCTTGATGTGGCAGGCCTGAGCCAGGCCGGCATCCTGGGCGCTCTTCACAGCCATGGCGGAGCGCTCGCCGTAGGCGCAGTAGAAGACGAGCCGCTTACCGGTCGCCAAGGCCAGTTCGTGCAGCACGCCGCCGGACACGACATTCTCCGGCAACTCCACATAGGGCGTGTGAACTGAGCCAGCAATCTCACCGTGCCGCTCGCGCTCGGCCGCCTCGCGCAAATCGACCAAAATAATATCCGGTGCGCCAAGCAATTCGGCCATTTCGTCGCAGGTCAAAGACCAACCGCGCGCCTCGACCTCGTCCTGATGGAGACCAATGTGCAAGTTAGCCGGCACGGCGACATCCATCATTTTGGGGTTGGGCAGATTGAGATTACTCATCAAATCGACATACTCGTCGCGCGAAGCAACTTGCAGACGCGGGTTGCAGGCCCGCTCCTCGCCGATGGTGCTGACCGTATCGCCCTTATAATCGTGCGCTGGGTAGACGAGAGTTTCCTCCGGCAATTTCAACAGCTTGTTGAACAGCGAATCGTACTGCGCCACGGGATCGCCGTTTTGAAAGTCGGTCCGTCCGGTGCCGCGTATCAACAACGTGTCCCCGGTAAAGACCCGGTCTTCCATCGTGAAACTGTAGGAATCGTCCGTGTGTCCGGGTGTGTATAGCGCGCGCAAGCTCACGCCTTCGATATCGATGCAGTCTCCGTCGCCGACCCGGACCGAGACCACATCGACTCCGCTTGCCTCCCCCATCACCGTGATGCAGCGCGTGCGGTCGCGCAGCGCGCCCATCCCGGTGATATGATCGGCATGCACATGCGTGTCGATCGCCTTGACCAACTTCAGGTCCAGCTCCGTCAGGAGCTGCAAATACCGGTCCACCTTGTCGAGTACGGGGTCGATAATCAACGCCTCACCCCCCCGCCGGCTGGCGATCAGGTAGGTATAGGTGCAAGAGACGCTGTCGAAGAGTTGGCGAAAGACCATCCCGAGCCTCAAGCCGCTTTTTCGGGGCGGGAATCGAGGGCACGTTGCACGATGTCGGCGACGCGTTGGCGCTCCTCGCCCTCAAGCGTCATGCGCGGGCTGCGCACCGTTTCGGTGCCCAAGCCGGCCATGGCCTGGGCCAGCTTGATGTACTGGACAAGCTTGACGTGGCAGTCCAGATGCAGCGCCGGGGTGAACCACCGGTACAAATCACGCGCCTCGTCCCAGCGCCCTTGGGAAACCAGCCGCCATAGCTGCATGGTCTCGTACGGGAAGGCATTGACCAGGCCGGCGACCCAGCCGCTCACGCCCAGCATCGCGGCCTCCATCGCCAAGTCATCGACGCCGCAAAACATGATGTAACGATCGCCGCAAGCGTTGATGATATCGGTGATCCGGCGTGGGTCGTCGGAGGATTCCTTGATCGCGACAATCGTGTCTTGATCGGCTAGCTCGGTGAAGCCCTCGGGCGGGATATCCACGCCATAGGACACGGGGTTGTTGTAGACCATGACCGGTAGATCGCTGGCCCGCGCGACCGTCTTGAAATGCTGCAGGGTTTCGCGCAAGTCCGACTTGTAGACCATCCCAGGCAGAACCATAAGGCCGTCAGCGCCGATTTTCTGCGCGTCCTCGGCCAGTCGGCAAGCCGCGGCGGTCGAGAACTCCGCCACTCCGGCCAGCACCGGCACACGACCCGCTGCCGTTTTGAGGGTCGCTTTTAGAACGTCGCGCTTTTCCTGGGCCTCCATGGTCGTGCTTTCGCCCAAGGTGCCGAGCATAACCAAACCGTCGACCCCGGCCCCGATCAAAGTATCGGCGTGGGCCACGGTCGCCTCGAGATCGAGGGATTGATCGGCCCGAAACTGTGTGGTCGCCGCCGGGAACACCCCTTTCCAAGAGACCTTCATGCTTTACCTACCAATGTCATGGGTTCGTTCTGGCACTTAAGTTAGCATCTCTCAGACAGATTGGAATACTTGCGAGTCGGAGTGTCGAGGAAGAAGTGAAGTGACGAGACGCCCACCGCCTGATCGCCCGGTTTGATCCAGATCACAGCACACGATGTTGCACTGCGGTAGAGACACCCCATATCTCGTCGAAGGTTCTCCTCCGGCAAACGGCCAGGTTGCTTGGCCCCCAAAGCAGGAAGAACACCATTGCACACCGAGGCGGCTTCGAACGCAAACCCGACCCGAAACCGGCCCATGGTCCGCGTCTGGGATCTTTTTGTCCGGATCTTCCACTGGAGTGTGGTTGCCGCCTTCTTTATCGCCTATTTCACCGAGGATGAGCTTCTGACCCTACACGTCTGGGCCGGATACACTATCGGCGGATTTCTTGCGTTACGCGTCATTTGGGGTTTCGTCGGACCGAGGCATGCCCGCTTCAGCGACTTCATCTATGCGCCGGCGACGGTCCTGGGTTACGCGCGGGACCTCCTCGCATCGCGTGCTAAGCGCTATCTTGGACACAGCCCGGCTGGCGGCGCGATGATCGTCGCCCTGCTGATCGGCCTGGTGGCGAGCGTCTGGAGCGGGCTCGAGCTCTACGCCGCCGAGGAAGGCAAGGGCCCCCTCGCCGGGGTTCCGCCCGCCATTTCCACCACGGCCCTGGCCGCTCCGCGTCAGCCGGACGCGCGATTCCAACTCGCCAGCCAAGACGAGCGCGAGGACCGTGAAGAGGGCGAAGACGAGGGCGACGAGTTCTGGGAAGAGGCGCACGAGATCCTGGCGAACCTAACGCTGATCCTCGTGATTCTTCACATCGGCGGTGTCCTGCTGACCAGCGTGGCGCACCGCGAGAATTTGGCCCGGGCCATGGTGACCGGCCTAAAGCGGGCCGAGGAGTGAGCCATGAAATCCAAGACCGCCGGGAAAACCCCTGGCAACAACGTTGTCGCCTTACCTCGCGCGGCGCCGGCTGAAACGCTGGAGACATCCAGGCCGAACGCCCTGACGAGCTTCACGCCCTTTCCTTGGCTAGCCAGCTATTCGACAATGCTGGACCAGGTAGCGGCAACCCTGCGGCCGGGCGCCTGGATGCCCGGACTCTCGGCGATTTACCGGCCCGAGGAGCAGACAACCTCCCCCGCCGTAGATGGTGTCGAAGAATCCGAAGATTACCTGGAAGGCATACCCAGTATCGACCGTCTGGTACACGCCGCCATCGGGCAGGCCACGGCAGGCGTTTCTCCGGCCGCCGTCACCTTGGCTTTTCTGGACTGGGGAACCCATCTGGCGTGCTCGCCGGGCAAACAGGCCATGCTCTGGAACAAGGCCGTGCGCAAGGCAACGCGCTTCGGCATCTACGCGCAAAGAGCAGCCGCCAACCCCGATACGTCGCCCTGCATCGAACCCTTGGCCCAGGATCGGCGCTTTCGCGGCGAGGCCTGGCAAAGCTGGCCGTACAACCTGACCTACCAGTCCTTTCTGTTAATCCAGCAATGGTGGCACAACGCAACGACCGGGGTGCGCGGGGTTTCACCGCATCACGAGAACGTCGTCAATTTCGCTAGTCGCCAGTTGCTCGATATGGCATCGCCCTCCAATTCCTTACTGAGCAACCCGGAGCTGCTACGCATCACCGCGCAGGAAGGCGGCCAAAACCTGGTGCGCGGCGCGGTTAATTTCTGGGAGGACTGGGAGCGCGCCATTGCCGGCCGCCCACCGGTCGGCACCGAGGCTATCCAAGTCGGGCGCGACATTGCTGTCACACCGGGCAAGGTGATTTACCGCAACAGGCTGATTGAGTTGATCCAATATCTCCCGGCGCAGCCCGACGCGCAGGTCCAGGCCGAACCGATACTAATCGTGCCGGCTTGGATCATGAAGTATTACATTCTGGATCTCTCGCCCCACAACTCCCTGGTCCGTTACCTGGTCGAGCAAGGACACACGGTCTTCATGATCTCCTGGCGCAATCCCGGCGCCGAGGACCGCGACCTGTCGATGGAAGACTACAGGCGGCTCGGGGTCGAGCAAGCGCTCGACGCGATTCAGGCGATCGTGCCGGACCACAAGGTGGACGCTGTCGGATACTGCCTAGGCGGAACCTTGCTCGCGATCGAGGCCGCCAAGCTTGCGCGCGACGGGCAAGACCGGCTCAACTCCCTCACACTTCTGGCCGCCCAAACCGATTTCAGCGAGCCCGGGGAGCTCTCACTGTTCATCGACCACAGTGAGTTGACGTTTCTGGACGACGTCATGTGGAACCAGGGATACCTAGATACCAAACAGATGGCCGGTGCGTTCCAGATGCTACGCTCGAACGATCTGGTTTGGTCGCGGGTGCTGCGTACTTACCTGGTCGGCCGGCAGGAAAAAATGAACGACCTCATGGCCTGGAATGCAGATGCGACGCGCATGCCCTACCGGATGCACAGTGAATACCTGCATCGCCTGTTCCTGCGCAACGATCTGGCCGACGGGCGCCTGAGCATAGAGGGACGGCCGGTTGTATTGTCAGATATCCGAGTGCCGATATTTGCGGTCGGAACGGAGACCGATCACGTCGCGCCATGGCGCTCGGTCTACAAGATTCACCTGTCGACCGACACCGACATCGATTTTGTTTTGACCAGCGGCGGCCATAACGCTGGCATTGTCAGCGAACCGGGTCATCCCGGCCGCCGTTTTCGCGTTTCCCATCGCCATGACGAGGAAACCTATATCGACCCGGATACCTGGCTACAGCGCATGCCGATGCGCGACGGCTCATGGTGGCCGATCTGGCACGAATGGCTGCGCGCGCGCTCCCAAGGCACCACGGCCACACCGCCAATGGGTGCCCCGGCTCAAGGTTACTTTGCCATCGCAGATGCGCCTGGCATCTACGTCCTGCAGCGATAGAGGACCGCGAGACCGGCGAACCGCGAAAGCCTGACCGCTTCGCCGGATACCTCTATAACAGAATGAAAATTCCGTCCCCTCGTTCCACGATCGAAGAAATGACCATGCCATCGCCTTGGCATGCGGCCCACCACGACCTAGTGCTTCAGCGGTTAGGCACCAAGCTGCACGGCTTGTCCGCGAGCGAGGCCGAATTGCGGCTCGCGCGCCATGGCCCCAATGCGTTGCCGCCGCCGCGCGTGCGCTCACCCTTCCTGCGTTTTCTATCGCAATTCCACAACGTACTGATTTACGTCTTGATCGCGGCCGGTGCGGTCACCGCCGGCCTGGGCCATCTGACCGATTCGGCCGTCATATTCGGTGTCGTCCTGATCAATGCGGCGATCGGGTTCGTGCAAGAGGGCAAGGCTGAATCGGCGTTGGATTCGATTCGGCGCATGCTTTCTCCACAAGCCCTGACATTGCGCGACAGCCGCCGCATCCCCATAGACGCGCGCGATCTGGTCCCAGGCGATATCGTTTTCCTGACCTCGGGCGATAAGGTGCCGGCCGATCTGCGTCTGGTTCAAACCAAGGGCCTGCGCCTACAGGAAGCTGTCTTGACCGGGGAATCTCTGCCCGTCGACAAGGGAACCGCACCGGTCGCCGCTGAAACGCCGCTCGCCGAGCGGAGTTGCATGGCTTACGCCGGAACCCTGGTTGGGGCGGGAGTCGGCGCGGGTGTGGTCGTCGCGACCGCCACGGCGACGGAAATCGGCCGAATCAGCATCATGCTGAACCGGGTCGAGCCCCTGACCACGCCGTTGCTGCGGCAGATGACGGTTTTTGGGCGCTGGCTGACCGCTGCGATCCTGGCGCTCGCCGCCGGAACCTTTGCCTTCGGTATTGCGCTACGGGGCTACGCTGCCGACGAGATGTTTTTGGCCGCCGTCGGGCTCGCCGTGGCCGCGATTCCCGAGGGTCTACCGGCGGTCATGACCATCACGCTGGCGGTCGGCGTGGAACGCATGGCCCGGCGCAACGCCATTATCCGGCGGCTTCCCGCGGTCGAGACCTTGGGGGCTGTATCCATTATATGCTCCGACAAAACGGGGACCCTCACCCGCAACGAGATGGCGGTGATGAGTGTGGCCGCCGGGCCTAGCGTGTTCGAGGTGACGGGATCGGGTTATTCGCCGGAGGGAGAAATCCGGCTTGCGGGATCAGCGGTTAACGCGGGTCGCGATCCCCTGCTGCGTGCCTTGGCAAGAGGCGGTTTCCTGTGCGGTGACGCGAGCCTGCGCCACGCCGGGGGCGAATGGACCACCGACGGCGACCCGATGGAGGGCGCCTTGATCGCATTCGCGCGCAAAGCAGGGTTCGATCCGGACGCCGAAGGCGCGGCCTGGCATCGCATCGATGTCATCCCTTTCGAGGCGGAACACCGCTTCATGGCGACCCTGCATCGCGACATTGAAGGGACAATGCTGATCCATGTGAAAGGAGCGCCGGAGCGGGTTTTGGAGATGTGCGACCGTCAGTGTACCGAGACCGGCGATGCACCCTTGAACCACGCTTACTGGCACGAGCAAATCACCAATATCACACGGCGGGGGCAACGCGTGCTGGCGTTGGCCGTTCTGGCCACGCGGCCCGACCATACGGAACTGCAATTCGCCGATGTCGCATCAGGGCTCACGCTTTTAGGCCTCTTCGGCCTGGCCGACCCGCCGCGCGAGGAGTCCATCGAAGCCGTCGCACGCTGCCAGAGCGCGGGCATCCGGGTCAAGATGATCACCGGCGATCACGCCGGCACCGCCGCCGCCATCGCGCGTGAATTGGGCCTGGCGCTGCCGGACGCCGTGCTGACAGGCCCGCAGATCGACGCCATGAGCGACATAGACCTGCGCGCGCGTGTCTTCGATGTCGATGTCTTCGCCCGCGCCAACCCGGAACACAAGTTGCGCCTGGTGCAGGCCCTGCAGGCGAGCGGGCTGATCGTGGCCATGACCGGCGACGGGGTGAACGACGCGCCCGCGCTTAAGCGTGCCAATGTCGGCGTGGCCATGGGTCTCAAGGGTACCGAGGCGGCCAAGGAGGCCGCCGAAATGGTCCTCGCGGACGACAATTTCGCCTCAATCGCGCACGCGGTCGAGGAAGGGCGCACGGTCTACGACAACCTGAAAAAGGCCATCGCCTTCATCCTGCCGACCAGCGGCGGCGAAGCCCTGATCATCGTCGCTGCAATTCTGTTCGGCCAAGTCCTGCCGGTCACGCCGGTACAGATACTTTGGATCAACATGATCACGGCGGTGACCCTGGGACTGGTGCTCTCATTAGAACCGGCGGAGGACGACGTCATGCGGCGGCCGCCACGCGTGGCCGCGGAACCTATTCTTTCGCATTTCCTGATATGGCGGGTCGCGTTCGTATCCGCAATCCTGCTGGCCGGCACCTTCGGACTTTTCCTATGGGAGAGAAGCCAGGGTGCCGAAGTCGCGACCGCCCGCACCGTGGCGGTCAACACCTTAGTCATGTTCGAGGTGTTTTACGTCGTAAACACCCGTTACCTCCGCGCCAGCACTTTCACCTGGCATGGCATCTTCGGGAATCCTCAATTGCTCATGGCCATTGGTCTCGTCATCGCCCTGCAGATCGTCTTCACCTATGCGGGTTTCATGCAGGTCCTGTTCGACACACGGCCGCTTCCGGCTGAGGCCTGGGTGCGATTGGTGGTCGTCGCCTCGTCGGTCTATCTCCTGGTTGAGTTGGAAAAATGGATAACACGCAGATCGGCGCGATAACCGCAATGCGATCTAGACCGATGCGGCCGCACAACCTTAAGATATCTATGTCGAATCCGTTAAAGGGATCGATTCGGGAAAAATAGTCCAGGGGGGAAGCTGGATAATGGTACGTCATGGCGTTGACGATAACTGGGCGGCGGGCGAGGCATACGATCCTTACATCGGGCGCTGGAGCTATTTCGCGGGAAATGCCTTTGTCGATTGGCTGGCCGAACCGCCAGACCGGCGATGGCTGGATGTCGGCTGCGGCACCGGCGTTCTAACTCAGGTCGCGCTGGAACACGGCCTGGCCAGCCGGGTTGTCGGGATCGATCCATCCGACGGATTTCTGGCTTATGCCCGCAGCAAGGAACAACATCCGGCGGTCACCTTTCGAATCGGCTCGGCCGAAGCCCTACCGGTCGGCGACAATTCCTTCGATGTCGCGGTCAGTGGCTTGGTTTTGAATTTTCTGCCCGACCCAGCGAGCGGGGTCGCGGAGATGCGCCGCGCGGTTTGTCCGGGCGGCACGGTGGCCGCCTTTGTTTGGGATTACACGGGAGAGATGCAGCTGATACGGCGCTTCTGGGATGCGGCTGTCGCCTTGGATCCGGCGGCCAAAGACCTCGACGAGGGGGCACGCTTTCCACTGGCCGCCCCTGGCCCTCTGACGCAGTTGTTTCAGTCGTCCGGGCTTGAGGAGGTCGAGGACCACACCATCGAGGTTCCCACCATCTTCGAGGATTTCGAGGACTATTGGACGCCGTTCCTGGCCGGGGTCGGCCCGGCGCCCGCCTATTGTATGTCCCTAGACGATGGCGCGCGCGCCGCCCTGCGGGATCGGCTGGAACAGACCCTGCCGGCGGAGCCCGACGGACGTATCCACTTGATTGCCCGCGCCTGGGCCGTGCGCGGCACCGTGCCCGAGTAAGACTGTCCCGGCTTACGCGAGCGTCTCTATAAACGCCGTTATGCGCGCCAGAACCTCGGCCCGCGCCTCGAGGTGCGGAGAGTGGGCACATTCGGGCACGACGTAGGTCTCCACCGGGCCGGACACGCCGCGTGCAATGGCCTCGACCTGGGCCAAGGTGGCGTGCTCGTCGCGCTCGCCCTGGATGACAAGAGTCGGACACACGATACCCGGCAGGCAGGCTTCGATGTTCCAGTCGCGGAAATCCTCGCGCATCCAGGTCTCGGCCCAACCCCGGAACATGGGCTCGGTGTTGTCGCCGTGATAGCGCGCCAGGCGCGGCTTTAGCTCGCCGCTGTCCCAACGGGTCATAACCTCCCCTATGCCTTCGATCGTGATGTCTTCGACGAAGACGTGAGCCGCGATACTGATACACGCCGTCACGCTTTCGAGGCCGGCCGCCACATAAAGCAGCGCGATGGAGCCGCCGTCGCTATGCCCAACCAAGATTGGCCGCTCGATCCCACAGGCTGCTAGGACATCGGGTAGAGCCTTCGTCGCCTCGATATGCATGTAGTCCTTGGACCGGGGCAGAACCAAGGGCGCCGAGCGGCCGAAGCCCCAGCGTTCGTAAACCAGACCGGGCAGACCGGTCAGGCGGCACAGGTCCTCAGGCACGCCGCGCCATTGGCCGATGCTGCCGAGGCCCTCGTGCAGGAAGACCAGACTGGGCGCGCCCTCGCGCGCCGCCGCGTCTATTTTTTGCGCGTGCAGGCGGTGGCCCGCCGCTTCGACAAAAAAGGAACGGCCCTGCTCCACCGCCGTGGCTGCTTTGAGCCGCTTCACAGCAATCCGCGCGCGGCCAGATTACGCATCAATTCCAGCACGCCGAAATCCCAGGGCGGCAGGCGATCCGACCGATCGACACGGTTCGCCAGGCCGCCGAGCTTGCCTGCCGAGATTCGCACGATATCGCCGGCCTTGTGGGTGAAGCCCTCGCCCGTTTTATCACGGTCCTGCACCGGCACGAACATGGTTCCAGTAAAAAGCAGCACCCCGTCGGGATACTGGTGTGTCCGGTTGATCGTGTGGGCGGCAAGTTCGGTCACGTCGCGGCTGATGGCGCTCATGGAACTTGCCGCTTCCAGCCGGTAGCCATCCTCGCCCTCGATGACCAGCTTGACTTCGGCCTGGCGCAGATCGTCCAAATGGAAGCTGTCATCGAGCAGCCGGATGAAAGGCCCGAGCGCACAGGACGCATTGTTGTCCTTCGACCGGCCTAGCAAAAGAGCGCTGCGGCCTTCGAAGTCGCGCAAGTTGACGTCGTTACCCAGGGTCGCGCCGACGATGCGCCCGCGCGGGTCAATGACCAGCACGACTTCCGGCTCCGGGTTGTTCCAGGTCGAATCGGGATGCAAGCCGATATCCACCCCGGTGCCGACCGCCGACATCGGTTGCGCCTTGGTGAAAATCTCGGCGTAAGGACCGATGCCGACCTCCAGATACTGCGACCACAGGCCCCGTTCAATGAGTGCGTCCTTCAATCGCTCGGCCGCGGCCGAGCCCGGCTTGACCGAGCTCAGCTCAGCGCCCGCCGTCCGCGCCAGATCGCGCCGGATGGCCGCCGTTTGCGTGGGATCACCCTTGGCGCGTTCCTCGATCACGCGCTCTAAGAGACTGTCGACGAAGGTGACGCCGGCCGCCTTGATCGCCTGCAAATCGCACGGCGCCAGCAAGCGCGGCCGAATTTCGTCACGGCCGTCGGGCGGCGTATTCGCCAGAACCTCCGCAAGCGATCCCAATGTCTCGCCCCGGCGTGCGGCGCGGATAAAGCCGATCGGCGAGTCCGCCTCCAGAACATGCGCGATGGTCGGCGCGGCAAGCGTGATATCGACCACCTGACCGTCTTCGACGACCACCACGGCCGGCCCCCCGGGGCGTCCTGGTACCCAAGCACGCCCAATCAAAGTGCCGGCCTCACCGTCCTCCGGCAAAGTCGAGTGAGACTCTAAGGTAAAACCCACTGTCCGACGCTCCTAGGCTTCGCGCGTTGGGACCACCACCATCTGCGCCACGGTGACGTTCGGCGGCTGGTCCAAGGCATAAAGAATGGCGTTGGCGATATCCGCAGGGTCCAGGGTCGCGGCGAAGGTATCGTAAAATTCCTCGCCGCGCGCTCGATCTTGAAAGCGGCGCGCGGCGAACTCGGTGCGGGTCATGCCCGGCAGGATTTCGGTGATGCGCAGATCTGTCCCGGCATAATCGGCCCGCAACCCTTCCGTGAAGGCGCGCACTGCGTATTTTGTCGCGCTGTAAATCGACCCGTGGGTGTAAGTCCGTAAGCCCGCGATCGAGCCCAAGGTCACCACGTGACCCCGATTGCGCGCCAACATGCCGGGAAGTACGGCATGGCAGGTCCGGATCATTCCGGTCACATTGGTCTCCACGGTGCGCGCCCAGTCCTCGACATCGCCCTCGTCGAAGCGCTTGCGGCCACCGACATCGTGCCCGGCATTGGCGACCAGGATATCGATCTCGCGCAAGTCCTTGGGCAGGCGCCGCAATAACCCGCCACATGATTCGGCGTCGGCGACGTCCAGCGCCAGGGCGTGCGCGCCCTCCAACCGCGCGGCCAAGCCGTCCAGGCGGGTCTTGTCGCGCGCCGCGCAGATCACGCGAAGCCCCTTGGCGGCCAGCGCTTCCGCCGTCGCGAGGCCGATCCCGGCGCTGGCGCCCGTCACCAGGGCGACCGCGCCGGGCCGCAAGATACCCGCTTCACTCATGGCTGCTCCCCATATCCTAGTGGATAGAATCCATAGCCTGCCCTATAGGTACCGGCCCTGTCACGGCCTAGCGATTACCCGGCCGGGCGGTTATGCTCCCGGTTGTCTCCAGGATGCGGTTCATGGCTCAGAAACCCAACACCTTCTTTTGCATCGACGGCCACACCAGCGGCAACCCGGTGCGTCTGGTCGTGGGCGGCGGACCGGCCTTGTCGGGCGACACCATGAGCGCGCGGCGCCAGGATTTCATGAAGCGCTACGATTGGATCCGCACCGGTCTGATGTTCGAGCCGCGCGGCCACGACATGATGTCCGGCGCGATCCTCTACCCGCCCCTGCGAGCCGACTGCGATGTCGGGGTGATCTATATCGAGACCACGGGCTGCCTGCCCATGTGCGGACACGGCACGATCGGCACCGTCACCTTCGCGTTGGAACGCGGCCTGGTCCAGCCCCGCGAAGACGGAGTCCTGCGCCTGGATACGCCCGCTGGCTTGGTCGAGGCGCATTACGCAATGCAAGATGGCCACGTGGAGTCTGTGCGCCTCCACAATGTCGGCGCCTACCTCGCGCTCGAGAATCTGCGCGTCGAATGCCCGGACCTGGGCGACCTTACCGTCGATATCGCTTATGGCGGAAATTTCTACGCGATCATCGACCCGCAAAAGAATTACCGCGATATGGCCGACTACACGGCGGGAGATTTGGTGCGCATGTCGCCGGGACTGCGGGAGAATCTGAACAAGGCGGTCACGGTCGCGCATCCGGAAGATCCGACCATCCGGGGCGTCACCCACATCCTTTGGACCGGCGCGCCCCAACATGCCGAGGCGCATGCCCGTAACGCGGTCTTCTACGGCAGCAAGGCCATAGACCGCAGCCCCTGCGGCACCGGCACTTCGGCGCGCATGGCGCAACTGGCCGCGCGCGGTAAGCTAAAGCCCGGCGACGACTTCGTACACGAAAGCATCATCGGCTCGCTGTTCCACGGCAAGGTCGAAGCCGCCACTAAGGTTGGCGACCGCGAAGGTATCGTGCCGTCGATCCAGGGTTGGGCGCGCATGACCGGCTACAACACCATCTTCATCGACGAGCGCGATCCCTATGCCCACGGGTTCCAGGTGATTTAGGTGCGTGCTCGATCATGAGCAGGAAACCGAGCTGACTTCGGTGTAGTTCCCAGCGCCTCTCATACAACTGCCCAGCCTTACAGTGGAAAACTCCGGGGAGACTCGGCTAATCTGCGATCGAATCGCTCTTCGCATTCAAGCGCCTCCTTGGGCCGATTGAGACGGTAACGGGAAATCATCAGACTAATCAGATCGTGTTTGAGTTCCGCCAAATGCAGACGTGCGGGATCGATGTCGTGGCCTGATGTGGCCTCAAACTGGTTGACAATGGCTTCCGCGAGAATAGGCAACTCTGTCGTGAGAGAGCTAAGCTCATCTTCCAGAGTCCCCAAACAAACTTCGGCAAAGTCCAAGACGCCGGTGACGTCGAAACGCTCATCGACAAGCACGTTCGATATATTGAAGTCGCCGTGGATTGGTCGCAGTTGACGGTCGGAGTGCGCATCGAACAACGGAACCACGCTGTGGATGCGCCCTCGGTCCCGTTCTCGCAAAGCTAGGTCTTCCAGATTCATCAGCTCGAAAACGTCGTCCGGCTTCAGCTTCTTGTGAATGTCAGATCCGTCTAGAAGGCGGTGGAACTCGTTCAGTGCACGCGCCAAAGAAGCGGCTATTGCGCTCCTTTCACTCTCGCCAAGGCGCGCGACTTCACTGTCTTCAAGGGAGCGCCCAACAATCTTGGTTGAGCGCAGCCATATCGAGAATCCTCGGCCATAAAGCTTCGAATGTTCAGGGATGAAACCAGACTCGACGAACTGCGGGACCTTGAAAGAAACGTTGGATCGGGCAAAGGCGATGCTCTTCATGACATCGATTTCATGGCTAACCTTCTTGTGCCCGTCGCCAAATCCCCCTTCCCGCCTCGCCAACTTCAGAACGGTTCCATCGTCCAAATCGTAAACTACACCCCATACGCCAACCCCCAACACAGGCAGGTCTTCAATCTGGAGCCGCACGGGGTCAAATTCCGACAAACTACCTCTGATGCTTCAAATGCCTGCAGCGGATCCGCCCGGCCGCAAGGGGCTATTTCACGTATCCTCATACGCCGCGAAGATATCTTCCAGCGCCTTGAAACCGATGGCGCCGTCAGCGAAACGGAAGGTGCCTTGAGCGGCCATCTCCTTCGCCGCCTCGACCACCGCGCCATAGGCGAGGCGGGCAAGCGCCGAGCCGACGCTGATGCGCTTCACGCCGGCCTCGACCAGGTCCGGCACCCCGAAGGTCGCGCCGGGCAGGCCCATGACCACATTGACCGGCTTCCCGACCGCCGCGCACACCGTGCGGATCGACTCGAGATCGCGCAAGCCGGGGGCGTAGAGCACGTCGGCGCCCGCCGCCTCGAAGGCCTGCAGGCGCTTGATCGTGTCGTCCAGGTCCTGGCGGCCGTGCAAGAAGTTTTCCGCGCGCGCGGTCAGCACGAAATCATGCGGCAACTTGCGGCAGGCCTCGACGGCCGCCGTGATCCGCTCCACCGCCAAATCGAACTCGAAGATCGGATCGCTGTGGCGGCCCGTGTAGTCCTCGATCGAGCAACCGGCCAGGCCGGTTTCCGCTGCCGCGCGGATCGTCTCCGCCACGTCTTCCGGCGTATCGCCGAAGCCCTTCTCCAAATCGGCGGAAACCGGTAAATCGGTCGCCGCCACGATATCGCGGCAGTGCGCCAGCGCCTGCTCCCTGGACACGCGGCCCTCTGGCACGCCGAGCGAGAACGCCAGGCCCGCACTGGTCGTGGCCAGGGCTTCAAAGCCCGCCGAGGCAAGGATGCGTGCGGTTCCGGTGTCCCAGGGATTGGGAATGATAAAGGCGCCGTCCCTTTCGTGAAGAGCGCGGAAGGAGTCGCGCTTCCGATCCTGTTTTCGCGTCATTTAGTTCTTCCCCTGCCTCTTTTCGATTTGCCTCTCCGCGATGCACGGAGACGTTTAAAGTTATATCGGAGTACTCCTGACAGCCCTGTGTCAGTAGCCGTAGCCCCGGAGAGCGACACGTCGGTGGCGTGCTATTGATCGTCCTGGCACGGCCAGGAGGCAGGTTTCTGAAGCCCAGGCGGAAGCCGGGTGCCGTCGTCGCCGCAGGCATCGTCGAGTTGATCCTGGGAGAGGCCGAGCGCCCCGGACAGATCGGCCCCCGCAAACTGAGTACGCAGAGTGTAGGCAGCCGTCAAGTCCGCACCGTCCAGGTTCGCGGATGTGAAGTCGGCCCTCGCAAGGATGGCCTTGCTCAGGTTTGCGTCCTGCAGCCGCGCCCCGCGCAGGTTACCTCGGCCCAGATCGGCCTTGGACAGATCGGCCTGCGTGAAAACCGCGCCGGCAAAGTTCGCGCGCGGCAGTTCCGCCTTTGTGAGGCTGACGCCGGTCAGATCGGCGGCCTCGAAATCGGCACGGTTGCCGAAGACCTTCTCCAGATCAGCGCCCTTCAGATTAGCTTGGCGGAACCTGGTCTGCGTGACGTTTGCGTTGCCGAGATTGGCACCCTCGAGATTGGCGCCCATCAGGTCCGTGGCGGTCAGGTCAGTGCGTTCCATATTGGCGCCGCGAAGGTCTGCCTTGCGCAAGATCAGGTGCATCTTTTGACATCTGGACCAATCGACTTCTGGCCGCGGGCGGCTGCCGCAGCCCGCCAAGGCCGGCGCTGGCCCAAGCGCGATAAGCAGAAGCGAAAGGCACGCAAGTGCCAAGAAGGTCCGGTAAGGTTTCATCGTTATGGTCTCTCGCCTTGGGGTCGGTGACGACAACCGAGCCCTGGAAATGCAGCAGGTTCGGGATGACGGCGCCTACCCCCTTACCGGTGCGCGCAGGCGCGACGGTCACAAGATGCGCCTTGCCGGAATAAAACAGCGGCTGTCCGTCAAGCAGCCCGAGATAGAGCCCGCGCGGGTCCATCATGCCCGACAGACGCCGCAGAACAAAGCGCAAGCTGCCTTCGCCGAAGTGAGGGCTACGAGAAGGCTGTCACGCCGTAACTTCAAAGAAGTGAGGCGGATAAGGCAGCTTCGACACGGAAGCAGACTTATATACCAAGCGTACGGCGTGCGCCTTCCAGAGCGATATCCGGCTCTTCACCGAAGGGCCGTGCTAGTGCCGCAATGACTTCTTCAGCGGCAAAGACCCGGTTACGGCCATGGCCGGTCCGCTCGCGGATGACATGCTTGCTTTCAAGTGCGTTCAAGGCGTTCGAGGCCGCTTGAAAGGATACTTCCAGTTCTTTGGACAAAATCCTGGCGGTGACAATGGGCATCCTGATAATGACCGCCAGCGCCCGCGCCGCCGATGAATCCTTTCGGAACCGGCCCCGTTGTTGCCACAGGCCGGGAAGGCTGCCGATCACGGCTTTGCTCATCTTTTCTTCTTCGTGAGAGCCGATAATGGCATTTGCCACGAATTGGGCGATGCGGCCATAGGAGAGTTGCTTTTGCGCCTCCTGTAAAGCCTGCCCATATTCATGCCTGTTTTGTTCGACATAGCCGGAGAGATAAAGTGGCAGATGGCCTGCCGCTGCCATTTGCAGAGGCCATAAAATACGCCCGACACGTCCGTTGCCGTTGCTGAAAGGGTGCACCGCCTCGAAATGGGCGTGGCCGATGGCCATGCGGACGGGCAGGCTCATCCCCATTCCGGCATCGCCTAGCTCAATGAGCGTTTTGTTCCGCATCCAGCCCATAACATCTTCCAGACAGCGCGCGGCATGTTCGGGCGGCGCGGGATTATAGACCGCATCCTCTTTCCTGCCGCCGCCGCCGATTTGCACAACGTCGCCTGGCAGACCCGGCGTGCGCACCCGTCCGGCAATCCCGTGAAAATCGGGGTCTTTGCGCATCACCAGATCGTGCAGATGGCACACAAGTTCTGTGGTAAGGGCGTCCATGCCGTGCTGCTGGATTTGCCCAAAGCCGTATTCAAGGGCGGTGGCGTAGCCCCGGACAGAAAGATGCTCAGACTTGCCTTCGTCCTGATCGTAAACCTCACCGGGAGTCAGCACGTTATCGATGGTGGACCATGTGCCTTCCATGCGCGAAGACGACACCGCCTCGCGCCCGGCAAAAAGATATGCTGCCAGCAGGTCCAGCTCGGAAGCGTCCGCAGGGTCCGGGCGGCTTTGCAGAATCGTGTTTGCCCGGCTGATCGTTCCCGCCGGAATGCCTGCCGGGAATTCTTCAGGCGGCGCAGGCGGCACCACAAACCAGATGTGCTCGTATCCTTCCCTGGCCGCGTGCGCTGTCCCAAAGCCGCGTTCCGGGGTATAAGGTTGCCTTAATGGCCCAGCTAGCTCGTCTTTTCGCATGTGAAAACCTTGAATACGCTATCTCATATTCAAGGATAACATAAGAAACTTGAATATGAGATAGCGTATTCAAGGTTTTGCGAAAAAAGGCTCAAAGCTTACACAATTAATTACACATACGCAGAAAATGGAAAAAATACCTTTTTATATCAACTAGTTATACCCATACATAAAGGACCCAAAATCTTTTCCGTAAAGCCCCGCGCGCTCCGAAACACGGGTCGTCTTGCGCCACATGATGGCCTCTTCCGCGGTCCCTCGGCAAGAAGCCGCGCGTTCGGCCTTAAACACGGTGCGATCACCGGGGTGGCCGTTCCTGGACCTATGGTTACCCCCCCGCCGGCGTCATGAGGGCAGCCCAGTCGAAGAAGCCGACCCGGCGTGCGGCCTCGCCGGGCAGCGGCGCCGAGTGGCAGTCGACCCGAGCCAGGGTGCGATAACAGGCCCGCCCGTCCGCCAGCCCGGCCATGCCGGTGGGCGGCGCGGCACAGGCGGCCAGCGCCAGGCCGGCCAGCAAGACCGTGACCGGGGCCGCGGTCGCCGCACATAGGTCTTTCATGCCTTCATCCCCTATGATTCTTTCTTTATTTCAAAGTCTTATAGGTTTAACGGAATTTCAGACATTTCCGGCAATCATGGGATATGAGCAATGCCGAGCGATTGAAGGGGCGCCTCGCGCAAGAGCCGGGCGGCCGTGTCCAGGAGAGCCAGGAGGGCCCCATGGAAGAACCGGAAGGCCTGATGCAGGACTTCCGTCTGACCACGGCGGAGATCCTTTATAAGATGCCGGATTATCCGGACTTGCTGCAAAGCTACCTGTGGCAATCTCTCGACCGGGTTCCCGATTTCCCCAAGCTTAACGAATTCCTGGGTTATTGGGAAACCAAGCTGGACGGCACCCTGCATTCGGTGCGCATCGGCTACGTCGGCATCATGCAGCCGACCGAGTGGCAGCTGACCGAAGGCCCCTCGACCGAGCATTAATCTCCGGCGTCACCCGATAGGGTTTCCACGAAGCGCGCGGGCTGTCCGGTGGGGTCGCCTTGCAACTCGTCCTCGCGCATCACGATATTGCCACGGACGATGGTCGCTTTCGGCCACCCGGTGACGGTTATGCCCTCGAAGGGTGACCAGCCGCATTTGGCGGCCAACCACTTGGCCGTAATCTCACGCCGCGCTTTCAAATCGACGACGGTAAAGTCGGCATCGTAACCAACTGCGACCCGGCCCTTACCGGCGATCCCGTAGATCCTTTGGGGCCCCGCGCACACCAGATCGACCAGGCGCTCCAGGGTGAGGCGGCCGGCGTTGACGTGGTCGAGCATCAGCGGCAACAAGGTCTGAACCCCCGGCATGCCCGAGGGGGAGGTCGGATAGGACCGCGCTTTCTCTTCGCGTGTGTGCGGCGCGTGGTCGGAGCCGACGACATCGACGATTCCCTGGTCGATCGCGTGCCAGAGCGCGTCGCGATGGCGCGCCTCGCGAATCGGCGGGTTCATCTGCGCGAAGGTGCCCAAGCGTTGGTAGCACTCGGGCGCCGTCAGAGTCAGATGTTGAGGCGTGACCTCCATTGTCGCCACGTCTTTGTTGGCGGCTAGGAGCGGGATTTCCTCGGCCGTCGTGACGTGCAGCACGTGGATCCGGCGCCCCGCGCGCCGCGCCAGATTCAGCACCCGTTGGGTCGCCAAGCGCGCCGTTTCCACGTCGCGCCATTCGGGATGTTGCGCGACATCGGCCCCACCGCGCACCAGCGCCAGGCGCTCGCGCAGGCGGGCTTCGTCCTCGGCATGCACCGCCACCCGCCGGCGGCCGTTCCGCAAGGCTTGGAGCAAGGTTTCGTCGTCATCGACGAGCAGGCTTCCCGTCGAAGACCCCATGAAAATCTTGACGCCGCAGCATCCCGGTTGCTGCTCCAAGGCCGCCAAATGCTCGACATTTTCCGCGGCCGCGCCCATGAAGAAGGCGTGGTCGGTCCAGGCCCGGCCCTTGGCGCGGCTCAGTTTGTCTTGCAGATCCAAGGCTGTCAGGGTTGAGGGCGTGGTATTCGGCATCTCGAAAACAGTCGTCACGCCACCCAGGGCCGCCGCCGCCGTGCCGCTGGCTAGATCTTCCTTATGCTCCAGGCCAGGTTCACGAAAGTGAACCTGCGTGTCGATCACACCCGGCAGAACGTGCAGGCCGCGCACGTCGATCACTTGTTCTCCCGCATCGGGGTCAAGCGTGCCCAAGGCGGCGATGCGGCCGTCGCGCACCCCGACATCGGCGGCACGCGGCCCCGCCGGGGTGACCAGGGTACCGCCCTTGAGGATCAGATCGAAGCGCTCCGCCTTCATTGGGCGGCGCCATGCACAGGGGCCACCGCACTTGGGCTGTCCAGGAGGTTCTCGTAAAAAGCGAGATAACGTTTGGCGCAGGCCTCCTCCGTGAACTCCGCCTCGAAGCGCCGGCGCCCCGCTGCCACCAAGTTTTCCGCCAAGGCAGGTTCGTCCAGTACGCGGTTAATGGCGGCCGCCAGAGCCTCGACATCGTCGACCGATACCAAAAGAGCATCCTCACCGTCACGGATCACGGCCGCCGGCCCAGCGCTGGCCGCCGCAACCAGCGGTGTATCGCAGGCCCAGGCCTCGATTGTCACGGTGCCAAAGGGCTCGTAGCGCGACGGAAAGACACAAAGGTCCGCGGTCGCCAGCAAGGCTTCCCGGTCATAGCGCCACCCAAGAAAGCGGACCCGCCCGGCAACACCCAAGTCTGCCGCCAATTTCTCAAGTTCGGCGCGTAGCTCCCCCTCCCCGGCAATCCATAACCAGGCCTTGGGTGTGGAAACCAGCGCTTTCAGGAGAATATCGAAGGCTTTCTTGACGTGAAGCCGGCCCAGCGCCAGCAGCAGCGGCGCGTCCTCCGGCGTGTCGTAGTCGGCGCGGTTCAAGGGCCCGGCCGGCTGGCGTACCGCGAAGGTCGGCAAATAGTGGGACCGCGACTCCGCCCAGCCGGCGGCGCGCATGTGATTGGCAATGTCCTGGGTCACGCCGACGACATGGTCGCAGGCCTGAAAATGTGGCGGTTTGTAGTAGCCGCCCAGCCAACCGACGTGAACGAATTGGCCGCTTGGGCACGCCTTAGTCGCACGCACCATCCAGGTTTGCACGATATCGGGTTGAAAGCGCGCGATTTCCCGGCGCAAGGCCGGCTTGGACAGGATATCGAGCGGTCCACCGAAGCGTAGCTCCGCCAGTGGGACCTTGGCATCGCGCAAAATCTTGGAGCGTTCCGGATTACGGCGAATGACCGCGCGCTGGTCCAAACCTCTTTTTTGCAGAGCCGTTACGAGATCGACAAAGAAGGTCTCGGCGCCGCCGTGTTCCCCGCCCGCCATGACCTGCATGACCCGCATGCCGGTTTCGCCTCGCCGTATTCGTTGCACCCATTCGAGATGCTTTATAGCCTCCGCGCCTTGTAAGGCCAAGGTACACACGGTAAGAAGCCGACATGGTTCCGGTCCTGCGCTGAGATCCCCCCACGTGCGAAACATCCTGGTCATCAAGCTCTCGGCGCTCGGCGATTTCGTGCTTTCGATCGGCGCCATGCAGGCGATCCGGGCGCGCCACAAGAACGACCGCGTCACCCTGCTCACCACCGCGCCCTTTGTGAATCTGGGTCAGGCGTCGGGCTGTTTCGACGAGGTCTGGACCGACCGGCGGCCGTCGCTGCAGCGGGTCCAGGATTGGCTCGCCTTGGCGCGTAAGCTGCGCGCGGCACGTTTCGACCGGATTTACGACCTTCAGTGGTCCACGCGCACCAACGCCTACGCGAGGTTTGTTAACCCACGCGCGACCCAATGGGTCGGCGTCGTGCGCGGCCGTGGCGTGTACTATTCCGGCCGCCGGAAGCCCTTGCCGATTTACCAGCGCCAGGCCGAAATGCTTGCACTCGCGGGCATCGACGCGGTGCCAGCACCCGATCTTGGCTTCCTCAAGGCGGACATCTCGCACTACGGATTGCCTCCCTCTTACGCCCTGCTGGTTCCCGGCTCGTCACCCACACGGCGCGAGAAACGCTGGCCGGCCGAGCGCTATGGCGAGTTGGCCTGCCAGCTGGCGGCCAGGGGTTTGACGCCGGTCCTCATCCGCGGGCCGGCGGAGACTGAGGAAGCGCGCGTCATTACGCGTCTTTGTCCATCCACGTACGATATCGATTCCAATCTGGAACAGATCGTGGAGTTGGCCCGCAGAGCCCGCTTGGCCGTCGGCAACGATACCGGGCCCACACATTTGATCGCGTTGGCCGATTGTCCGCTGGTTGCGATCTTTGGAACGCTTTCGAACCCGGTCAAGTCACGGCCTCTCGGGAACCGGGTCGAAATGATCGTAACCGCTAATCTGGCGCAGCTGAGGGTTGAGGAGGTGGAGGCGGCGGTCGCCCGCCTGCTCGCACATCAGCCGCCCGGGTGTTCATAGGATTTCTCGTCGGTCATGGCGGAGCTGAAGAGCAGATCGATGTCCTTCTTGATGGCGGCACGGCGATCATTGGTCTTATAGACCGAGCGCGCCAGCTCGATGAACCGAGGTCCGAATTCCATCTTTGCCTCACAGAGGCGAATCTCGTCCTCGATCTCCCACAGGGCCTCGTTGACACTTCTCAGGTCAGACCACAGGCCTTCCAGGGGCGCGCTCATGGCCAGCGTCTGCTCCCGGGTTTCCGACAACGACTTCAGGGCATAGCGCACGTTCGCCCGCTTCCGCGTATCGCCGATGCGTGCTTCCTTGATCTCAAGGATCGTGATCTTGTCGATAAGTTCGCCGGGTGAAATCTGGGCGTGGATGGTGAGCATCGGTTCCATGGCCGCTTTTCGTGTTGATTCGGACGCGAAACAGCCGGGCCGGTTCGCGCCGCCAGATTGTTGCTTCAGCGTGCGTTTCGCAAGGGCGGATTCGACGATAAGTCCTGAGCATGTAACGAGTTTGGCCCGCTCGGCGGAATACGCCAGAGCAGATCTCCAGCCGCCGCGGGCTGCCCCATGATCGTGCTCTTCGCCCACGAGTCCCGCCCTTGCCAAGCGCCCGAGGTATCGCCACCTTCTAGGCCTCGACCTGATTAAAGTGGAGACCATGCCCCATGGCCGAGCCTGTGGCCCTGATTCTGGACTCGCGCGCGGTTCTGCGCGTCGGCGGCGCGGACACGCGGTCATTTCTCCAGGGTATGATCTCCAACGATATCGCAAAGCTAAGTGCCGATCGCGCGATTTGGTCGGCCTTCCTGACCCCCCAGGGCAAGTTCCTGCACGAATTCTTCCTGACCCAGGACCCGCAAGACGCGGAAGCGATCCTGATCGATTGCGAAGCGGCCCGGCGCGGCGACCTGAAGCGGCGGCTTTCGGTTTACAAATTACGCTCCAAGGTAGCGATAGAGGATGCGGGCGAGCGCTATGCAGTCGCGGCCCTGTTCGGTGCCGGCACGGCTGCGGCGCTTGCCTTACCGGAAAGCCCTGGTGCGGCGACCTCCTTTGGGAGCGGGCTGGCCTATATGGATCCCCGCCTTCCGGGCCTGGGCGCGCGCGCCGTGCTGCCCCGCGACGGAGCGGACACAGCTTTGCAGCAGGCTGGTTTCGAGCCCGCCACCGCCGCCGACTACGACCGCCTGCGCATCTCGTGCGGTGTCCCCGACGGCAGCCGCGACCTTGAGATCGAGCGCTCGCCGCTGCTCGAGAACGGATTCGACGAGCTCAACGGCGTGGATTGGGACAAGGGGTGCTTCATGGGTCAGGAACTGACCGCGCGCACGAAATACCGCGCGCTAATCAAGAAGCGCTTGATGCCGGTCGAGATAGACGGGCCTGCCCCTGCTCCTGGCACACCCGTCACACGCGACGATAAGGAGGTCGGCATCATGCGATCCAGCGCCGAAACCATTGGACTCGCGCTCCTGCGGCTCGATGCCGTGGAAGATGCGGCCGAGCCGCTAGTTGCTGGCAAGGCCAAGTTGGTCCCCAAAAGGCCGGATTGGGCGAACTTTTAGAGCATAATCTTCCCCGACACCTCGGCCAGACGGGCAAAAGGCGATGTTCCGCCGGTCACGTTTAGATCGAGACCCAAGGTTTGCGCGCGGTGCAGGCCTTGCGAGCCAAAGCGGTCGCGTAACGCATCGCGCAACCAAAGTTTCGCTTGCGCCTGGCGTTGCTCCATCAGCCGGTTGCCCTCTCCGAGCCAAGCGGCACGGCGCGCCAGGGCCGCCTGCAAATCGTCGAGCCCCTGCCCGCCCGTCGCCGAAACGGATAGGACCTCAATCGGCCAAGCCTCCGCGGCGGTATGGGCCGCTAGCGACAAAGCGCCCTTGAGATCGGCCAGCGCACGTCTGGCCGCCGGCCCAACATCGGCCTTGGTCACCACGGCAATGTGGGGGATCTCGATGATCCCGGCCTTCATGAATTGCAGCGAATCGCCCGAGGCGGGCTGAACGCAAAACACCACCGTGTCGGCCACACCGGCAACGTCGGTTTCCGACTGACCGACCCCAACGGTTTCGATCAGCACAACATCGTAGGTGGCCCGCATGACCACCATGGCGGCCACGGTGGTCTCGGCTAGCCCGCCCAAGCGATCGCGCGCCGCCATGGAGCGGACGAAGACACCCTCGTCATCGGGGTCGGTGACCAGACGGACCCGGTCGCCGAGCAAAGCCCCGCCGGAGCGGCGCGAGGAGGGATCAACCGCGATCACGCCGACGCTTTGACCGGCGGCCCGGAAACGCGCGACCAAACGTCCCAGCAGGGTCGACTTGCCGACGCCAGGCGGCCCGGTTACCCCGATTACCTGAGCCCGCGGCGCGCCGTAGGAGTCGTCCAGAAGCGCCAGCGTCGCGGTCTCATTCGCGGCACGCTCCAGGGCGGCCAAAGCGCTCGCCATTGCGGGCTTACCGCCGCGCGTGAGAGCTCCCAGGCTTGGCGCTCGGTCTTTTCCGGTCATGGGGTTTGACGTGCCCCGCGCGCCTCCCGCGGTCAAGGGCCTTTCGGGCGGCTACGGCTCGCGTACATCGTTAACACTTCGTAAGGCCTGCCGGCGCAAACTTGCAACCATGAGCAAGCTTGAAGAAAAAACCACTCCCGCAGGCCGGGTAATCTATGAGGAAGGCGGCCCAGGCGACGCCGTCTTTATCATAACCGACGGCAAGGTGGAGGTGTCGCGTCAGATCGGCGACGGACAGGTTCGCTTGGCGGTTCTGGGCAAGGGCGCGATTTTTGGGGAGTCTGGAGTCTTACGGAACCAAGCGCGCTCGACCACTGTTCGCGCGGTCACGCCTGTCACGCTGATGGTCATTCCAAAAGAGGCGTTTCTATCGGTCTTCAGCCGGGAGAACCCGCTGGGCCTCACGCTGCTGCGCGCTCTCTGCGATCGTTTGGCGGCAGCGCAAAGCCAGCTCATGGCTCACCAATTATACAATGAAGGCGCGCCCTACAGCGCGGTTCGCTCGATCCGACTGTTAGCGGAGTCGCCGGAGATGCTGGCGCACATCGGGTCCGAAGGCGTGGTTATAAACACCCTACCTTTTCACGTCGGGCGGCACTCGCGGCCGGGAGAAAAAACGACCGCGCGAAAGGCGGACTTAATGTTTCAAGCCTCGGTCGGCGACGAAATCTCGCCCCTGCATTTCGCGATCGAGAATCACGAGGGCCGTCTGATTATCCGAGACTTGGCGAGCCACCTAGGGACGCTTGTCGCGGACCGGAGGATCGGGCATTTCGAAGAATTTAGTGTCGCCGACCTGCGATATGGCTCCACGTCTATCCAGGCCGGCGGCCTGGATTCGCCCTACCGGTTTCAGGTTGTCGTGGAGCGTGCCGTCAAAAAATAACCCCGCCAGCAACCTGTTGGAGCAGAATACACTAGCGCCGCCGCACCGGTTTTTTCGACTTGCGCGGCGCGCTCCGGCGGACCCTCCCCGCCGATTTTTTGGCCCGCTTTGCCGCGGTGACCGGTCTCTTCCTTGCGGCAGCTTTCTTCTTGCCCGGCACCTTTTTCATAACCGGAGACCGCTTTCTAGCGGCGGGCTTTTTCTTGACTGCGGCTCGCTTCTTAGCTGTGGCCTTCTTCTTTGGAGCGGCTTTCCTTTTTGCCAATGCCTTCTTAGCGCCCCGCTTCTTCGTCGCCGCCTTCAGCGACGTTTTTGATTTCGCTTTGGCGGCTTTCTTTTTGGCGGGCATCTTCCGCTTCGTAGAAACATTCTTAGGTTGTATTTTCATGCCTGCTAGCGCCGCCTGCGCGGCGGCTAGGCGGGCGATGGGGACCCGGAAGGGCGAACACGAAATGTAGCTGAGGCCCACGCTTTGGCAAAACTGGATCGAATCGGGATCGCCGCCATGCTCGCCGCAAATGCCCAGCTTGATATCCGGGCGCGCGCGGCGGCCGCGTTCGACGCCGATCCTGACAAGCTCCCCCACGCCCGAAGTGTCTATGGTCATAAAGGGGTCCCGGTCGATGATGCCGCGCTGTTCATAGGCGCCCAGAAAACTGGTCGCGTCATCGCGTGACAATCCATAGGTCGTTTGGGTCAGGTCGTTGGTTCCGAAGCTGAAAAACTCAGCCGTTTTCGCGATTTCCTCGGCGCGCAGGCAAGCCCGGGGCAGCTCGATCATGGTGCCAACGAGATACTTGATTTCAACACCTTCGCTAGCCGTGACGGCGCGCGCGACCTCGTCGACCAGGGTCTTTAGAATCTCAAGTTCCTTGGGAATAGCGACCAGCGGTATCATGATCTCGGGCTCGACGGTTTCGCCGTGAGATTTGAACACCTGCGCCGCCGCTTCGAAAATGGCGCGCGCCTGCATCTCATATATCTCGGGATAGGTAATACCCAGGCGGCAACCGCGATGGCCCAACATCGGGTTCCATTCGTCGAGTTTTAACTTGCGTGCCCGGACATGCTCCACCGACACGCCCGCCGCGGCAGCGACCTCCGCCATTTCGGCCTCGCCGTGCGGCAGGAATTCGTTGAGCGGCGGGTCGAGCAGGCGAATCGTAACCGGCAATCCCTGCATGATTTGAAAGATCTGGGCGAAATCGTCGCGCTGCATAGGCAGGATCTTATCGAGCGCCCGGCGCCGTTCCTCCACGCTGTCGGCCAGAATCATCTCTCGCACGGCAACGATGCGGCCGGTATCGAAGAACATGTGCTCGGTGCGGCACAGCCCGATTCCCTCGGCCCCAAACTCGCGTGCGGTTCCAGCGTCGAGCGGCGTATCCGCGTTGGCCCGCACGCCCAGGGTCCGCATCTCGTCGGCCCATTCCATGATGGCGCCGAAATCGCCAGACAGCTCCGGCTGGACCGTTGGGACTTGTCCCAGCATGACCTCGCCGGTCGCGCCATCGATTGTTACGACGTCGCCAGCCTTGAGCTCATGCTGCCCAACCCGCATGACCCCAGAAGTATAGTCGATACGCAGCTCACCCGCGCCCGAAACGCAGGGGCGCCCCATGCCGCGCGCGACGACCGCGGCGTGGCTGGTCATGCCGCCGCGCGTGGTCAGAATCCCGCGTGCCGCATGCATGCCATGAATATCTTCGGGCGAGGTCTCGATCCGGCACAATATGATCGAATCGCCACCCGCCGCCTGGGACTCGGCCGCGTCGGCGGAAAATACGATCTTCCCCGAGGCCGCCCCCGGCGAGGCCGGGAGTCCGCGCGCGATCACCTCGCGTGAGGCCTTGGGGTCGAGGGTCGGATGCAGCAACTGGTCGAGCGAGCTCGGCTCGATCCGGGCCACGGCCTCAGCTTCCGTAATTAGTCCTTCCGCAACCATCTCAACGGCGATTTGGATCGCGGCGCCGGCGGTGCGCTTGCCGTTGCGGGTTTGCAGCATATAGAGGGTGCCGCGTTGGACCGTGAATTCGATGTCCTGCATGTCACGGTAATGGCGTTCCAGGACCTGGCGCACCTCCAGAAGTTGCCCAAAGACCTTGGGCATCACTTCTTCCATTGACGGTAGAGAAGACTTGTTCGCCTTTTTTCCCCTAACCGTCAGGTGCTGCGGCGTGCGTATCCCGGCCACAACATCCTCGCCTTGCGCATTTATGAGGAACTCGCCGTAAAATACGTTCTCGCCGGTCGCAGGATCGCGCGTGAAGGCGACGCCGGTCGCGCAGTCGTCACCCATGTTGCCGAAAACCATGGCCTGCACGTTGACCGCCGTGCCCCAACTGGACGGCAGATCGTGCAAGCGCCGATATGTCACCGCGCGCGGGGTCATCCAAGACCCGAACACCGCGCCAATAGCCGCCCAGAGTTGTTCGGCCGGATCTTGCGGGAAGGGAGCCCCGGTGATTTCTTGAACCTTGGCGTGAAATTCTCGAATAACGGCACGCCAATCATCGGCATCGAGATCTGTGTCGAGGGTGATCGCCTTGTCTTCCTTGTGAAGCTCAAGAATTTCCTCGAAGTGGTGATGATCGACATCGAGCACGACATTGCCGAACATCTGAATGAAGCGGCGATAGCTGTCGTAGGCAAAGCGCTCGTCACCCGAGTGACGCGCTAAACCCACCACCGTCTTGTCGTTGAGGCCAAGATTGAGAACCGTATCCATCATACCGGGCATGGACGCGCGCCCGCCCGACCGCACGGAAACCAGAAGCGGGTTCTTGGCTTCACCGAACTTGGCGCCAACCAGTTTTTCGGTGCGCTTGAGCGCCGTTTCAACCTCGTTTTTCAGTCCCTTCGGATAGGACTGAACATTCGCGTAGTAGTGGTTGCACACCTCTGTCGTAATCGTGAATCCGGGCGGCACCGGCATGCCGATGGCGGACATCTCGGCCAAGTTGGCCCCCTTGCCGCCCAAGAGGTTGCGCATCTCGGCCCGGCCTTCCGCCTTACCGTTTCCAAAGGAGTAGACCCACTTGGCCATCCGTCTCTCCCTATCCTTCGATTTTTGAGAAATCTGCAACCCGGTCGAGGGTCACACGTATGCGCGCCAGTAAACGCAAGCGGTTCGCGCGCAACTCGCGGTCGTCCGCATTGACGGTCACTTTGTCGAAAAAGCTATCGACCGATTTGCGTAAAGAAGCGACGGCGGTCATCGCGCCCTTGAAATCTTCTGCGCCAATCGCCGCGCGCGAGGTCGCCGAGGCGGCGCCCAAGGCGCGGTACAAGTCGCGCTCTTCTTCTTGGCGCAAGGCGGCCGGGTCGACTTCCTCGTCATGGGCGCGCGCATCGCGCTTTTCCTCGATCCGCACGATGTTTGCCGCCCGGCGATAGGCGACCAGCAGGTTGGCCCCATCGCGCGTTTTCAAGAAAGCCTCCAGCGCCGCGACCCGGGCCAGGAGGCGGACCAGATCGTCCTCTCCTCCCACTGCAAAAACCGCTGCGATGAGGTCGTGGCGCACGCCCTTATCGCGTAAAGCAACCTTGAGCCGGTCAGCGAAGAAATCGAGTAACTCGCCCGCGACCCCGCGCCAGTCGGCACGCTGCGCGACGGGGGCCGAGAGCGACGCTAGATCGAAAGCCTTGAGCAAAGGCAAGCGCAAGCGATTTTCCAGGATCAACCGAATGATCCCGAGCGCTGTACGGCGCAAAGCATAGGGGTCCTTAGAACCGGTCGGCTTCTCACCGATGGCGAAGAATCCGACCAGAGTGTCGATCTTATCGGCTAGCGCGACGGCAACCGAGGTCGGCGCCGACGGGCAGGTATCGCCGGGTCCGAGCGGCGAATAGTGCTCAGCGATGGCGCGCGCCACGTCTTCATGCTCGCCGTCGTGCAAGGCATAGTACCGGCCCATGACACCCTGCAGTTCCGGGAACTCACCGACCATGCCGGTCACCAGATCGGCCTTGGCCAGGCGCGCCGCCGAACGCACGCGGTCCTTGTCCGCACCGGCGACGTAGCCCGCGACCTCCGTCGCCAAGGCTTGGACACGATCGACCTTTTCATCCAGCGTGCCGAGCTTCTCGTGAAACACGATTTCACCCAGGCGCGTGGTACGGCTCGCGAGCGCCTGCTTGCGATCCTGGTCCCAGAAAAAGCGTGCGTCGGCCAAGCGCGCGCGCAGGACGCGCTCGTTCCCGGCGACGATGGTCTTGCCTTTGTCCGCCGTTTCCATATTGGCGACTAGCAGAAAGCGGTTGGACAGGCGGCCCTTGGCATCGAGCAAAGAGAGGTATTTTTGGTGCGCACGCATGGTCGTGGTGAGCACCTCGGCCGGCAGGTCCATGAACTGCTCGTCGATATGGCCCATCAGAACGACCGGCCATTCGATCAGGCCAGTCACCTCGTCGAGCAGGGCGGGGTCGTCCTTGAGCTTGAGCTTGGCGCGGGTAATGCGCCGTTTTGCTTGCCTCAGAATTTCCGCTTTGCGGTCGTCGGGACCGAGGATGACATAAGATTTGCGGAGCTTGGCTTCGTAGCCGGCGAAGTTACGCACCTTGAAGGACTTCGGCGCCAGGAAGCGATGGCCGGCGGTCGTGTTGCCGAAGGACAGCGCCGCCCCGTCGCTGAGCGGCAAGGCACCCGCCAAGGTTTGCCCACCGAAGACCGCTAGGATCGAATGCAAGGGGCGGACCCAGCGAAACTGGCCATCGGCCCAGCGCATCGACTTCGGCCAGCCGAGAGCCTGTATCGTGTCGCGTAGCGAGCCGGGCAGCACGGTGGAGGTCGCTTGCCCTCTCATCTTTTTGACCGCGAAATAGAACTCACCTTTATCGAGGCTTCGTACTTCGGCCTGCTTTATCGATTTCAAGCCATTGGCCTTGAGAAAGCCTTGGACCGCCTTGTCGGGCGCATCGATGCGGGGGCCGCGCCGCTCCTCGGTGACATCGGGTTGTTTCTTCGGCAAGCCCTGGACCACGACCGCAAGCCGGCGTGGGGTCACGAAGGCGCGGGGTTCGTCGTGGTCCAATCCGTCCGCAGCGAGGCGCTCCGACAAGAGCCGCGCGAAGTCTGCCGCCGCGCGGGCCTGCATGCGTGCCGGTATCTCCTCCGAGAGCAGCTCGATCAGGAGTTCAGGCATGCTAGTCGCCCGCGCCTTGCTGGCTGGACACCCAAGCCTCGCAGCACCCCTTGGCCAGTGCGCGCACGCGGCCGATGTAGGATTGGCGCTCCGTGACCGAGATGACGCCCCGGGCATCCAGGAGGTTGAACAGGTGGCTCGCCTTCATGCACTGATCGTAGGCCGGCAAGGCCAGCTTTCTATCGTCGTTCAGCAGTCGTCCGCACTCCACCTCGGCGTCCTGGAAGTGCCGAACTAAGGACTCGATCCCCGCCAACTCGAAGTTGTAGGCCGAAAATTCACGCTCCGCCTGCAGGAAGATATCGCCATAGGACTTACCGCCGCGATCCTTGGGCATACCGTCCCAATCCAAATCGTAGACGTTCTCCACGCCCTGCACATACATGGCCAAGCGCTCCAGGCCATAGGTCAACTCGACCGATACTGGATCGCAGTCAATGCCCCCGACCTGCTGGAAATAGGTGAACTGGGTCACCTCCATGCCGTCGCACCAGACTTCCCAGCCCAGGCCCCAAGCGCCCAGGGTCGGGCTTTCCCAATCGTCCTCGACAAAACGGATATCGTGCGCCGTGGGGTCGAGCCCGATTGCGCGCAACGAGCCCAGATAAAGCGCCTGCGCATCAGGCGGCGAGGGCTTCATAATGACCTGGAACTGGTAATAGTGCTGCAGGCGGTTCGGGTTCTCGCCATAGCGGCCGTCCGTTGGGCGGCGCGAGGGCTGCACATAGGCCGCGTTCCAACTTCCGGGTCCGAGCGCACGCAAAGTCGTGGCGGGGTGAAAGGTCCCGGCGCCGACCTCCAGATCATAAGGCTGCAGAATCACACAGCCTCGGTCCGCCCAATAATCCTGTAAATTCAGGATCAGACGCTGGAAACAAGTCTCGGGATCGGGCTTTAGGCGGGATGCGGCCTTGGTCATCTGCCGTCAAAAGTTTGTGCACTGCGGGATAAGCGCGCGCACATTAACCGTGCCGATAAGGCAGATCAAGCGAAGGCAAGAGGTGCCGGGAATACAGGGAAGGGATTTCGAATCCGGACACGGGCCGGCGACACCTTGTGCCTGCCGGCCCGACTCGAATCGGGAGAAGAAGGGAGGGGATTAGTGGGAAGGGGTCGTTGGGAGAGGATTGGTGGGGGGAGGGATCAGTAGGGACAGTCAGCGCGGCCGCAGTTGGAGGCCCCGCGCGCCGAGACATAGGTGCCGCAGACAGGGCACTCGGTCATATCCTCGGCCTCGCTTTGCGGAGGCTCCTTGGCGGCGCGGCGAGCGGCCCCCGGCCAGCGGCGCTTCTTAGGCGGTCTGCCGTCTTGCGCGTCCCGCACCTCTTTCAGGCGCGAGAGCCACTTGAATCCGTACCACACCGCAGCAACCACGGCGGCCAGAACCAAGAGCTTCTGCAGCGACGGGAATCCGAACATGCAGGAGGTTGTAGAGGTCCGCGCGCAGCGGGGTCAAGGATATGGGGTGGGAGGGGGTAGCGACGTGAACTCTAAAGCCCGTAGCGGGCCCAGAGCGCGCGTTCCTCCGCCGCCGCCAGAAGGCCGCTTACGGCGCCCTGCGCGTTGAAGCCTGTTTCGGCCCGCCAGGCATCCAAGCCCAAGCGGCGGCGCCACCAGGGCTTTGCGCCATCGATTTTTCTCAACGCGACCTTCTCGCCGAATCGATCGCGCAGGACCTGACGCATTTCGCCCACCGCGTCGATCAAACCCAATTCCACAGCCGCCTTGCCGGTCCAGAACTCGCCGCTAAACAGAATATCGTCGCTGCCCTTGAGGCGATCGCCGCGGCGTTCACGCACGGTGGCGATGAAGCTGTCATGGATTTCCTTCTGCAGGGCCTTGAGCCGGGCGACCTCATCCTTCTTTTCCGCACGGAAGGGATCGAGCATGGCTTTCTTGTCACCGGAGGTGTGGACCCGCCGCTCGACCCCATAGTTTTTCAGCAGCTCGGGAAACCCAAACCCGGCGGAGATCACGCCGATGGAGCCGATGATCGAGGTCTCGCGCGCGAAAATCTCGTCGGCCGCGCAGGCGAGCCAGTAGCCCCCAGACGCCGCGACATCCTCGCAGAAGGCCAAGACCTTGATATCATGTTCTTGAGCGAGGTCGCGAATGCGCTTCGCGATCAGGTCCGATTGCGCGGGCGACCCGCCGGGCGAGTTGATGGCCAGGGCGACGGCCTTGAGGCGCGGCAGCTTGAAGGCCCGTTCGATCAAGCTTTCCATGGCCGCCAACGACATGCCGGGACGTAGGGGCCCCGCGCCGCCGATGACCCCACTGAGCCGGAGCACACCGACCACAGGTGGCGGTTCCTTAAAGCGGCGCAGCGGCAAGTACGCCAGAAGGCTTCGGGCATCCATGGCCAGAGATATAGAGACGCGGAGCGCACGGAACAACCAGCCAAAGCTCAGATGCAGAGCGGTGCCGCGTCCCTTAGAATCGCATCCGCCGCCGATGTGTAGGCGCCGCTGGGCTCGTGCAGAACCAAACCTGGCGCAAGACGCAATGGACTCGCCACGCCCTTACGGGCCTGCACAATGACCCGTTTCGCCGGTTTGCCTTGCCCGGGCCACAAGGGGAAAACCGCGATATCGCCGGCCCGGCCACGAAGCGCCGCGAGCAGATCGTCAAGCCGATCGGCCCGGTGAATAACAGATATATTGCCCTTGGACCGTACCATGGTCAGAGCGGCGCCGATCCAAACGGCAAGTCCCGCCGCCCCCTCGCGATTGGCCGTATCGCGGGCAAGGTTTCCACTTGGGCGGGCAGCCCCGGCCTTCAGGTAGGGCGGATTGCACATGACATGATCGAAACTCGCCGGGGCAAGACGCGGCGGCAGCTTGGCGACATCCCCGGCTATGGGGATGAAGCGATTCGCGACACCATTGCGCGCGGCGTTCTGGCCGGCCAAGCGCACGAGGTCGATCTGCAGGTCCAAACCGGTCACGCGAATACCCGGCACCCGCGCAAGCAGGCACAGCGCGGCTGCTCCCGCGCCGCATCCAAGATCGAGAATGCTGTCGCCGGCGGATGCCGTGACCGCCGCGGCCAGCATGACCGGGTCGATTGCCGCCCGATACCCGGATGCGGGTTGAGCCAGCGATACGCGCCCGGCTAGAAGGAGATCCTCGCTCCCGCGTCCGGCGCGCAGGTCCGGCATATGGACAGGGCCTAGGTCCGGGCTCACGAGGGAATGTCCTCCCCGGCGTCCTCCAACACCCTGCGCGCACGCTGGTAATCTTCATCGAGAACCGCTAAGCGGCGTGGGATCGCCCCAATCGACCCTTCGATCACACTGGTGTGAACGTCCAGCACGATAGTTTCCACCCCGGCATCCGCCAAGAGCGCCTGAATCCAGGACAACTTCACTAGGTCGTTTGTATGCAGTATATTCTTCACCAGTAGGATCTCGTGGCTGACGTTAGCGATTGACTTGACCGGCGGGCGGATCGACCTATCCTCGGCGAACTATGGCACGGATGTGGCCGCTAATGGGTAAGATTACTTTCACGCCGAACGCGGCGAACTGAAGGAATAGGCCGTTGACTGGGGTTGCCGGCATAGATATCGCGTACGAATCCTCGCGGCAGGGAGGGCTGGAGCCCTTGACTGCCTTAGTGGCGGACGAGCTTCAGGCGGTCAACCGCATAATCCTCGAGCACATGAACTCGCAGGTTAGCCTGATACCTCAGCTCGCCGGCCATATCGTTGCCGCGGGCGGCAAGCGCCTGCGCCCTATTCTTACGCTCGCGTCGTCGCGACTATGCGGGTATCAGGGACGGCGGCACATCCATCTGGCTGCCTGCGTCGAATTTATCCACACAGCTACCCTGCTGCACGATGACGTCGTGGACCAAAGCAATTTGCGCCGTGGACTCTCGACCGCCAACGCCCTTTGGGGCAATCAACCTAGTGTCCTGGTCGGTGACTTCCTATTCAGTCGCGCGTTTCAGCTCATGGTCGCCGACGGCTCACTGAAGGTTCTCAAGATACTGTCGGACGCCTCGGCGGTGATTGCCGAGGGCGAGGTCCAGCAACTCATAACTTCCAATGACACGGCGACAAGTGAGAAAGATTACCTGGCTGTCGTCGGCGCGAAGACCGCCGCCCTGTTTTCCGCCGCTTGCCAAATTGGCGCGGTGGTGAGCGAGCGCCCGGAGGATGAGGAAATCGCGCTGGAAAGCTATGGGCGAAACTTTGGCATCGCGTTCCAGATTGTCGACGATCTGCTCGATTTTTCAGCTCGTCAAGCAGAGCTCGGGAAAACGATTGGGGACGACTTTAGGGAGGGCAAGATCACGCTGCCGGTGATCCTCGCTTTCGCGCGCGCGAACGAAGCTGAGAAGACCTTCTGGCGCCGCTGTCTCGAAGACATGGAACAAACGGATTCCGATTTGGCGCATGCGATCGAACTCATGCACCGGCACGGTGTCTTGGAAGATACGGCGGCTTATGCGCGGGCTTATGCATCCGACGCGCGCGACGCCTTGGCGATCTTTCCCGCTTCGCCGATGAAACAGGAAATGCTCGAGCTAATCGACTTTTGCGTCGAGCGCGCGTACTAGGGGCACTAAACTCTTACCGGCGCCGGATTAGTTCCCGGCGGCCGGAGCGCCCTCCCGCTCCCGTGCGGTGGTCAGATCGTCAACGCTGGCCAGAGCCCCATCCAAACCACCGCATAGAGCGTCTAGCGCCCGGCGCTCTAGTTCGCTGTTGATGCGATAGTAGGCGCCAATAGACATCGCGCAGACCGATGCTTTCAGGACTTGCGCTTCGGCGTCCTTTGCCCGTTGGGCGGCCTGCATGCCGCCTACTACGGCGAGTTGCTGGCCGGGCGCGCATCCGACTATAAAGGCGCTGGCGAGCACCATGGCGATAAGTCGCGCTGAAGTAAGGCGTCGCATCGGTCTTAACTCCCAAATTTGTCCGAGTCACGCTGGGGTCCCAGCTTAGCGGCCAAAGAGATCTCGCCAGGCTGCGATGAGCGCCGTGGCGCCAGCGGCTAGAAAACCTCCCAGCCACAGAAAGACACGCAGGCCGGTCTTACCCTGTGTGGCAACGCTCACAAGCTCGCGTTGTGTCACTTCGACTTGCGACATGCGAATGTTTAAGTTCTTTAGCTCAGCCTCCGTCACGGCACGTAGGGCCGCGATCTCAGCGTAGAGATCGCCGTGTGTCGGTTCCGCCATACGATGATCCTAAGTTGCCGGGGCGAGTGCGCGGACGTCGGTCCCGTCGCTGTGCAACAGCCGGGCGGTGGCCGTGGCGACCGCCACACTAGTGCCGGCTCCGACCCGCAGCGTCGCGGTCTGCCCGGTTTGGTTGAGTACCGCGAAACAGTGGCTGCCGAGTGCTGGGAGAACGACGTCAAAGGCCAGACTGGGCGTGCCGGTTAGGGAAAAAAGAAAACGGCCGAAGAATTCGTCATCGGTAAGACTGCGGTCGGCGACCGTCGGCGAGCCGATGGAATCGGCGATCGCAACGTTCAACACCGCTTGGGTTGCGTTGGACATTAGATTGTCGAGTGCGTTCGAGGTCACTTCCTTCTGCGACTGCGATTGTGCGATGAGCGTGCCGTCTACATGGGTGCCGAGGTTATCGAGGTTTGCCATTGCCGATATACTCCTTCTGACCTATCCGGAAACGATGGCTGATCCGGGAAAACCGCGCCCGACCGTGGCGCTCAATTGATAAGTGCGAAGGCTGAGGGTTCCTTGTTCCGCGCCGAAGTCGGTGGTCTGGTCGGCGGCCGAGTACAAAGCTTGGCGGGAGCTGGGCGTAACGACCGAGCCGCCGCTGGAGGCCACCGCGGTGATGGTGCGCACGACTGTCTGCCCATTAAGGATATCGACTTCGTAGGCTTCGCTCTCTTCGCCAAGGGGCACATCGACCGCGTCCTTCCATGCCCCGCCCAAGCGTGTGCGCCGCTTCCAAGCGATGGTCCAGTCGCTGGGCGAGCCGGTCCGCACGCCGCGAATATCGACCGGGGCGTACGGCATGAGAGAGCGTCCAATGAAGGTGAGCGACTTCTGCATACCCTCGCTAACCGGTCCACCCAAGGTCACACCCTTGTAGAATCGTGCGACCCCGAGGTCGGCATCGGGTAGATTGGCGCGATCCAAGGCCGCCTCGCTGAGCAAGACGATCCTCTCGCCCAACGCATGCCCGACGGTCGCCCATTCGGTACCGCGCCGGCCGCGCAGTAGCGTGTCGAGGGTGTAGGTCCCGTCGGCGTTTAGATTGGCGTTGGCGAACTGAATAACTTCGTCGCCGACCAGCAGAGCATTTGCACCGTTCAACACGGCCGTCTCGCTGGCTGAAACCAAGGCGCCGCGCGACAAACGCACGGTCAGAGTGTTGGTGCGATCCCAGGTGCGGGCGCCATGATCGGACAGCACAGACTCGCTGGCGCCATGAGTCGCGTTGCGCGTGCCCGGTACGAAGAGGAAGGGCGCGTCGAAGGTTTCGCCATCGGCCGACTTCAAGATCGAGGCGCCGGGCCAAGCTTCCTCGCCCAACGCACCGGCGGCAACATAAATTCCCAAACCCTCTTCCGCGTCGCGCAACAACGGAATGTCCATGAGGTAGAATGCCGAAGGCCCGGCCAGAGCTATTGACTGCGCCGGCACACCCAAACCCGAGACGCCGGCCGCGGCGCTTTCGTACACTACAGGATCTTCCGCCACACCGCGCAGACGGATGACACCGTCGGCCCCGTAGTCGAGCGAATCGACCCGCAGAGTGGCCGTGGCGCCATCGGCCGTCGCGCGGATCACGTCGCCAGTACTGATCCGCGCATGCTTTCGGGAAACACGCAAGTTGTAGGGCGTACGCGCCTGCCAGGTTTGGAACCCGAGTCTCTCGGCCCGCTGTGCGGCCTCGTTCTCGCTCATGGCGAGAGGCAGGCGAACGACCTTCAAGCCCCGCGTTGCCACCGCTTCCTGTACACGCTGAAAAACCTGGGTGTTGGTTTGATAGTCGAGGTTTGGGTCGGCGTAGGTCATGTCGATACGCCGGGGCAGTTCAATTTCCTGTATACGTTCCTCGCTGAGCAAAGGCACGAAATCGGCGTCTTCGAAGGCCCGCGCGCCGAGATCCGACTCGGGAATTGTGACCGACGGCGCGCCGCCGCGCGCGACCATAACAACCTTGAAATCCTCTTCCCGCGCATCGAAGAAATAGGCGGTCGCAAGAGGTTCCAGTGCGGCGCGCGCGCTCATACGATCGGATATCACAAAGCCGATCACGGTATCGTTGAGCGCCGAAGCGTCGAGATCACCGGACGAGTTGAGGCCGACCCGGCTTGAGACGTCGTCAAGGATATCGCCGAGGCCGACGTTCAGGCCGTTCTTGCGATCGAGAAAGGTCCAGTACAGCGTGGCCGGGAAGACATCGACCCAGATCAGCGCGTTGTTCAGCACGTCGTATACCATCTGCTCGACGGCCGGAATCGGGGTCCAACTGGCGAGCGATACGGTGCGCAGAACGGTGAAGCTCGCGGTATCGATCTCGAAGGCGATTGTCGACGCTTGCAGCCAGATCCGCCCACCTACCGGACCGGCACAATACTGCGTCCGGTTATCGACCGTCGCGTTCAGGCCCACCGCCAAGACCGCGTCGATGGTTGAGGTATCGAGGTCAAAGCGAAACAGGCCGATCGCACCGTCTTCCTCAACGATCAAACTATTGGTCGGTTCGTCATAGGACAGGAAGCGAGCCCCCGTCTTTCCCGCCAAGACATGGCGCTCACGTATCGATCCAATGCCGGGGTCGATCTTGAAGAGATAACCGTCGGCCGAACCGTCGACCACGAGAGTCCAGACAAATCCCTCCGCGTCGACCGCCATGCCGTTGCGGTTCAGCGTCGCCCGGTAGGTTCCAGCGGTAGGTACGGCAAAATCCGAAAGCGTAATCTCGTTCAGCAAGTCCAGAGTAGTGGCGGAAAACACGCCGACACTACCGGTGATGCCCTGAGCGACGACACGCTCGAATCCGGGCTGGCCGGCGACGATAAGATTGGCAAAGTCCTGGGCCATCGCCGTCGGCGAAATTCCAAGCTGGGTCCAGGAGCCGTCGTACTTGATAACCTTGCCGTTCCGGTCGCCGGAATACAGGTTCCCGTCGCGGTCGAGTCCGGGACAGAAGGCCTCGCCGACACCGATATCCTTGCCGACCAGCTGCCGGCGCTCGGCCACATCCCACTTGGTCGCGATTCCATTCGTCGACAGCGTATAGAGAAAGCGGCGGTCATGACTCCAGCGGGCGAGTTGCGTCACCGGGGAGGCGAAGGCTGTCGTGCTGGCTAACGGGAAGGTCTCGCTAGCCGAGGTCGCGACCTCGGCCGTGATCTGCGGGATACGGTTGCCGAAGTCTTCCAACGGCAAGGATTCAAACACAAGTCCGGCCTGTCCCCGGTAGGCGGGGGTGTCCTCGATGCCCCGATCGGCTTGCTCTGCCGGGTCCGGTTGCTGCGCGTCGCCGCCCAGGTAAACCCGCATGTTGGCCCGACGGATCTTACCGCCGAATACAGGCGCCGTAGTCGTGAAGTCGGCAATAAGCTTGCCATCGGCCCAAACACGTAAGACCGCGTCGAGCGGCCCCTCGCACAGGGCAACGCGAAAGTCGGCGGTGTAGCGGCAAGTTAGGCTCGTTTGCGTCGCGCCGCCGCCCTTGCCGCCTTGCGTCTGTTCCTGGCGAATCTCCTTAATACCCGGCGACCAGACAACATTGCCGCCGAGGCGAAAGCGGCCATAGGCGATCGGAATCGGCCGGCCGTAGGTCGAAGACGTGACCGCCAGGTCGGTCAGGCGCGGCCCTTCGATGACCCGGTCATCGGCGTTGCCGAACACGGCGTTCCCGGCGAACTGCCCCGCCAGGAAGCCGGCCTGAGCGCCAACCGGACCGCCGACCAAACCACCCGCCAGGGCGCCACCAAGGCTGAAAGCTAAAGTCGCCATTAACGTAATCCCATCAGTCTAACCCGGGGATGCGATAAGCGCTGTGCGGCGCCCAGACGAGGCGCTGCTCGACAACTTTGCCTTGGACCTGGTGCGCATGGAGGATGGTGCCCGGCGCGCTCAATAAGGCGACGTGGCGGAGCCCCGCGCCCAGATCGAATAGCATCAAGTCGCCAGGCGACACCGCCGCCAGAGCTTGACGCCGCAGGTGCCGGCGCAGGCCGAGCAATAGGGTCTTGGACGCCGGCGGTGCCGCGTGCCCGCGGTACGGCATGAAAGCTTCGGCCAGATCGCTCAAACCGAGATTGCGCGCGACCCCGGCCAGGAATCCCAAACAGTTCGCGCCCACACCCCGCTCCGACCCGGCGGGCACCCAGGGCGTGCCGATCCAGCGGCGGGCCTCGGTCACGATGTCGCGCCTACCTGGCATCGGGCGTACGGAACAGAAGGTCGTTGCCCGGCACATAAGGCTCGCCCCGGAAGTTGAGCACATTGTCGAAGCTGTTGCGGCAAACCGCGAGCGACTTGTCGCAACCCGCCGACACACTTACCGAGTCGCCCGGCGCGACGTTGAAGGGCATGGGCAGAAACAAAGCGATGGTCGTGGTCGAGAGGACCCACGACTTCACCTCCATCTTGAGATCGAGGTTCGCGGGCGGCGGGCTGCCCGCACCGGTGAAGGCCAGAACACCGCCGGTCAGCAGCGCATCGGGTGCGTCGCCGGTATAGCTCAGCGTAAAGTTGCGGTTGTCGGTGACGGTAACGACCGTGGCCTCGATGGTGAGCGCGCGCTCGGTTTCCCAGATCGCGCCGCCGTCCGTCGTTTGACCGCCGAGTGTCGGGTTCCAGGCAGGCTCGCCGAGCCCGCTCGTACCGGCCTGCACGCAGCGGAAGTGCCGATCGTTGAAAGCGGAAGGACGCACCACCGATCCACTGCCCGCATCGCGAAGCTGGCGTAACGTGTAAGCGGTGCTGGCCTGCCAGGCGGGCGGCAAGAGGCGGACGCCGCAACGGCCATCGCCCAGATCGGCCCGGCATCCGGGACTGTAAAGCTCGCCGATTTCTTGGCTGTAGCGATCGGCCAGACCGCGCAGTTCGGCCACGAACACTTGTCCCTCGGCGCGCACTTGGCCCACTTGGCCCCGGCGCAACTTCAAGGCGTCCTGGCTAAGCGCCTGGTAATTGACCTCGAAGACCTTGATCTCGGCAAAGTCGTAACGCCCGGCGCGCAGGTCGGCCACGGTGATCGCGGCCGACTCCAGCACGCCCTCGACGTCCAGATTGTCGGCCGCGAAACCGGCGATGCCGGAGATGTTACTGCGGGTGAAGCCGCTCGCCGCCACGTAGGCGACCGGCCCACCACCGTCCGCCAGATCGAAAACAAGATCGCGATCGTGAGAGGTGAAGCCGAGGATGACGCCGTCGCGGCGCTCGATCTTCCAACAGGTGGTGAGCGTGAGCGCGGCGCCGGTCAGGTGCGCCGCCAACTCCGGGGTGACCGTCTTCATGCGATATCGCGAATTTCGACAATGGGCAGGGACTGCACCGCGTCGCGCGCGTGGGTGACTTGGCGTATCTCCAGGTTGTCGGTATCGAAGCGCACCGGTACATCGAACGCGAAGTCGGCGCTCAAGACCGGCTGCGGCGATCCACCTGGCAAGGCGGTGAAGCTGACGATCCCGGTCGCGGTATCGACGCTGGAGGCCATCGGCGTACCGTCCAGGTAAAGCTGCACGCTGCCCGCGACCGGCTTGGTGACGGTGCGGCTGAAGGTCTGACCGCCATTGGTGTAGCCGCGCACGAGTTGGGCGCTGGTCTCGCCACCCGCCACCGCCGCGATCAGAACCTGACCGGTGGCGGAAAAATCCGTGTGGTCCTTGAAGCGGAAACCGCGCAGACGCCCTTGGCGCGCATACCAGAACGCTATGATGGCGTCCAAGTCGGCCGCGCTTTGGATACCCGGCGCGACATCCCAGGCGGCGCGGGTCGCGCTCCACTCCGCGTTGCGCTGCTCATGGCCACTGCCAAGCACCACAACCTCAGTGCGGAATCGCGGACCGCCGCGCGCCCCGAACTCGATCTTGGTCGGCAAGCGGACTTCGTCGAAGCTCATGCGGATTCTCGCGTTGTAATTTTGAGATTAACGGTTGCGGCGGCCGGCGCGCACGGCGTCGGCCAGCATGGCCTGAATCTGGCCGCGCGATTCATTGAAGGCGCGCGGATCGGGCGTCTGAATGTTCACCACGATCCGCGTATCGCCGGAGCCGCCGGCGTTGCGCCGCAGCGCGGCCTCTTGCGCGGGGGTGCGCACGACCTCACCGCGATGCAGAATCGCCGGCACCTCGCCCGGCGCCAAACTCGGCACCCGCCCAACCATGCCGCCACCGGCGAAACGCGGCGCCCCGGCGAAGAGCGAGGCCGGCACCACACGGCTCGAAACCGCCGTCGATCCAACCCGGCCGCCGCCGTGAAACCGCCCGGCCAGCGCGCCAACACCGGTCCCGATCAGGCTCGTGGCCGCGCCAGCCAAGGGTTCGGTCACGAGCTTGCGGGTCAGGATACGCAGAATGTCCTGCTCCAAACCCTGCAAGACGTCGGACAAACGCCGCCCCTCCACCACCGCGTCCTCGAAGGAAGAGGCAAAGGTAAAACCCAAATCCCGCGCGGCGCCGTCGAGGTTGCGGATAGTGCCGGTCTGTTCTTCGAGCGACCGGCCGCTCCGCTCGACGGCATCTGTCAACATGCTCTGGGCCGCCGCCAGGGTGTTCACGCCTTCTGTGGCTTCGAACGTGGCCAGTTGAATGTCCCTGGGCGAGCGCGGCTCCAATGCGCCCCGTTCACGTTGGCGGGGTCCCTCAAAGAATGGCAGCATGTCGATCCTCGTTCTAACGCCCGGATCATCGGTTATCGATCTGATTTCCTGGAAAATACCTCGGAACTCTTCGAGGCGCTCTGCCAGTTTCCGCGCCTGAAACGTGTCCGGTATCGCGCCGTCAAAACTGGCTAAGTTCTCGAGCTTATTAAACGGTTCGGAGGCTTGTTCAACTAGCGCATCAAAAACCTGCTTTCGCTCCTCTTTCAGCAAGCGCACATCGTCGGAAATCGCTCTGGCGGGTATCCCGGCTTCCACCGCCGCGCCGATTATTTGGATTTGAGTTTCCAAGTCTCCAATCTCGGACAGAAGGGCACCGGGCTTCATCGCGAATAATCTTTTGAAGTTTGCTTCGAGCTGCCTCGTATCGCCGGAAAGCTTTTCGATCTCTTCGCCAAACCTGCCAAGCAGAGGAATACCTGAAATTGAGCCAAGGACTTCAAACGATGCGCTTAGAAGTTCTCCTGACTTTCGCGCTTGCGCGTCCAATGCCACCAAGCCTTTTTTCAGAACTCCGATGCGCGCATCGAACAAACTGAAGCCCTTTTCCAGCTTACTCGTAAGACCGCCGATTGACTGCTCCGCTTTCTTAAGCGCGGTCTCCAGAGGTCTGAGATCAGCAGTGATGTCGAAACTCAATCCTTCGTTCGCCATTTCTCATTCCGATCAAAGTTAGGGGATAACGATACTGCCGATGGCCAAACAGACAGAAATGCCCCTATGCCGTCGTGTCGGCTACATGGGTGACAACCAATACATTGACCGCTAAAATTCACATTGCGTAGTCTAGCAGCTCAGGTGCCAATCCATTGCCGAAGAGCTTGTCGGCTTTCTATGGTGGAAATGCTGTGTATGGCGAGATACGTTGCTTATTGTTATTTCTGCTGTTGACGATCGCTTTTGGCCGTAATGCGGAGGCTGGAAAGCTCCTCAATGCTTGGCCAACGTGCACCACGCCAACAGCGGTCAATCCGGCGACGGCTGCTCACAAACGCTTTGACTCGAGTGAAATAGAAAGACTTGGCTGTCTTGTAAGGGCGCCCAGCTCGCTTTGGGTTCGCGCCGTTCGCTGTGACGCCTCCGTTCTGGACCTCTACCCGAGTTTGTTTTCCTACGTTATCGAGCGTGACGCGACGCTTCCCGAATCAGTGTGCCAGATTTCTGTATCGTTTCCTGACGGTTGGAAGGCAACCCTGTACACGAATTTCATGAACATTACGAAGGCTTGGTAACTTGGAAATGGTATGTTGGAGAATGCGCGCGTCAATTTGATCTTGGGCTGCTGCGGATCAGGCGTCTGAATGTTCACCACGATCCGCGTATCGCCGGAGCCGCCGGCGTTGCGCCGCAACGCGGCTTCCTGGGCCGGGGTGTGCACGATCTCACCGCGATGCAGAATCGCCGGCACCTCGCCCGGCGCCAGACTCGGCACCCGCCCGATCATGCCGCCGCCGGCGAAACGCGGCGCCCCGTCGAAGAGCGAGGCCGGCACCACACGGCCCGAAACCGCCGTCGAACCAACCCGGCCGCCGCCGTGAAACTGCCCCGCTAGTGCGCCAACACCGGTCCCGATCAGGCTCGTGGCCGCACCGGCCAAGGGTTCGGTCACGAGCTTGCGGGTTAGGATGCGCAGGATGTCCTGCTCCAGACCCTGCAACACATCGGACAAGCGCCGCCCCTCGACCACCGCGTCCTCGAAGGAAGACGCGAAGGTAAACCCCAGATCCCGCGCGGCGCCGTCGCGCCTTCATGCCCCAGTCCGATCCGGGAACCGCCGCTTCATGGCGTCGAGCCGCTCGATCTCGTCCTCGCTCAAGGCGCCGTCGTCTTTCTGGATGCAGTTCACCTCGGCCCAGTCCTCGAACGCGGCCCAGAATTCCTGCGGCGTCGCGGCCCAGAAAACCGGCGGCGCCCAGCCCAGGCGGCCGAGCGCGACCTTCATGTACTCCCGGACGTAGCCGCTGCCACGGGCGGGTCTTGTCCGGGCGGCGTGCCGGCTTTTTTTTCCTCACGTCCGCCGAAGGCGTAACTCTGGCAGAACTTAACCAGCGCCGCGATGGTGTCGAGCGAGCCGTGCGCGACGATCAGCTCCCCCAATTTATCCTCCTCCACAGGGTAACCCGACTGCGTGAGACAGGCATGCGTGAGCTTGACCATCTCCTTGGCCGTGATCTCCGCCCGCTCGAGCTTGCGGCCGGCATCGAAGAGGTTGGTGCCGATCGCGTCTTCGATCTCGCACACCGCGCCGAATGTGGGGCGAAGAACGTAACTCTCGCCCCCCAGGTCCAGTTTGACTTCGCCGCGCGCCTTGTTCGCCATGCTCAGACCGCCACGTAAGTCGGCGTGCCGTGGGAGTTGAGGCTGAGCGAGTAGGTCTCCGCCCCATCGTGGTCCCCGGTGCGCTCGTAGTTCGAGATCTGGAACCGGCATTCCAAGCGGTCGCCGTTCTCGAAGGTGATCTCGAACAAGTTGATGCTCTGATCGAAGGCCCACTGGCGCACGGTCTCCTCGCCCGCGGTGTCTTGAAAGATGCCGCCCGCCGACACGCTGAGCGAGCGGACCCCGGCGCCCGCCAAGCGCTGCTGCCAACCGTTGTCGTCCTTCGTCGTGACCTCGACGTCTTCGCCGTTGATAGTCCAGGTCGTGGTGCGAAGACCCGCCAGTGTGGTGAAGACCTGGGGCGAGGCCCCCGTCAGGTCCGCCTTCAAGAGAACGAGTTTACCTTTTTGTGCCGCCACTGTTCGGTTCCTCCCGATGATAAAACGATGGGCCTACCTGGCCCAGGAATTGCCGCCTGCCTGGCGGTTGCGGTTGCGCGGGTTATGCGCTCGCCGCGACGGCCCGCCACTCCGCGGCATAGGCCGCCGATTCGCATCCGGCCATATCCGGTGTGCCGCGTGTGAAGTGGACGACCTTGGCCTCGATCGCCGGGTCGGACCACCCCTCCAACCAGTTCCAGGACTCCGGCAAGCCCTTGATCGACGCGTCGTCGATCCAATGCAGGCCGTGCAGCCAAGCGCCAGTGCGGTTGTTGACCGCATAGGGCGTCAGACCGGCGCAACGCCCAGGACGCAGAGCCATCAAGCTGGACCAGTTCTTGCGCGGATAAACGGTTTGGATCAGGCCGGCCATCTTGTCGCGCTCATGCGGGCGATGCTCGTGTTTCACACAAGCAACGGCGGCCTCCCCCGCCACCTCGATCAGGTCCGCGACATCCGCGCGCCACAGCATGTCCGCGTCGCAAAAAACGACCAACTCACTGCCGAATTCCTCTAGGAGCGGAATACAGAAGCGCGTGTAGCTGAAATTGGTCGAGAAGGGCCGCCCGTCGCGCCCGTCCCACATCTGACCGCGCTCGTCGACTGAATAGGGCCGCCAGTAGAGGCCTTTGGCGCGCAGCTCCCAATCCTTGAGCGCCACGATCTCGACCGGCACGCTGGCATGATGCAGCAGGGAGCGGCGGCAGACCTCGAACGCGGCGATGTCGCGTTGATCCCAACCGATGTAGATTCTGATAGGAGCCATGGATCATCCGTTCTCCGCTGAGTCGGATACTTCAGGGTGAGAAGACCGTGTGGAGCGCCACGTCATGCCGCCGCGCCGCCTTGAATTCCTGAATACGGCGGTTCCACCACTCCGGCTTTTCAAGGGTAACGTGACAATTCAGGCCATTTGGCAGCGACTTGCGGGCAGGACGGCAACAAATCGAGAAAAACACGAATTTTTTGGCGTAGCCGAAACACTCGGTCAGCACGCCGTCCAACTCGTCGCGGGGCACGTGTTCCAGAACGTCGCTACAGATCACGCCATCGAAGGACCCCTGAGGGCGCGCGGCATAGCGCGGCACCGCCGGATCGTAGAGCGCCGGGCGCGGCACCCCCCACCACTCATGAACCTTGTAGCGGTCGTATTGCTGGCCTTGGCCGCAGCCGTAATCGAGCAGCGTCAGCGCCGAGTGACGCTGCACGGCATCGTAAACGTGCCAAGCGACCCGCAGTAGGGACCGGCCCGGAAAGACCGCACCGCGCGCGTGCATGAGCCGGTACTGCCCGATCAGGGAACCTTCGCTCATGCGGCCATCAGCCATCGGAACGGCGCCCCGGCCTCGATCTCACTGACACGCCATTGCGCCCAGGCCAGGCGCTCGAGGGCCGGCAGGCGGTCCGGGTAGGCCGGCGTCTCGATACCTTCGACGCCGCGCGCGCAGGCGCCGCCGCAAATGAGTTCGGGCGCTTCGAAATAGACCGGCACGCCCTGAATAAGGGCTCGTACCGCGACGCTGCCGGCCCAGGTGACAAGCGCGTGCGCGCCGGCCAAGGCGCCCTCGAGCGATCCTTGGATCTGCGCCAGTTTGGGATAGAGGCGGCTTTTAGGATGTGCCCGGAACAAGATGGGCCGCCTCGACACACGCTTGAGCCTAGCCGCGACATCGTCGTGCCAGAGTGGCGGACTGGCCATGCGGCGACTGCCGATCCCGCGTTGTTCGGCGACCAGAATATGCGACCCAGCACGGCGCCACGGCTGCAGCGGTATGCCGAACGAGGTCCAGCGCTCCGGACCCCCGGTGCGCCAACGGCCCGCGCCGTTGTGATCGTGTAACGCGATGGCGAAGGCGGTCTCGCCCTTAATGCGGCGCAGATAGGCCTCCTCGCACACCACGACCTGACCGCCGGCGGCCTCGAAGGCGCGCGCAGCGTCTTCCTTCGCGCCGCGATGAACGGTCCAGGTGACCAGCAGATCACGACGGTCGCGTGGAGGACCCGCCCCCTCGGCGACACGCCACCCGGCCCGTTGGAGGCCGCGCAGGATGGTTTCGTGGCGGCCGTCCACGAAGCGGGTCGGCAACAGGCTATAGGCCGTCGGCGAGCGCCTGTTCGAGGGACGCCTTTGGAAAGACTTCCAGGGCGCTGCCGGGCGTACAGTTGACGACGGCAACGCCGATCTCATCCAAGGCATCAGCTAAACCCTCGAAGTGGGGCAAAAAGACATCGCCAAACAAGTTGGGCCGGGTCGGCCAATCCTCGTGATCGCCGAACCAGTGCGTGCGCCCATCGGCGGCCGGTTTCATGTCGTAGCCGAGCAGCAGAATGCGCCGGGCGCCCAGATGGACCGCCAGGTTGATCGCCTGATAGCCGCCGTTGCGCCCGGTGCGCAGACCGCGCGGATCGCGCTCCAAACCCTCGGTCCCCGTGTTATCCAGAATCTCGATGTCCGGCCAATCGCCAACCTGATCGGCGCTGTTGGACAGGGTGACCTTCAGGTTTTTGAAAACGGGGACGCCGCCGTGCTTACGCCACCACCGCCCGTCGCAGGCGTAGAGCACATCGGCCCAGGGCGCCAAGCGCCAGGCATCGTTGACCGCGATGGCTCGCGTCTTCCCGCGCAGCGCGGCAACCTGTGCTGCCGTCAGGCTCGGCCCGCCGCCAAGGCACGCGAAGGTCTCCCCCGGCCAGAGGCGCGGTACGGACCAGGCCATTGCTTCAGGGAGCTTGGGTGATGGCCCGGAAACGCTGGACGCCGTGACGGGTCAGACCGTCGCTATCGAGAAACGTCGTGCCGAACTCAAAATGCAAAAGTATGAGGGTGTGCCCGGCCAGGTTCAGCGCTTGTTGGTCCAAGGCGTTCGCGACCGCGGCCATGATGTCCTTTATTTCCTTCAAGCCCCGGTACCGAGACCAGGCGTGAAGCGTCAGGGTCTGCTCCATGCCGTCTTGGGTCTTCGCGTCGAAGGGACCCGAGCTTGCTTCACCGATGACCACGTAAGGAAAGACGCTTTCGGGCGGAACGTGATCGAAGATGCGGGCCGGATCTCCGATCAGGGATTTAACGCCGGCGTCCGCGCTTAGGGTGGCGAAGATCGCGCTTTGCAGGGCCCATTGCGAATCGGCGCTCATGAGTGGCTCCTGGACGAGCCGCCGCCACGCAAGGCGGCGCGGGCCGCCTTCATCAATCGCGCCCTGATCCGGGCTTTGCTGGCCGCGAAGGCCGGATGCAGCCAGGGCCGTGCCGCCATCCGCTGGGTACCGAATTCCAACTGGGCCCCGTAGTCCAGGTCCGTCCCGACTTCCGCCGAAAGACCGCCGGCGCGCGCGCGGGCGAAAATACTGTCGCGCAGGCGCCCGGTATCCACACGCGGCGGCTCACCGGGCCGCGAAGCCCCACCCGTTTCGCCGACCAACTCCCGCGCGGTGTCACGCAGGTCTTCCGCGCTTTCGATAACCGCCCGCGCCAAGATCTCTTGGCGAACCGACAGCCGGTGCCGGGTTCCACGTTTGGCCGTTACACGCAGGCGTATCACGTGGCCACCCCTTCATCGCACAATAGCTCGAGCATCTGGCGGCGCTCTTCGACATCCACCACGGTGCGGATATTGAAAACTCGCGCGCCGAAAGCTAATCGCATGTCGGCGGTGACGCCCGGCCGGAAGCGAATCGCGATGCGATGCGTGACGCGGCTTTCCAGCTTCATGGCGCGCAGTCGCTCATCGCCTCTAAGCGGTGTGATGTTGCCCCAAACGGTCGCAACCGTAACCGGGGCCGCCCAGGGGTCGCCGATCTGCCCACCGCCGCCGTCGCCTATCGGGCTCCGGGCCTGCAAGTCCAAGCGGTGGCGCAACCGTCCAGCCCCGATCTTCGTTGCACTCATGTTAGAGCCGCGCCACGGCCAAGGGTCGCCACAGCGCGGCGGCACCGGATGTGCTCAGCGCCGCCTCGGCCGCAGTGTCCCCACGATTTTCGAAGAGGTAGGCGGCCAGATGGACGATCCCCTGGCGCAACTGCACGGGCACGTCACCCGGCGTGTCGCCATGACCTGCAATGAAGCGAACCTCAATGCCGTTGGCAGCGCGTCCCGGCGTCGGGAAGGCTTGCCCTGTGCGCGCGATCAGGCGGCCAGGGAGCCCCGCTGTATCGACGAAATACCCGCTCGCCGGCCACAGAACTTCCGTATCGTCTTCCGCGAAGGTTTTGACATGCACCACCGATTGCAGGGGCGGCCGCGGCAGGGCCAGCGCGCGCGCGGCCGATCTCTCAAAAGCGCCCTCGCGCCAGCCCTCGTGCAAGGGCGCGCTAGCTTCGTCGCTCGGCCAGGTATTTCGGAACAATGTCCAGGTTTGGGTGATCAACGCGCGCCCGGTGAAATTCTCGCAGGCCTCCGCCGCGGCGCGCAGACCCGCAAGCAGGATCGCGTCCTCGACAGTCTGATCGTCGTCCAGGCGCAGTTGCGCCCTCAACTCATTGAGGTCGACCGGCAACCGCGCGGGCGGCGCCGTGAGTTCGAGTTTCAGCGGTTCTCGCATCGCAGGGTCCAACTTCGCTCGGCGGTTCGTCCCAAGGCGGTCGTCGCGGTGTTGGTCAGCCGATAAACTTGACCGGCTTGCGCGCCAGACAAGAAAACACGCGTCACCGCGCCCGCGACAGACGCGCCTGACAAACTTGGTCCGCTGGGATCGACCGACCAGAGACTGGTTTGAATTGTGTCGCTCGGACTGCCGCCGTCGGCCAGGAATTCGGCCCAGTCGCAGGCGTAGTCGAGCGTCTCATCGGGATCTATCAGACGATAAGGCATCAGGGATAGAGATCCTGTTTGGTTACAACGATATGGATCTGTGCGCCCTCGTCCTTCACGTAACAGCGCACGCCATCGAGCTCGCCATATAGCCATTGTTCGCGGCGCGCCCAGGGCGTGCAGGCATGCTTGATGGCGTTACGCTTTCGTAGCTTCGCACCAGGTCCGTCCGGGTAGAGCGTCAAGGTAACCCGGCCATTGGTCGCATGTTGTTCTTCGCCGTCCGTGCCGACGATGGAGAACTCGGGCAAGGTCTGCGCGCCGTCGGCCACAGGCGTCATATCTCGTCGTATGCGAAAGTCAGCGTTTCCGTCGCAAGAACGCCATTGCTAGCTGTCGGCTCGACCTCCATAACCAGAACCAGGAAATCGCCGATCGCTTCGGTCGGGGACCCATCGACAAATGGCCCCGTATTGATCCCGTCCAGATCGATGGGACTGCCTTGCGTGGCCAGGAAGAAATCCAGCATGTTTTCGACCGGCGACCCGGCGGCGACCGATTGCGGTGGGTCCGTGGCCTCGCTCGGCACGACAGGCTGCACATAAGCGCCGGTCACAGCGTACCAGAGCTTGACGCCGGCGCCGAAGCCGTTGGCGCCATCCGAGTACGCACGCAAGTTGGTGATCTGCGTGAAGGTGCCGCCAGCTATTTCCAGGCGTAGCCATTTCTCGAAGGAGTATTCCTGCCCGGTGCCCGGGACGACGAGCGGATTGTTCAGATCGACGCTGGCGTCGTCGGCGTTCTTGAAGCGGATCGTACCAGAGGTCTTATCGCTTTTCGCGCCGGGCGCCGCGCCATTGTGTTCGTTGATGACGACATTCGCGACCATATCAGTGTCTCCTGCTACCGGATGGAATCACGCTTCGCCGCTGCCCGCCCGCAACCCTGTTGCGGCCGCGCGCGCCGACCTTATGCGTCCGGCTTGCGGCCGCGGCGATCACCAGACCGATGACCGCGTCCAGCGCGGCGGCACGATCGGGTGTCGCGCGCAATATGCCCTGCAATGCGGTGCCGGAAAGCTGATAACCGCGCCGTGCCACAGCATTGAGGCCGGCGGTTCTCGAGAGGTTCAGTGCAAGCCAAGCATCTAACTCGGCCGCACCTTGTATCGACGCGCGCAGCGCCGCCTCAAGCGCGCCACTTAGCGCGTTGAGCCGTTGAATTGCGCCATCGATTCCCGCAACACGCTGGGACAGACCCTGGCTGGTCAAATTCGCGTCGAGCGCAGCGGTCGCTTCCAGGGACCGCTTCAAGGCCGCGCCGAGATCGACTTGGGCCGACTTGATAGCCTTCGCAGCGGCGTCGAGGCCGGCACTTCTTGGAACGACCCGCTGCAATGCCGCATCGGCCAACGCCGTCAAGACGGCCTCGGCGCGCAAGGCGGCGTCGGCCACGGCCGATAGACTCACTTGGCGTTGCAAGGCCGCCGCAAGTGAGGCGCTGCGCGTGCGCGCGGTGACCCCGCCGGCAATCTCTGGAAAGATCCGCGGCACCGCCAGCTCACGCCACAAATCCCAGCGCGTGCTCGGATTATATAGCGCGCGAATCTCGGCTGCACTCAGACAACGCGACCAGATCGCAGCATTCGCAATAGCCCCGTCGAAGTGCCGGGCTTCGCCTTCACGGTGGCCAAGGTGAACCGCTCGCGCCGAATTGGCGATATTGCCTGTTTGCGGCTGGCTCGCGACTTCGACGCCGTTCCGGTAAAGGCGCATGGTGGTGCCGTCGTAGGTCCCTGCCCAATGCTGCCAGATGCCGGTTGTGACCGCCGTTGCGAACACAAGATTACGATCGGCCCCACCGATGCGCAGTCGGAACCAAATTTCACCGCCGCTTGGGGTAATCGTGAACAACGCGTAGACATCGGACCCGCCAGAGTCGGTCCGCTTCGAAACAATACGGCGCCCGTTGGCGTTGCCGGTGTCGTCCGGCCGAATCCACGCCGATAAAGTGATCCTATCGCCCGTAATGTCGAGCGCCGCCACGTCACCAGCTGCGACGTGCACCTCGTCACCGCCGTCGAAATCCAGCGCCCGTGCATCTAGTCCAGGCCGGGTGGCCCAGGAGGGTTCCAAAGTTCCCGCACCCAACACGAGATGCGCGCCATTTCCCGAATGATCTTTAAGGCCCACGCCGGGACCGGCGAACAGAGGCCAGGTGGCCGCCAACTCGCGCGCCAGAGGACTGGCGCGGTCGAGCGCGAAGGGCCAGCGCGGCGCCTTGTTACCGACCGCTTGGCGGAAGTGCGTAGGGTCCAGGCGCACTAGACTTGATCCACACTCACCGGCACATAACGCAGGGCGTTGCCCGTCGCGGCCAGGGCCGCACCCGAATTATTCTCGGCCCGAATGATCACGTAACGGGCGTGGACCGGCGCGGCGAAAACCTTGATGACCGCGGTAGTGCCATTCATGGTCACTGTGCCAATCAGCAGATCGTTAAGCGGATCGGAAAAATCGGTGTTTTCGTTCGACCACTGCGCATAGATATCGACATTGCCGGTGTTGCCTGCCGCCGAGCCATCGAGTTTCGCTTCCAGGCTCAAGGCAAAAGGCCCGGGGTTGCCCAGGTCCACCGCGCTGGACGTTGCGCTAGACCCGTTGGCCAGGTTGTCGAGCGTGATCGTGACAGCGGTGTCGATGCCGAAATTTTGTCGGATATCCTCAGCCATGGCCGGGCTCCAAGATTCTGTTCATGCCTGTGCGCCGGAAAGAGTCGGCGGGGCCTAATACCAAGCCCCGCCGCAGGTACAGGGAGGTCAGTGGATAGACAACGTTCAAGACACCGGGGCGTGCCGAGGGTGCCCCCGGTTGACGATTACGCCCACCGGTCCGCCGCTTGTCAGGCCCGTCGGAGTCAGGGTTGCGCGAATGAATCGCTTGTCTCCGACGTAACCGACGGTGGCCGGTACAAGATCGCTGCTTGGGCTCGCGACAAGGCCGGCGGCGACGCCGCTTACGCCGGTTACATCCGCGTCGGTCACGTTAGCGTAGGCGCCTGGGGCGCCGCTGCCGTTGTCATCGGCGTGTTCGAGTCTGACGGCGATCTGCGCCGCACCGGTTGGCGAGGCACCCATTTCGACGATCGTGCCGAAATGGACGACGATCTGCGCCGCGTTGAAGCCGGCCAGATCGACATTTCCGGATACCAGCGCACCGGTTCCCTGATTGATCGTCTGCGCCGGAAGGGCCTGAAATGGAGCAAGGTTGCTGTTTAGGTCATGCATGGTCATGTGCGATCCCTCCTTAGGCGCTGACTTTGAGCTTGCGAATGGCCTCGCCCAGAACCACCTGCCCGCCCACGCGGCGCCGGGCGATGAACCGGACGTTGCCGCTGGTTGCCTGAGTGAAAGGATCGCGCAGGATCGACAAGCTGATTCGATCGACGATCGTGTAGGCACGGCGGAGGTCGCCGAAGACGATCGGCGTGGCGCCGGCCGCCACGTCCGGCATGTCGGGCACCTCGAGATAAGGCTGGCCGAGAATGGTGTTCGGCACGCCATTGGCCAGCCCAGGCTGCCAGATATAGTTGTTCTGGCTGTCCTTCATCTTGCGGATTTCGCCCAGGGTCGCCCGATTGAGCAACCACCAGCCCTGCAAGGCATATCCGGTCTTCAGATCGTGGTAGAGGTCGACCAGTCCGTTTGCCTGGCCCGTGGCATCGGCGATGCTGGCCGCGCTGCCACTCACGGTCTCGCCGACATCGGTGTTTTGAAGAAGGCCCTCGGGCTTGCCGCTACCGTTCCCGGTCACGAAGGCAGCGCCCTCGGTGACAGCGAATTGTTCGGAGAATTCCTGTTGCAGCTCGTCTTCGAGACTGAATTCCGAATCCTCCATCATCTGCTCGGAGACGTCGAGCAAGGCGTACATCTCGTGGGTTGGAAATTCCTCGAGCCCGTAAGTCAGGCCCTCGGTTTCGCTACGTACCGCCGATTCGGCGGTCCAAACCGCGCCGAAAGTGCCGCGCCGCTTCGGCATCTGCAGTGACCGGCGGGAGGTTTGCCGAACCCGGGCCACCGCGCGCAGCGGCGAGAATTCGATCTCGGACTTAATGATCTCGCGAGCGAATTCGACCGGCGCCAGGTAACCCGCCGTCGGATCGGCGCCGACACTCAAGGCTTTCATCTCCTCGCGGGTCAAAGATCCGCTGCTCGAATTCGGCTCGTCGCGGGTGCCGTGGCGCAGATACTCGAAATAGGCTTTTGCCTCGGCGCCGTAAGCTGGGCCGGAGACGGGCGCGACCGCGCCGCGCTCCGCGCGGCGTATGGCGCCCTCGAGCTGATCCATGCGGGCGTTCATTTTCACCAAGGCGGCCTGGTCGCTGCCGGTCCGGCGATTGTTTTCATCTTGAAAGGCGATCCAAGTTCGGCCCAACTCGTCGACCGCATCCTTGACCTGTTCGATATCCATGAAGGTCCTCCTGCCTGGAAAATTCGGCCGGCGTCCTGCCGGCCTGAGCTAAGCTGAACCGGACCTAAGCCCGATCTAGAAAGACCGGCGAGCCGGCCGCCACGAGGCCGGCGACGCGCCGCAAGCGCGCCGCCAGATCCTCGAGGTCCTTGGCCGAATCGCGCCCGGCATCCCGCCTAGGCATGAGGGCCTTGTACCCGGACCCGACAATGGTCCGGGCCTGCGAGCGCGTGAACCCGGCATCCCGCGTCAGGTAGCGCTCGAATTCCCGTTCGCTTGGTAAGCGGCGGCCGGTCCCGGCGCCATTCCAAGCTTTGACTCGGGCCACCCGGGCATCCGGGTTGGCGGGGAAGGTCACGATGGAAACCTCCCAAAGATCGATCTGGGTCAGCCGCCGCAACGACTTTTCGCGATCGAAGCTGGCGCCCGCCCGAGGCACCGAAAACCCGATCGACAGGGCGTCGACCGCACCGGCGCGCAACAGGGCCAGGGCCTCGCGCGCTTGCTGAACCTCCAGGACCAGGCGCCCCTTGACCGTCAGTCCGGCCGGGGTCTCGGCGATTTGCTCCCAAATGCCGATCGGCGCGCGCGGATCGTGCTGCCACAACATCTTGACCCGACGCGCGCGCGTCAGGCTGTCGCGAAACGCGCCCGGCTCGATCACGTCCCCGGTCCGGTCAGGGGTGCCGAAGGTGGAGGCCAGCCCCTCAAAAACACCGACCTCCAGCCCATCGTCCATACGCCGGGTGGCGAGCGATTTCAGCTCGAACGGCACGTCTAAGCGCTCAGGCGCTCCGGCGGCGGAACGATCGGCCATGGCCCTGACTCCCAGTTTTTGGCGGCGGAACAGCGCGGGGATGGCCGGCAGGCCCGCCGCGTAGTACTTTTGTTAACTGCACGGAGGACGCTCGAGATGAAACGTCTGATCGCGGCGATTTCGGCCACGGTGCTGGTGCTCGCCAGCGCCCCGGCCTGGGCCGACGGCTATGGCCGCGGGCACCGCGGCCACGGTTATGGCGGGCACTACAGCAAGGGCTACGGATACGGCGGGCACAAGCGCTATGGCCGGCGTCACGACGGCTATGGCGCCGTCGTCGCCGGCGCCTTGGTCGGCGGACTGGTCCTCGGCCATCTCTTGACCCGGCCGGCCTACGCCGCGCCGGCGTACCGCGCGCCGGTCTATTATGCGCCGCCACGGCCGGTCTTGGGGAACTGCCGCGCCACCACCGGCACCGGCTATTACAACGGCCGTCCGGCGCAGTTCGGCGGCACCATGTGCTTCGACGGGTACGGCCGCGGTTACGTCACGCCCGGCAGCGAGTACTTCATCGGCTATTACCGCTGAGCGGCCGCGCCGCCATCACGTCCCCACCCTCGACCGAGCCCAGGCCGGCGGCCCGGCGCTTTTCGTTGAGGGTCAGGAAATCGGCCGCCTGAAGCCGCGCCCAGACTTTCTCGCGCCGGGGCGCCAGGGCCGGGGCGTCGTCCAGATCGAAGTCGAGCGTCACCTCCTCATCGAATTGCGGCGCCAGCCAGGCGTTGAATTCGTCGCGCAGGTGGCGGAGCCAGGGGATCACCGTCTCCTCCCATAGGGCCAGGCGCGCCTCGCGGTAATTCGAATAGGTGTTGTCGCCCGGAATCCCGAGCAATTGCGGCGGCACCCCGAAGGCCAGCGCGATATCGCGCGAGGCGGCATGGCGCGATTCCAGAAAATCCATGTCCTTGGGCGAGAGGCTCATCTCTTGCCAGGACAATCCACCGTCCAGCAGCAAGGGCCGGCCGGCGTTACGCGCGCCGCTGTATTGCGCCGCGACTTCGTCTTTCAAGCGCGCGAACTGCTCGTCGCTCAGATTGCCCCCGGCGGCGCCCTTGGGCTCATAGACCAGGGCGCCCGAGGGCCGCGCGCCGTTTTGCAGCAGCGCCATGTTCCACTTGTCGGATTCGTTGCGTTGATCGATCGCCGCCGCCGCCGGCTCGATCGGGCTAAGGCCGTACCAATCGTCCAAGGGATGAAAGGTCTTGAGATGCAGGATCGCGGAACGGCCGGTAACCGGGTCCGCCGCCCAGCGCCGCTCGGCGCCGCCCAGGCTATAAACGTAGCCTTGGGCCAGGCCGGTCTTACCGGCGATCACCTTCATCCGGTCCGGCCTCAGCGGCCAAAGCTCACGCGGGGTCCCGGCGCCGACAGCACCGCCGGCCGCGACCGCCTCGACAAAGCTGTTGCCCGCGATCAGGAGATAGCCGGTGACGGCCTCGATAAACTCGCTCTGCGCCATCGCCGGATTGGGCCGCGCGAGCAGGCTCAGGATCGGGTGGGTCTCCAGCGCCCGCCGCCCATCGGCCCTGTTCCGGAAGGCGCGCCAGGAGACCGAAGCCACGGCGCGCGCGATCTGATTGACCGCCCGGTAGGCGATCACGTTGCGGCGATAGCCCTCCTCCGCGAAGGCGTCGAAACGGCGCGGCGACCAGACCGCGCGCCCCGGGTTCTGCATCGCGATCAAGGGCCCGGTGGCCGAGGCCTTGGTTTCTTCGACCCAGATCGCCTGCCAAGCGCGCCTCAATCCCATGTCACAGCCCCCATGTCACAACCCCTCGATGCGCGGCTCGCCGGCCGGGGCCGCGAGCATGAGTTCGCTCAGCGCCCAGACCCGGGCGTCGACCCGGTCGGGACTGAAGCCCGCCGTGGCGCGGTCGAAGTCGGCGGTCATGGCGCACATTTGATCCTCCAGCTCGGCGAAAGCGCCGACGTGATGCACCCGGCCCTGCTCGTCGAGCGCGGCCACGGGTTCGGCGCGCAGCGCCTTGCCCCGGCTGGCGCGCACGGCCTTGTAACTGACGCTCGGGTCGACGGTGCGCAGGACATGCTCGATCATCTCGCCGCCGTTGTTCACCTCGCCGATAATGCGGTCCGCGGCCCAGCGCCAATAGGCGTTGACCGCGGCGCGGCCCCAGGCGCAGGGGCTGGCGCGCAGGGACAGATCCTCCAGCACGTAGCCGTGGCCGTCGGCGCCCAGCCCGGCGACGATGATTCCGGTCTCGTCGTTGCGCGCGCCCGAACCGGCGGCCGGATCGACCGCGACCACGATTCGCGTCAGCGCCCCGGCCTCGCGCCGCCGCAGGCGATCGATCGCGGCGCGGTTCCACAGCGCGCCCGGCGTGTCCTCCAGGATCTCACCGTTCAGTTCCTGGCGGCCCAGGCGCGTGCCCTCGTAACGGCGCACGATGCGCTGAATGAAGGCGGGCGCCAGGTTGGTCTTGTTGTCGTAACTCGATCCGCGCGTGACCGCCGTGTCCGGGTCCTCGATCAAGGTCTTCAGGATCGCGATCGGCCGGGGCGTGGTGGTGACGCACTGCCGGGGGCGCGGGCCCAGGCGCAACCCGAATTGAAGCTGATCCCAGGTCGCCCCGGCATAACGCCACTTGGCCAGTTCGTCGGCCCAGGCCAGATCGTGCTGCGGCCCGCGCAGCTGATCCGGCTCGACCGCGTTATAAAGCCAGGCGCGGGCGCCGTTCGGCCAGGTCAGGCGCCGCTTCGAGGGCTCGTACTTGGGCCGGAACCCCGGCGGGTGAACCGCCAGCAGCCCGCTCTCGCCCTCGACCAGAATATCGCGCGCGTCGGCCGCCGTTTCCGCGACCAGGGCGACCCGCCGGTGCGCCCCGGCGCCCAAGGGAGTCGCGCCGCAGACGCTGGCGCGCACCCACTCGGCGCCGCAGCGGGTCTTGCCGAAGCCGCGCCCGGCCAGCACCAGCCAGGTCGTCCAATCGCCCGGCGGCGGCAGTTGTTGCGGCCGGGCCCAGAACGGCCAGTCGAACAGCAGCTCGCGAGCCCTATCCTGGCTCACCTCCGCCAGGATCGCGGTTTGCGCGGAGTCGCTCTGCGATGACAGCAATTCGGCGAGCGAGGATCTCTCGAGGGTCCTCTCCGCCGTCGTCGTCGTCATCGTCGTCGTGGTCCTCCCCCTTCGCGCCCTCTTGACCGGCGGGCGGCTTGCGCGGGCCGGCGAGCAGGCCCAGGTGCTTGGCCAGGGCCATCAACGCCGGCACCTTGCCGTGCAGTTTGATGTGCTGCGTGGTGACGCCGGCGGCGGTGCGGGTTTGCGAAATCTCGGAAACCTGCGCCGCTTCCGCGCCGCTCAACCCGGCCGACTCGCGCAAGGCCAAACCATCCGGCCCCCAGGCGAAGACCCGGCGCGGGTCGCCGAAGGCGACCTTGGTCAGTTCGTTCACCACCCGGTCGGCGGTCAAGCCGGCGCGCGCGGCGCGCGCCGCCTGCGCGTCGGCGACGAAGGCCGCCACGTCCGGGCGGCGCAAAATCTTCCAGCCGTGGGTATGGGCGCAGCCCTTACTATAACCGGCCCGCAAGGCGGCCCGCGTGGCGTTCAGATCGACAATGTATTCCTCGGCGAAGCGCCGCTGCTTCGGTGTCATGCGCCAAGCCCCCGCCCCGCCGTGAATTTTCAGCACCCTGCGCCCTCGTCCTTCGACAAGCTCAGGATGAGGGCGGGACTTTGAAGATTTGTCCTCACCCTGAGCCTGTCGAAGGGCGAGGACAAATCCGGTTCACCAAAGCCTGCGCGGCAAGAAGGCTCGCAGCGCCGTGCGCAATTCAAAACCCGCCACGGCGGTCCGGGCGGGTGCTTGTTCGCGCGTTCAATTTTCGAGCTTGATTATGAGTAGCCGTTTAGCGTTCCGCTGGGAAGAGGGTCCGCTGTGGAAGAATGGCTTTTTTGTTTTAGCCGGCGCCTTCGGTTTGAATTTTCAGGCCGTGACCGCAGTGCTTGCAATGAATCGCGTCGGGCTCGTGGCGCTCCAGCCCGCATTCGGGGCAGGTGTGGCGCAGCTTCTGCGGCCGGAAGATGGTTTGCGCCAGGCGCAGGAACAACGCCACGCCGACCACCATGATGAAGACCGCGAGCAGCCGCCCCAGATTGCCGGTCAGGATGATATCGCCGAAGCCGGTCGTGGTCAGGGTCGAGACGGTGAAGTAAAGCGCGTCGATAAAGCTGCCGATATCCGGGTTGTCGGCGAACTGAAACACGAAGACGAGCGCGGTCATGAGAAAAATGAACACGCCCAGGTTCACCGAACTGACGATCACATCCTCGTTGCGGCGAAAGAACGGCGTGTCGCGCCGCAGGTCGCGCAACACGTGATAGGAGTGCAGCAGGCGCAGCGCCCGAAGCACGCGCAGGAAGGCGAAATTCTGACTGATCAAAGGAGCCAGCAGAAGCGAGAGAATCACCAGGATATCGGTGATCGTGTAGATCTGCCTCAGCATGCGAAGCTTGTTCGGCGCGATCCAAAGGCGGCCCAGAAAGTCGGCCAGTATCACGGTCCCGATCGCGAAATCGGCGAGCAAGATGCCCGCCGTCGGCGCCAGGGGCGTGGTGACGACGAAGAAAACGATGGTGGAAAGATCGAAGCCGATCAAGGCATAGCGAAAGAACGCCGCCTTGCGGCTGCCGCCGGTATAGAGCAACTCGATCGTTTTCTTCAGATGCTCCATAAACCCGGCCCTCCCCCGCCGCATCGCGAAGCGCGAGTCTGACCGCGCCGGGCGCACCTGGCAATACGGGAGACGCCGAGGGCCGCCGTCGGCCGAAGCGCGGACTCTATTTCCGAGCCTGCCTAGAGGTACGACATCAGCGTTCCGCCGGGAAGGGGGAGGTCTGTGGAAGATGCCGAAATTTTTTGCCCGACGCGCAGGCGCTAACCGGGTGTCGGCCGCGCGGCCGTTTTTCGCCGACGTGGCCTTTCTTCTTTCGCCCGGCGCTCGGCCTCCAGGGCAACCCGCGCCTTGAACTCGGGCTTGTGCTGCTTGCGTTTCGTCATCGCTGATCTCCTCTCGTCGAAGACCAGCAGACACCGAATTCCTAGCTTACGTCACTGTCCGATTTCCGGGGAGTAGCTCACAACATCCGTGTATGAGCCCATAACCTAGCCGGCCAAACGGACCTTTCGCGGACCCCATTAGCGCGCGAACGGCGGCACCCTCGCGAGGGTTAGCCGGATCGCCTATCACAACTACAACCCCCCAAAGAAAAAACCCGCCCCGGTTTTCCCCGGGCGGGTTTTCTGTTCGCGCTAGCGGCCGGCGAAAGCGAGCGAGCCTGGTCTTGATTTAGCCCGACCTCATCCGCACCAGCTACGCCGGGCGCCGTCCCAGGGCCGGGCCAGGCCCTCGGCGACCAGGGTGGCGCCGAAGGAGCGCCCGTCGCGTTCGATGACCCGGAGCTTGCGCCCATAGCGGTCCTCGTCCCGGCCGCCGGTATAAACCACCTGGAAAGGCCCCGCGTTCATCAACTCCCGGAGCCGTTGTGTCGCGCGCCGTCCCAGGGCCGCCTCGGACGCGCATTTGTATTTGCGCGTCTCGGGCGCGTCGATGTCTTCGAGCCGGATGCTCAGCCCATTGTAACGGACGGTGTCGCCATCGATGACGCAGTTCTGCTGTTGCGCGCTGGCGCAATACTGGAAGTCGCCGAAGCCGGCGACGACTTCCCGGCCCAGGCCGTACGGGAAGAACCAGGCGGCCGCCAATCCGATCAGGACCGCCGTGGATAGCCACGGCAGCACGGGCAGTTGCGGCTGCGCGCCATGCACTTTGGAGTTTTCGCGCCGCCGGTGTCTAAACTTAGAAATTTCCGCCATAGCCGATCCTTTCCGCGCCGGACGTTGGCGGCGAAGTCCTAGCGATTCTCGACGTAAATCGTTTACTCGCGGCTAAGACCGTGGCGGCCGCGCGCATCGCATTTGGCTAAAAAGCCGGCTTGTTTAGCGGTTTCGGCCATAGCCCCCCACCCCCCAACGAAAAAACCCGCCCCGGTTTTCCCCGGGCGGGCTTCGTCTGCTCACGCTTTCAGCGAGCCTGGTCTTGTTTAGCACCCCGGCGTTATGCCGGGAAGCAAGGCCCTGTTAAAAAACCCTGGGGTTAGGAAACCTGAGCCGTCGTGAACCGCGTGGATGATGCGCGGGCCGTCTAGAGTACCGAGGAGCGTTGCGAGTCGCTTTGGCTGGCGCCGGCCTGCCCGTTGCTGACGCCCGTGGGGTGCAGGGGCGAGATGCTGGCGCGGGGGTCGGCCTTTTCGATCCGGCGCACGCCGCCTTCCAGAAACGCGCCCGCTTCCATGGTCAGGTTTTCGTGCACCACGTCGCCGACCACCTTGGCGGTCTTGTCCATCGCCACCGTCTTGGCCTTGATCTGCCCGTGCACGGTGCCGGAAACCCGGACCGTCTCGGCGACGATCGAGCCTTCGATGCGGGCCCCAGGGCCGACGATCAAAAGCCGGCTGTCGATATCGCCCTCGATCGTGCCGTCGATCTGTAGGTCCCCGCTGCTCTTCAGATTGCCGACGATTTTCAGATCGGCGGAGATGATGGAGGGAACATTGCTCCCGGCCTTGGCCGGCGTCGCGCTCGATAGCGCGGCCGACGGCGCGGGAGTCGTGGTGGTTGTCTTGCTGTCTTTACCGAACATGAGCGCCCTACCTTGCTTCTGATCTCACGGAAAACGGTCTGGCGGCCCTAACCGATCCCGGCCCCGCGAACCGCCACGGGCATAACCTGCGCAGAGCGTGGTTAACGCCCGCTTAACAGGGTTGTCACGGGTCCGCGCCCCTTCTTTGACTGGCGCCTTATACCGAGTCTCGGAATCTGCGATCCAGCCGCCGTGCTTCGAGACGGCCGCTCTCGCGGCCGCCTCAGCATGAGGTCATATCTCGATATGGAACACCACCCTCATCCTGAGGAGCGGTAGAAGAACGCGTCTCGAAGGATGGGCCAGGAGTCTCGGCTTTCGTGTTTTGGTATTGCACGAACATGTGATCGGCTTTGATTGCCGTCCGCCGCGGATCGCGCCCAGTTTGGTCGTAGGGAGAGTGACGCAACCTCTATTCTGAAAGGAAAACCGATGACGTCGCCACGCAATCGTATTCGACAGGCACCCGGCCTAACCGCCGCCGTTCTTCTCGCCCTATCGACAGCGGCCACCCAAGCCGCCGCCGCGAACCGGCAATGCGTCGCCGCCGTCGAACAACACCTGCAAAGCCTGGGTCTGGACGCCGGCGCCATTGCCCAAACCAAGTACGTCACCGACATCGCGAACCTTGAATTCGGTAACGTGCGTGAATATCAGGCCTGGACCCCGCTTAAGGCTTGCGCCGGCGGCTTGGTGACCAAGCTCACCACCTCGTGCCGAGTCAAGGAAACCTACGCCCGCGGGGACTGCAACGTGCCGGGCGCGAAACGCGGCTAAAACCGCCACTTCTTTTTTCCCTCTCCCTGCGGGAGAGGGTCAGGGTGAGGGGCAGGTGTTTTCTTACGCCGTCGATGGCGGCGCGTTCGCTGAACCCACAGCGATCCATGCCACACGAACCGAAGCCCCCTCACCCTCCCGCTTCGCGGGGCCCTCCCTCTCCCGGCGGGAGAGGGCAGAAGGGCGGAGAGGCCTTAGGCCCGGGAACCTCAATTCCACCTCACTCGCCTAAAGCCGCCAATGATCGGCCAGCGCGTCGAGCGCCAGGCGTAACACGACGACACCGCTCTGCGGCGCGTGGCCGCGCGCCTTGGCCCAATCGCGCGCGGCCTCGTCGCACAGGCAGACATGAACCAGGATGCCGGACAAGGGCCCCATCCGGCGCAGCACCGCGGTGACGCCGCTGCGCAGGACCGCCTGACGGTCGGTGATGTCGCGCGCGCCTTGAACCCGTTGCGCATAACTCGCGATCACGCGCGGGCTTGCCCCCGAGGCGCGCCACAGGCGGTACAGCTTCAGGCCGGCATCGAACTCGCGCTGGCTGATTTGGTCCCGCGCCAGATGGCGGTCCAAGACGCTTTGGGTCATGACCCGGCGAAACTGGACCCCGGCCTCGTCGCCCGGCTCGCTTTGGATGATGTCGCCGTGGCGGTAGCGCTCGGGCGGTCCGGTGTCGGCGCCGCTGCCCTCACGCGGCGCGGGGCGCCGGGGGAGCGAGGGCCTGTCCCGGCGCTTGGTCACTGCAGGACCGGCCGTTGCGCGGGCGAGCCGCCGTCGGGGTCTTTCTTAAGAAGATAAAGCGCGCCGTCGCGCCAAGAGCGGAAGCCGGCGTCGCGCGCGAGCAAGTCCTCGGCCCGGCGGCACCCGTAAAGCACCGTCGTATGGTCGCGCCCCAGGAAATGGCCGATCGCGGGCAAGGACGCGCCCGCGCACAGCTCGCGCAGCAAGTACATCGCCAAGTGCCGGGGCCGGACCTGGCGGCGCTCTTGCCCGGACCCAAGCAAGCGGGCCGCCGGGACCTTGGACACCTGCGCCACCGCGTTCAAGACACCGATCATGGCCGGCCCCGCCTGCGAGGATTGCGCCTGCGAGGATTGCGCGGTATCGCGCGCCGCGCCGCCGCCGGGATCGGTTTCGCCCGTCCCTTTCGGCCGCCGGTCGCGGGGCGGTCTTGCCCTGCCGCCCCTGCTCTGCCGCGCCGGGCCGCACCGACCGCCAACCGCCGCAGGCGCGAAAATACCGGCGGCAAGGGCCTCGTCGGCGGTCAGGCCCAGGGCGCGCCGGATCGCCGTCGTGGACATGCCGCCTTGCCACATGGTCTCAATCTGTCCGCGCACCGGGGTCCGGCGGTGCGGGCCTGACGGCGAGCCGGGAGCCTCGGTCCGCTCCCTGCCCGCACCCGATCCGGTTTGACTTGCGATTTTTGCCATGTCATGCATAATGCGCATTGTACATATTTGGTCAAGCATAATATGCGTTAAGCGCATTGGACTTTGTGGAAAACGGTCACGACAATGCGGGCCATGCATAGCGACTCACGCGCGGCCAGAACCGCGAGAAGAGACCTGGAATTGGCCGCGCGAATTCGCGCGCTGCGCCGCGCGCTCGGGCTGTCGCAGGCCGCGCTCGCCGAGCTGGTGGGGGTCGACCAATCGAACGTATCGCGTTGGGAAAGCGGCGCGATTCCGGACGACCCTCACATTCGCCGCATGGCCGAACTGGCGGAAGTTCACCCGGCCCAATTCCGCTATGGCGAGGCCGCCGTCGAAACCGACGAGCACGGCTCGACCCGGCCCGCCGAGACGGTCGCGGTGGTTGGCTATGTCGGCGCCGGACAAGAGGTCTTTTCCTACGACGACCACGCCTTAGGTGGCGGTTTAGAAGAGGTTAGCGCCCCCGAGGGCGTCGGCGAGGCGTCCATCGTGGCGATGCGCGTGCGCGGCGATTCGATGCACCCGATGCGCGACGGCTGGCTGCTATTCTACCGGCGCGAAGACCACGGCGTGTCGGACGACTGCCTGAACCGCTTGTGCATTGTTAAGGTGGCGGACGAGGGGCCCATACTGGTCAAGGAGTTGCGCCGCGGTTACCGCGCCAATCATTTCGTCCTGTCGAGCTGGAACGCACCGCCGATTGAGGATGTTCGGCTCGACTGGGCCGCGCCTGTATTGTCGATCCGCCCCTGCTAGGCACCAAACGCCTGGATTGCCTGCCTTTGGCTCAGACCTAGAATTCCCACAGGGATCGGCTTGACAGCCGTCTTCCAAATATGCGCGATACGCATGCATTCTGGGAGACGAACCGATGAGCCTATCCTCTGACAACGAAGCTGACCGGACGACCGGACCCGGCGCGAAAAGGGAGGTCCGCCAGGCGTTGAACCGTCTACGTGAGTTGGCGGCCCGCCTCGAGCATCAGGCCAGCCTGATCCGAAACGGGGGGTTCAATCTGCACGCCGAGGCCGAGGCTGGGCGCCTTGCCGACGATGCCTTCGCGGTCCGCTGGGCCTTGCGCCGAATCGCGCCTGAAGCGGAGCAGCTTGGGCAAGTCTTCGCCGCCCTGCGTAGCCTGAACACAAAGCGCTAAGAGCATTCCAATTCGCCTGTGCAGGGCTTGCCAAGGCTCGCGGCTCGGGTAACGTGAGGGCCTCGGCAAGAATCACAGCCAAGAAACAGCCCCGTTGGAAAACAAGATGGCCCAAGTCCAGAGCGAACGCCCGATCGACGTCCAGCAGACGTTACGATATTCCGCACAAACTCAAGATCAGGCTTATCGGGAAGGCGCTTACGACTTTGTCGAGGGTCTCGATATGGCCCCGCGCATGGGCGTGTTGGCGGGTTATATCCGCCATCTGGGCTTGAGCAGGATCCTGGATGTGGGTTGTGGGACAGGCCTGTTGCTTGGCCAGCTTGACCGGCAGGTGACTTATGTCGGCATCGATATTTCGCCAACCGCGATCGACACCGCCCAACGCCGGTACGCCGCTTGGCCGAACGCCAGCTTCCACGCCGCCAGCTTCCGCGAATGGAGCCCGCCGCGGATCGGACTCGACTGCCTGGTCTGGGCCGGAATCGGCCGGACCTGGACCCGCGACGGCCGCAAGGGCCGCTTCGAAGATTGGCTCGATATCCTGGATCGCGCCGAGACCTGGCTCGTGCCCGAGGCCATAGTAATCCTGGAAATGGTTGCCCCGCATTGGGCTAACATGGCGCCCTTGATCGAGGATCGCTATACGGCAATCGCGAGCTGCGATCTCGACTACGGCGTCGACGACCACCGGGCGGTACGCTCGGTGCGCGTCTTCCGGCGCCCCAAATGACGGCGGCAGCGACGACGCGGCCTTTGGGTGGCGCGGTCATGCTCCAGCGCACCCAGGTCTATCAGGACCTGGAGCCGGTGCGTGAGGTCCTGAAGGCCGTCACCCCCTTGTTCGACGACGACAACGTCATCTCGGTCACCTCCCGCCCAGGCGCGGAACACCCGCTCAAGGATTGTGTCGGCTGGCTGCCGGAGGGGGTGAGAGAGCGCGACTTCCGAAACATCAATCCAGAGTTTCGCGGTACCGCGATCGAAGAGTTGCTCGGCAAGCTGCCGTTCGATTTCGGCCGAACGCGCCTGATGCGGATGCCCAAGAAGAGCAGCCTGTCGATCCACTGGGATGCCTCTTTGCGATACCACTATGCGGTGGTCACCAATCCGGCCTGCTACCTGGTATTCATGGACGGCGATACTGGGCATTTCCGGCACGTTCCCGCGGACGGGTATCTATACGAAATGGACGCGCGCCTAACCCACACGGCGATCAACGCCAGCCGCGAAGCGCGCTTTCACCTCGTCATCTGCGACGCTCGCGGTGGCTCCGCGGGTGAGGGCCGCCCAGAAGCCCACGCCGCCCTGCCCCCCTCGCGCTAGGGTCGGTCCCTATCCCCTATATGGCGTGCGCCGCGATACAAAGGTTACGCAGCTTCGCGAGCGCCAGATCGCGGCCCAAAATGCCCAGGCCGCAGTCAGGGGCGGCGATCAGACGTTCGGGCTCGATATGCGCGAGCGCCGCTCTTAGCCGGGCCGCGATTTCTTCCACCGGCTCGATACGGCTTTTGGCAATCGCGACGACCCCGAGAATAACCTTGGTGTTGGCGAAAAGATCCAGTAGCGACAGATCGTTGTGTCGATGCGCGTCCTCGATCGAGACCACATCGACACAAGAACGATCAACCGCTTCGGCCAGGCGCAGGTAGGCATCCGGGTCGGCCTTGGGGTAGTCGTCCCGGTCGATCAGGTCTGGGTAGCCGCAACACATGTGCATCGTGCGGACCACATACTTTGGCACACCGTGAAAGCAGCGCTCTAGATTGTCGATGCCATAGCGCAAGGCAATGTCCGGTTTGCGGGCAAAGACCGGCTCGTCGATCTGGATCCAGGTACAACCGGCCTCCGCTAGGGAGCGCACCTCTATATTCAGCGCCTCGGCCAAGTCGGCGCACAGTTTCGCGTGGTCGTCGTAGAACAAATCGACCGTCGTATCGGCGATAGTCATGGGGCCGGGCAAGGTAATCTTGACCGGCCGGTCGGTGACCGCCTGAGCCGTTTTCCAATCCGCCGCCAGGAAGCGGTCGCGCGCCTTAACCGGCCCGGTAATCGAGGGCAGATCGGCCCGGTAGGTGCCGCCGCGCACATCCTTCGGGGTCAGGGTATCGAAATCGACGCCGTCGAGGTGGCGGCAGTGATAGTGGATATAGTTCTCGCGCCGTACTTCGCCGTCGGTCGGGATGTCGATACCGGCGCCGACCTGGTCCTCCACTACCTGGCGGACTCCGCGCTCGAACAGCGCTTCGGCCTCGTCGCCCATGGCGGCCAGCGCCTCCAGATAGCCGCGCGTCGGATCCGTCGTATCGGGGCCGGCTGGGGCCCGGAACCAATCGGGGATCGGGACGAAATCGGGCTTCGGATAGGCGCCGATTGTGGTGGTTAGAAGACCCATGGGAGCACCCCCGCAACGATGGAAAAGCGCCTGTCGGGCGCGGCATAGCTTACCGTCAGACCCTGGCATGGGCGACTTTTCGCCGCAATGGCCACAATGGCTGGCAGCACAAGAAATTGGCCCTCCGGGCCGAATTTCCGGCCCGTTTTCACAGCCGCCCCCTTGACCTCATAGGGAAAGACGCTTATCTCCTGCCGGATGTTTGGCACTCGCTGTACGGGAGTGCTAACAACCCAAACGTTCTAACTTTGTTCACACAAGGAGGTACCCCATGAGCTTTCGGCCATTGCATGACCGTGTCGTCGTCCGCCGGGTCGATGAGGACACCAAGACGGCCGGCGGAATCATTATTCCCGACTCGGCCAAGGAAAAGCCGATGCAGGGCGAAGTCCTGGCGGTTGGGCCGGGCGCGCGCAATGAAAAGGGCGAGATCGTGCCACTCGACGTCAAGGCCGGTGACTTGGTGCTGTTCGGCAAATGGTCCGGCACCGAGGTCAAGCTGGACGGCGACGAGCTCTTGATCATGAAAGAGTCCGACATCATGGGTGTGCTCAAGAGCGCGAAGTCCGCTCGCAAAGCCGCCTAACGCAGATTCGATAGAGAAGCAGGAGCAAACGAATTATGGCTGCTAAGGAAGTAAAGTTTTCCACCGACGCCCGGCAGCGGATGCTGCGCGGTGTCGACATTCTGGCCGACGCCGTCAAGGTGACGCTTGGCCCCAAGGGCCGCAACGTCGTCATCGATAAGGCCTTCGGCGCGCCGCGTATCAGCAAGGACGGCGTGACGGTCGCCAAGGAAATCGAACTTGCCGACAAGTTCGAGAACATGGGCGCCCAGATGGTCCGCGAGGTTGCCTCCAAGACCAACGACATCGCCGGCGACGGCACCACGACGGCGACGGTTCTGGCACAGTCGATTGTACGCGAGGGTTCCAAGGCGGTGGCCGCCGGCATGAACCCCATGGATCTGAAGCGCGGTGTCGACCTGGCGGTCGAGGCCGTGATCGACGACCTTAAGAAGCAGTCCAAGAAGGTTTCCAGCTCGGGCGAAGTCGCGCAGGTCGGCACCATCTCCGCCAACGGCGACAAGGAAATCGGCGACATGATCGCCAAGGCCATGCAGAAGGTCGGCAACGAGGGCGTTATCACGGTCGAGGAGGCCAAGTCGCTCGAGACCGAGCTCGATGTCGTCGAGGGCATGCAGTTCGATCGCGGCTATCTCTCGCCCTACTTCATTACCAATGCCGACAAGATGCTGACCGAGATGGAGGACCCCTTCATCCTCTTCCACGAGAAGAAGCTGTCGGGCCTGCAGGCCATGCTGCCGCTTCTTGAGGCGGTGGTACAGTCGGGTAAGCCGTTGCTCATTATCGCCGAGGATGTCGAGGGTGAGGCCCTGGCGACCCTGGTGGTCAACAAGCTGCGCGGTGGCCTGAAGGTCGCGGCGGTCAAGGCGCCGGGCTTCGGCGATCGCCGCAAGGCGATGCTGGAAGACATGGCGATCCTGACCGGCGGGCAGGTGATCTCCGAGGATCTGGGGATCAAGCTCGAGTCGGTAACGACGGACATGCTGGGCCGGGCCAAGAAGGTGGTCATCACCAAGGAAGAGACCACGGTGATCGACGGCGCGGGCAAGAAGAAGGAGATCGAGGGCCGCTGCGCGC